>DDQZ01000031.1:0-9921 GCA_002343505.1 Verrucomicrobiaceae bacterium UBA2429 | reverse complement strand
CCGCCGATGATCTCGCCGATGCCCGGCACCAGGAGGTCCATGGCCGCCACGGTCCTGCCGTCGTCATTCTGGCGCATGTAGAAAGGCTTGATGGATTTTGGATAATCGAAAATCGTCACCGGCCCGCGCACATGCTCCTCGGCAATGAAGCGCTCGTGCTCCGTCTGCAGCCCCTCGCCCCAGATGACGGGGTGCTCGAAAGCGCGTCCGGATTTCAGCAGCAGATCCACCGCTTCCGTGTAGCTGAAGCGCTCGAAGGGTTTCTCCAGAGTCTGCCGGAGCCGGGCCTCCAGCGTCTTGTCCACAAATCTGCCGAAGAACTCCAGCTCCTCACCGCACTCATCCAGCATGGCTTTCACCAGATAGCGCACGTTTTCCTCCGCCAAAGTCATGTCGGCGGACAGGTCAAAAAAGGCCATCTCCGGCTCGATCATCCAAAACTCCGCCGCATGACGCGCCGTGTTGCTGTTCTCCGCGCGGAAGGTGGGTCCGAAGGTGTAGATTTTCCCCAGCGCGCAGGCGAAAGCCTCCCCCTGGAGCTGGCCGCTGACCGTGAGGTAGGCGGGCCTGCCGAAAAAATCGTCCTCCGCCCGGGCGTTGCCGCCGGGCTTGAGCGTCGTCACCCTGAACATCTCCCCGGCGCCCTCGCAATCATTCGAGGTGATCACCGGCGTGTGGACATGGATGAAGCCCCGCTCCTGAAAAAAACGATGCACCGCGTAAGACATGCGGCTGCGCACCCGGAAGACATTGCCAAACAGGTTCGTGCGCGGCCGCAGGTGCGCGATGGTGCGCAAAAACTCCGGTGTGTGCCCCTTTTTCTGAAGCGGATAAGCCGCGTCCGCCCCGCCCACCAGGCGCAGCTCCCGCGCCTGCATCTCCCAGCGCTGGCCGGGCGCGGGCGAGTCCACCAGGGCGCCCTCCACCTCGACCGCGGCTCCCGTCAGGATGCGCGGCAGCAGCGCGGCCGATGGCAGCGCCGCGTCCACCACCACCTGCAGGGACTTGAAACACGAGCCGTCGGTCACCTCCAGGAACGCGCATGACTTCGACTCCCGTTTCGTGCGCACCCAGCCGCGCACTGTCAGCGCGGGGCGTGTGGATTCCGAGGCGAGGACTTGGCTGAGGCTTTCATGCATGGCCCAACTTGAATGCACCGGACGCCGCAGGCAAACGCACCTCCGTGTTCAGCGCGTGATTTTTTTGGCGGTCATGATGGAGATGCCTGCGGGAGCATGGACGGAATCTCCCTCGATCCGGGTTTCGCGCGCAGTCCCGATCACGCCGGGTCAGCGCGGCGGGCGCTTGCGCGACCCCTTGGCCCCGGGCTTTTTAGACGCCGGCCTGCCCGTTGCCGGCCTGGCCTTCCCCGGCTTGCGTTCGCCCCGCTTCCGTCCTTCGAATTTCGGCTTCCGCCGCTCGTCCTTCGCGCCGCGCTCCTCCGTCCGCGCTGCGCGGCGTTTGAGCACCGGTTTGTCAGTGTTCGTGGAGGCACGCCCAGTCCCCCCCTCTTTGGAAAAAAAGCGCTCCACTTCGGCCTCCGAAAGCTCGCGCCATCCGCCTTTGGGCAGTCCGCGGATCTCGAGCCAGCCGATGCGGATGCGGCGCAGCCGCTCCACTTCGAAGCCGAGCTGGTAAAACATCAGGCGGATCTGCCTCTTAAGCCCCTGTTTGAGCACGACATGCGCCCTGTACTCGCTGGCCAGCCAGGCGCGCTCAGCCTTGGCATGCCCCTCCTCGGTCATCATGCCGTGGACCAGCTTGTTCATGGTCTCAAGGTCCATCGGCTTGTCGGTGACGACCTCGTATTCCTTCTCCGCTCCCTGGCTGGGGTGGATAAGCCGGTGGGAAAGATCGCCGCGGTTGGTAAGCAGCAGCAGCCCCTCGCTCTCCTTGTCCAGGCGGCCCGCGTGATGCAAATGCTGGTACTGGCGGGGCAGCAGCGCGTAAATCGTCATGCGGTCGCGCTCATCGCTGCGGGAGCAGATGTAGCCGCGCGGCTTGTTCAATGCCAGCACGACGGGCGTCTCCGCCCTCGCGGGCCTGCCGTCCACGGTGACCTTGTCCTCGTCGGAAACGTCGGTGGCCAGATCGCGGATGTAATGGCCGTTGATGCAGACCCGGCCTTCAAGGATAAGTGTCTCCACTCCCCGGCGCGAACCGAGTCCGCACAAGCTGAGATAGCGGTTGAGGCGCACGGGCTGAAAGGCGCGTTCCCGGAGGAACAGCGCCGCGGGTTATTCGGACTTGGTCTTGGGCAGGCCGGTCGGCAGACGGCCTTCCTGCCATTGACCGCGGGCCTTCATCAGCTTGATGCGCTCGCCGCGTTTCAGGACACTGCGCTTGCTGCCGACGGAGCCGGAGGTTTTGAGGCTGCGATGCTGGGACATGATGACGTTCGTTGGTGGTTTGGAAAATGGGCGCGGAGAATAACCGTCCCCACCCGGGGTGCAACAGGTTTGTTTTTTCACGCCCGGCGGAATCTCACCGGCGCGGACCGCGCTCGCCGTGCAGGCCCAGCATTTGCCTCAGCGCGGCCAGCAAATCTCCCAACCGCCCCCAGTAGGGACGGCGCGGAGTGAGGATGGTCACGTCATGCTGCGGGAAGTGACGGCGCAGTTTGCCGCCCGGATGCACCAGCACGCGGTTCCCGGCGAACTCCAGCAGCGGGATGTCCGCCGGGCTGTCGCTATACGCCCAGCAGTGAAAGCGCTGCTCGTCAGAGAGGGCGCGCACACCGGGGATGGCCTCGCGCATGGCGGCGATCTTGGCCTCGCGTTTGTTGTTGGGGCCCTCCAGCACCGGGCGCAGCGGCACCTCGTTGCCAATGTGAAAGCGCGTGCTGACGCAGTGGTCGAACTCCAGCACCTCAGCGATCTCATGGGCGTAAAAATCAGGACTGGCCGTGTTCAGCACCAGCTTCCGGCCCTGATGCTTGTGGCGGAGGATCTCCGCGCGCAGCTCAGGGTAGATCCACGAGTCCACGCAATCGCTTGCGAACTCCCGCGCCAGCCTGCGCAGATGCGCACGTTTCATCCCCCAGAGATAGGAAAGAAAGGCGCGCTTGGCCGTGGCCGTGCTCACCAGGCCGAGCGCGCGCCCCAGCGCAAAGGGCAGGAACCACAAATGCAGCACCACCCGCCACGGATGCCGGTGCAGCACATAATTGCAAAACAACGTCTGCGTGTCGAATGGCAGCAGCGTGTGGTCGAGGTCAAAAAAAGCGTAACGCATCGGCGGATAGCTCAACGCCTCCGCGGCAGCCAATCAAGCAGCGAAGTCGGCAAACACGCCGCCCTTACCTGACCCCGATGCACCAGAGGTTCTGATAGCTGCGAATGAAAAGCCTCCCGTCACTCACAGCGATGGAGCCGATGACTTTCTCACCGATGGAGTTTGTGGCTAGAAGCTCAAATTTCGGGCTGGCGCGGAAGACAAAAGCATCCCCGCCTTGATTGACCGCATAACACAGCTTGTCAGCCGTCAGCACCAGCGAGGACCAGTTTTGCCCGGTGGGTCCAGGTCCTTTGAGCCGCTCACTCCAGACCATCTCACCCGTTTTCAAATCCCGGCATTCGGCGATGCCGCCATCGCTGAGGATGTAGTGATGCCCCTCATGCAGCACACCGGAGCCGATGCGCTGGCTGACCTTGGGCAGGTGCCACACCCTGCGGGACTGCGTCACATCCCCCTCGCCGCCGGCTTTCACCGCCAGACCCATGCCGCCATAGCCGCCAAAGGCCACCACGAGGCCGTCCGCATACAGAGGCGAGTTGTAAACCAGAGGATTCAATCCCGCGCATGTCCACAGCTCTCTGCCGCTCATCGGATCATAAGCGCAGGCGCGGCCGGGCCAGGACATGATGAGTTCATAGCGCGCGTCCACCTTGCGCAGCAGCGGATCACTCCAGGAGCCGAGCCAGTTTTTGCCGCCTCCCTCGCCGGAATTCCCGCCCGGCTCCTTTTGCTGCCACAGGGTTTTGCCCGTCTTTTTGTCGAAGGCGTAAAGGACCGTGTTTTCGCCGGGGCCGAAATTCAGAAAGACATGATTGCCCGCGATCACAGGAGAAGTGCCGTTGCCCCAGATGTGATGCTGCTTGCCCAGATCGGTGCGTTTCCAAATCTCCTTGCCGCTCATGTCATAGCAAAAAACACCCGCCGAAGCGAAAAAGACGACCACCAGCTCGCCATCTGTGGCCGGGCTCGCGGCGCAGTAGGGGTTGGTTTTGTGGGTCAATTCCGCCTCGCGGTAAATCGTGCCAGCGTCCCAGATTTGTTTGCCCGTCTTGGCGTCGAAACACAGCAGAAGGCGGCGCCCGTCCTTTTCCACCGCCTGGGTGACAAAGACTTTGTCACCCCACACCACGGGCGTGGAGTTGCCGCCCTCGGGCAGCCGCGTTTTCCAGAGCACATTTTCCGTGGCGCTCCATTTTAAAGGCAGATCGGATTCGGAGCAGGTGCCGTCACCGTTGGCGCCGCGCCACATGGGCCAGTTCGCGGCGGAAGAAACAAAAAACAGGACAATAAAGAGGATGTGACGTTTCATGGCTGTCCCACAAAACGCGCCGGCAGCCCGTCATTTGAGCCAAATGTTGAATCAAAGTGGCGTCCCCGGCAGGAATCGAACCTGCATTTAAGGTTTAGGAAACCCTTGTTCTATCCATTGAACTACGGGGACCGGCACCACGCTCGCAGGGGTTGGAGCGTCGTGAATTGGCTGCCGCCCAGACTTTGAAAAAGCTGCCTGCGTTTGCCGGGCAAACCAGGCGGGCACCTCCAGAAGACGAACGAACATGCCAGTTTTAGACCAGGACGCCCGGCATGGCAATGCCGCGTTTGAATGGAAAACCACGCGCGGCAGCCTCACCGCGCCTCCCACGCCGGCGGCAGGTCCTTCGACTCCGGCCCGTAGGTCTGCGAAACAACGAATCCGCTCGCCTGCGAGGTGTAAAAGATGCGGCCGTTGCTGACCACGGCACCGAGGCACTCGCGGGAGTCAATCGCGGGGCCTGAGTGAGGGAATCCACCTCTCAATTGTCGTTTGCGCAAAGCGACCGTGCCATCTTCACTGCGGCATGAGTTCCGGCTGGACAACCGTCAAGGTCTTCATCAGCAGCACGTTCAAGGACATGCAGGCCGAGCGGGATCATCTCGTGAGGTTTGTGTTCCCGGAACTGCGTGAAGAACTCCTCGAGTATCGCATCCACCTGGTCGACGTGGATCTGCGCTGGGGGGTGACTTCGGACCAGGACGCGCTCGGCGTTTGTCGCGAGGTCATTGATGAATGCCATCCTCGCTTCATGTGCATCCTGGGCGGGCGCTACGGATGGGTGCCGGCTGGCAAGGACAAGTCCATCACGGCGGATGAAGTGCATTACGGGGTGCTCGACCGTGACGCGGCCAAGCGTGGTCGCGCGTTCTTCTATTTTCGCGAAGATCAAGCCACGGCGGAAATGGTGGAGGAAATCGCAGGTGAATACCGCGAACCTGAATGCAGTGAGAACGCGGGCAAGCTGGTGGCCTTGAAAGAGTCCATCAAGAACGCGGGACTGCCCGTCGTCGAATACCATGCCCAGTGGAGCAAAGACCAGAAGCGCCTCACGGGCCTGGAGAGGTTCGGTGAACGCGTTCACGATGACCTGCTGCGGAGCCTCAAGGGTGATCCCGACCTCGCCAATCACTTCACCGAAGATGGCAGCACAGCTCCAGATGAGTTTGCTGAGGAAGCCGATCAGATGGACGCCTTCATTGAGGAACGGACCGAGCGTTATGTCATTGGCAGTCGGGACAAGGTGCTGAAGCAGATGCAGGACTTCGCCAACGCCGACGGAACGCCGAACATACTCGTCCTCACCGGCGAACCCGGCTCCGGCAAGTCCGCTTTACTCGCGAAGTTCTGCCGCGATCTCGTCGCGAATTCGTCCCACATTCCGCATTCCGCATTCGTCATTCCTCATTTGGTGGGCGCCGGCACCGGCTCCACCGACCTCCGCCGCACACTCCGCCGCCTCTGCCACGAACTGGCCAAGGCCGCAGGCAACAACGAGCCGCTGCCTCTCGACATCAAAGATCTCATCACCCATTTCCAAAAGCTCATCGCCGAAGCCAGTGCGAAAAAACGCGTCATCCTCATCTTCGATGCGCTCAACCAGTTCGATGAAACCGATGGTGCCCATTGGATGAACTGGCTGCCGCGCGACCTGCCGCCGGGCGTTCGCATCATCGCGTCCGTCATCTCTCCGGCGGAGGGCGAGAAGGAACACCAGACGCTCGCCGTTTTGCGAAGTCGTAACGACGCCCGAGTCGAAGCCTTGAAGCCACTCGATGAGTCAGACACGCAGGCCATCATCGAAGGCTACTTGAAGCGCTACTCGAAGCGCCTCAGCCCGGAACAGATCGCCGCACTCAAGGAGAAGCCCGCCAGCAGCCTTCCGCTCTACGTCCTCACCGCGCTGGAGGAATTGCGCACGCTCGGCACCTACGAGGAGATCACCGACCGCATCCGCACCCTGCCCGGCGACGCCCGCGCGCTCTTCGGCTGGATTCTCACCGAACGCCTCGCCCGCGACCCCGGCTTCCGCGACCGCGAGGGTCGGCCCTGCGGCGCGGCGCTCGTGGAAAAATTCGCCGCCTGCCTCGGCGTCAGCCGCCACGGCCTTTCCCCGGCGGAACTCACCGCCCTGCTCGACCCCGGCGATCCGCTGGGCAATGTCGCCGCGCTCCTCCGCCTCCTGCGCCCCTACCTCATGCGCCGCGGCGAACTGCTCGACTTATACCACAGCCAGTTCCGCGAAGCCGTCGGGGCTGTCTATTTGCTATCAGAATCTCAAAGACTGGCGGCGCACAGCCAACTCGTCACTTACTTCCGCGACTTGGCCGACCCAGAGAACAACCAGAGCTGGAAAGGTGACGGTTCGCGTGCTTTTCTGGAACTACCTTATCACCTCGCTAGATCTGATGCTAACGAACTGACGACAATTCTCTTCGACTTCAACTGGCTCCAAGCGAAGACAGACAAGACTCTGGTGTATGAACTCATTCAAGACTACGCCGAAGATCTAAATGCACTAACGGCCAGCCATTCGCAACGACATCCAATCGAACTTGTGCAGGCCGGTCTCCGGCTTTCCGCGCATGTAATCTCGAAAGATAAAACCCAGCTGGCTGGCCAACTTGTTGGACGACTGTCCTTCTTTGAGGACACGAGAATCAATTACTTGCTCAATGCGGCCAAAGCTTGGCGAGGTGCTCCATGGCTCGATCCGCTGAAAACCAATTTGCACATACCGGACGGCGACCTGCTGCTCACTCTAGAGGGACACAGTGCTGAGGTTGAGGCTGTGGCTGTGACCCCAGATGGACGGTGGGCGGTATCTGGCTCGACTGATCGAACGCTAAGAGTTTGGGATATTGATAGCGGACAGGAACTGCGTTCATTGAAAGGTCACACGCTTCACGTTCGCGCTTTAGCGCTGACGCCTGATGGACAGAGGGTTGTGTCAGCTTCTGAAGACGGAACTCTCAAGGTTTGGGATCTGAACAGTGGAAGAGAGCTTTGCACGTTCCGAGGCCACGCAAAGGGGGTTTCGGCAGTTGCAGTAACCCCTGACGGGCGGTTGGTCGTTTCAGGATCCTGGGATGGCACTCTCAAAATGTGGGATTTGAAAAGCAGACGGGAACTGCGCAGCTTGAAAGAGCGCAGCAAGAGTGTCCGCAGCCTTAGCGTGACGCCCAACGGCCGGCGGATGGTGTCAGCTTCTTCTAACGATAAGACACTCACGGTGTGGGACACGCAGACTGGTAAGGAACTACATACTCTCCGAGGGCACAACGAGAGGGTCACTTCAGTGGCGGTGACACCAGATGACCGAAGGATTGTATCAGCTTCTGATGACGGGACCCTGATGGTATGGGACTTGGAGAGTGGCCGGAAGCTTCGCACGCTTCGAGGTCACGCTAAGGGGGTTACGACCGTGGCGATAAGTCCTGACGGGCGGCGGGTTGTCTCGGGTTCCTGGGATAGGACTATCAAGGAGTGGGATCTGGAGAGCGGGCGAGAATTGCGAACCCTGATAGGGCACCATTCATACATCGCTGCTCTGACGACAACACCAGATGGGCGGCGAATTATTTCTGCCTCTGGGGATTGGACGCTCAAGGTATGGAAGGTGAATACAAATCATGAACCGCATCCTTTACAGGGCCATAGCCTTGGCGTAAACACAGTGGTGGTGACGCCGGATGGACAGCGGGCCGTATCTGCTTCGCCGGATAAGACCCTTAAAGTATGGGATCTAGAAAGCGGGCAGCTACTTCATACCTTGGAAGGACATAACGACGACATTGCCGCGCTGGCTATGACACCAGTCCTGCGGGTCGTCGTGTCAGCTTCTCATGATGCGACACTCAAGGTCTGGGATATTGGTACCGGGAAGGAACTGCGCACCCTTCGGGGCCACAATGGGAGGGTCACTTCTGTAGCGGTCACACCTGACGGCCAATGGGCTGTCTCGGGTTCTTGGGATAAGACGCTGAAAGTGTGGGAGCTAAACACCGGGAAGGAATTGCGGACGTTCAAAGGGCACAGTGGTCCTGTCGAGGCGTTGGCGCTGACTCCCGACGGGCGGCGAGCCTTATCTGCTTCTCACGACAAGACGCTCAAGCTGTGGGATCTTGAGAATGGGGAAGAACTGCATACTCTTACCGGGCACACAGACTGGGTCATTGACGTGGCGATTGGATGGAACGGTCGCAGGGCGGTTTCGGCGGATGTTGACGACGAGCATGATGTGTGGCCGCTCAAGCTCTGGGATCTGGAGAGCGGGCAAGAACTGTCGAAATTGAGAGAACCTTTCTATTACTTCACCCCTATGGCACTCGCGCCCGATGGACGCAGGGCGGTGTCAGCTTCGGAAAGGCTCACACTAAAGCTGTGGGATCTGAAGGAAGGAAAAGAACTATGCGTTCTCCAACAACTAACCGACAGGGTTATATTCGTGGCCTTATCGCCGGATGGGCGACGAGCAACCTCGACCACGTATGATAGGCGGATTAAGGTCTGGGATCTGGAGGAGGCTCACTGTATTGCGACTTTCACATGCGACGGTAGCCCAACCTGCTGCGGAATATCGCCAAATGGCGAAATGATCGTTGCGGGTGATGGATTGGGCAACGTGCATCTCCTGCGCCTCGTCTTGCCGTTAAACCACATGTGAGAAATGCAATTACAGAGGCTCACACTTCTTCTTTCTTTGTGATGAATGTGGCTGGGCGGGGCTTCCGCCTTTGACGCATTGTTTCTCCAATTACGGCGTTCCGCCCGGTCCGCCTCTCTCATCACCGCCAAGCCTCAGCAGAGGAGTTGTCCCGCGTGCGGTCAGGAGTTTTGGCATCCCGTCAACATCACCGGCGCTATCCAAGAAAGAAATCAGGAGTCAGAAGTCGGATGTCAGAATGGAAAATTGTCGTATCTCATCCAGATGGTGAGGCGCACCCGGTGATGATTCCTTTCGCGCGCTCTGCGGAATTTCTCGCGTTGGCAGTGCCGCGAGCCGGCTGCATTCCACGACATGAGCAACGCGACATTGCCCGAAGAACTCCGCCCGCTCGTCCATCAGGAAGTCGTTACGCTCGAATCGCTCCGCCAGCGGCGTTTCTCGATGGCGCGCAGATTGGGGCGGGTGGACACGCTCACAAGGTAGCGGGCCAGCAATGGGATTTCGGCATCGTCCGTGGCAACGGTGAACGGCGCGATGGGGAGGTGGTTGCCGTGGTTTTCTCCAGTCTGGCCGGCTCGTCGTCCACCATCAGCATGCGGTCGAAGTCGTAGCCGAGGCGTTCGATTTTGCGCAGGTTCTTCAGCCCGTATTCCTCGCGCGTCTCGGGATGACGTTGGCTCGTAAGCGTCATCCACGCGCCCTT
>DDQZ01000049.1:400-26426 GCA_002343505.1 Verrucomicrobiaceae bacterium UBA2429 | reverse complement strand
CTACGAGATCAACTTCAACCGCGTCTTCTTCAAGTATCAGCCCCCGCGCCCGCTCAAGGAGATTGATGCCGAACTGGACGCCGTGGAGAAGCGCATCCTCAGGCTGCTGAAGGAGGTGGTGGAATGAGTGAAGATTTGGGAGTGCGGGGACATGTCCCCGCTTTGGATCGGGGTGACATGTCACCCCGTATGTCTGGGCGACATGTCGCCCAGACGGAAAGCGCAGACATGTCTGCGCACTCCAAGTTGTCCACCGCGTGGCATCATGCGCCGCTGCACCGGCTGGCGGAACAGGGCATTTACATGGTCACGGCGGGCACTTATCAAAAGACGCACTTCTTTCGTGATCCCGCGCGGCTGGAGCTGCTCCAGCGGCATTTGCTTGATTACGCGGCGGATTTTGGCTGGGGATTGCAGGTGTGGGCGGTGTTCTCGAACCACTACCACTTTGTCGCACAGTCACCGGCTGATCCGAAAAACTTGTCCAAGTTCCTGGGCAAGCTGCACATGAAGACGGCTCAGGCCGTGAACGGACTGGATGGCGTCGGCGGGCGGAAGGTGTGGCATCAGTTCTGGGACAGCCACATCACCTTTGAGAACTCGTATTGGCCGCGCCTGAGGTATGTGCAGGAGAACCCGGTGAGACACGGTTTGGTCAAAGTTGCCACCGAATACGCATGGTGTTCGGCAAGGTGGTTTGAGCGAACCGCCGAGTCATCCGTGAGGCGCAAGATGGAGAGCTACAAATTCGACCAACTGGAGGTCTATGATGATTTCTGAAAAATTTGGGAGTGCGGAGACATGTCTCCGCTTTGTTTCGGGGCGACATGTCGCCCCATGGAGTGCGGGGACATGTCCCCGCTTTGTTTCTGGGCGACATGTCGCCCCGATGAAAAGCGAGGACATGTCCTCGCACTCCAAATCCCCGCGCCCACTCAAGGAGATCGACAAGAAGCTGGACGCCGTGGAGAGGCGCATCCTCAAGCTGCTGAAGGAGGTGGTGGAGTGAAGCTGAGCACCATCCCGCTTCGCTATGTAAGCGAGCTGAATCCGCCCGTCCGTTTTGATGAGTTCGAGGAAGAATCTGAACTCACGTTCTTGCCGATGGATCGAGTCAAGAACGGCTACTTCATCCCCAACGCTGACAAGTTCTCCAAGTGCGCAGCTTCCTATACGGCTTTCGCCGATGGAGACATCATCATGGCGAAGGTGACGCCATGTTTTGAGAATGGGAACATCGCCGTGGCTGAGAACCTCGTCGGGGGAAAAGGCTTTGGAAGCTCCGAGCTTTTCGTGATTCGTGCGCAGACCATTCTGCCGAGGTTCCTGTTCTATTACCTCCAGTCGTCGCATTTCAAACAGGAGGGAATGGCTTCCATGACGGGAGCTGGAGGGCTGAAACGCGTGGCCCCCGAAGTTTTGCGGACTCATCATATCCCTGTTTTCGCGCCAGAGACTCAGCGCCGCATCGCCGCCTATCTGGACGCGGAGACGGCGCAGATGGACGCGCTGGTGGCGGAGAAGGAGCAGATGCTGAAGCTGCTGGAGGAGAAGCGGGCCGCGCAGATCAGCCACGCCGTCACCCGCGGCCTGAACCCCCGCGCCCCCCTGAAACCCTCCGCCCTCCCCTGGCTCGGCGACATCCCGAAGCATTGGGACCTTCAGCGTTCCAAGTGGCTACTCAAAGAACGCGATGAACGCTCCGAGACCGGCGAGGAGGAGATGCTCACCGTTTCCCATCTCACGGGAGTCACCCCGCGCTCCGAGAAGGACGTGAACATGTTCGAGGCGGAAACCAATGAAGGCTACAAACTCGTCTCGCCTGATCAGCTCGTGATCAACACTCTCTGGGCGTGGATGGGAGCGATGGGAGTCGCACAGCATGAAGGCATCGTCAGCCCGGCCTACCACGTTTACCGGATCATGCCGGAACTGTTGCCAGAATACGTGGACTACCTCGTCCGCACCGAGGCATTCAAAGCCGAGGTCATCCGCTTCTCCAAAGGCGTGTGGTCATCCCGCCTCCGCCTTTACCCCGAGGGCCTTCACGAAGTCTGGCTCCCCGTCCCCCCGCTCGAAGAACAACGCGCCATCGTCGCCCACCTGAGTGCCGAGCGGGAACGCACCGCCGGACTGGAAGCCGCGCTGCGGGACTCCATCCAGCTCCTCCAGGAACGCCGCCGCGCCCTGATCACCGCCGCGGTGACGGGGCAATTGACGGACATGCTATGATTCCATCCAATTTCATGGACTATCGAGAACCCTTGCCACCAAACTGTCCGCCCGAGGATGCTGAAGAGATTCAGGACGAGCGGCTTCTTTACCGGCTCGTAGCTTCCATGCCTCCATCGGACACCGATTTTCAATCCCAGCGGGCGGCACGGCCTGACGCAACCTTCGATGTGCCGGAGTGTCTGGCCCGCGGTCTTTCCGTGGACACAGAGCGGTCGGGAATCGAGAAGACGGCCAAGTTGCCGCGCTTCAAGCGGCGCCAGATTTGCGCCATCCGCGTGGGACCTGGCGCCGGACGCTTGAAGCAGACATTTCAACCCACGCATCATACATGGTGGCCGCTGGCGGACTTTGATATTCTGAGCCATTGTAGTGCAAATCCATGAAGACCTTTCGCCAGAGCCAGGTGCTTTTTTATTACGATGGCCCACAGGTGATCGAAGGCCGCGATGCCATCGGCGGCCATTATGTGGGTGTGAGAACAGGCGAAGATTCGGGGCCTGAGCGCTTACTGGTTGTAGGTGCGAGGCCGGAGGATTTGCGCCGCTTTCGCATGGGGCTAGTGGACCTTCGCAGCTTGTTTCTACAACGGCCCGGTGGTGAGTGGTTCCTGACCACGTGCAGTGCCGAAAGATCTGAATTCAACCTGGAGCCGGGCATCGGTGAACTGACGGACACGGACTATCTGCCGGATGAAGGGTTCTTCCTGCACGATGCACCGGCAGCTGCAGGTGAGACGCTCAGCGAAGCCCGTGCAAGGCACAATCTGGTGCTGGAGATCGCGGCTGAACCACCGGAGGCGGCGAGCGAACATCGAATCCGCGTGGAGACGCTGACTGGCCTTCTCACACATGTGCAGAATCTCGTGAAGCATGCCTATGGCGCGGCGCTCAAAGTGCTCACGCCCGCGCAGCGGCAGCAGATCGACCGCTCAGATCAGCACTTGCTCGATGTAGTGGTGCCTGCTGCCGCAGGCTCATTCAAGGTGATGCTGGAGGCTTCAAAAAGGCCCGACATGCTGGGGCAAAGCGAACTGGCCCGCGCACTGACGCAGGTGGACGAACTTTTCGCGCTGGCAGGCCGTCCGCATGACACGCTCACGCGCGTCAAAGCCAACCGCGGTCATTTTTCGGGGGCGTATGCGCGTCTGCTCAGATTCCTTGTCGAGACGGACACGGGATTGCGATACCAATGGGCGGAACCGACCTTCAAGGAATCACGGGCATTCGCCGTATCCGAAAAGGAGGCGCGGCCCATCGTGGATCTACTGGCAGGCGTGTCGAACTTGGCGTCTGAAACGGTGGAACTGGTTGGGACAATTGAAAAGGTGGACACCAAGAATGGGACTTGGCGTATTTCCACGCCGGATGGCACCTACGCCGGAAAAACGAAATCCGACGGTCCTAGCCTCGCCGGGCTGGTCACTGAAACGAAGTCGTATAAGTTCACATGTCTGGAGGAAATCGAGGAAACTGGCGCAGGCCGGGAGCAACGGGTTCTGTATCTTACCGAGCATGAGCCGCTGGAATTGTGATCAAGTCTCCACCGGATCATGATCAAACCCACCAGCGAAGCCGCCTTTGAAACCGCGATCAGTGAGGTGCTACTCGCTAGCGGTTACACGGCGCTGGATTCGGGGAGCTATGACCGCGAACGGACGATCTTTCCCGAGGTAGTGCTGGAGTTCATCCGCGTCACGCAGCCGCCGGCTTGGAAAAAGCTGGAGGCGCTGCACGGAGCGAAGACCGGCGAGCGGGTGCTGCATGATCTGTGCAAGTGGATGGACACCTACGGTTCGCTGGCGACGCTGCGGCATGGCTTTAAGTGCTACGGGCGCCCGCTGCGGGTGGCCTTCTTCAAGGCGGCGCACGGACTGAATGCGGAACTGGAGGCACGCTATGCAGCGAACCGGCTGGGGCTGACGCGGCAGCTTCATTTCAGCCCGAAGAACGAGAAATCACTCGATGTGACACTGAGCGTGAACGGCATCCCGTTGGTGACACTGGAACTGAAGAACCCGCTGAGCGGCCAGAACGTGGAAGATGCAATCAAGCAATACCGCCACGACCGTGACCCGCGCGAGAAGGTGTTCGACTTCAAGAAGCGGACGCTGGTGCATTTCGCCGTGGACACGGAGGCGGTTCACATGACGACGCGGCTGGCAGGCACGGCCACGCATTTCCTTCCCTTCAACAAAGGCTGCGATGGTGGCGCGGGTAATCCGCCGGATACCGCCGGGCGCAACTACCGCACGGCCTATCTTTGGGAGGAAGTCTTGCAGCGTGACAGCCTGCTTGATCTGCTCGCGCGCTTTCTGCATTTGCAAATCGACGAGCGCATCACGGATGACGGCAAGAAGGTGAAGAAGGAATCCATGATCTTCCCGCGCTATCACCAGCTCCAGGCGGTGCGCAATCTGGTGGCGGCTTCAGCCAAGGAAGGCACAGGGAACAACTATCTGATCGAGCACTCCGCAGGCAGCGGCAAAAGCAACACCATCGCCTGGCTGGCGCACCGGCTGTCCTCCCTGCACAACGCGAAGGACGAGCGCGTCTTTGACAGCGTGATTGTGGTGACGGACCGGCTTGTTTTGGACAAGCAGCTTCAGGATACGATTTACCAGTTTGAGCACCGGCAAGGCGTGGTGGAGAAGATCGAGGATGACTCGAAGCAACTGGCGCTGGCACTGGAGAACGCGGTGCCGATCATCATCACGACGTTGCAGAAGTTCCCGTTCGTTTCGCGGCAACTGCTCAAGCTGGCCGAGGAACGTGGAGAGAAAGGCAGCGGCAGGCTGGCAACACGCAACTGCGCGGTGATCGTGGACGAGGCGCACAGCTCGCAGAGCGGCGAGACTGCCACGGAATTGAAGGCGGTGCTCGGTGGCGACGACTTGCACACCGAAGCGGCCAGCCAGGCGCAAGAAGAAGGCGTGGCGCACATGGAGGAACTCTTCCGCAGCATGGCGAAGCGCGGCAAGCAGGCAAACCTGAGCTTTTTCGCCTTCACCGCGACGCCGAAGCACAAGACACTGGCGGTGTTTGGCCGCGAAGGTCTGCCCTTCCACAAATACTCCATGCGGCAGGCGATTGAGGAAGGCTTCATCCTCGACGTGCTGCTCAACTACACGACCTACAAGGCCTACTACCGGCTGCTGAAGCAGTGCGCCGACGATCCCAACGTGGAGCGCAAGAAGGCGGCGAAGGCCCTGGGCAGGTTCATGCGACTGCACCCGCATCAGATCGCGCAGAAGACCGCGATCATGGTGGAGCACTTCAACACGGCGACGCGACACAAGATCGGCGGTCGCGCCAAGGGAATGGTGGTGACCGGCTCGCGCCTGGAGGCGGTGCGCTACAAGGAGAGCTTTGACCGTTACATCGCGGAGAAGGGTTATCCGATTCGCTCGCTGGTGGCCTTCTCTGGCACGGTGACGGACGACAAGATTCCCAGCAAGACCTACACCGAGATGGAGATGAACGGTGGCATCCGCGAGAAGGAGCTGCCGGAGAAGTTTGCCACCGCTGAATACCAGGTGCTGCTCGTGGCGGAGAAATACCAGACCGGATTCGATCAACCGCTGTTGCATACGATGTATGTGGACAAGCGGCTGGCCGGCATTCAGGCCGTGCAGACGCTCTCCCGGCTGAACCGCATCCACCCGAACAAGGAAGACACCTTCATTCTCGACTTCGTGAACGACCGCGCGGAAATCCAGGAGGCCTTCAAGCAGTTCTACGAAGGAGCTGTAATGGGCGAGGAGGTGGAGCCGAACCGGCTTTATGAGATCAAGGCCGAGCTGGATGAATCCGGTATTTACCTCGCTGACGAAGTGCGGCGTTTCTGCGAAGTGTTCTTTGCTCCGAAGCAGCGCCAGAGCACGCTCGATCACAAGACGATGAACGCCGCGCTCGATCCTGCGGTGGAGCGCTTCAAGGCGCTGCGAAAGTCGAACGAAGAGGAAGCCGAGCTATGGCGCGGGAAGCTGCAAGCCTTCCGCAATCTCTACGCCTTCCTCAGCCAGGTCATCCCGTATCAGGACAGTGATTTGGAGGAGCTTTACACTTACCTGCGCCATCTGGCATCCAAGCTGCCGAAGCGTGGCACGGGGCCGGGCTATCACTTCGATGATGAGGTCCGCCTCGAATACTACCGCCTGCAAAAGATCAGCGAAGGTTCCATTAGCCTGAAGGAAGGCGCGCCCAAGCCGCTCGATGGGCCGAAGGAAGTGGGCAGCTCGGTTCTACGCGAGGAACAAGTGCCGCTTTCAAGATTGATCGACGTGATCAACGAACGCTTCGGCAAGGATTTGAATGAAGCTGACCAGCTCTTCTTTGACCAGATCATCGAAGAGGCGTTGCGTGTGGACGCCCTCAAGCAAGCCGCCGAGTCCAATCCCATCGACAAATTCCAAATGGTCTTCAAACAGGTGCTCCAGTCACTCTTCATCGAGCGCATGGACATGAACGAGGAGCTGTTCGCCAACTACATGAACGAGTCCGAGTTTCAGGATGTGGTGGCGGAGTGGCTGGGGCAGAAGGTGTATGAGAAGCTGCCGAAAACCGTCCGCTACGAGATGAAGCGACCGAAACGCTGACTCACTTCGTTGGAATCGTGCTCGCATCCTTCGGCGGATTGCGCCCGATGAACGGATGCTGCTCCAGATCGAAGACCTGGCCGCTGATGGGGCCGCATTCATCGGCGAGGAGCCAGGCGGCGCAGGAGGCGATCTCCTCGGGCCAAAGGATGCGGCCGGCGGGGGCATAGACCTTCGGCAGATCGGCATACCAGTCGTCTTTGAGTCCGTGGGAGCGCTTTCGTTTGGCTTCGTTTTCGGTGAGCACCCAGCCGGGGTTGATTTGATTCACGCGCACTCCGTCCTCGCGCATGAGGGTGTCGCCGAGATTGCGCGTGAGGGTCATGAGAGCGCCTTTGGAGACGCTGTAGGGCATCAAATTGGGCTCGCCGCTCCACGCGTTGACGCTGCCGATGTTGATGACGCTGCCGCGTGCTTCACGCAGATGCGGCAAGGCGGCGCGGATGAGGAGGTAAGGCACCACGCAGTTGATTTCGAGCATGCGGCGGAACCATTTGGCATCGGTGTCGTGGATGTTACCGAGACCGACCTGCGCGGCGTTGTTCACCACGGCGTCGAGCTTGCCAAAAGCGTTCACGGCTTTCTCGACCAACAATTGAGTAGCATCCTCCTCCGCGAGGTCTTTGAGCACGAGCACCGCCTTGCCGTCGCCGAGCTCCGCGAGCGTTTCCTGGCCCAAATCGGCCTCCAGGCCGTGGATGAGCACGCGTGCGCCCTCGGCCACGCAACGCCTCGCGATGGCCTTGCCGATGCCGGTGACGCTGCCGGTGATGAGGATGACTTTGTTTTCGAGGCGATTCATGCGGAGGCGAAGCATAACGAGTCCCGCGCCGTTTTCACCACGACAAAGTGTGTGTGAAATGCGGCATGGCAAAAAGTGGCTGCGGCTTCAGCCGCATTCTTTGAATCGGTTCGGCTAAAGCCGAAGCCACTTTTTTATTCCTGCCGTTGCAAGTCGAGGCTGAGGTCGTAGCCGCCGTATTCGGCGACCGGATCGGCCTGGAGGCCAAGGGAGAGCGTGGTTTCGTTCGAGTTGCCGATGGAGATGCTGACTTGCTGGCCGGGACGAGTTGCCACGGTGGGCATGGAGAGCATATCGGCTCCGCGGGTGTTTTGCAGAGAGCTTTGCAGCTCACGCAACCTCTCTGGGCCGATGGCGCTGTAGTTCTCAAAGTCAAAGAGGTCGGGCAACAGATCGTGTGCCTGCGCATCTGACACGGCGGCATCAGAGAGGTGCAGGAGCCTGGCGGTCATCTTCACATGGCCTTCCGGCGTCGTCTCCGGTGTCACGATGGCCATGCCGTTCATGCCCGGCGCGATCTCCCAATAGCCCAGCACGGCCGATTCACCCGGCTTGAGCCGCACTTTGCCCTTCGACGAGATTTTGAGCGGTTTTCGAGCTGCGGGTGCTTTTTCGGCTTTCGGCGGAGTTGGAGCCAAAACGCTCGTCGAAGGCGTGGCGGCGACTTGGGGCACCGACACGGGCTTTTTTGCCTTCAAAGCAATCCGCATGAGCCACAACGCGATCAGGCACACGACGAGGCAGAGAAGAATGAGGGCGCGGCGCATGGTGAAAGAAAATGGCTGCGGCTTCAGCCGCATTCATGGCATCACTTCGGCTAAAGCCGAAGCAACTTGATGTGACGAAACTCAATGCCAGCACCCGCATGTCGGCCTTGGAAGCCGATGCGGCCTTTGGTTGGCATTTCAGCCCACGGCTTGCCTTGCAGCCATTTCGGCATCTCGGAGTCGTCGGGATTGAGTTTGCCGTCTTTCCACTGCGTGAGGTCGATTTCGTTCACGACTTCGCCGTTGAGCACGACGGTGATTTTCGGGCCTTGGGCGGTGAGAGTCATGCGGTTCCATTCGCCGGCGGGTTTCACGGTGCTCTTGGACGCGGGTTGATGGCCGAAGAAGGCACCGCAGCGCCAGTTGGCGGGTTTTTCCTGCCATTGCTTGGCGCGGTCGTCGCAGATCTGGATTTCGATGCTGGCGGGCATCCAGTTCGTTTCGTCGCTGTTATAGAGGAAGACGCCGCTGTTGGCTCCGGGCTCGAACTTGAACTCGAAATCGAGCACGCAGTCGCCGTGCGTGGCCTTGGTCCAGATGTTTTGATCCTCGGTGGCGGTGAGGATGCCGTCGCGATAGCTCCAGATGGCTCCGGGCACTTTCATGTTGGTCAAATCGCTCACGAGCAGGTCATTCCACGCGCTGGAGTCGGGATGCGTGCGCAGCGGCAGCGTGAGTTTCGCGGCGGCGGCTTTTTCAGAGGCCGTGATGTCCTCCAAAGGCTCGCCTCGGGCGAACTGTCGCACGTTGCGCATGTATTCCGGCGGCACGTCGTGACCGTAGCCGCGCATGATGATGCTCTTGAAGTCGAGTTTCATGAGCTTGGCCTGACGTTCGAGCAACAACGTCTGATCGAGCATCAACTGCCTAAACTCCGAGCCGCCGGTCATCGCGTCATCGGCCACGAGCAGCAGGAAACGACTGTCTTTGATCGGCATGGCCGCAGGCATGAGCTGAAAGCCGCCCTCATGCAGCCAGAACGCGTGAAAGTGCTGCGTGATGAACTCATCGCGACCCGCGAGCAGCACGCTGAGCGTGTGCGCTCCATTCGAGTGCCCGCCGATGACGCTGCGCTGCCAATCGATGTTCGGCACCTCGGCGGCGAGCTTTTCGAGCATCGTGCGATACGCCGCGCTGACGACGGCGAGGTCCTCGACCATCACGGGCAGCGTCTTGCCCTTCGGCTGGTTCTTTTTGAAGAGCGGCACCTGCACCGCGATGAAGTCCTCCGCGCCCACAATGTCGCGAGCCATCGCCCCGCCATCCTCCGGCCCGCCGCTGCCGCCCTTGATGTAAACGAACAGCGGATGCTTCGAGGTCAGCGCGTAGTTCGACGGCAGGATCGCCCCCAACCGCGCCACCTTCGTCGTGCCCGAAACCATGCCCGCGAGCGTGTTCGGCAGCTCGGGGAAGTCGAAGATGAGCTTGGCGTTCGGTTTGAGATCGGCCGCGAGGGCGCTGGTGGTGAGGAGGGAGAGGAGGAGAAGGGTTTTCATGGGCTTGAAAAGTGGCTGCGGCTTTAGCCGCATCGTTTTCATGATTCGGCTAAAGCCGAAGCCACTTTGTTCAGGCGAGTGAATCATCAGCGAACCACCGGACTTTTCCAATACGCAACGCCCGGCACCTTGAGCTGGCCGGGGAGGAGGACGCGCTGATAGAGCCGCAGCGTGGTCTCACGGCCTGCGAAGTCGCCGAGGTCAATCTTGATTGTTTCAAAACGCACCTCGGTGCCGCTGCCCTCGATGGTCCTGGCGAGCACACGCTTGTTGTTCGCATAGACATTCAACTCCCATGCCTTGCCGGGATCGGCGGCCACTTGGAGTTCCAGCGAAGGAGCATCGCCGAGCTTGAGCTTGCGGCGGAGCAGCAGGCTGCGGGCTTCATCGCGTGGATAGGTGATGAGCGTGTCGCCATCCAGCGCGGTGTATCCGCGTATGCCCGGCATGGCGCCGACACCATCGCCGCCGAAGCCAGCCCGCTCCAGGGTCCAGTCGGGATTCCACCACTGCGTCAGATCGGAGAGCTGGAACCGCTGGGCAGCCTGGGTGACCACCGACTCAGGAAGGATGTGAATCTCATCTCCGCTGATCTTGCCGCCCTTTGCGGTGATGATTTTTTCGCCGATGGCCGCGGTGCGCTTCGCCAGTGTGCTGATCTTTTCATCCACGGCTGGAGTGACCGTCACGCGGCCAAGTTTTTCGCCGGTTATCCGGTCGTTCAACTGCTCCACCAGCTCCGCAGGCAGGGCTTTCATGCCTTTCATCGCAGCGATGATGGAAATGGCGGTGGCGGCGCTGTTGTCCGTGTCCGAAAAATCGGCGGCGCGGCAGGCCAGATCAATCGTGGTCCAGAAGTCACCGTTCCCAAACCAGAGGCACGCGGCGGCGAGTCCACCGTTGGGAACGGCGTTGTTCGAGGCCGGATACTCGACGCGCCAGCGGTCCTCCACGGCGGCGGCGATGGCTTCAAAGCTCTGACCGTTCTCCGCCATCTGAATGACGCTCTCGACGCACTGGCGGTAGGGCGAGGATGGATCAATGAGCCGCACCGCCTTCCGCAACACCTCGCGGACATCGCTTTCAGCAAACCCGAGGCTGATGGCCCCGGCATAAAGCACCGCGCCATCGAGTGCCTCGCCGTATCCATTGATCGCGCAGAGTTCGCGGGCGAGCCGTCCTGCCTCGTTCGGCATTCCCGGTGCCAGCGCACCATAAAGATCCGCGCTGAAGACCGGGCCGATGGTCCACCACAGGCGGTTGTATCGCGGGTGACCCGCTTCGCGGGCGGAGAGGCCCTTCTCCAGATTGGCTCGCGTTACCATGCTCGAACCGTAGGAGCCGCAGGCATTCTCCCGCCACTGCTGGCCGAGCTGCTCCAAGGTCAGGCCAATCCCATACTTCTCGAAGGCACGCACAGCGCACATTTCATAATACCAGTCATCATCCACAAAAGCGGCCGTGTAGGGCTTCGGGAAGGCACGGACCGGCTCGGCCGCAGCGACCTGATGCTCGAAAGGCAACGTCAGCAGGACGGCGATGAGCTGGCCATGCCAGATGGCGTTGACGCGGTCTTCGTAATCAGAACGCGTGAGCTTAAGCGGCTCCGCTGCCGGCAACGAAGCGCAGGTCAGAAGGATCAGAGCGATGGTGGGCAGGGAAGTTTTTGTCATGGGAGGACAGATTCGTTGAGCGGGATGACTTCGTGCCATCCGGCCCACGGTCATAATCCTGACAGTTTCTCTTTTCAATAGCCCTCCGGCACCTCGCCGCCGAAGAAGGGATAATCATTCTCTGGCACAAAAGTGGTTTCGGCTTGAGCCGAATCTTCCGGCGCGGCTTGCACGATGACTGGCGCGGTCACGGCGGCTGCGACAGTTCCTTTGAGTGCATTGAGCAGAGCCTCGCGGCGGGTGACGGTGTTGGGTTTGGTGTTCATGGTCTTGGACAGTGGAGGCGGTTCAAAGGTCTTCAGGCACGATGGCCGTGTTTTCGTAAAGGATGACACCGCCGCGCTTCACGATCTCACGCTGCACGGACTTCACGTCCACCTGGCGGACGCTTGTGCCAGCAGCCTGCGCCTTCATCGCCGCGATGCCGCAGGCTTCTCCTAGGGCCATGAAAACGGGCTCCATGCGCAGCGCGGAGTAGCCCATGTGCGTCGCGCTGCACGCGACCGGCACCAGCAGGCCGTCCACGCATTTCGGCACCAGCACCCGGTAGGGAATCTGGAAGGGATCGTGGGCGATGAAGACATAGCCCGGACGCACGCCGGGATACCTGGGGTCGAACTTGGAGACGCCATGCGAATCGAACTCGAACTCGACAATCGAAATGCCATCGGGCTGTCGCTTCGGCAGTCCCGTCTCGAAGGTGGGTTTCGCGTCGTTTTGTGTCAGCGTGTATTCGCCCCAAATGCGGCGGCCCTGACGCACATAGATGTGGTGCGGGCGATGGCGATTGTCGGTGAACTCGTCCTTGGGAAAGCCCCATTGCTTCACATCGTCGCGCAGTTCCTGCGGACATTCCGGATCGTTGCCAAGCAACCAGAGCAACCCTTCATTGTGGGTCCAGTAGCGTTTGAAGATGCGCTCGCGCTCCGCAGGACCTGCCTCCGGCCAGCCCCAGTTCTCCTCGGCGAGGTCGAGTGATTCGCTCGGCGCATCGCCACCGGCGACGTTGTGCTCGCTGTTCACCTCCCACTTTTCATTGGGCATCTCGTAAAGCTGGATGGCATCGCGCAGGCGCTTGATTTTGCCCGCGCGAATGTCGTCGAGCAGGTGCTTGTAATCGTCGCGATGGTAGCCCTCCGGCTTCTCCACGGGCACCTGGTTTTCCCTCACCTTCGTGAGATGAAAGCGGAAGCAAAAAGCCTGGATACCATCGTCGGCCTCACCCGTGGAGCCGGGCAGCGGATTGTAGTCTTTGAAACGGACGTAGATGTGCCCGGCATGAGGCTCGCCAAAGGTCGCGCGGCTCTCGCGACCGACGCGATAGGGCACGCCCGCCAACGAGGCGAGGTCGCCCTCGTAAGTGCAGTCGATGAATGTCGCAGCGCGGAACTCGGTCTGCGTTCCGGGCTTGCTCAAATCCTCCGCCGTGATGCTGACGAGCTTCACCGTCGGCCCGAAATCCTTCGGCGCAGCTCCGTCGAGGCGCTTGCCAGGCATGGCGTCTTTCTCCGTGCCATCGCTGCCGACGACACGAGCCGCGACCACGCGATGCCGCTGGAGCAGCGTGATGTTCTTCTCCGCCGCGAGCATGTCGCGAAACACCTTCTCCGCGATGCGCGCCTCGAAACGATTGCCGTCTTTGCAGACCTTCAACTGCTTTGAGTCCGCGCCGTAAGTCGTGGTGTAGTGCTCCACGATGCGGCGCTTGAAGTCATTGTAGAGTCCGCCCACCGCGCCGTGCTTGCGGATGTCGGTGTTGGTCAATCCGCCCGCGATGATACCGCCGACGTGAGCGGATTCTTCGAGCACGATGACCTTCGCGCCGCTTTTCGCCGCTGCCACCGCAGCGGCGACTCCGGCAGGATTGGCGCTGACGACGATGACATCCGCCCGCTGAGAAGCGAAGGCGTTGGAGAGAGTGAGGAGGAGGGTAAGGAAGGTTTTCATATCAAGCTTCGCTAAACGGCCCCGCATTCTGCTTCGCGAGTGTTTCACGCACTTTCACGCCATCCAGCGTGCCGACTTCGCCCTTCGCCTGCATTGCGAGCGCGGCGGCTACTCCGGCGGCTTCACCAAGCGCCATGGCGGTGGCCGTGACGCGGCTGGAGGCGCTGGCTTCGCTGCTGGCGCTGTGACAGCGGCCGGCGACGAGCAGATTGCTCACTTTTTGCGGCACGAGCGTGCGATACGAGATGTCGTAGGGCTTTGGTTGGAAGCCGGAGCCGGTGAAGGGTTTATCGACGGAGACCTCGGGCGGATGAATGTCGAGGAACCAGCATCCCGTGGCGACGGCGTCGTTGTGGCGCGTGGTCTTTTGCAGGTCTTCGAGCGTGAGCACGTTCAGCCCGACGATGCGACGCGTGTCGCGCACGCCGATGTAGGGGCCGCTCATGATGTAGTAGCTGTTTTCAAAGCCGGGCACCTTGGCCTTTCATTCGTTGAAGATGGTCCACGCGTCCTTGCGGCCCTGGATCTCGGCGCGGGTGAAATCGGCGGCATTCGTCGCATCCGCCGGCACGCGGGTGGCGTGGACGTAGCACTCGTCCTTCGCGAACGCGAAGATCAGCCCCGGGCCATAGAAGTTCACGAGACGGCCTTCCTTGTGGGCCTCGATGAGCACTTTCTTCGCTGCTGGTTTGGTCTCCGGCGTCGGAATGACGTTTCCAATGCGGAAATGCATCGTGAGCGGCATGAGCGGCTTCGACGAGATCGTCGGGCAGCCGGCCCAGTGCGCGATGTCGCCATCGCCGGTGCAGTCGATGACCTGTTTCGCCTCCACGCGGGTGAGTCCGTCCTTGTTCGCGATGATCACCGCCGCCACGCGACCTTCCTTCACCTCCACATCGCACGCCACGCTGTGATAGAGCACTTTCAGCTTCTCCGAGTGCTGGAGGATCAGTTCATCCGTGAGCACCTTGAAGTGCTCCACATTCGGAATCCACATGCTGCCCCCAATACTTCGTCACCAGCTCCGGCGGCAGATCATCGATCGACTTCGCGCCCGGTTTCGCAATGCCCAGCCACTGCAGCAGCTCCAGCGCAATGCCTTTCACGACAAAGCGTCCGCTCGGCTTGTCGATCAGCCCGTCAAAGTAAGGCAGCCCCACCGTCGTGATGATGCCGCCGGAGAAGCCAGCACGTTCAATCAGGAGCGTCTGCGCTCCATTTCGAGCAGACGAAAGCACCGCCGCAATCCCCGCACAGCCGCCGCCACAGACAAGAACATCGGTTTGGATGGTTTTCATGATGGCCGATCATAACGAACACGCCCGGCTCCATGCCACGACAAAGAGTGTGCGAAATGCGACTCAGCGTTCCGGCTCCAGCCGGTCCGGCACCTTGTTGTTGTCTTCATCGAAGGGCATCGCGTCGTCCTGGTCGATGTCGTAGCGATCCGGCAATCCTTCGCCGAGTTGTTGAAGGACGCGGTGGAGGTAGTCAGTGCATTCGCCGCGGGTGAGCGGGTAGTCCTTCACCTTGGGATGCACGAGCGTTTTGAAGGTCGGCAGTTTCAGGGCGGCAAGCCAGCGATTGAGCGTGGCCCAGTTCACCGGCTGGTCGGGATGAAAGTTCGACTCCTGCGGGCCGAAGTCGCCCCAGGCGATCAGGGTTTCGACAAAGGCGCGATCTGCCGCATCGGCGGGAACATCGCTGAAACGTGCCCGATCGGGCAGCGCGGGCCATTCTTTGGATTGCGACGTGGCGCGGATCAAGCGGACCAGCGCACCGGCAAGTTCGCGGCGCGTGACGACTTGATCGGGCTTGAAGAAGACGTTGTCAGGATCAGCACGCCAGATGCCGGCGATGGTGAGGAGGTTGGCGGCTTCAAAGTGCGCGTCGTCGGGCTTCACATCGTGCCAGGGCCAGATGAGCGTGCCGTGACGAACGAGCGTGAGCTGCACCTCGCGAACGCGTTTGGGCGAGGTGGCAATGTCGCGAGGCTGGAGGCCGTCTTTGAGCGCGAGCGCGGCCACGGTGCCCACGGCGGTGCCGACGTGCATCATCTGGCCGTGGAGACGCAGGGACGACTGCACCATGCTCGTCACGCCGATGTTTTTCGAGCAGCCGAGCAGGCCGTCCATCTTCACCGGCACGAGTCCGCGCAGCGGAAACATGGTGCGGTCGCTGTGGGCGTTCCAGTTGCGCGTGCCGAAAAACTTCGGCTGCCAGGGTTGCGCGGCATCATTGTCGCGGAACTTCCGGCGCGTGGGATGGAAGTCCATGTTGAATTGGTAGCCAAACACGCCATCGAAGGGCATCGAGCGCGCCCACAACGGCTTTTCCACCTCGGTGCGCACGTCCTGCTCGCGCAGGATGTAGAGCGCGTCGAGTCTCAGGCCTTCGCGGATGTAGGGCTTCGGCGGCAGGTGATCGGCGGTGCCGTAATCGTCAGCGAGCTTCATGTGGCGGAAGGATTGCGGATAGTCACCCACGCGGTCATGCACGGCTGTTTGCAGCCAATAGACAAACTCCAACGCCCGCTGTTTCGCGTCGGCGAAAACGATGCGGCGCTGCGCGGGCGTCATGTCCACGATGTTCTTCTTCGATGAGCCGGCTTCGTTCTTCTCCAAAGCCTCGACGACATGCAGCGGCAGCGTGCCCAGTGGATAATCATGCGCAGGCCAGTTCAGGATCACCGCTTCCGTTCCCGGCGCGAGGTTGTTGTGATGGCGGTCAATCATGCGCCGGTGCGTGTAGAAGCACCAGCCGGCCATGTTGTAGATGCCGCCGCTGCCGTCCCAGTCCACCCATGGCGGGGCTTTCTGCCAGTCGGCGAAGGAATGCGCATCATAGCGTGCGGGTTTTGGAATCGTGCTGTCTTTGCCGGCCTCGCGCAGCAGCGGGCACCAGGAAATCGGATTCATCTCCTGCTCACCGCCGGGATCGAGCGACTCGGGTGCGCCCGGTTCATCGAAACGGCTCTTCAAATCCGGCCCGGCCATGTACGCCGCGCCGCTGAGCCTGATGACGTCTCCCCAGTCAGTTGAGTCGGCGGTGAGCGCGGCTTTGACCGTCAGACGGGTCTGACCCGTCTGACGAAACTCCGCGCCGACGACACGCCCGTTTTCCACGAGCACCTTCATCGGCTCCCAGCCCTTCAAAACGGTGATCTGCGCCGAATATGGAGCCAGCCAATCCTCGAAAATCCGGGCTGCCGCCTTCGGCTCAATCGTGTTGCTGCCGCACCAACTGTTGCCGGGTTTCGCGATGCCGTAGGTCTGGCGATTGTGCGTATGGATGCGTTCCAGAATCTCGGCAAAGGCGCCGGTTGCCGGAAACTCGACCCGTTTGCCGTTCACCAGCGTCCATTCGTCCATCGGACCGATGCCCTGCGTGCAAAACTGTCCGCCGAGCCAGTCGATGTCATTGACGAGCACGATGCGCTTCACGCCGAGCCGAGCGGCCTGCACCGCAGCAGCGCAGCCGGATTCATCGCCGCCGACGATGAGGAGGTCGGCCTCAATGACCTCGGCACACAGAAGGCATGGCAGAATGATGAGGCTCAGGAAAATGGCGCGCATATCAGGAGGGAACCAGTTCGAGCACGCCGAAGCTGGCGGGGACATGGAAGTCGGGTTTTTCGGTCTGCGGATTCACCCAGGGCATCCAGCCGGCATGGATGCTGCCATCGGGCCGGTGATGAAACTCGGCGCGGTAGAGGCCGGCGAAGAGTTCGCTGCCGTGCAAGACGCCAAGGCGGCGCAGGGTGGCGAGAGGGAGACGGCCCGTGACAGTGTAGAGGTTTCCTTCGATGGTGGCGTCGAGATCGAGTCCGTCGAGGCTCCAGTCCCAGTTGAACTCACGATAGTAGCGCGCCTCGTAGGCCAGCACCTCGCCACGCGGGCTCATTTCGAGGCAGTAGTAGGACTGCAGGCTCAAATCCGGCGCGAGGAAGATTTCCACACGATCGGAACCGAGCACGCGCTCCTTTTCCGAATCCGCGTCCGGCAGCACCAGATCATCGTCGAGGCAGTCGAAGCGGAAATGAAGATGTGTAGGGTCATGAAGGGCGCGGAACTCCGTTTTCGGCGACGGGCGGCTCTCCCACGCCAAGGTGAAATCTGTGAGAGCACAGGCAGCGGCCCACTCGGTGGTTTTCTGGACGATGTATCGCTTCATGGGGTGTGGGTCAGTTTCCCGCCATTCTCGAAATCACTGCCAAGTTTCGCGATCAGGCTGCATGTAATCAAAACCAGAGCAAGGAAGCCGACAACAGTCTTTCCTTGTCAGCGCGAAAGTTCCAAGTCATCCGCGCGCACGGCGGTAAACACCTGGCAAGATGCCGGTGCGTTTGCGAAAGTGCTGGGCGAAACTGCTTGGATCGACGAAGCCGCAACGGGTGGCGATCTCGCTGACGGAGAGGGTGGTCTGCTCCAGCAGCTTCGTGGCCTCCAGCACGCGCGTGCGGATGAGAAACTCCTGCGGGGTGATGCCAAAAGCGCTCTGGAAGCGGCGCTGGAGCTGGCGCAGCGACTGGCCGCAGGATCTGGCGATGTCCTCGATCTTGAGCGGTTTTGAGAAATCACACCGGATGCGCTCCACGGCCTGCGCCACGGTTTGGAAGACGGGCAGCCGCCGCTCCGCCTCATCGGGACGCCGCAGCGTGCCCATCACACCCTGGACGCGGCCCCGGCGGTCGTAGAGCGGCAGCTTGGTCACGAGAAACCAGTCCGGCATGCCCTGGCGGTCCCACCACAGCTCGATGCGCTCGATGATCCGCGCTTGTCCGGCCAGCAGGCGCTTGTCATCCTCCACATAGGCCTGCGCCATGGTGTCGGGATTGATGTCGAAATCCGTGCGGCCGATGAATTCCGAGTCGTCACGCATCTGGTAGCGCTGCAGCAGGCCCTGGCTGGCAAACATGAGGTGCCCATCACGGTTCTTGGCGAAAAAATAGACGCCTGGCAGGTGGTCAAACAGCCGCTGAAACAAGGAGGCGGGTTCCAGCGAGGTCATCCACGCATCGCGGGCCTTCCGCCAGCGGGCGATCTCCGCCGCGCCGCGTCGGGGGCGTTCGCGGGGCTTTAACGGGAACGGCTTCTGCATCATGATGGCGCATGGATGCGCCCTCAGGAGCGGCCCGCAAGCAGTCCCTCAAGGATGCGCTCGATTTGCCGCCGGTGCAGCCGCAGGTGAAAGGCGGCCAGCGCATGCCATGCGGTCTCGTCCAGCGGCCCGAACCAAGGGTGGGCATAGCGGGCATCCGTGCGCGAACCTGTCTGGCCCTTTGTCACGGCCAGCACGGCCTCGACTGGGAAAAGGGCGCCAAGGCGGCGCTGGAAGGGTGAGCCCCGTCGCATTTCGCATGATCTTTGTCGTGACGCGGGAGCCTGCTTTTGCTTTGCTGCGGCTCCGCCGACCCCCGCATGAAACCCATCGTCCAAATCAGCCTCGACCTCACGAACATCGACGAAGCCCTCGAAACGGCCGCGCTCGCCATGCGGGCCGGTGTGGACTGGCTGGAAGCCGGCACGCCGCTCATTCTCGCCGAGGGTTTGCACGGCGTCCGTGCCCTGCGGAAGGCTTTTCCAACCACGCCCATCGTCGCCGACCTCAAAACGATGGATGGCGGCTACCTGGAGGCCGAGATGATGGCCAAGGCCGGTGCCACGCATGTCGTCGTGATGGCCCGTGCGCACGCCGAGACCGTGAAATGCGTCGTGAAGGCCGGCAAGGATTTCGGCTGCAAGGTGATGGGCGACAACATGATCTGCGAGGACATGGTCGCCGGCGCGAAATGGCTCGAAGACCTCGGCTGCGACTACATCATCCACCACATCGGCTACGACGAGCGCCGCGGCATCGCCGCCGCAGGCCACCGCATGCCCAGCCCGCTCGACAAGCTCCGCGAGGTCGTCCAAGCAGTGAAAGTGCCCGTTCAAGCCGTCGGTGGCCTCAGCCTCGAACAAGCCATCCAGTGTCCCAAATACGGCGCGCCGCTCGTGGTGCTCGGCGCGCCGCTGACCATCGACGCGGACGCCTTCAAAACCGCCGATGGAAATCTCGAAGCCTCCCTGCGGATGATTTGCGAGGCGGTGCATGCGCAGGAGGTGCGGGGCTGAATTTCCAAACAGCGCGATATTGTCACACACAGCGGGATGCCCTGCCTGACTCGCGCGCCAGGATCGGGTGTGCTGGCATCCGATATGCTGGCATTTTGTCATGCGCCTGCCTCTTCTTCTCATGATGCTCGCCGCCGATTCAGCGCGCGCTGACGAATGGTGGGGATGGACGATGCTGG
The DNA here is from genome assembly GCA_002343505.1 of Verrucomicrobiaceae bacterium UBA2429. Lineage (GTDB taxonomy): Bacteria > Verrucomicrobiota > Verrucomicrobiia > Verrucomicrobiales > Verrucomicrobiaceae > Prosthecobacter. The sequence continues at coordinate 6,617 of DDQZ01000049.1, read as the reverse complement.
AACTCCACCGTACGGAGACCACGAACACGGGCCTTTTTCTCGGCAACCGCCTCGACGCCGATGACGGGGCCTATGTGCAGATCATCAGCCCGCGCCACAAACAGCGGGTGCTGCCCTGGCTGGACATGGGCGCCGGGCTTTCGCTTCTGGAAATCGAGAATTTGAGCGAGGGCGGGCGCTTTCTCCAGTTCAGGCCAGAACTGGAGATCAATCCGCATTTGGATCTGACTCCGCGCCTGCGGCTGGACCTGCGCAACCGCATGGAGTGGCGCTGGAACGAGAGGGAGGAAATCACAATCCACCGCTCCCGCCACCGTCTCCAGCTCGGCTGGAAAACACCCGATGGAACCGGTCCATTGGCGCGCGTTTTCGCCAGCAATGAATGGCTCAGCGACCTGCATCGCGGCCAGTGGTGGGAAAACCGCGCGGTGCCGCTCGGTCTGACATTCGAGACCTCGAAACACACGGAACTTGACCTTTTTTACATGATCTTCTCCGTCCGCCAGCAGGCGACGTGGCGGCATGAGTCCGTGCTTGGCACCTACCTGCGCGTACGGTTTTGAGGGCAGGGCGGCGGCCTTATGCGGTCATGCCGGGGATGCGCTCCACGGCGAAGACCTCGACCGGTTGCTGGCGCCCTTTCACCTCGTGCTGCCCCAGCGGGGCGCAGTAAGTGCCGCCTTTGGGCCAGCCTTCGAGGAATTCGGAACTGACGATGACGGGACGCTCCAGCCTGCGGGTGAGCGCCTCGATGCGGAAGGCCAGGTTCACAGCGTCCCCAAGCAGGGTGAACTCGCGCGCGCTCATGCCTCCATAGGCGACACGACCGACGTGCAGGGCGGCACCGGTGGCAAATCGCAAACCCAGCGGTTCGAGCGCCTCGCGGTGGGTCTCATGAGTCTCCAGCGAGGACTTTTGCAGCTCGCCGACGGCGTTCATGGCGGCGATGCGCGTGGGGATGGAGATGTCCGTCCAGTATGCGAAAACGGAGTCGCCGATGAATTTGTCGAGCGTGGCGCCGAACCGGGTGAGGATGCCCTCGGTCTTGCTGTACCAGGAGCCGATGATGGGTGCGAGCCGCGCGGGATCGAGCCGCTCCGAGAGGGTGGTGAAGCCCTGTATGTCGCTGACCAGCAGGATGGCATCCCCGTTCTTCACGCGCGCCAGGGTCGAGGCGTCCATGGCGATCAGAGTGCTGTCCCGCGCCTCAGCGCCTTTTTCAAAACGGAACTGGTGCTCAATGAGTTCGATCACATCGTTGTTGCGCAGCTTGACGGCGGTGGTGACACGCCTGCCGTTGACATAGCTGCCGTTGAAACTGCCGAGGTCGAAGAACCAGAAGCCGTCGTTCTGCTCCCGGATCATGGCGTGGCGCCTCGACACACCGGGATCGGCGATTTGCAGGGTGCAGTCCGGGTTGCGCCCGATCATGCAGACGCCCTGCAGTTCGCTGGCTTCACCGGAGCTGATGTTGACGAGGCGGGAGCTCACGGCGGTGAAGTAAGGACGCCGGAGCGGCTTTGCAAGTCACAAGGCCTGCGGTCACGAGGCAGCGCGGGGGCGGCGTGTATCGGCGGCGGCGGCGGGCTGGGCGGCTCCGTTCACTTTTTTGAAATGCGCGCCATTGCGGCTTTTCCTTCCGGGCGCAACAGGCTGCAGATCATCCAGGCGCTTTTGCAGGACGGCGGCCCTGGCCTCGAGTTCCGCCATCTTTTTGCGCTCCTGCTCGCGTTTTTTGACCAGCCTGCGCAACTGCGGCCAGTACTGCTCGTCCACGATGTGTCCCGCGCAGCGCGTGGAACCGCAGCGGCAGGGGTGGTCCTCCCAAGTCTCCAGATCGAAGCCGTAATTGTAAGTCAGCTCGTCACCCGCCTTGATGTCCTTCCTCGAGTAAATCCACACCCTGCCACGGATGATGTAGGCCTCGCAGTTCGGATCGCAGGAGTGGTTGATGAGCCGCGCGGGATTGCCCGCCTTGCCGCCGTCGAGATCGTGGCGCTTGTTGAGGGTGAAAATGTAAACCGCCGCGCAGCCGGAGTTTTTCGACTTCTCCAGCAGCGCCTTGCCGCGGCGGTCGCTTTCCGCCTTGGTGATTTTTTCCCCCACATATTCGAGAATGGGGCTGTCCTTCGGAATGTCAGTGCGGGCAAAAAGTCCGCGATGATGGATGGAGGAGCGGCGGACGATCCAGTAACGGGGGGGGGTGGCTGCGGGCATGAAGATCGGGAGAGCGGATGTGATGCCGACCGGAATGACAAAGTCAAGCTGGCGCCAAAAATCTTGGCGGGTCATCCGTTGTAGCAGCGTCATGCGTGCTTTTTTCGGAGAAGGCGAGGCCTGGCCCGGAAAAAACCGTCCGGTAGAAAATATTTCGTGCAACCCTCCGGCCCTGTTGAAGGTTTTCATCTCCCCCCTTGCCTCATGCTCAAAACCCGACCCGCTTTGTTCGATTCGTCGAAGCCGCTCCCTATCCTCGCTTTAGCCGGCCTTGCCGCTCTCACAGCCTCACCCTCCGCCGCGCAAATCTCCGATTTGAGCGACCTGCGGCAGTTTCTCTCCCAAAACCAGGTCGCTGGCACGCCCACAACCTATGAGGACAAGCAGGCCAAAATCGCCGTCAATCCCAACATTTTTTATGTCAATCCAGGGCCATGGGGAAGGCTGCGCTGCTCCTATGTCTACCTCGAGGCGCCGGAGACTTTGATCAATAATTTCCCCCTGCCGAGCACCCGCCCGCGCTGGAGCTTTCCGCAGGCCCAGCTTGACGAACTGCCTTCTTTTTTCAAAACCGCCGGTCTTTCGGACGCCCTCATCCAGGTGCTTCTCGCCAAGGAAAACGTGGTCCTGGAGGGACCCTATGCGCATGTTTTCCCTCCCCTGCCCGACCTGGAGGCGATCACGCCCGAAAGCAGGGCTAAAATCTACACCGAGCTTTCCAAATACGACGCCAACGAGTACTGCATGGACCCGGTGCTCATCGTCGGCCAGTCGGTCGAGGAATGGTACCGGACCAGCAAGCTGCGCCCGCAGATCATCGCCAAGGTCAAGCAGATGTCCTACACCCGCGGCGAGACCATCGCCTTCAGCGACATCTCCGCCATTCTCAACTATGCCGAAAGCGACTCGGAAGCGCGCGCCATTTTCAAAGCCTTCACGCGCACAAGAGCGATTCTGGTCAAAATGGAGCTGGATGAGCAATCAAACCTCGCGGAGCTGCTCAACTATTGGACTCTCGGCATGGGTCTCCGCCGCAAGGATGTGGAGCCGCTGATGCAGTCCATCATAGACACGAACGGCGTGGAGGCGCTGCCGTTGTCCCACGTCCTGCCATCCCTGGTTCGCAAGCTGCTCTACACCTACCCCGGCATGGACCTGGCCAAGCACGGGATGCTGCCCGACTGCCACTGGACCTCGCTGAATTTCTTCAACCATGAGCCGCATGAGTATCTCCTCGACTCGCGCCTGGCCACAAGCCAGGTGCTCGAAAACTTCGAACCCGTGCAGCCCCCGTATAAATATGGCGACATTCTTTTCTTCCTGAGCAACACCACCGGCGACGCCTTCCACTCCTGCGTGCATCTGGCCGACGACCTTGTTTACACGAAAAACGGCCGCAACCTTCTCTCCCCCTGGCTCATCATGAAGCTCGAGGATGTGAAAAGAGTTTATCTCTACAAGGGTGACGGGCGCGTGCAGGCCTTCCGCCGCAAACCCGGCAGCGAGTTGATCCCCGGCAACTGATCCAACCCATGCACAGCCGCGGCGCGGGGCGGCATGCGCCAGGACAATTTGAGCTTGGGTTTCACCCGCCCCAAGGCGAGTGTGTTCCGGCTTCCCAAGGTACGGGTTTCGTGATAAAAAGCCGCCCTCCTTCACAGACCACCCGCTTTGAACCTGATCGTCCATCTGCTTTTGCTCGCCGCCCTCAGCGGCCTCGCCGGCGCCGCCTGGGTGGCCCAGCGCCCCGCCGACCTCGGCGGCATCCGCCAGGCCGCCCCTGATGACACCAGGCGTCCGCGTGACGTGCTCGACGACCTCAAGCAGGCCGCCATCAAGCGCTCCGCCGTCTTTGAAATCACCGAGGCCGACCTCAACCACCACCTCGCCCGCGTCCTCCAGGCCGGCACCCTGCCGCCGCTCAATCGTTGGGCCGCATTTGCCCGCGCGGCGGCCGCGCTTCAGCCCGGCCAGTTGGAGGTCACACTGGTCTGGGAAGTGCTCGGCAGCCCCCGCACCGCGACCTTCCGCTTTCACATCCAGCGCCTTGAGGGCAGCTTCCGCGTCGTCCTCACCGGCGGCAGCTACGGCCGCCTCCGGGTGCCGCGCGGGCTGCTGCGCCCCATGCTGCCCGCCCTCGAACAGCTCGGCCTGGCTTTGGAGCAGGAGATCCAGGCCCTCTTCCAGATGAACCAGATTCAGATCTCCGAGCACAAGCTCGTCATAGACCCGCGCTTTCCGTAACCCACGCCATGTCACGCCGAGTCCTGCCCCTTTTGCTCCTCAGCCTGGCCGTGCAAACCGCCCGGCCGCAGGAGCGGCAGGATTCAGCGGCGGAGCGCGGCCAGGCCGCCGCCATTCAGCCTCCCGCACTCCCCGCCGCCCAGTCCGCGCCCGCCGCGCCTGTGGCGCCGCCTTTGCCGGGTCAGTTGAAGGCCGGGCCCGCCGCCGCACCCGCGCCTCTCACGCCCCTGCCGCCCATGCCCATGCCGGGAGCGCCGCCACCGGCGGCACCCGCCGTGCCGGAGACAAAAACCCCCGTCCCCTCGGTCCCGCTGCCCCGGGTCCGGAACCCCAGTTCCACCAGCACGACCGGTCAGTTCATCGTCCATGGCGAGTCCCTGCCCCTGCGCAGCGCCTTTTCCAGCAAATGCGAGGACATCTCCGAAGAGCTGCGCAAGCTCCTGCGCGACAAGCAGCCCTGGGCCATCCCCATCGTCGTCCTGCTCAGCTCCGGCGACTCCTCCGCCAAGGCCGGCAAGGCCGTCTCCACCCAGATCTCCCAGCTCGCCCACGGCGGCTTCCACATCCAGGTCAGCATCCACCTGCGTCCCGACCTCCGCCAGGCCGACATCCGCCGCGAACTCATCCGCGCCATGCTCGCCGAGCGCATCCTGCGCGGCCGGAAACAGATCACCTCCTCCCGCTCCCTGCTCCTGCCCGACTGGCTCTTCACCGGCGTCATCGAGGCCCTCGACTACCGCTCCCGCGCGCGCCCCAGCGCCCTCTTCGCCGCCATCTTCAAAAGCGGCAAAATCTACAGCATCGAGGAGATCATCGAAGCCTCCCCCGCCGACCTCGACGGCCTCTCCAAATCCATCTACCAGGTCTCCAGTTGCGCCCTCCTGCTCTCCCTCGTCGAGCAGCCCGACGGCGGCGCGCGCATGGGCGCCTTCCTCGGCGCCCTCGCCTCCGACCCGCGGCCCGAGCGCGACCTGCTCAACCAGCACTTCCCCGCCATCGCCGGCACCCCCAGCAGCTTGAACAAATGGTGGTCACTCCAGCTCGCCTCCCTGGCCTCCCCCTCCATGGCCGAGCCGCTCGATCTTGAGGAATCCCTCGTCCAGCTCGAGTCCGCCCTCACCTTCCGCTACCAGGCCAGGCCCTCCGAGATACCCAAGCCGCGGCCCGTCATCGCCAGCGCACCCGCGCCTGAGCCGCGCCCCAGGTCTGCCGCTCCCTCCGCCCCCCCTGCCGAAAGCCCCGCCGGCGTCGAAGACACCACCGCCGCCCCGGCAAAGCGCTCCTTCCTCAGCCGCCTGAACCCCTTTTCCAAAGCCGGGCGCGAAGATGATCCCGAAGCCGTCATCGCCGCCGCCATCGAGGATGCCGCGCTCGCCGAAGTCGCCGCCAGCAATCCCCCCCAGGAGGAGCTCGACATCAACGACAAGCCCTCCCTGCTCGCCCGCATCTTCGGCCGGCGGGACGAGGACGAAACCCGGGCGCCGGACGCCCCCGCCGAACCCGACAAAGCCACCCCGCCTCAGACAAAGGCCGCCCCCGTCCAGAAACTCGCCGCCGAAACCGCCCCCGCTGAAAACAGCACCGCCGATGAACCGCCGGAGCCTCCGCGCCGCTCCCGCCTCAACCCCCTGAACTGGTTCCGCAAAAAGCCCGCCGGCAGCGGCGAAGACGACGACCCCGCCGCCAAGGACAGCAGCTCCGGGAGCACCCCGGACGACGGCGACTCCGCCGCCCTTTCCGCCCCCGCCGTCAGCGC
>DDQZ01000049.1:0-208 GCA_002343505.1 Verrucomicrobiaceae bacterium UBA2429 | reverse complement strand
TCACATTCATCCTCCCCTTCCCCGGCTTCCTGCCCCTGGCCCCCGTCAGCCCCGGCTTCGACTCCATGCCCGTCATGGCGCAGAGCTTCCTCGGCATCCGCTTCGGCAAAAAGAAGGACGACAGCCCCAAGGACACACCCGCCGCCGACCCCGCGCCCGGCGAAAGCACCGGCGAAAGCACCGGCGAAAAACCCGCCCCGCCCAAAAC
>DDQZ01000113.1:7310-25445 GCA_002343505.1 Verrucomicrobiaceae bacterium UBA2429 | reverse complement strand
CCGCCGCCCCCCAGGCCCAGCAAGCCGCCGACGCCAGCCGCCAGGCCGCCGAGCAGCTTCAAGGACTCGCGCGCCAAGCCCTGGCAAACCCCGGCGAACCTCCCGCCGGGCGCGAGGCCGCCGCCGCCACCGCCGCCCAGGCCAGTGAAAAAGCCGCCCAGCTCGCCCAGCAGTTCACCGAGGCCAGCCTTCAGGCGCGCGAGACCCTCGCAGCCCTCGCACCGCAGGTCAGCGACATGATGAAAGCCGTGGCCCAGGACATCCAGGGCACCCAGCAGGAAACCCAGGACGCCGCCCGGCAAGCCGAAGCCGGCGAACCCGTGGCCGAGGTGGGCGCGGAAGCCGCCGGCCTCCAGACCGAAGCCGCCGCGAATGCTGAAAAGATGGCATCCCTCCAGGCCGCCCTGCGCCAGGAGGCCAATGCCGCCGACCTCCAGCAGGACGCCCAGCGCCAGATGGCCCGCACCGCCGATGTGGCCCTGGCCCAGATGCGCCAGAGCGCCCCGCAGATTTCCCAAAACCTGCGCCAGGCCGCCCAGGCCACCGAAAGCCAGCCCCAGGCCCAGGCATTGAACGCCGCCGCCCGGCAGCAGCAGCAGACCGCCCAGGCCCTCCAGCAGCTCGCCGAAAACATGGCCCGCGCCGAAAATGGCGAGTCACCCGGCGAGCAGCAGCTCGCCTCCATGCGGGAAATGGAGCAGGAGCTCGGCGTCCAGGAGGCCCTGGAGGAGGCCTACCAGCGCGCCCAGCAGCTCGCCGAAATGGCCCAGGACGCCAGCCAAAACCCCGCCGCCGTGCTCGCCGAACTGGAAAAAGAGCTGCCGCAAAACCCCGCCATGCGGAAAGCCCTGGCCGAACTCAGCAAACAAACCGCGCAGGGCAGCGAGGCCGCCGTCGCCGCCGAGGCCGCGCAGCCCAGCAACCTCGGCATGGCCACCGAGCAGGCCGCGCATGATCTGGCCCGCGTCGGCCGCCATGCGGAGCGCCTCGGCATGGAGCAGACCGCCCGCCAGGCCGCCCAGGCCAGCGCCGACCTGCAACAGCAGGCCCAGGCCGCCAAAGGCACCGCCACCCAGCCCGGCCAGAAACCCGTCGGCCCAGAAGCCCGGACCGCCGCCACCCAGGCCGCCCAGGCCGTCGAGACCGCCGCCAACGCCCTGCCGCCCGCCTTCGAGCCGAACCCCTTCCAGCAAATGCAGTCCGCCTTCCTCGCCCAGGCCCTGGACCAGCTCGATCAAACCCTCCACCCCATGCAGGGGAACCAGCCGCAGGCCGGCGGCGAACAACAGCAGCAGCAGGGAGGCAGCCAGCAGCAGGCGCAGCAAAGCCTCGCCAACGCCCGGCAAAGCCAGCAGCAGAGCATGGCCAGCCAGCGCAACCAGGGCCAGACACCCGGCTCCCAGCAGCCCGGCCGGCAGATGGCGCAAAACCCGCCCGGCCAGAACGAGGGCGACCCCTCCCAGGCCAGCTCCGAAGGCGGCAACCAGTCCATGCAACTCGTCGAAGGCGAGATCGGAGCCATGCTCCAGCTCAGCGGCGGCGACTGGGGCCGGCTGCCCGGCAAAATGGCCGCCGACCTCAGCGAAGCCACCCGCACCGAAGCCGCCCCCGAATACCGCGCCGCCATCGAAAGCTACTACAAAGCCATCGCCACCAAGGCGCGCAAGTAAGCTTGATTTTTGAGCGGGGGGCAGCGGCCTTCGATCACCAAGCGTCTGACGCACACGGACGGCTTTGGATTTCACGCCCGGCATCGGGCCACTGTTCGAGCTGGAGGCGGAGCTGCCCGGGGGGCGTGTAGGCGCATTCGCCATAATGCGGGGCTTGGGTATCGCGGCGGGAGCCAAACCCGCGCTTTGCCCGCCACGGGCAGGCTGCCGCGCCACCCGCAGGGCGGAGCCGTAGCAGGGTGCGCACCACAAATGCACGCTGCATTTGCCACCTGCGGCGGCGACACACGCCAAATGCACGCTGCATTTGCCACCTGCGGCGGCGACGCACGCCAAATGCACGCTGCATTTGCCACCTGCGGCGGCGACACACGCCAAATGCACGCCGCATTTGCCACCTGCGGCGGCGACACACGCCAAATGCGCTGCATTGGCGGCGGGCGGGCGTGGCCTGGCTGCTTTTTTTACCGGATGGTGCTGCCACCCGCCCACCTGCCACCACCGCATGAAAATCATCACCTGGGACTCCGGGGAACTTGGGATAATCCCAATGCCCGATGGGGTGATTCAGCATCTTTGCTTGACGCAGATGGCAGCTTTTCCATGAGCCATTCGACATCCCGCGCGCTCCAGGTGGTCGCGGTAAAACGTGCGCAGGGCGCAGACGCACTGGTTGAGCGTGCTGCCGCCGCAGCCCTTGGTCTGCTGGACATGGTGGAGGAAAGCGAGCACCTGCTCCTGGGTGAGCAGGGAGGCGCAGGCCGCGCCGTGATGCCTGGCGATGCGCGCGACCCAGGAGAGGCAGCTCTCCAGCGTGCGGGCGCGCAGGGACTTGAGTTGAGGAAAACGGGTGAAGGTGGCGGTGGTATCGGGTATGCTTTGCATAGGGCCGCCAAGCTCCGCCTGAGCAGGTTTGCCTTTCCGCTTTGCCAGGTGCGGGACGGGCCGGATGAAGAAGCGAAAGGGCGGGTTACTTGATTTCCCGCAGTTTGCCGCCGGTGCGGCGGACGATGCGCTCCCAGGCGCCTTTGTCGTTCGGGTGCATCTGGAAGCCGATGAAGTGGACGGGGATGCGCTCGGCCCGGCCTTTTTGCAGCTCTTTCATTTTGTCCTCGAGGTCCTCGTGCGGGATGCGGCGCTCCTGGGGGTAGGTCTGCCAGAAGCCGCCGTCGGAGATGAGGAAGATGACGTCGGGCTTCAGTTCGAAGGCGGCGTCGAGCACGCAGACGACGCCGTTGGGTTCGGGGCTGCGCACGCCGGCGCCGCCGCGCGGCATCTGGCCGCTCTCGTTCCATTCGGACTCCATCCATTGGGCGGCGAGGTCGCGGTTGGCGGGGGTGACGGGGGTCATCTCCGCGCGGAAGGGTTTGTAGTTGCGCACGAACTGGACGAGGCCGAACTGCGCGCCGCTGGGCAGGCCGCTGATGAGCTTGAGGGTCTCCTCTTTGATTTTGCCGAGGGGCATGCCGGTGGCATTGGCCTTGTTGACGACGCTGCCTGAGACATCGAAGAGCAGCACGATGCGCCGCCCCTCGGCCTTGATGCCCATGAAGGTGAAGTTGGCCAGCGCCTTGCCCGCGCCGCCGGAGCCGGAGAGGCCCGCGCCCAGGCCGGAGCCGAGTCCGGCGGTGCCGACGAGGCTGGTGACCTGGTCGCTGACCAGCTCGCTGGGGTCGAGCGGGAGCATTTGCTGCACGTCGAGCTTCGGCAGCTCGGGCAGGGAGAAGGGGGCGGGGCGGGTGCTGACGAGCTTGTCCTGGAAGACGGGCTTGGGCGCGGCGGCCTCGTGCGCGGCCACGCTCATGCGGTGTTCGGGCGTCTTTTGGAGGGGGATTTTCAATGTCTCCCGCACCTGGAAGACGGCCTCCACTTTGGCGAACTGCCGGGCCACGATCCACAGGCCGAAGAGCGCGAGGCCGGCGAGATGCACGACGAGGCTGGCGATGATGATGGAGGCGATGATGCCCCGGCGCTGGGAGTTGTCTTTTTTGACCGGCGCCTCCTCAGGCAGCGGCGCGGGGGCTGGGGCGGCGAGCACGATCCGGGACATCAGTTTTCCTCCCCTCCCGGATCGTCAAAGGTGACGCCGCTGATGCCGGCCCTGGCGCAGGCGTTGAGCACGTCCACGATGCGCTGGTGCCTGGCCTCGTCCTCGGGCGCGAGGGTGACGAGCAGCTCGCTCTGGGAGGCTTTGGCGGCCTCGCCGAGGCGGAAGAGGGTGCGGTGGAGCTTGTCCAGCTCGCGGTCCCCGGCGTCGGCGAGGGGGCTTTCGTTGAGCAGGATGGCGCCGCTGCTCTGGATGACGATTTTTTGCTCGTCGGGCAGCTCGAGGGGCTCGTCCTGCTCGGCGGTGCCGGGCAGGCCGAGGGGGATGTCGGCCTCGGGCTTGAGGGGCTTGGCGGTGACCATGAAGAAGACGAGGAGCAGGAAGACCATGTCAATCATGGGTCCCATCTGCATTTCCACAGCGGTGTCGTGGCGGCGGCGGCGGCGGATCATTTGTTGTAGGTGCCGAAGATGACGCTGACGGCGCCGGCCTCGCTGGCCAGCTTCATGAACTCGCGGATGCGCTTGCCGGGGGTGTCGCGGTCGGCGCGGAGGTAGATTTTGAGCGGCGGGTTGCCGCGGAAGCGGGCCTCCAGGTATTCTTTCATCTGCTCGTCGCTCATGGCGCGGTCGGCGAGGTGGAGCACGCCCTTGCCGTCGAGATTGACGATGTCGCGGTTCGAGAGGTCCTCCGGCTGCGTGGCGCTGGCGGCGGCGGGCAGGGAGATGTCCATCTTCTTCTGCTCCTTGCTCAGCTTCGAGGTGACCATGAAAAAGATCAGCAGCAGGAAGGTGAGGTCAATCATGGGGGTGATGTTGAACCCCACCTCGTCTTGTCTGGCTTTTCCGCGGCGCATGATGACTGGCTTTAGATGCGCCGCTTCCGCCGTCCCCGCAAACGGAAAGCTCGACACATTTCAGGCCCCGTCATCCCCGGACCGCCGCCGCGCGGCCCGCCGTCAGCGCCCCTCGAAACGCAGCACCACCTTCCCGGAATCCAGCACCCGCGTCCCATCCGGCAGCGTGCCGCGGAATTCCTTCGGCACCTGGAGCGCCGCCTCCCTCACACCTTGATGGAAAAGACCGGCATGGGCGTGGTTTTTGTCTCCTCGATCTCAGGGTACTCCCCTTCCCCGGGCGGGCCGGGGAAATTCTCGTCCACAAAGCGCCGCCAGGTGTCTTTGGTCTTCGCGGAAAGCAGTTCCTGCACGCCATCCGCGCATTGGCCGCAGATCATGATGCTGTGCAGCAGGCGGTCATGCTCGCAAACACCGGTGATGACATAGTCGTCCGTGCCCTCGCCATCCCGCCCCTGCCCGCAGACGGAGCAGAGGTGGAGTCCGCGCTCCAGGTCCACGCTTTCGTCCTGAAAGGTGGAAAGGCGCTTTTTCGACTCCTGGGAGAACTCCTCCATCATGGCCGTGCGGCAGTGGTCGCAGAGCGCGTATTCCATCACGCATTCGCCGTTTTTATAGGCCTTGGAGACTTGGAATCCGCCGGCGTCATCCTCCAGTGTCTCGCCGCAGCGCGTGCAATGCTTGAATGGGCGCTCCTCGTACTCGCAATGAAGATCGCGGGGAATGGGCGGCGGGCTGGGTTCATCCATGGGCGAACATGAACGCGCCCTGCCGTTTTCACAAGCGCCATGCGGGGAGGCAACAGGAGGGCTTTTTCTCACATGAAGGTGTTTCCGCGTGCCAGAAAGCGTGGCGGGGCGTAACTCTGCGCGTGCAAAGCCCCGCCCCCACCTCTTTGACCCCGCATTCCCAGGCCGCCCTCATTCTGGCGGGCCACGGCTCGACCGTGAATCCCGACTCCAGCGCTCCCACTCATTCGCACGCGGACCGCATCCGGCGCATGGGGGTCTTCCGCGAGGTGGTGTGCTGCTTCTGGAAGGAGGAGCCGGGGATGCGGGAGGTCTTCGAGTCGGTGGACAGCGCGGAGGTTTATGTGGTGCCGAATTTCATCAGCGAAGGCTATTTTTGCCAGCAGGTGCTGCCGCGCGAGCTGGGGCTGGACGGACCGGTGACGCGGCGGGAGGGAAAAGTGGTTTACTACTGCGATCCGGTGGGAGTCCACCCAAGCATGACGCGCCTGCTGCTGCGCAGGGCTGATGAGGTGGCGCCGGGCGTGCCGCGCGCGGAAACGAGCCTGGTGGTGGCGGGCCACGGCACAAGCCTCAATGAGAACTCGCGCAAGGCCATCGAAAATCAGGTGCGCCTGATCCGTGAGGGCGGGCATGGCTTTGCGGAGGTGGTGGACGCTTACATGGAGGAGCCGCCGCTGGTGTCGGACTGGGCGGAGCTGACGCGCGCGAAGCATGTGGTGGTGGTGCCGTTTTTCATCGCCGACGGTCTCCACAGCTTTCAGGACATCCCGGTGCTGCTGGGCATGGAGAGCGAGCCCGGAAAGGCGCTCAGCGAGATGGATGTCTTCCGCCAAAATCCGATCGAGATGCGCGGGCGCAAACTCTACTACAGCGGCGCCATCGGCACCGAGCCGCTGATGACGGATGTGATCCTGGACCAGGTGCGCGACTTTGACCTGCGTCACGGAATTGCCGACGTGAACACAGAGCCACCCACTGACACCGGCATCACGGCGGCGCTGGAGAGCTGGCTGGGCGAGGGGCGGAATGTGATCGGGCAGTTGAGGATCACCGCGGCGGCGGACGGCTATGATCTGCGCCATGTGGAGGATGGTGAGGCTGTGGAATTGAGGACATGCACGGAGCCGGAAGCGGCGCGTGAATGGGCGCGGCTGGACGCTGAGGGAGCCTTCCGTCCGATCAAGACCGCGCCGAACCTGCGGCGCGGCTGGCGTCTGCTGCTGCCGGACGTGGAGGCGGTGCGGATCGCGCTGGACTGCCTCTACCCCGCGGCTCTGGGCATGGCGCTGGCATGGCAGGAGGGCCGGCTGCGCCCCGGTCCGCTGCGCGGATTGCTGGGGCGGCAGACGGGAATGTATCGCTACGCCAGCAGCATCACAGACGAGCAGGCGGGTGAAATCATCGGGCGCTGTTGTGAGACCCGCGCACGCTGCCTGCGGCGGATCGTGTTTCCCATGGATGACTCGCAATCACTGCCGGGGCCTGCCATGCAAAAGCTGGGCGGAGAGGCAGGACGCGCGCCCGGTGTGGATGAGGCGCGGGCCATCCCGCTGCTATGCATGGAAGCATGCAGCCACATCGTGTCGGCGGCGCGCAAGCAGGCTCGGGAGAATCACCAGAAACAGGAGCAAGGCGGCGGGGACTGAGGTTGCCAGCCATGACGCGGGAGCTATGCTGAAGCCGATGAACGAATTCCTCCGGCGCGTCATAAGGCTGGCCGCGGCCAGCGCTCTACTGGCCGTGATCGTCTATGCGGGGACGGACGCCTTCGGCAGGCAGTGGCGGGATTTCGTGACCGGCCAGTTGGCCGAGCGCGGCCTGCACATGGACTTCCGCCGTCTTGTGCTCGACCCCTTTGGCGGGCTGATGGCGCGGGATGTCCGGCTCTATTCTCGCTCCGACCGCCAGGAGCTGCTCGTCTCGGTGGACAGGCTGCGCATGGATGTGGAGTTCGGCAGGCTGGTGGAGCGGCGCTTCGAGGTGCAGGGGTTCGAACTCAGCAAAGCCAGGCTGAGCATTCCCGTGAAAGGACAGGACGAGGACGGCGCCGACACCATGATCGAGGTGGAGGATCTCAGCGCGCGCGCCTTTTTGCGGGAGAGGCGCCTGGAACTGCGCCATGCGGAAGGCACGATCTCCGGCATACGGCTCCGCATCGCGGGAGAGATGCTGCTGCCGTCAAAAGACGAGGATAAAAAGCCCGAGGAAAAAACCTCCTTCTCCGTGGAGGAGCGCATCAAAGTGCTGCGCAACCACCAGCAGAGAATTCAAAAAGGGCTGGACTGGCTGCGGCGCTTCCAGTTTGCCAGTCCGCCGCAACTGTCTCTGGACCTGCGCGGTGAGATGGACCGGCTGGCCGAAATGAACTTGCGTGTTGTGTTTGAGGCGGACGACCTGAGCTACGGCGCCTACACATGCCGCGAGTTGGTGGCCGAGGCGGAATACAGGGCGGGCGTGGTTGATTTGACAAGGCTGTTTCTCAAGGACCCGACCGGCCTGGTCAATGCGAACGCCAACTGGCGAATGGGATCGCCCGAGGTGAGGTTCCATCTCAATTCCAGCGCGGACCTCCCCGCCCTGGCGCTGGCATTCCTCGACAACGACAATTTGCGCGAGGTCGTGTTTTATGAGAGTCCGAACCTGGCGCTGGATGGTGTCTGGCATGTGCTTGGCGACCTGTCCGCGCACAAGCGCCCGGTGCGCTTGAACGGGAGCCTCGACTGCGGCCGCTTCAGCACTCGCGGGGCTGTCTTTGACGGCCTCTCCGCCAAGTTCGGCGTGGCGCCTGAGGGTGTTTACATCCGGGACATCGTCCTGCGCCACCGGACCGGCACGCTGAGCGCGCAGGCGCTCTCGCATGAGGAGCAGGGCTTCCGCTACCGCGCCGTGCTGCGCATGGACCCGAACGCTTTCATTCCCTTCGCTCAGATGGAGAAGACCAGGGAGATCATCCGCCGCTTCGAGTTCAATCCGGCCTCGAACATCTTTTTTGAACTCGAAGGCGCCGGGCCGAAACCCGATCTACAACAATGCCTCAACAGCGGGCGCGGCGAGCTGCGCAACTTCAAATACCGGGGCGTGGAGATGGAGCTGCTGACCGCCGACGTCGAGTTCAAACATCCCGTCCAGCACTACCGCAACGTGCGGCTGCGCCGGACCGAGGGCGCGGCAGAGGCGGCTCATGTGCAGGTGGACGACGAGGAAAAGTGGGTGCGCCTCACGGGTGTGAAGTCGGGCGTTGACCCCGTGGCGGTCACCAGCTGCTTCGCGCCAAAGACGGCCGCGAACATCGCCAAGTACCGCCTGCCTGAGGACACGCGGGTGGAATTGGACGGGGTGATTTTTCACAAGGACGGCATGCGCAGCGACTTCCAGGTGCGCTTTGAGCATCCAACCGGCACTGGAAAGTACAGCGTTCTGGGCGAGGAGCACACCATTCACTCACCCGAAGGCCGCCTTCACATCAAAGGAGGAGTACTGAACTTCGACATCAACGGCCGTGTCCACGGCGGGGCGATGAACGCCAAGGGCGG
This sequence comes from Verrucomicrobiaceae bacterium UBA2429, assembly GCA_002343505.1. Classification (GTDB taxonomy): domain Bacteria; phylum Verrucomicrobiota; class Verrucomicrobiia; order Verrucomicrobiales; family Verrucomicrobiaceae; genus Prosthecobacter. The sequence goes on along the minus strand of DDQZ01000113.1, from coordinate 16,587 downwards.
CGTGTGGATCATTGAAGGACGTGATGACTTTAACGTTGCCGTAAAGGCCGCCAGGTTCCCCTACAGGGTCTTCGACAAGCCCGCGCCCTTTGAGAAAGTGACGGCGGATGTTTCGGGCAAGGGCGGAACGATCCGCTTCGACACTCGTGCCGCGCTGCTTGGGGGATCGTTCTCCATCAAAGGCACTCTCGACGAGTCGCGCGACCCGATGCCATACACTGGAGAGATGAGGTTGGAAAATGTGAGCCTTCAGCGCCTTTCGCAGTTGTATTCCAAAGACAGCGCCACCCAGGGCGATGTCACCGGCCACTTCCGTTTCGAAGGCAGGCAGGATGACTGGAGGGCTCTCAAAGGAGAGGGCGCGGCCATCATTCTCAATGGCAACCTCTACTCCGTTCCCATTCTCGGCCCACTCACTCCGCTGCTCGACAGCGTGCTGCCGGGAAAGATCAAAGACTACAACGTGGCCACCGAGGCCAACTGCACTTTTCAAGTGGCGGGAGGACTTGTCACCACATCAAACTTTGAGGCACTGACCAACCTCTTCAAACTTGCCTCATCGGGAAGCATCAATTTCATCGAGGACAAGGTGGACCTCACCGCCCAGGTGCGTGTGCGCGGGCTGCCGGGCATTGTCTTCCGCCCGTTCAGCGAGCTGCTCGAATACCGCGGCGAGGGCTCCATCAAGAACACCCAATGGAGTCCTTCCATCCTCAAAGGCACCCAGCGCGAAACGGAATCCTCGCCAAAGGCCGCGCCGTCCAGGCGGCTGACCCTGCCTTTGTTCAACCGCGGCGAGGCCAGGAAACCATGAACGGCGCGCCCTGCGTTGAATAGAAGCCGGGGCGGAGCGTCAATCTTCAAAACCCCGCCTTCATGAAAAACCACCCTGCCTCATTTGCGCGACTCGAAACTCTCGAAGCACGCCTTGCTCCCGCCGGGATCGTGGCGCTGAACCTCAGCGGCAGCCTGCTCACCATCACGGGCGACGCTTTCGGCAATGAAATCGGCATCAGCGAGGCGGGCGGCATGTGGACCGTGGAGGCGCTGCCCGGCTCGGCCACCGAGTTCTCCCTCAATCGTGGTCCCCTGCTCTCCAGCGTGACCTTTGCCGCGCCCGCCTCCATCCGCGCGAATCTCGGCGCGGGTGACGATGTGCTGCTTCTGTCAGGCTTGACCATGAGCGGTTATCTGACCGTCAATGCCGGTGATGGCAGTGACACGCTTGACCTGACCTCCACCTTCATCAACGGCGCGGTCACTGCGGGCATGGGTAACGGCGACGACGTATTCACAGCCGGCGGTGATTTGTTTTTTGGACGGGGACTCAATGTGAACCTCGGCGCGGGCGCTGACACCTTCGAGTTGAACGCCACCAGCCTGCTTGCCAATGCCGCCATCACAGCGAAAGGCGCGGGCACACCGGTTGACCTCCAAAGCTTCACCCTTGCCGCCGCCGACGGTTTGGTGAAGGGCGCGGTCACCCTCAGCGCCACAGGCAACGCGCCCGCCGACTTCATCATCGGCGACCTGCCCGATGACCTGCTCACAGTCACTGGGGCTTTGAATCTAAGCGCAGGCGCCGGCGAGGATCATGTCTTTCTCAGCGGCACGCTCGACATTGCCGGGATGCTCAACATCCGCCTTGGCAACGGAGTGAACCTGGTGCGCTCCGACGACCTCGGAGACCTGTTCGCGCGCGGTTTGTTTTACGGCGGCGGATCGGGCACGGACGAGCTGATCCTGCTTGGACGGGATATTGACCTCGCCACCACGCTCACCTTCAACGGCGGCGCGGGGACCAACCGCCTCGAACTCGACCAGACGGGCTTCACCACCATCGGCGGCGCGCTGACCTACAATGGCGGCGCCGGCGTGGATGTCCTGCTCATCGGCGGAGCGGACACGCTCGTGGGCGGTTTGGTGGCCATGAACGCGGGCGCGGGGGAGAACGCCTTCGGACTGAATTCCGTGCTCGCCAGCGTCGGCTCAGTGCGCTTCACCGGCGGCGCTGGGAACGACGTGGTGGACATCGGCGAAAACACCGGCGCCTCCGATCTTGTCACCGTGCGCGGCGCGGTGAATGTGAACACCGGCGCCGGCAGCGCCGACGTGCTCGTGCGCGACGCCGACATCCACGGCGCCCTCAACATTACCACCAACTCTCCCTTCGGCGGCATTGACCTCGTGCGCATCCTCGACAGCGACGTGCGCGGCGCCATGATGACTCGAATGAACGGCGGGGCTGACAGCGATGTGATCGTGCGCGACAGCATCTTCGACCGCAATGCGACCATTCACACGGGCAATGGAGACGATCTTGTCGAGTTCGACACCGACACCGATGTCTCCTCCATTTTCAGCGTCTTCCACGGTTATGTGAGGGTTTATCTCGGCGCGGGCAACGACATCTTCCTGGCGGGCAGCAACCCCGCCGTGAACACCGTCGGCAACGACTTCCGCGGATATGTGGATGTCCACGGCGGCGCCGGCTACGACCGGGTCTATTTCATGGACCCTGCCTACAACAACATCTTCCCCGGCGGAGAGCCCCTGGCCTTCACTGTGGAAGAGGTTTATTGAGGCACGCCTTCCGAACGGCGGGCAACTGGAATCACAATCCGAAGGCCGCGTCCATCTGCCTGGCCACCCCGGTGAGGTGCTCCAGGTCGCCTCCAGCCACCTCGGCGGCCAGCCATCCGTGAAAATTGATCTCGTGCAGGGCCTTGCGCACATCGGCATAGTCAATGTCTCCCTCGCCAATCGGCGTGAACTTGCCCTCGGCGCGCGAGAACCCCTTCACATCGAGCTTGTACACCCGGTGGCCGAGCTGGCGAATCCAGTCTCCCATGCTGCCGTATTTCCAATGGTTGCCGATGTCGAACTGCATCCCCACCCAGGGTGAGCGGAACTCATCCACATATTTGACAAACTTGTCCGCCGTCTGGTCCGCGCCCCCTTCATGATTGTAGAGGAACTGGTTCCAGACATTTTCGATGACGATCTGCACTCCCAATTCGGCGGCCAGCGGAATGGCTTTGGCGATGTTCTCCACCGAGCGCGGCCAGATTTCATTTTCAGGGCCGTCCTCGCCTTTGCCGACGACGAGCAGCACGCTGTGACCGCCCACCTCGCGGGTGTCGCGCAGCGCCTGCCTCAGATTTTCCAGGGCGCGCGCGCGAATTTCAGGATCCGGGCTGGTGTGCCGCACCTGCCAGTGCTGCCCGCACACGCTGCCATCCACCGGCAGGCCGGAGGCGGCGATGGCAGCCTTGGTGTCGCGCACATCGTCACCGGGAAAGCCCATCTCGATGCCCATGAAACCGGCGGCTTTGGCGGTTTTGAACCGCTCGGTGAGCGTGCCCTTGGTTTTCACCATGCCGATCTTCAGGGTTTTATAAAGGCGGCCCGCGAGCGCATGAGGGATGTCCGGCGAGGCCGCGGCCCGGCGAGCGGCGGGCAGCACGGAAGCGGCGGCCACCAGGCCGGATTGCATGAGGAAGTGACGGCGGGATGAAATGCGGGCTTTGTTCATGGCCGACAATTACGCCGCGGCGCGCTCAAATCCTGCGCGCGAGCGGCCATGCGCGGATGTCATTTCCTCAAAAGCCTGAACCCGATTCCTGCGAGCACCAGCACGCCCATGCCCAGAGACCATGCCCGCCAAGCCGGGAAAGACCCTCCGTCCGCCACTGCTTCGATGGTGCTCGATTCAGGCTGGGCGGGCACCAGTTCGCGCAGCGTGGGAAGCTCCCGGTCAAGCACGGGGGAAGCCTTGGCGGCAGCCTCCCAGTCGGCGGTCATCAGCAGGTCCACCCCCGGGTTCTGCTCCTTGACCTGGCAGGAGCACTTGCCCACGAGGAAGGCCGCGGCGGACTCGATCATCTCCTGGCGGATTCCAGCGCCGGCCAGCGCATACAGCGCTCGCCCCCGGCCGAACACCGGGAACACCATCGGCTCGTCCAGTTCCTCCAGACCCTCCTCGCTCAGCAGCAGCATTCTCACCAGCGCAGTCTCGGCCGCGTCGTCCCGGCGGATGCGCAGCAGGGAAAAATCCAGCCGCAGGTCCTCCTCGGCCACGGAAACAAGACCATTGGCGATGTCAGAATCATCGAGCTTCGGCAGGCTCATCACACTGGCCAGATAATCCAACCGTTCCTGGAGCAGTTTTTCAGCAGCGTCATCCGCGGTTTTGTCTCCCGACTCCAGCAGCAGCCACACGGCGCTCTCCCCGCTGGATATCCGCTTCACCACTTCCGCGCGGACGGGCGAGTCGAGCAGGACTTTGAGCGCCCCGGGAGTGAACGCCTGCGATGCCACCGGCACAGGAATGCCCGAAGACGATGGAAAACGGGCCACCATCCACGGCGTCCGCGCATCCTGCTGCGATTCAAACAAACGGCGCAAATCCCCCGGCGCCTCGTCATTGAGATCCACTGTGCGGAAGATGACATTGGGGCGCGCCCCCTCCCTTTTCTCCGCCTCACGCAAGGCCGCCTGATCCCCGTCTGAGAGCGGCCCATGATGAAAAACCAGCACTTGGAAAGGGTCCGCGGGCCAGTGCTCCAGCGCATAGCGGAACACAGGCACCGAGCAGGCCAGCGCCGAAGCAGCGGCAAAGACAAGGGCGAGGAGGAAAAAACGCGCGGAGGTTCGCATGAGAACAAGTTTACGGAAGCAGCGGCCATGATGTACCAAAACGATGCCATGCGGCTGGATGCGCTGGCCGCGCGCCTGCCGGAGCCTGGCATGAAATCACCCGTCAGATCTTCCTCCGCATGGGAGGCCGCTTTTTTTCATGCGCGTGAAAGAGGCTCCATGAAGCCCCGTTATCCGCGCCGCAAAAACACCCCCCTGCCACATGAAAAACCGCCACCTGCTGCCGCTTCTCGCTCTTCTCCTCGGAGCCGCCGCGCAAGCCATGTCTCCCGATGATCTCCGCGCCAAATCCGCCGAGATTGACCGCCTCATCCTCGCCAAACTGGAAAAGGAAAACCTCCAGCCCAACGCCCCGGCCAGCGACGAAGTCTTCGTCCGCCGCATCCACCTCGACATCGCGGGCCGCATCCCCACGCTTAAAGAGACCACGGATTTCCTCGCCGATTCCGACCCCGCCAAGCGGGAGAAGCTCATTGACCGCCTGCTGGCCTCCGACGGCTACCAGCAGCACTTTTTCAACTTCTGGTCCGACCTCCTCCGCTTGAAAAGCCAGTCCGTCGGCGGCGGCCAGAGCCTGCCCGCGGGCTACGCCTACGCCGACTGGCTGCGCGAGTCCCTCAAGACCAACAAGCCTTATGACCAGATGGTGCGCGAGCTCGTCAGCGCCGACGGCAAGACTTATGAGAACGGCGCGGTCGGCTTCTACATCCGCGACTACAACATGCCGCTCGACAACATGGCTGTGACCACGCAGATCTTCCTCGGCACCAGCATGGTCTGCGCCCAGTGCCACAACCACCCCTTCGACAAGTGGTCGCAGATGGATTACTACCAGATGGCCGCCCACACCTACGGCATGACCGGCAGCAACGGGCTTTCCAACCCCCTCCTCGCCGACGCCTTCTACGGGCGCTCCGGCAAAAAGAACAAGGAGATGATGGCCGGCGCCGGCAAAAAGGACATGGGCAAGGCCATGACCGAAATTCTGCGCCCCCTGCGCTACAACACCGTGCTCGACCAGACGGACAAGCGCACCCTGCGCCTCCCGCATGATTATCAATACAGCGACGCCAAACCGAAGGATGCCATCGAGCCGGTGATCCCCGCCTCTTTTTCCAAGGACGGCAAGATCACCCGTGAAGACATGAAGCCCGTCGAAGCCTACGCGCAGTGGATGGCCTCCAAAGACAACCCGCGCTTCACCCTGGTGATCGCCAACCGCCTGTGGAAAAAGGCGATGGGCATGGGCCTCATCGAACCCGTGGACGAGATCACCGACTCCACTGTTCCCAGCAACCCCCAGCTCATGGCCTTCCTTGAGCAGACAATGAAGGAAGTGAACTATGACATGAAGGCCTACCTGCGCGTCGTCTTCAACTCCGCCTCCTACCAGCGCGCCGCGCACACGCAGGATGTCCAGCTTGGCGAGCAGTACCACTTTCCCGGCCCCCTTCTTCGCCGCATGAGCGCCGAGCAGATCTGGGACAGCATCGTCACCCTGCACAAGCCAGGCGCGGATGTGCCCAGCGCCGACGCCCGCGTCGAGCGCACCGTCGCCATCCGCCGCATCGAGTGGCTTGACCGCGCCCTCAACGCCCTCTCAAGCCAGGAACTCGCCGCCGGTGCCGCCAAAATCGCCGCCCTGCAAAAGCAGCTCGCCGCTGAAGTCCGCGCCGCCCAGGAAAAACTCGTCAAGGCCCAGGAAAACAACGACGAGAAGGCCATCCGCGAGGCCCGCCGCGTGGTCAGCACCCAGCGCAGCCGCATCAATGAGGCCGCCCAGGACATCGTCTATACCATGGGCTTCAAAAAATTTGCCGAACTGGCGCGCGAGGGCAAACTCAAGGAGCAGGTGGACGATGTGGATTTCGCCCGCGAGATCACCGCCCTCATCAAGTCCAGGCAGGACGAGGGACTCACGATTGACGACGCCCTCAATATCGTCGCCCGCCAGCAGAAAGCCCGCCTCAACGAGCAGCAAAAAGCCCGGCTTCAACGCGATGCAGAAACCTTCAATGCCGCCACCAAGCAGGACAAATCCCAGCTGCTCTCCTGGGAGCGCATGAGGGACACCGTCATGGTCCGCGCCGCCGACCTGCGCAGCCCCGCCCCCAACGGCCACTTCCTGCGCACCTTCGGCCAGAGCGACCGCGAACTCGTGGACAACGGCAGCCAGGAGGCCAGCGTCACCCAGGCCCTGGCCCTGCTCAACGGCGGCACCTTCAACGACCTCCTGAACCCCTACACCGTCATCTCCCGCGCCCTGGAGCGCGCAAAGACGCCCGATGCCGCCGCCGACACCATCTTCCTCTCCCTCTTCAGCCGCAAGGCCACCGATGAGGAGAAAGGGCTGCTGGCACCCGTCATCGAGGGCGATGCGGAGAAAGGCCGCGGCGACGCCCTCTGGGTGGCGCTGAACACCCGCCAGTTCTACTTCATCGAGTAAATCCCGGGATTATCTCACACCCTCTGGCGGCGGCTCCCGGAGCCGCCGCCTTTTTGTTTGCATGACAAGCCGGTTGCACCCGCGCAAACGGGTGGCTATCACATGCGTGGCATTTTCGTCACCGCTCACTTGTCCACCACTCCCAAACTCCTCGTCGAACTCGCAGGCGCCAGCGGCGTGGGAAAAACCACCGCCGCCCCCATCCTGGCCCGCCGCCTGCGCGAAATCCTGGGCATGGAAAACGTGGCCGCCCTCCCTGAAAAAGACCTGCCCCGCCGTCAGCGCCGCTGGCGGCACATGCAGCGCAGACTCTGGATCCTCAGCCACCCGGCCGATGTGCTCGCCGCCTGGCGGGCCAGCCGCGCCAGGCCCGTCATCGCGCGCTTCTCCGTCTGGCTCGATCTTTTTTCCACGCATGGCATCGCCTGGCGCGCCCTCGGCGGAGAGGTTCGGACAGCCCTGATTGACCAGGGCTTTCTGCGCCTGTCCATGACCCCGGCGCACGCGCCGTTTCTGCCCGGCCATCTGCTGCCCGGACTCGTCATCCAGCTCGTCGCCGACCCCGCCGTGCTCGAAGTCCGCCGCATCACCCGGGACAAGGTCAGGCACAAGCTTTACGAAGGGCCGCAGAGGCTCGCCAACGCCCGGCGCAGCCGCCAGCTCATGTCCACCCTCCCGGAGGCAGAGCTGCGCGCGATGCTCGGGCAGTTCGGCGGCAAATTCTGCAACCCGCCGCTCAGCTCTGAGGAAATCGGGCAAATCCTGCGCTCCAGCGCCGGCATCCCTGATGCCCCTGCCACCCAGGGTTTCATCCGCTGCCATCCCGCCGTGCTCGCCGCGCTTCAGGCGCGCGGCGTTCGCGTCGTCCAGGTGGACAACTCGCGCCAGGACGGCATCGAACCCGTCATTGAGCAATGCCTGCAAATCATTCTGGCGCATTCCCATGCGCCGGCTCAGGGCGCGCCATCCTGAACGCTTCGTTCCTGGCGGGGGACGATTTGGGATGCAAATCACCCCGTCATGCCGCATTCTCCCCGGCATGACCGCCGCACTTCCACGCCGCCTGTGGCTGCTTCTCCTCTGGCTCGCCTGCGCCGGCGCCGCCCAGGCGCTCAGCTTCAGCACCGTGGTCCTTGATCCTGGACACGGCGGCAGGGACGGCGGCGCGGTCTGGAACAAGCTGGTGGAGAAAAACCTCTGCCTGGATGTCGCCAAACGCGTCGAAACCCTGCTCAAAAAGAAAGGACTCAAAGTCGTCATGACGCGCCGGACCGACACCTTCGTCGAACTCGGCGACCGCGCCTGGATCGCCAACCGCCAGCCGCGCTCCATCTTCGTCAGCATCCATTTTAACGCCAGCCGCAACACCGCCATCCGCGGCGTCGAGGTCTTTTACCGCAGCACGAACGGCAGGGCGCTCGCCTCCCGCATCCTCACCGCCCTGCGCGCGCGCCTGAAGACGACCAGCGGCCGCGGCCTCGTGCATGGCGACCTCAAAGTCCTGCGCGCCACCACCATGCCCGCCGTCGTCGTCGAGGCGGCCTACATCAGCAACAAAGCCGAGGCCGCCCGCTGCGCCACCGCCGCGCACAGGCAGGCCATCGCCGAAGCCATCGCCGCCGGCATCCTGGCCGCGCGCGGATGAAAACCCGCCTCACCGCGCCCGCCGCAGCCGCCCGGGATGAGCGGCGTGAGCCATTGCCGGAGGATGCGCCCCCTTCTTTTCGAAACCACACGCACACAAGGATGCCGCGCGTCATCGCGGTGAGTGCCCCGCCGTCTTGTTACGGGAGCAGGCCCCTGGACCGTGCTTTTTCATTTCGGACGGACAAATGCGTCTCAGACTTGGGGAAATGCCAGCCGGACTTGGGGAAGTGCCAGCCGGACTTGGGGAAGTGCGAGCCGGACTTGGGCAAGTGCCAGCCGGACTTGGGGAAGTGCGGGCCGGACTTGGGAAAGTGCCAGTCGGACTTGGGGAAGTGCCAGCCGGACTTGGGGAAGTGCGAGCCGGACTTGGGCAAGTGCGAGCCGGACTTGGGCAAGTGCGGGCCGGACTTGGGCAAGTGCGGGCCGGACTTGGGGAAGTGCGGACCGGACTTGGGAAAGTGCCAGTCGGACTTGGGGAAGTGCCAGCCGGACTTGGGGAAGTGCGAGCCGGACTTGGGGAAGTGC
>DDQZ01000113.1:0-7084 GCA_002343505.1 Verrucomicrobiaceae bacterium UBA2429 | reverse complement strand
GGACTTGGGGAAGTGCGAGCCGGAAAAGGAAGGCCTTTGTGGGCGGAGTCCCTTTGCCGAACGGCTCCGCTCCCTGGGCCAGCGGCATAGGGAGGGTGGCGGGCGGGCAACGGCCCCTGGCGGATGAGCGCGCGCGCAAGATGGCGCAAACCTCCGGGCTGCCGTGCCAGCGGGGTGGAGGGAGGACCGCGCTGGCTGCGGCTGGTTCCCAGCGCCGGAGTCCGGCGGCCGGTCAGCTTTTGCGCGCCGGGAGCAGGGTCAATGCCAGCAGGATCAATGCCGTCAGTGCGGTCAATGCCGTCGCCATCGGCGGCCGGTCAGCTTTTGCGGGCCAGGAGCAGGCGCTCGGCGAGGTCGGTGAGCACCCATTCCTCGACGATGACGCCGCCACGGATGAGGCTGGCGCCCATGTCCCGCCAGACCAGCTCCCGCCCGCTGGCGGGGAAGCCTTTGAAGGCTGCCTCATGCACGGCGCGGAAGGTGCGCTGCCAGGCGACACGCCCGCCCTCCGCCGCAAGGATGACGACCTCCGCGCGCAGGCCGCTGAAGGCGCGCTTGTAGAGCGCGAGCACGGAGCGCAAGCCGGCATGGCCGGGCACTTGCTCCCCGCCAGTGAGGTGGACGAGGTAGTCCGGGGAGAAATACGTCTCCACGGCATCCAACTCGCCGCGCTCGAACAGCGCCGCAGTGGCGGCTTCGATGAGGGCGGCTGAGCTGTGAGGCATGATGGGCGCGGGGTGGTGCGCCCGTCCGGGGCGCGCTTTTGAATCATCGGGCAAGCGGTAAGGTTGCCCCGCTTTACTCAGGCAGGATTTTGACGGCGACGGCGCGGCCGGCACCGAGGTAGGTGGCGGCGAGCTTTTGCAACTCCTCAAGGGTGACGGAGCCGAAGTCGCTGATCATGCTGCCGGCCCAGTCGAGACGCTCGGGGTGCTCCTGGCAGTTGCGCACGACGTTTTGGGACCAGTAACGGTTGTCGCGGCGCATCTGCTCGATCTGGGTCATGAGGGGCTTTTGCGCGCGCTCGAACTCGTCGGGGGTGATGGGGCCGGCGGCGACTCCGGCGGCGATCTCGGTGACGAGCTTGGCGAGGGCTGCGGCCTGCTCGGGCTTGCACTCGATCATGGCGGTCATGTAGCCGTAGCCGGTGAAGGTGTCATTGGCCACATGGTAGCAGGCGGGGCTGTAGGTCTCGCCGAGCTCCTCGCGGACTTTGAGGCGGAGGCGGTCGTCGAGGATGGAGGCGAGCATGGAGAGGCGGCGGGTGCGCTGGATGTCGCGCATGTCGCCGGTCTGCCAGTAGAGGATGGAGATGGCTTTGGGGATCTCGGTCTGGAAGGGGAAGTCCCGCGTCTGCGGGCCTTTGGGGAAGGCGATCTGGCGCTCTTTTTCATAAGCGGGCTTTTCGCCGGAGCGCGCGGGCAGGGCGCCGAGGGTGCGGGTGACGGCGTCGAGGGCGGCTTTGGCCTCGACATCGCCGGTGATGGAGACCTCGAGCCAGTCGCGGGTGAGGGCGGGTGTGAGCCAGGCTTTGAGCTCGGCGAGGCTGCGCTTCCGCATTTCCTCAATGTCGGGGAAGGTGAAACGCGGGTCGCCGCCGTGGATGAAGGCGACGACTTTGTCGTTCATGACGCCTTCGGCGGTGTGGCGGAGCTGGACGTACATGGGTTCGAGGTTGTTCTGGAACTGGCGCCGGGCTTCCTCGCGGTAGCCGGGCGCTTTGAGGTAGGCGGCGAGGAGCTGGAGCTGGGCTTCGAGGTCGTCCGCCGTGGTGCGTCCGGCGAGCAGGAAGGCTTCGTCGCCGACGCTGAAGTCGGTGCTGACGGTGCGGCTGGCGAAGAGGCGGCGGAGGTCGTCGGCGCTGTGCGCCTCGAGGCCGCCGGCGATGAAGGTGCTGTTGGCGAAGGGGATGAGTCCGGGCTTGTCGAGAGGGGCGGTGAGCTTGCCGCCGCCGAAGTTGAGGGTGACGCGGACGCTGCCTTTCTCAAAGGGGGTGGGCTTGATGTTGACGCGGACGTTGTTGGCGAGCACGGCCTGGGTGATCTCCAGCCCGGCGTCCACTTTTTCACTCGCCACTTTGCCGGGCGGGCCGGGATCGGCATAGGCGAAGGCGGCGGTCTGCTCCTGCGCGGGGGCTTCCACAGGCTTTTCCTGGCTGGCCTTGTAAGTGGCGAGGATCTGCGCTTCGGCATCGCCTTCGAGCTTGAGATTGCCGCCGACAAAGAGCTGCCGGTCCGGGCTGCTCCAGGTCTCGACAAAGGCGCGGTGGCACTCCTCCCTGGTCAGCGACTCCGCCGCCGCTTTCACCCGCGCGAGATCCGCGGAGGGATGTGTGAAGACCTTTTTGGCGGCCATGACACTGACGATGCCGCTGGCGAGGTCGCGCGACTTGCGCGTGTCAGCCTGGGCGGCGCGGAGCTGCGCGTTCTTGAGCAGGCCGGCCTTTGCCTCGTCGAACTCGGCGTCGGTGAAGCCGTGCTCGACGGCGCGGCGCAGTTCGGTCTCCAGGAGGGTGAGGGCGGCCTGCCAGTTCTCGGGGGCGCACTGCGCCATGACGCCGATGACCTCGACGAATTCGAGATACTCGTAGCTGTAGGACTCGCCGGCGAGGATGGGGGAGCCTTCGGCTTTGACGAGCTTGGAGAAGCGCTGGTTGAGCATGGCGTCGGCGAGGTCGCGCACCATTTTCTCCCGGCGGGCGGCGGCGCTGTCGGGCTTGTTTTTGGCGGGGCGCGGGTTCTCGATGGAGATGTCCACGGACTTGGCCTGCATCTCGGTGTGGAGCTTGGCGATGAGGCCGCGGCCGGTGCTGATCTTGCCGAGCTGCGGGTCGGGCGCGTCACCACGGCGGGGCTTGGCGTCTGCGAACTGCTTCTGGATCTCGGCCTCGACGGCGGGCACGTCTTTGAAGTCGCCGACGGCCACGATCATCGCGCGCTTCGGCGTGTACCATTTCTCATAGAAGTCCACGAAGCGCGGGCGCTGCATGGTCTTGAGGGTCTCCTCGATGCCGATGGGCAGGCGCTCGGGCAGCAGGGACTCGGGCAGGGCGAACTTGTAGCCGGCGATCATGGTGCGGTACTCGATGGAGTCGCGGCTGAGTTTTTCGCTGAGGATGATGCCGCGCTCGCGGTCTATCTCGGCGGCGTCGAGGTTCATGCCGTCAAGGTAGTCGCGGAAGAGCTGAAGGCCCTCCGTGACGAGCTTCGGCTCGACCTTGGGCAGCTCGAGCATATAGACGGTCTCTTTGAAGGAGGTGTGGGCGTTGGTGTCGGCGCCGAAGGCCATGCCGAGACGCTGGAAGTACTCGACCATCTCGCCGCCGGGGAAGTTCCGCGAGCCGTTGAAGGCCATGTGCTCCAGGAAGTGCGCCATGCCCTGCTGGTCGTCCTCCTCCATGAGCGAGCCGGCATCCATGTAAATGCGCAGGCTGGCGCGGCCGGGCGGCTCGTCATTGGGCAGGACGATGTAGCGCAGGCCGTTGTCAAGGGTGCCGAAAACGGCCTTCGGGTCGGCTTTGAGATCGCTGCCGTCCTGCGGCCACTGGCCGCGCAGCAGGACGGGTGTGAGAAGGCTGAGGGAGAGGAGGCAGAGGAGGGCGTGCGGACGAGGCATGGTGGAAGGCATACGAACGTGAATGGCGCGGCGGTTTTGCGCGCCGGGCGCATCTGCCGCAGGGCGGGGCGCGCGGCAAACAGGAATTTTCCCCTTTCGAATCCGCCCCCGGCGCGCGTTGTGTGTGTCATGCACCGCCTGCTCGCCACGTTCATCATTGCGACCTGCCTCCCCTGCCCCGCCCTGCGCGCGCAGCAACTGGACCTGGAGCAGATCTTCGAGGATCGCAATCTGGGGCCGGTGAACGAGCTGCTCGGCACGGGCGAATACGAGCTCTGCTCGCGCGTCTGCGAGGCCGCCATCCAGCGCGGCATGAAGTCGCCCCAATGGCGTGTCATGCGCCTGAAAGCGCTCATGCTGCTGGGGCGCGAGACCGAGGCGCGGGACGAGGCGCAGCTCGCGGTGAAGACCTTCCCCGGAGACCTGGAGCTGCTCATGCTCCAGCATGACAACGCCCTGCGCCTGGGCAGGCGCGACATCGCTGACGAGGCGCTCAAGGCCGTCAACGACGCCGCGCGCGCCAAACCCGCCAAGGACCGCTCCGCCGCCGAGTGGGTGGCGCTCGGCCAGGCCGCGCTGGCGCTCGGCGCTGACGCGCAAAAGGTCATCCAGCAATACTTCGCCGTGGCGCAAAAGAAGGATCCGAAGCTGGAGGCCGCCTGGCTCGCCGAGGGGAACCTGGCCCTGGAGAAAAACGACGCCAAACGCGCCGCCGATGTCTTCCGCGCCGGCCTCAAGGCGCATGGCGAGACGGCGGCTCTCCGCCTCGGACTGGCGCGCGCCTTTGCCGGCAGCGACGGCGAGAAGGAGCGCGAGAACCTCGCCCGCGCCCTGGAGATCAACCCCGTCCTCGCCGAGGCGCACCTCATGCGCGCCGAGAGCCTCATCCGCGCGGAGAAGTTCCTCGACGCCGAGGCCGCCATCCAGAAGGTCCTCGACCTGCGCGAGAACCATCCCGAAGCCTGGGGACTGCGCGCGGCCATCGCCCGGCTCAGCGCCGCTGACGAAAAGAAGTTCCAGAGCGCGCGCGCCGGCGGCCTGCAATTGTGGGACAAGAACCCCGCCGTGGACCACGCCATCGGCCGCATCCTTTCCCGCGCCTACCGCTTTGCCGAAGGCTCCGCGCACCAGCGCCGCGCCCTGGAGATGGACCCGGATTATCTCCCGGCCAAGGTGCAGCTCTGCCATGACCTGCTCCGCCTCGGCGAGGAGGACGAGGCGTGGAAGCTGGCCGCCGCCATCCGCGAGCAGGACGGCTACAACGTGCAGGCGCACAATGTCGGCAGGCTCGAGCAGCAGATGCGCGGCTTCACCACCGAGAGCTTCGAAGACTTCATCATCAAGATGCCCAAACGCGAGTGGCCCGTCTATGGCGAGCGCGCCCTGGCCCTCTTGCGCGAGGCAAAGGCCGCCCTCTGCGCGAAGTACGGCCTGGAGCTGCGGCGGCCCGTCATTGTCGAGTTCTTCGACGCCCAGCAGGACTTCGCCATCCGCACCTTCGGCAGCCTCGGCGGCCAGGGCCTGCTCGGCGTCTGCTTCGGCACCGTCATCACCATGAACAGCCCCGGCAGCATGGCCCACGGGCGCAACAACTGGGAGTCCACCCTCTGGCATGAGTTCTGCCACGTCGTCACACTCACCCTCACGCAAAACAAAATGCCGCGCTGGCTCAGCGAGGGCGTCAGCGTGCATGAGGAGGCGCTGCGCGACCCCTCCTGGGGCATGAAAATGAACGCCGACTTCCGCCGCATGATCCTCGATGACGGGGATGCCACGCCCGTCAGCCAGCTCAGCGGCGCCTTCATGAGTCCCGAGTCGCCCGATCACCTCTCCTTCGCCTACTTCCAGTCCAGCCTCGTCGTGGACCACATCGTGGACCGCTTCGGGCACCAGGCGCTGCTCGGCATCCTGCGCGATCTCGCCTCCGGCAAAAAGATCAACGACGCCATCTCCGCGAACACCGGGCCGGTGGAGGAGCTGGAGAAGGACTTCGAGCGCCACCTCAAGAACCTCGCCCGCGCCTACGGCCCCGACGCCGACTGGAGCGAGCCGGAGCCCGAGCAGCTCAACCCGCTCGACCCCGCCTCCCTCGCCGCCTTCCGCGAAAAGCACCCCGCCAACCTCCACGCCCTGCGCCTCGACTTGAAAAACCTCACCGCCAAAGAGCAGTGGGCCGAGGCCCTCGTCCTCGCCGAAGAGCTCGCCCGCCTCGTGCCCGGGGACTTCAGCGGCGAGGGCGGCCACGCCATGAAGGCCTTCCTCCTCAAAAAGCTCGACCGCCGCGACGACGAGCTCGCCGTCCAGCGCCACATCGCCGCCAGCGAACCCTCCGCCATGCCCGTCTTCCTGCGCCTCATCGAGCACGACGAGCAGGCGCGGGACTGGCCGCAGGTCCGCCTCAATGCCGCCCGCGCCATGGCCCTGAACCCCTTCCTCACCACACCCCAGCGCGCCCTCGCCGCCGCCGCCGAGGCCCTCGGAGAAAACGACACCGCCGCCGACGCCCTCCAGCGCCTCCTGCTTCTCGACCCCGCCAGCGCCGCCCGCAGCCACTACCGCCTGGCCCTGCTGCTGCGTGAGAGCGACGCCGCCCAGGCCAAGAGGCATCTCCTGGAGAGCCTCGCCCTCGCGCCCCGCTTCCGCGAAGGCCACGCCCTGCTCAGAGAGTGGCCGTAACCCGCCGCCGCGCGCATTTGCAGGCAAGAAGCCGCCGCCGCCCGCCGTCATGCTAACACCCAGCCCGCACCCATGATCCGCCGCCTCATCCTCCTCGCCGCCCTGCTCCCCCTCGCCGCCGCCCACGCCGCGCCGAAGAAGCTCCTCGTCGTCACCGTCACCACCGGCTTCCGCCACTCCTCCATCGAGACCGCCGAAAAAGTCCTCGCCCAGCTCGGCGCCGCCTCCGAAACCTACACCGTGGATTTCGTCCGCCAGCCCGAGGGCGGCCAGCCCAAAAGCCCCGGACGCCCCCCCGAGCGCAAGCCGAAGGAAAGCGACGCCGAATTCAAGGCCCGCCAGGAGGCCTACAGCACCGCCCTCGCCGCCTTCAACACCGCCAGCGCCGCCTGGAACGACACCGTCAAAGCCCACATGGCCGCGCACATGAGCCTCGACAAGCTCCGCGCCTACGACGGCTTCGTCTTCGCCAACACCACCGGCGACCTCCAGCTCCCCGACCGCGACGGCTTCATCCAGCTCATCCGCGACGGCAAAGCCTTCATCGCCATGCACTCCGGCGGCGACACCTACCATCCCTTCCGCGGCTACGTGGACATGCTCGGCGGCGAATTCCTCACCCACAAGCAGCAGGTCGAAGTCCAGCCCACCCTGCACGACCCCGCCCACCCCGCCACCCAGCCCGTGCCCTCCAGCTGGCCCGTGGTCGACGAGATCTACATCTTCAAAAATTACCACACACCCCCCGCGCCCCTCCTCAACGGCCCACACGAAGACCCGCATGACAAAAAAC
>DDQZ01000048.1 GCA_002343505.1 Verrucomicrobiaceae bacterium UBA2429 | reverse complement strand
CCGGCCCCACCGTGGTGCGAACCCGGGCCGTCCAGATTTCGCCGGTGCTGCCCAGCTTGACTTCGATCAAGCTGCCGAATTCGCGGTTGTCCTTGTCCTGATACCAGGAATGCGCCCCGAGCGGGCGGCGCTCCAGGGTCTTCATGCGGGATGCGGGGCGGGCCTTCGGGAGGATCTTGCGGATGCTGGCGAGGAGTTCGGGTGAGGGATCCTTCTCATCCCACGAAACAAAAAAGACCCCATCCCCGGCGCCGCGCGGCAGCACTTGCTCCAGGACGCCGACGGGAATCCCGTCCACCAGCTCGTCCTTGGCCGGTGGTTTGGCCAGCAGGGGGTAGAGTTTGTCCGCCTTGAGTTGGATCGCTTCGTCGATGGGACGCTCGCCAAAGCGATTCCGTACCTCGCGATCAGCACCCTGCTCCAGCAGGTATTTCACGATGTCGATCTCTCCATGCCACACCGTACGGTGAAGCGCGGTGTGCCCCGCCTCGAAATCCAGAGCCTCGTTAATTTGCAGCCCGCGTTTGATCAGCACTTTGAGAAATTCAAGGTCGCCTTCCCGGATGGCGAGTTCCGCCGCAGAACAGAGGGCCTGATGGACGGCTGGACGCTCATCCTTGGGAGGGGCGGGCCGCGTGTCCGCGATCTCTGGCTTCAAGACATGCGCCACGACCCATCCCGTCCCCTTTGAGGAGGTGAAGAAGTCCAGGCGCGTCTGGCTCTCGTCATGGTAAGGCGCATCCACGCCGAGGCCGGCGGTTCCTGGGCCGTTCACGGTCAGCGTAATCTGGCTGCCCCGGGAGATCACGATATGCCCTGCGTGAGTGAAGGGTGGCGATGCGTCCCCTTGCTCAAACCAAAAGGAGCCGTTGCCAGCGCCGTCATTGTCTGAGCCGATCTTCAAGGCCTGCTCCCGATCAAGGCTCTGGCCGAAAGTGCTGGAGAGAAACCACGCGCCAGTGAGAAGAGGTAGGAGCCAAGTTTTCATGTTCGATTGCCGCGTTGACGGCGTGATGAGAAACAATGGCGACGGGCACGTCAATAGCAATGTGGCGGACGAACTCGCCGTCACGAGGGAAACTCCGGAGGGGAGGGGCGGGACGCGCGTCCGGATGACCGGGACGGCATGGGCGGTTACGTCCCGTCGCCTGGCGCTTGGGCTTGTTGCCTCAAAAGTAAATGACACCGTAGAGGGTGAGGGAGGAAGGGATCGTTTCCTCAGAAGTGATGACACCGAGGGTTAAGCGTTGAAATGGTGTCAGTGGAGCGCGGCGGATGGCTCGGATGACGATCAGCCGGATGGTCAGATCGCCTCCGCCACGGTGGCGATGATCGAGAAGCTCGGCGACACGCCATGGTTCATCGGCTGCGGGTTTATGAAGCCGCATGATCCCTTCATCGCGCCGAAGAAATACTTCGATCTGTATCCACCGGGTTCGCTGAAGCCCTGGAGCGATCCTGCCGACATCACGCCCGGCGGAAGGAGAGCGTTGGCTTTGGCGACTACGGCGAGGCGTTTGCCAAGTTCACATCGCAGGAGTGGCAGGAGCTATTTCGCGCTTACTGCGCGGGCACCAGCTTCATGGATGCGCAGCTCGGTCGCGTGCTCGATGCGCTGGACAAGCATCAGCTCTGGGAAAAAACCATCGTAGTCTTCGTCGGCGATCACGGCTACCACACGGGCGAGCGGCAGTGGTGGAACAAAAACACGCTGTTTGAGCGCAGTTGCCGTGCACCGCTCATCATCGCCGCGCCAGGCATGAAAGGCGGCCAGACGACGCGCTCGCTCGCCGAGTTCGTTGATGTGTATCCGACCGTCGCCGACTTCTGCGGCCTGAAAATGCCTCACACGGCCGCTGGAGACAGTTTGCGCCCTGTTTTAGCCGATCCCACCGCCAGCATCAAAGACGCCGCCTTCACGCTCGTGACGCGTGGCGACAAACTTCACGGCAAAAGCATCCGCACCGCCCGCTGGCGCTTCACCCGCTGGAGCGATGGTCCAACCGAACTCTACGATCACGAAACCGATCCCGAGGAGCTTCACTATGTCTCGGCGAAGCATGCCGACATGGTGAAAGAACTCACCGCCAGACTACAAACAGTCGGCCCCCTTCGCCCCTGAAGTGATTGGCAGTTCACCTATCTTCTTTTTGGCCACTTGGAGTTGAAATCACTCACATTCGAAAGCGCCCCTTTGAGATAGCCCAGGTAGTCAATCACGCTGCCACCTCCTGATCCCCGAGTGGCAACTCACCCTCCGGTAAATCGGGCTCAGCACAAAACTTGTCTAATCCGGCTTCACGAAGGAACGGTGCGTTCTTGATTTTCTCCCGAAGCTTCAGCAGCCGACTATCCGCGCGTTGCAAGACCCACTCGAAATCCAAAGGAAGTATCCGCACTCGGCCATTCATCTCTGTGCGTTCCTCGCGGTCAACTTGACGGATCGTGCGCCCTAACACGAAGCCTTGCACTCGTGTGCGCTCGGTGATCATTCCTTTGGCGTAGAGTTCACGGACATATTTCCAGCATTGACCCTTCTCTTCATCGCCGACTGGCACATCGGGAGCTTTGAGTTCCACAACCACAACCTTCGCGGGACCGACCTCACCGCCTTGATCGTCATATTCGGGGTAGGTGTAGAAACCAACAGTTGAATCGGGGAGGATCGCAAAGTCGGGCCGGTTACCCGATCCCCGAATATCTTTTCTTCCGAACAGTTCTCGAATGACTGTCGTCATCCCCTCGTTGGAGGTGTAATGGATGGTTTCAAACTCTGGGCCAAAAATCCAGAGTCCTTGGCGAAACAAAGGCTGTAGTTCCTGAACTTCGAGTGTGCTTTCGCGAGCTGTTTTGATGCGAAGCTCTTCGATCAGCTTCATGCGGTCGCGAATCTCATCAAGGACAAGCTTCGCCATATCAAGGGTCCACTCGTCCAAGAGCTTGTGTAGATCATCAATTTGATCTGGGCTCATGTCATGAAGCTTTTGGAGTAGGCCGTATTGCGATGAAGCGGCTTCCATATTGGCAAGAATGCCAGAGACGCTTTTGAGTTCGTTCTCAGTGAGACGCGGACATTCCTCGGCCACTTTCTCCACAAATGTGTTCCACTGCTCTCGTTTGATGAGCGACATCTGCCGGACTTGGTGTGTGAACGCCCGGCGCACGTTATTGGTGGTCTCGTCGCGCTTCTCTTTTGTCACTTCGAGCAGCCTCTTGGTGATGGCTGACTGAACGGCGGCATTGATCGTTTGATAGGTCGGATTGTCTTCTTCAAAGCCAGACCAGTCCGGTTTTACAGCACCTGCTTCATGCAAAACATCAGCTTCGACGATGAAAGTAAACCTTTTGGCCTCTACACGACGCCCATCAAGCAGGGATCGCTGTTCTGGATCCTTCCAACAACAGTCCCCAACAAGCCGATTGAGCACATGCCAGGCAACGCCATGCTGTTTCCCTGTTCTATCGGTTCGCTGGGCGTCGATGATTTTAACTATGATGGTCAAACCGAGGTCTGGCACCGCTACCGTCATGGTTTCGAGACCTTTGTCCTCAATGTCTTCAAAGGCGATCTTCACTCCGTTGACCACTACTTGAAACGACGGATCGGTAAGGAATCGCCTACCAAGTTCTGTGCGAATAGTGTCGGCAGGCAGGAAACTGACGCTCGTTGCTTCGACCTCGATCTCGGTGCCTTTACCGCCAGCGTCAGTGCTTCCCAGCGTTTGGAATTCGAGTGGCTGCTTTCTCCCCTTCCGCACCAAGAATTGATGACGTTTACCGCCCTTGGTCGTTGTGACCGTGTATTGGGCTGCAAAACAGAAACCTGCGAAACGTCCGATCCCGTTGCGACCGAAGACTTTTCGAGTGCGAACGCTGTCGCCAACCAGCACTTCAACGGTCGATCCTTGATGGCGAATACGGTCGTAGCTCATGCCTCCCCATCGACGGTAAAACTCGTTGCGGGTCATACCTTCACCATTATCACCAACTCGAAGCGTTTTTGCTTCTTGGTCAGGCCATGTGACTTCAACACGTGTCGCGCCAGCGTCCCAGCAATTGGCAACCAACTCCACGATGGCTGTAACCGGGTCCGAAACTAAGTTTTTCCCGACATACTGCTCCCAGAACCGGTCTTCGTAGAACAAGTCAGTTTCCTTGCCGGTCGGCTGAGCTTGTTTGCTGTTGGTTGCCATTGTGAGTTGAGTGCGGCTAATGGATAGGGATTAAGATGCCAAATTTGGCCAATTTCACTTCTCATCCCCCGCCATAGGCGGCACATCCGGCACAGCAGCGAGGATGGCGTCCAAATCAGAGAGGCTGCCCCGGCTGGCGCGTTTCTCGACGCTGTCGCGGACCTGCCAGACGGAGACTTGGGAGGAGAGGGCGATGGCGATGATGGAGTCCACGCTGGTGCCTTCGCGCTGAGCGACATCGGCGGCCTGACGGATGAGGAAGTCGGGGATGTTGGCTTGAATGGTCATGGGACGATGGATTGAAGGATGTGAAGAAACTCTTTGGGCGAGACGACTTTTACGGCAGGCAGGCGGTCGGCGGGAAAGTGGCGTTGATTGAACGTGACAAGGTAGCCGACTTTGGCTTCGAGTGCCAGTTGAGCAAAAGCTTCGTCGTCGGCATCGGGCAGGGAGGGTTTCCAAAAGCTGGAAGTGGGGAAAGCATCGGCTCCGGCGCAGAGAGCGTCCAGATAGCGGTTCACGATGGCGGTGGTGATGCCGAAGGATGGTCCCTCCCTCTTCAGGACTTCGTCATACTCGGAGAGGACGGTGTTGCTCACGAGCAGTGAGAACTCGCCCTGGCGATAGCGGGAGATGATCTCGAACGATGCGCCCTGCCTAGACCGCAGGGCGGCGAGCAGGACATTCGTATCGAGAACGGCGCGTATCATGAACTCTGATGCTAGCGGGTGGTCAGGAGTTCGCAAGCAGAGGGGTATTCCCGAGCCTCCCGGGTCTGGCACAACCCGCCCTGATCGCTACGGCTTTTGTCCTGTGGCTAGGTGGCCTTACAGGGCGATGAACGGCGTGACGCCGAGCGCACACCGAGACAGCGGTGTCTAACTGTCTTCCATCGGAAACTTGGGGGCACTGTTTCGGCATTCTTGTGAAGTTCCACCGAAGCCTGACGTTTCAGCGCGGCCATGCGTTGCCTCACTCTTCTCTTCGCTCTTTGCCCTCTGCTCTCCGCTTTCGCGAAGCCCAACATCGTCGTCATCGTCGCGGATGACCTCGGGTATGCGGATGTGACGTTTAACCCGCAGCATCCAAAGGAGATCGTGACGCCGAATCTCGATTCGCTGGCCAAAGCGGGGGTGATTTGTCGGCAGGGGTATGTGACGGGGCATGTGTGCTCGCCGACGCGGGCGGGGCTGATGCTGGGGCGCTATCAGCAGCGGCTCGGGCTTTACACCGGCGGCGAGGCGGGCAGTGGCGTGCCGATGAGCGAGAAGCTCTTCCCGCAGTATTTGAAGCCTGCGGGCTATGCGACGGGGCAGTTTGGCAAATGGCATTTGGGGCCTGATCTGGCGTGGAGTCCGGCTTTGCGCGGGTTTGATGAGGTGTTCGGCTTTCTCGGTCGCGGGGCGCATGACTACTTCAAGCTCGATGACCCGAATGATCCGATCTATCGCGGCACGGAGGTGGTGAAGGAGACGGGGTATCTGACGGATCGACTCGGCGAGGAGACGGCGGCGTTCATCACGAAGCACAAGGCGGGGCCGTTTTTCGCGTATCTGGCCTTCAACGCGGTGCATGCGCCTTTGCAGGCACCAGAGGACGAGATCGCGAAGTTCAACACGGGCAACAAAGACCGCGATGCCCGTCTCGCGATGGGGAAGCGCATGGATGACGCGATCGGTCGTGTGATGACCGCGCTCAAAGACGGCGGCGTGTGGGAAAACACGCTCCTATTCTTCATCAGCGACAACGGCGGCCCGCTGGCGCAAAGCGCGGACAACACGCCGCTGCGCGGCGGCAAGCACACCGACTACGAAGGCGGCATCCGCGTGCCGTTTCTGATCTGCTGGCCGTCGCAGCTCAAGCCAGGCGAATGGCAGTCGCCGGTGACATCGCTCGATATTTTTCCCACGACGCTCGCGGCGGCGGGCATCGAGGTGCCGAAGGAGGCTGGTCTCGATGGTCAGAACCTGCTGCCGTTGCTAAAAGGCGTAACCACACCGGCATCGCGCGACTTCTTCTGGTGCTCCGGCAGTGACGAGGGCTGGTGGGCGGTGCGTTCGGGCGATTGGAAGCTCGTGGGCGAAAAGGACAAGCTGGGTCTTTTTGATCTGAGCAAGGATGTGTCGGAGGCCAGCGATCTCGCCAAGCAAATGCCTGAGAAGGTGGCGGAGCTGACGAAGCTGCACGATGCCTGGCTCGCGGAGATGGCAAAGCCCGTCAAAGCCGGTGAGAAGCGCTACGACATGGCCGCGCCCGCCGAGAAGAAGCCGAAGAAGATGACCAAGGAAGAAAAGAAGAAGGCTCGTGACATGGAGCGCGCCAAAAAACGCCAGCCCACCACGCCCGAAACTCCCGAAGCACTCAAACCATGACTCCCGCATCATATCTCGATGCTCCTGCCTTTGCCATCTAACCGCAGGTGCTCGAGCACCCAGCATGCGAGGCTAAGCGCGATTTTCCGGGTGATGCTTACGGCGCGGACACTCGTTGCATCTTGAAATTGCCAGAGGACATGAGGCTAGCTCCACCCGCTCATCACAGCCAGTGGCGCGCACACCATGGCAGCCAGCATGTACAACACAGTCACACAAACATTTTGTCTCGTATGAGACCTCATAGCAGACCTGAGTTGTTCATGGCCGCTGCCATGGGCCATTTGCACAGGCCCCGGCAGCGCAGCGGATGTGAACAACTCTGCCGCGCCGCGCGCGGCTTGCTCACATGCACTAACTTTGGGGGCTGGGGGTGGCCGGCCGGCCACCCCCAGCCATGCACCGCAGCGGTGATTCATCATTTGCCTGGGCGCTCCAACGCCTCATGCCAGATCTGAACCCGCTGCGGCGCCCCCATCCGCTCAACGAATCCTCAGTCCTTTTCGGCGCACCGCATCCCTGCGTTGCCCATGAATCTCTATGAGGCCTTCGCCCACGGAAGGGGCTGCAACCAGCTTTAAGGCTCATCCCCCTTCATTCCCTTCAAAGCAATTTCCCGGCATACTGTGTTCTGAGGCAAAGATGGCCGCAGCCCGCCGTTCCAAGAGGCGGACTTTCCGTTTCATCATGCCCCGTCTGACCTCCCTCATCGCTCTGCTGGCGCTTCCCTGCGCCGCCCTCGCTGCGCCGCCCAACATCGTGCTCGTGCTTTCGGACGACCACAGCCAGCCTTTCCTGGGCTGCTATGGACGCACGGATCTAAAGACACCGCATCTCGACCGCCTGGCGGCGGAGGGCGTCAAGTTCCGCCGCATGTTCACCGCCGCGCCGCAGTGCGTGCCTTCCCGTGCTGCCATCATGACCGGCCGCTCGCCGGTGGCGGCGCGCATCACGCGCTTCTCTTCGCCGCTGCCGCGCGATGAAACCACGTTCCCGGAAATCCTCCAAAGTGAGGCTGGCTACTTCGTCGGCGTTTGCGGGCGCAGCTACCACCTCGACGGCTCCGGTCGCGCGCCCGCCGCCACGGAGGCGGTCTTTGATGAGCACCAGATGCGCACTTTCACAGACCGCTTTGACTATGTGGACGCCAGCGGCCAGGAAAACGTGCCGGCCAGGATGGGCGAGTTCTTTGACCGGCGCCCGAAGGACAAGCCCTTCTTCCTCTGGGTGAACTTCAGCGATCCGCACCATCCCTGGACCAGCGGCAAATCGCCGCCTGATCCGGACAAAATCGCCGTCCCTGGCTGGCTGCCTGATCTGCCCGGCATGCGCGGTGATCTCTCGCGCCACATGGGCGAGATCGAAAACTGCGACACCGACTTTCAGCGCGTGCTCGACATCGTCAAAGAGCGCGCCGGCCTCGACAACACGCTCGTGCTTTTCATGGGCGACAACGGCATGGCCTTCCCCAGCGGCAAGGGCTCGTTGCATGATCCCGGCCTCAATGTGCCGCTGCTCGCCTGGTGGCCGGGTGTCATCCAGCCGGGCGGCGACTCCAGTGCGCTGATCTCGGGCGAGGACATCGCCCCCACCTGTCTCGAAGCGGCTGGCCTGAAAGTGCCGCAGCGCATCAGCGGCGTGAGCTTTCTGCCGCTGCTGAAGGGCGAATCCTTCCCGAATGAGCGCAAGCACATCTTCGCCGAGCGCGGACCGCACGGCAGCGCCACCTTTGACCTGAACACCGCCGCCAGCAGCGTGGACTACAGCCGCTGCGTGCGCAGCGCCCGCTACAAACTCATCTACAACGTCACGCCGCACCAACGCTACTCGCCCGTGGACAGCGCGGGCGATCCCGGGTGGAAGGAGATCGTGCAGGCGCAGGAGGAAAAGCGGCTGGCCACGGAATTTGAGGCCGTCTGGTTCACCACGCCCCGTCCCGTCTATGAGCTCTACGATCTGGAGGCAGACCCGAATGAGCTGCACAATCTTTATGGCCAGAAGGGCCTCGAAGACATCACGCGGCAGCTCAAGGAAACGCTTCAGAAAAAGATGATCCTCGACTTCGACTACCTGCCGCTGCCCATCCCCTCCGCTCCCAAGGGCAAGGCTTCAGCCAAAGCCAGGGGCGATCCCAAACGCGCTGAGATGTTCCAGAAGCTCGACACCGACAAGGACGGCAGGCTGAGCCCGGCGGAGTTTGGCAAAAACCGCAAGCCCAGCGAAGCCGAGGCCTGGTTCAAAGCCCGCGACCGCAATGGCGATGGCTATCTCGACGAAGCCGAATACACCGCCAGCACCGTCCCCAACGCGCCAAAATTCTGATCACCGCTCGTAGCCGCATCCATGGTGGACTGCTTGAGGTGGTCCCTCCGACATCATGGGGCGAGCGCCCAGGCGACATCGGCTCACCGAGTCCACGACCTCGGCGGTGATGGCCGACACGGCGACCATGAGATTATTGAGGCCGTTGAGTTGTCGCTCATCCGCGCGACGTCCGAGGCTTTGAGTTTCTTGGGAAGATTGGGATCGAAGGGCATGGCTGCGGGATGCCCTTTTGATTTTGAGAAATTTCCTGCCTAGGACTGTGCCCAGCGCGCGCCACGGCGCCGCCCGCGCCCCATGAAGACAGCGCTCTCAGCCCGCGGTTTTGCGTTTGAGGGTGATGCGGTGGATGCCTTTGCGCAGGACGGGGACTTGGAAGTTGACGATCATGCCCATCTTCATGCCGGTGAGGCGCAGCCAGGTCTCCATGAACTGGCGCTCCTGGAGGCTGACCTCGTCCACGGCGAGAACGCGGACGAGGAGCGCTCCTGCGATGATGAAGTCCATCTGCGAGGGGGTTTTGATCTGCCATCCGCGGTAGTTGAAGTTCAGCGGACAGCCACGCTCGGCGGGCATCTCCATATCCCTGAGTTCGACAGCGAGGCATTCCTCATAAACCTCGCGTGAAAGGCCCGCTCCGAGAGTCTGATGCACCTGCATGCAGGCGCGCATCACGAGGTGGGGGAGATCTTGCTCTTCCATGGAATTTGGCGGTTATAAATCCAGGTGTCGGGATTTCAACAGGGATTCTTGCCGGTACAACGGATGCGGGATTGATGAACGCACCGAGAGGCTATAGATGACAGGCATGGAACAAGATTGGCAGTCCCTGGCGGCGCTGGTTGTGGTGTTGACCACGGCGGCGGCTTTCCTGGCGCGCGCGTCGCGGCGGCGCTGGAAGGGCGGCGGCGGCTGCGGCGGCGGGTGCGGCTGCAGGAAGAAGCTGTGAGCTTACTCGGTCTTCTTGATGCGCAGGAGGCGGCGGGACTCGGTGAGGAGGAACTTGGTGTCGGTGAAGGGTTCCCAGCTCACATCCAGCCAGCGCAGGCGGCCGCTGGCATCCACGAGCACGGCGGCGTGGAGCGGTTCCTGCTCGAAGTCGTCATAGGCGCGGAAGGCTCTGAAGGCTTCGAGTGAGGGATCACACAAAACGGGGAAAGGGGGCATTTTTTTGTCGCTCATCTGCTCGGCGAGCCTGCCGGCCAGGGACATGGTCTCGGTGGTGACAGCGGTGAGGTGGATGCCGGCTTTTTCGAAATCCGCCGCGGCTTTGGCAAAGGCGCTCACCTGCTCCATGCAGTGGGTGCAGGCGGAGCCGAGGTAGAAGATGAGCAGGTGATTTTTTCCCACCAGGGCGCTGCTCTGCCAGGGCTGCCCGTCCAGGGTCAGCGCCTCCCAGCCGGGCGCGGCGGGCGGACTCCAGTGCATGGGGCCGAGACTGTCCAGAGGCGGGCGTTTGCCGGTGCCGGCGCGTTTTGGCGGTTCGGCGCGCCAGCTTTCGCCGGTGCCAAAGGTGAGGGCGAGCGCGGCGAGGCGGTGGTGAAGAGGCAGGCCGGTGTCCATGGCAAAGGCCAGCTTGCGCGCTACGTCGAAGGCCTTGCGCGCCTCGTCATGGCGTCCGCAAGCCATGAGGATCTCCGCGCGCGCGCCTTGTCCGGCCAGGTCCTGGGGGAGTTCTTTGATGAGGCCGGCGGCTTTGTGCTGGTGGCCAAGGCGGAGCCAAAGGCGCGCGGCACGGTCTTTGGGAATGTCCCTGGCGGCTTCGAGCAGCCTGGGCGCGTCCGCATGGTTGTCGAGGATGGCGCGCAGGGCGCGCAACTCGGCCAGGGCTTTCTGCGCGGGGGTGGTCTCGGCTTTCTTTTCATCCGGCGCGCTTTTGCTTTTGGCGGCGGCTTTGGCTGGAGCTTTGGCAGGGGTGGCTTTGGCAGCTTCAGCTTTGGCGGGCGGGGTTTCCGGGGATGATTGGGCCGGGGGGTTGCTGGCGGCTTCGGCGGTCTTGGCGGCTGCTGAGGCGCGCTCCTTTTCGGCTTTTTCCTTGTCAGCCTTTTCTTTGGCGGCCTTTTCTGCAGCGGTCTTTTTCTCCAGTTTCTCCAGGGCGGTGATGCGGTTTTCGAGTCCGTCTTTGTCACCGAGGTGATAATGCGCCACGCCATAGGCGCGCAGGCGCGCGGCTTCGTGGCCCTCCTGCATGGCGGGTTCCATGAGCGGGCCTTTCTCCAAGGCGAGCAGGTCCTCCCACAGCTCCCATTTGACGAGGGTCTCAAGCAGCCGGGTGCGCCCGTATGAGCCGGAGCTGCTGGCTTTGTCGAGGGTGTTGTGCTTGGGATGGCGGGGGTGGGCAATGAGGTTGCGCGCGAGGGCGGCGGCATCCTTGGCGCGGCCGAGTTCGTTGTAGTTGCGCACGAGCCACTCCTCATTGTGGGCGTAGTTGTGGATCTGGTCGGGCAGGATGAACTCGCGCATCATGTAGGCGTGGTCCACGCGCGTGCTGGCCTCCTGCTGCCAGACGGCGTCGTCAAAACGGCGCACCTTCGAGTAGGTGTGCCCCGGCATGTGCCACATGTGGGCGATGGCGGGCGCGGCCTGCCCGCATTGCGCGGCGGACTCCAGGGCACGGGCGGGCTTGCGGTCGTCCCACAAGTGGATGCGGTAATGGTGCGCGGGGTGGTCGGGAGCGGCGGCGAAGATTTGATCGAGCAGCGCGTCCACGGCCTGCGGGCTGGAAATGGGCGCCTCCTTTTTGGCGTGCCAGGTCTTCCAGACGAGGAAGGCTTTTGCCTCCACATTCTTCGGCTCGGCGTGGACGATCTCCTCCAGGTCGCGGATGAAGTCGAGCTCGCGCTGCTTTTTCTCCCGCTTGTCACCGGCTTTGTAATAGTTCTCCAGGCACTTGATCCAGAGCCGGTCGGAGTCGCCGGCCTTGTCCTTGAGGGCGGCGGCTTTGGCGGTGAACTGTTTCGCGCGCGTTTCGTTGTTCACATTCGCCATGGCCATGCCCCAGTAGGTCATGGCGCAGTCGGGATCGAGCGCGGCGGCCGTGCGGAAGGAGCGCTCGGCCTCGTAAAACCAGAAGCCGTGGAGCTGCCCAACGCCCTGGTTGAAAAAGCGCTGTGCCATCGGCTTGGCGGTCTTCACCGGGAAATCCACCCGTCCCGCGCCCTCAATGAGCACCGCCGCCTGGCGCGGGCCTTCATTGAATGCCTCCCCGTGCGTGGAGTGGCCGGGCAGTGGATAGGCGGCGCGGAGGAGCTGGGCGCAGGCAAGGACGAGGCAGAGATGAAGACGCATGGACGGAGACAAGAAAGCCCTCAAGGACGGGAATCTGTCATGCGGGCGGTGTTTCTTCACGGCAGCCGTGCTGGAAGCTCAACCGCGCGTATTTTTCGGCGGGAGGAAGTCTCAGCCGCCTCAAAGATTGGCGTCTGCGGCGCGGCGGATGCTGGAGATGACCTCGCTGATCTTGAGGGAAACGCGCTGGCGCTTCTGGAAGTAGCCAACCTCCTCGTAGCCTGCATCCGCGAGATTATTCAGGGCGGTGATGAAGTGCTCGCCGACACGGTTGGCGCGGTGGGCGTCCGAGCCGAGGACGACGGGTATGCCGCGCTCGGCCATCATGCGCAGCATCTCATTGCCTGGATTCATCTCGGAGTAGCTCTTGTTGAGGCCGGAGGTGTTGATCTCCATGGAGACACCGGTTTTGGCAATGCGGTCGAGCGCGCCCGCGACGGTGTTTTTGATGATGGCGAAGCACCAACTGTCCGGGTGGTAGTTTTTCACCAGGTCAGGGTGAGCCAGGCAGTCGTAAAGGCCGGATTCGGCGCTCTGGGCGAGGTGCTCGAAGTAGGTGCGGCGGAAGTTCTCGATGGTGCCCTGCTCATATTTGGAGAGGTACTCCTTGGCCTGCCAATGGAGACCGCCGAGGATGAAGTCGAAATCAGCGCGCTGGTGGAGCTTTTCGATCCAGGGTTCGCAGCCGGGGTAGAACTCGCTCTCCAGGCCGAGGCAGACATCGAGCCTGCCTTCAAAAGCGGAGGCGGCGCGCGCGACGAGCTGGACATAAAGATCGAACTCGGAGTCGGCCATGCGCACGCTGGGCCAGTAACCGTCGGGCATGGGGCAGTGGCAGGTGAAGATGATCCCCTTGAGTCCGGCCTTGATGCCCTGCGCGGCATACTCCTCCGGCTCGCCCCAGGCGTGTTTGCACAACGGGGTATGCATGTGGGAGTCGTAATAGAGCGCGCTGGATTTGATGGTTTTGGAAACCGTCCGGGGCGGAGGCGGCTCGCTCACCTGCACAACTGGAGCGGCCGGGACGGCGGCGGCTTTGACTGGCTTGGGCGTGGCGGCGGGTTTTTTGGTGACTGCCGGGCTGGCTGGCTTGGAGGCCGGAGCTTTTTTGACGGCGGCCGGTTTCCTGGCGGCGGGCTTATTGACCGGCGCCGGCTTCTTGGCGGGAGGCCTGGCCGGAGCGGGCTTTTTCACTGCGGCGTTTTTTTTGGGCGTGGAGGCTTTTTTTGCGGCGGCGGGCTTTTTGGCAGGCGCGGCTTTTTTGCCGGGAGCGGTCTTTTTGGCGGCGGCCGGAGCTGGCTTTTTCCCGGCGGGAGCGGCTTTGGACGCGGTTTTTCCCGCCTTGGGGGATGCTTTGGCGGCGGGTTTGGCTTTGGATTTTTGGGTCTTGCTCACGGGCGTGTCTCCTATTTGCGGCTCAGGATCAACCAGCCCTTGCCTTCGACACCAGTGATGCGAACCGCGCCGGACTCATTGTTCCTGTTCTTTTCGTCATAACACAGCCGCAATGTCAATGGTACATTTTTCCAGGCACCCATTTCCAACTGGCTGCGAACGCGCTGGTGGACGGGATCGCCGGGGATCAGTTCGGCTTCGATCAGGGAATCGGAGAGGTCGGGGTGGCGGATCTGCAGCCTGTCCGGGGTCGCCGGGTCCGTGCCTCCTGGCAGCAGGGAGCCGAGGACGCGGAACAGCCGGGGTTCCACCGGGCGGCTTTTGATGAAGTCCTGCCAGTCCATCTCGCTGTGACGGACGTGGCTCTCCCAGTCCACGCGATAGACTCCCCCGCTCTGCTCGATGATGATATTGACCGGCTCGTGCCCTTCGAACTCGGAGCGCGCGTAGAACAACCGCCTGCCTTCCTCCTCGATGGGCTGCGACCAGGCGAGCTGCCGCCAGCGCAGGGGAATGACGGGGCGGCTTTGATGCCACTCACGAATGAGCGGCCCCACCCTCTCCGGTTCGCGGCAAATGGCGGCCAGTTCATGCCAGGTGCCGGCCTCGAAAAAGAAGCGCGCCGCATTTTCCAGCATCTCCTGCTCACGGGCGGAATCGGACTCAAAAACTGTCTCCTGCGGGGTGGCAACAGGTGCCCCGCCCTCCTCTTTCACTGCGGGACCGGGGGAGGGCTTCGGGAGGACGGTGTAAACGACTGCGGCCACTCCGAGAACCAGGGCGGCGCACCCGGCGAGGCGCGCGAGGCCCCTGCAAAGCGCGGCGCGCCGCTCATGAATGGCGGGTGTGTTCGATGCGTCGCTTCGGGTCATCGCTTTCCACACTGGAGCCGGGGGCGGGATTTGAACCCGCGACCCTCTCATTACGAATGAGATGCTCTACCACTGAGCTACACCGGCAGTATCGGATCGGTTGGGCGCGAAGTCTGGCACGGCGCGGGGGATTTGTCATTTTGTTTCTGCCAAAGCGGCGATTTTGCGGAGCGGCGGCTTGCAAACTCAAGCGCGCCCGCTTTATCAGCGCGGCCATGCCAGCACCGTCACGCACTCCCTACGCCCAGTTCCAGGCCGAGCTCGAGCAGATCATGCTCCACAAATGGCTGGCCAGCGAGAGCGAGGGAAAAGACATCGGCTTTGAGCGCGCGCTCAATGACTGGGCGCTAAACCACCGGGCCGCATGGCGGAGGGAGCAGAACAACGGTCAAAAGCCGGCGCCCGCCCGAAAGGGCTAGCAGGCCGCCTATTTGAAAAAGATCGGGATGACGAGGATGGCCAGCACGTTGACCACCTTGATCATCGGGTTCACCGCCGGGCCGGAGGTGTCCTTGTAGGGGTCGCCAACGGTGTCTCCGGTCACGGCAGCCTGGTGGGCGAAGCTGCCCTTGCCGCCGTGGTTGCCTTCCTCGATGAACTTCTTCGCATTGTCCCATGCGCCGCCGGCGGAGGTCATGGCAATGCCTACGAACAAGCCGGTGACGATGGTGCCGATGAGCAGCCCGCCGAGGGCCTCCTTGCCGAGGAAGGCGACGCCGACCACGAACACAATGGGAAGCAGGGCGGGGAGGATCATCTGGCGCAGGGCGGCTTTCGTGACGATGTCCACGCACTGGCCGTATTCGGGAGTGTCCTGGCCGGTGAGGATGCCTGGCTTGAGCTGGATCTGGCGGCGCACCTCGCGCACGACGGCGCCGGCGGCGCTGCCCACGGCGTCCATGCCGAAGGCGGTGAAGAGGTAGGGCAGCAGGCCGCCGATGAACATGCCGATGATGACTTTCGGGTTCATCAGGTCAAAGGCGATGACGGCCTCCTTGAGCACGAACTTCAACTCCTCGACATAGGAGCCGAAGAGCACCATGGCGGCCAAACCAGCGGAGGCGATGGCGTAGCCCTTGGTGACGGCTTTCATCGTGTTGCCCACGGCGTCGAGCTCGTCAGTGATGGCGCGCACCTCCTCAGGCAGGCCGGACATGACGGCCACGCCGCCCGCGTTGTCGGTGATGGGACCAAAGGCGTCGAGGGAGATGATGATGCCCGAGAGGCTGAGCATGGAGACGACGGCGATGGCAATGCCATAGAGGCCCGCCAGATCCCAGCACAGCCAGATCGAGACGGCGATGGCAAGCACCGGCAGGAGGGTGGCGTGGTGGCCGACGCTGATTCCGGCGATGATGTTTGTGGCGTGGCCGGTCTCGGAGGACTTGGCAATGCGGCGCACCGGCGCGTGCGCGGTGGAGGTGAAGTAATTCGTGATCCACACCACCACGAAGGTCATGACGATGCCGATGAGCGAGCAGTAATAGAGATCGCCGGCCTCGACGGTTTTGCCCGCCATGGCGAGAGGCTCGCTGAACATGGCGCCGGTCGCCCATTTGAAAAGACCGGCGGAAATGAGGCCCGCCACGGCCACGCCGCCGACGAGCGCCGCCGTGGCTTTCTGCTTCACAAAATTGACCCAGGCTATGCCGAGCACGGAGGCGATGATGGCCAGGCCGCAAAGCACAAAGGGATAGACGAGCACCGCGTGGCTGCCCTCCGGCCCGGTGAGGTGCCCGACAAGCACGCCGCCGATGAGGCTCACCGCGTAGGTTTCAAAAACATCCGCCGCCATGCCCGCGCAATCGCCGACATTGTCCCCGACATTGTCGGCGATGGTGGCGGGGTTGCGCGGATCGTCCTCATTGAGGTTCTGCTCGATTTTGCCGACCAAGTCCGCGCCCACGTCCGCCGCCTTGGTGTAAATGCCGCCGCCGAGACGCGCAAAGACTGAGATCAGCGAGCTGCCAAGGGCCAGGCCGACCAGCGAGTCAATCGCCGCCCGGACGCCGGCCATTTTTTCAATGACGAGGTAGAACACGCCGACGGAGAGCAGCCCCAGAGCCACCACCAGCAGACCGGTGACGGCTCCTCCGTTGAAGGCCACCTTCAGCGCCGCGTGGGAGCTGACGCTGGCGGCCTGAGCGGTGCGCACATTCGCCCGCACGGCGATCATCATGCCGATGTAGCCGGCCACCATCGAGCAGACCGCGCCGACCACGAAGCCCGCCGAGGTCATGCCGTCGCGAAGGTACCAAACGACGAAGAAAATGATGATGGCGATGAGGCCCACGGCGCGGATTTGCCGGTTCAGATAAGCCTTCGCCCCCTCCTGGATGGCGCCGCCGATCAACGCCATCTTTTCATTGCCCGCGGAGGACGCCAGAATCTGGCGGATGAGCAGCACGGCAATCACCAAGCCCGCCACGGCGAGGGCGATGGACACAAGGACGCCTTGATCGAGAAGCAACGAATTCATCGGGAGTATAAAAGAAAAGACCGGCTGGTTGAGGCCGGTTTGAGAAGCCGCCGAGTCTAGCGGCTCGCTTTGATCTGGCAAGACTCTTTTCCTGCTCTTTTGTGCCACCGCCAAGACAGGATCGGGAGCCATGCGGGCACTCCCGTCCTGAGTTTCTGCGCGCGGAATGACGAGGCAGGCTCAATACACATCCGCAGCCTCATGCGAGGGAATGGTCCAGTCATCGCCGCCTTCACTGTCTAGCCAGGGGCGGGTCTCGTCGTAGCCGAAGGCCTGGGGGAGATTCTCAGAGATGATGAGGAGGCGCGCGCTCATCTCCCGGAAAAACACCCCGGCGGCACGCGCCGGGTCACCGCTGTCCAGAGAAAGGCGGGCGGCTGCCAGGGCGGGAGCTAGGTCGTCCTCGCCAATGAAAGGTTCGAGTCCGTATCCGGGCATGGCGGCGGCGCTATTTGCCTGCGGATCGAGCACGAGAAGCAGGCCGTGATTGCGCCCGCCGCTTTCGGACAGGCTGAAAAAGCCCGCGCGGTTGTGGATCCAAAAAGTGCAAATTTCCACCGGGACACCGGGCGGCACATTCGCCAGCACGCAGACTGGAACGATCTGCGGATGGCGACTGGAGAAGGCATTCAGAGCGCCAAGCACGGCGGTTTTTTCACGTCTCGTAAGAATGGCGGCGGCATCAGTCAGCGGCGCTGTCATGGCGGGTGGCGCGCCGAGGGCACGGTCCACAGCCTCCAGGCAGAATCCGCAATGCCCGCACACCGCCAGATGCTCGGCGGCGGGATGGCGGCAGCTCGGGCAGCGCATGGCCGGCTCAGGCGGTTTGCGCGCCGGTCCTGGCCGGCAGCGGCGGCAGCGGAGCTTCCAGCACACCCCGCACCTTCGGCCACAGCAGGCAGGCTTCGATGATCATCCAGACCTCGATGGCCAGCATGATGAGGCCGACGCCCACGAGCACCCAGCTTCCGCCGGCCAGCCAGCGCTGCACGTCCACATAAAGCGCCCAGGCGGGCATGGCGAGCATGAAGGCCATGGGTGTGGCGGCAAACCAGGTGGGCATGCCGCGCCGCAGCAGCCAGAAGCTGATGACCATCATCGCCAGACCGGCGAGGAGCTGGTTTGTGGCGCCAAAGAGCGGCCAGAGAATGAGGCCGCCCTTGCCGATGGTGTCCCATGACCATTCCGCCCCCGGCGCGGGGAACAGGGCGAGGAGGAAGGCGGTGCCGACGGCGAAAAGCGTGGCTCCATGCGTGTTCGTGAGCCAGACGAGCGGGTTCAGACTGAAGCCTTTGCGCACCACGCCGCGCTCGAACTCGGTGTCGTAAGCCTCGGCGGCCATGGCGGTGGGGGAAACTCTCGGCGCAAAGGTGGCGGCCAGTTCCTGCACGACGTAGCGCTGCAGACGCGTGGCGGTGTCCAGCGTGGTGCCGGCAAAGCTGGCGACAAGCACGCCCATCAACGCGCGCGCCATGACGGGCTCAATGCCGAGCGTCTGCACAAAATTGGCCGAGCCGACGACGAAGGCGGCGATGGCGGAGCCGCCGGTGACGAGCTTCCAGTCCTTGTAAACCGTGCCCCACAGCTCCGCGCCTTGGAGACCTGGATACTGCTGCCAGCCCATGCCTATGCCCGCGCCGACGGCGAGGATGACGAGCGTGGCCAGGAAGCCCTCCAGCAGCATGGAGCCGTAGCCGACGAACTGCGCGTCCGTCTCGCATTTGAGCTGCTTGCTGCTCATGCCGGAGCTGACCAGGCAGTGAAAGCCGCTGATCGCCCCGCAGGCGATGGTGACAAACAAAAATGGGAAGATGGGCGGCGCGTTCAGCGGGCTGGCATTGAAGGCGGGCGCGGCCATGACGAGCGGCGCGGCGTTCTCCCCTCCTGTGCCGATGAACGCGGCGACGACGAGACCGACGACGATGAGCACGAGGCTGGAGACAAGCTGGAGGCTGTTGATGTAGTCGCGCGGCTGGAGCAGGATCCACACCGGCATCACGCTGGCGGCGTAGCAATACGCGAGCAGCACAGCCACCCACATCCACAGCGGCCAGGCGGCGAGGCTTTGATTCAGGGACTGAATGGCGGCTCCGAGCGTGCCGCCGGTCCACTCCATGCCAGGGCACCCTGCGCCGAGCCAGACGGTGGCGTACATCAGGCTGACGGCGATGATGCTGGGCCACAGCAGGCTTTTGCCCTGGCGGTGGACTTTCACGCCGATCCAGATGGCGATGGGTATCTGCAAAAACACCGGCAGGATGGACTCGGGGAACTGCACAAAAACGCTGGCGATGACCCAGCCGAAGATGGCCAGCACCACCCACAGCGCGAAAAGCAGCAGCACGAGGAAAAGCAGGCGCACGCGCTTGTTGAGCAAACGGCCCGCCACCTCGCCCACAGTCATGCCGCGGTTGCGCAGGCTGACAACGAGCGTGCCTAAATCATGCATGGCACCGATGAAGATGCTGCCAAACAGCACCCACAGCAGCGCCGGCACCCAGCCCCACATGATCGCGAGCGCCGGGCCGACAATCGGCCCCGTGCCCGCGATGCTGGTGAAGTGGTGGCCGAAGACAATGCCTTTTGAGGTCGGCACATAGTCGCGGTCGTCGTTCAGCTCCACGCTCGGCACCGTGGCCCGCGGGTCCAGCTTGAAGATTTTCTGAGATAGCCAGCGGCCGTAGGTGTGGTAGGCGACGATGTAGAGCACGAAGGCGCCGGAGGCGATGAGGAGCGTGGACATGGCGGAGTGTGAGGCGCGCAGGTTTATACTCGCGGGCAGTGGATGTCCAGTGTCAGGCCGGACCAAGGCTGGCAATGCCTGCAAACAAAAAACCGGGGAGACGGCGAGTCTCCCCGGTCGGGATGCAGCCAAAATTCAGGCTGCCCGGGCAATCACTCGTAGCCAGCCTCGCCGTGCTCGGCGAGATCGAGACCGAGGCTTTCCACCTCGGCATCGGCGCGCAGGCCGACGAGCATTTTCACGACAAGCGTGATGACGACCGTGGCGGCGACACTCCAGACAATGGTGAGGCCGACCGCCTTGAACTGCTCCATGACGAGGCCGTCCTTGAGGCCGGCGACGACCGAGTTGGCCTTCTCATCCGCGAACACGCCGGTAAGGATGGCGCCAAGCGTGCCTCCCACGCCATGAATGCCGAATGTGTCCAGCGCATCGTCATAACCCAGGGCGTTTTTCAAATAGGCCACCGCCAGAAAAGGCACGATTCCGGCGAGCACACCGATGATGACCGAGGATGTGGCGGTGACAAATCCCGCTCCGGGTGTGATGACGACGAGGCCGGCGACAATGCCCGAGCAAAAACCCAGCACGGAGGGTTTGCCGCGCAGCACCCACTCAGCCAGCGCCCAGACGAATCCCGCGGTGGCGGCAGCAAGCGTGGTGGTGGTGAAGGCATTGGCCGCGATGGCGTCGGCGCCAAGCGCTGAGCCGGCATTGAAGCCATACCAGCCGACCCAGAGCATGCCCGTGCCGATGGCGCAGAGCACCATGCTGTGAGGGGCCATCGGCTCCTTGCCATGACCGCGGCGCCTGCCCAGCATGATGCAGAGAACGAGGGCGCTCCAGCCGGAGGTCATGTGGACCACCGTGCCGCCGGCGAAGTCAATCGCCTTGATGCCGGCGTCGGCATTGAGCGGGCCGCACATGAAGCCGCTGCCCGCCCAGACCATGTGGGCGAAGGGGAAATAAACCGCGAACATCCAGAGGGCGGTGAAAACCAGCACGGAGATGAATTTCATGCGCTCGGCGATGGCGCCGACGATGAGCGCGGGCGTGATGATGGCGAAGGTGAGCTGGAACATGCACCACATGCTGTCGCTGATCCAATGATAGCCCGCGCCGACATTGCCAGGCTCGACGCCATTGAGGAATTTGAAGCTGAAGTCGCCGACATACGCATTGCCGGTGCCAAAGGACAGACTGTATCCGCAGGCCCACCACAGGATGGTGACCAGGCCGGCGATGCCCATGCATTGCGCAATCACGGAGAGGACGTTCTTTTTACGAACCAGGCCGCCGTAAAAGAGGGCCAGACCGGGTAGGGTCATGAACAGCACCAGAGCCGTGCTGACCATCTGCCAGGCGTTGTGGCCTGGACCCGGACCGGCGATTTTGGATTTGCCGGCCTCGGTGACACGCGCTCCGTTGTTGATGTAAGCCTGCACATCAGCGAGATCGGCGGCCAGTTCCTCCAGTGTGGGAGTGGCAGCCGTGGCAGGCTGGGTTTCCTGGGCCTGGATTTGACCGCTCAGCAGTAGGGTGGCGGCTAGGACTCCGCATGCGAGTGTGCGGCAAAGTTGCAGTGTGCGTATCATTGCGACGTGGTTGGTTGGGTTGATGTTTTGCGGCTTGGGACAAGCCTCAGCCGCAGTCATGGCTGGATAGCAAAGGCCGTGCCAAATCAAAAAAAAACTCCCCGGCGTATGCCGCCGGGGAGTTTGATGTCGGGGGATTCCAGTTCGCCGGTTCCGATTAGTGATTGGCGATGAAGTTCGGGTAGGCCACGTTGCCGTGTTCGCCAATGTCCAGGCCTTCGGATTCCTCCTCGGGGCTGACACGCAGTCCCATGACGATCTTCAAGATCAGGAACAGGACGAAGGCGAAGACAAAGGTGAAGACCGCGTAGGCGGCAACACCCGTAAGCTGGCTCATCAACTGAGCCGTGCCGGCCTTGGCTCCGAAGATGCCGACGGCCAGTGTGCCCCAGATGCCGCAAACCAGATGCACCGAGATGGCGCCAACGGGATCGTCAATTTTGATTTTGTCGAAGAACAGAACCGAGAGCACGACCAGAACGCCGGCGATGGCGCCGATGTAGATGGAGGTGTCGGCGGCCATCTGGTCGGCTCCAGCAGTAATGCCCACCAAGCCCGCCAGGATGCCATTGAGCGCCATCGAGAGGTCGGGTTTTTTGAGGAAGATCACAGAGGCGAGGGCCGCTGAGACTCCGCCAGCGGCAGCGGCGAGAGAGGTGGTCACAAGCGTCAGAGAGACGAGGCCGGGATCAGCAGAGAGAACCGAACCGCCGTTGAATCCGAACCAGCCGAGCCAGAGGAGAAAGACGCCTATGGTGGCAAGAGGCATGCTGTGTCCAAGGATGGGTTTGATCTTGCCGTCGGATGTGTATTTGCCCATGCGGGGTCCGAGAAGCATGACCCCGGCAAGGGCGCCCCAGCCGCCCACTGAATGCACAAGTGTCGAACCGGCGAAGTCGTAGAAAGGTGTGTCCAGTCGGTTGAGCCAGCCATTGCCCCATTTCCAACTGCCAGCGATCGGGTAGCAGACAGCGACAAAAATTGTGGAGAAGACAAGAAAAGTGCCCAGTTTCACGCGCTCGGCCACAGCACCCGAGACAATGGTCGCAGCGGTGGCGGCGAACATGGCTTGGAACAGGAAATCGGTCCAATAAGTGTATCCCACATTGTAAGCTGATGTGACTCCCGCCTCATCCGTGGTGATCCCAAAGCCGGCGAATTTGAACCAGAACTGAGGATCCTCGTCAGCGAAACCTGGATACATCAGATTGAAACCGCACAACGCATATGTCAGCAGGCCAATACAAGGTATCAAAGTATTTTTGAAGAGGATATTCACCGTGTTTTTGGACTGGGTGAGTCCTGACTCCACAGTGGCGAAACCGAGATGCATGATGAAGACCAGCGCGGCAGCGATCATCATCCACAGATTGTTTGTTGTGAAGAGTTCGATGGAAGGGCCGGATGCCTCCTCAGCAGGAGCCTCAGCCGCAGGCGCGGCGGCTTCCGGTGCCGGGGCTGGAGCGGGCGGCGGCGCGGGGGCCGGCTCAGGTGCGGCCGGTGCCGCGGCGGCGGGAGCCGGAGTGTCCTGCGCATGGGTTGTGGATTCCAAGGTCAGCCCCCATGTCGCGGCCGCGAGCACGGCGGCGAGAAGGCATCCAGTCCATCTGTGTTTGGTGGTCAGCATAGATATTTCGGTTTGAGTTGGTGTGATGGCGGCTACGGGAACCGTTACAAAAAATCATGGTTAGCAGGGGGCGTGCCAAAGTTGGATTTCGATCTTTCCCGCCGGGCCGCGGAGGGGTTGCCTAACTAAAACCGCCGTCGTGATCGAGGCCGCTTTCGATTGATGACGGACACAGCCGGCAGCCGCTGAAAAACCCGCTGGCGCGGGAGGGGGATGTCCCTTTGAGTACTTGATGGCAAATCCCCGCGCTTTTTTTCAAACCCACTTTCACGGACTCCTGGCCGCGCTTGCCGTGGCCGCTGTTTATTCCACACTTGCAGTGCTGAGACACTCGGAAGCGCTGATTTGGGACGAGGGCCGTTATCTGGATTGCGCGCGCAACATGACGCGGGGCTTTTACGCCACGGATGACAACCCGGATTTTGTCAACGGACCGGGGTATCCCATCGTGCTGCTGCCTTTTGTTCTCGCGGGGGCCGAGGGTTTGCTGCCCGCCAGGCTGCTGAACGCTTTTTTCATGGCTGGCGCGGCATGGTTCGCCTGGCTGCTTCTGCGCCACTACGCGGGCGCGGCCTGGGCAGCCGCCGGGGCGTGGCTGACGGGTTTCCATCCCACGCTGTTGTGGATGGGTTTCGCCATCATGACCGAGCCTCTGGCGATGTTCTGCATGGCGGGTTTCGCGTGGAGCTTCTGCGCGGCCGTGCGCGGCGGCGGCAGGGGCATGATGCTGACGGCGGCATTTCTGCTTGGCTGGCTGACGCTGACGCGCGTGTTCTTCGGCCATGTCATCATGGCGGCCGCGCTGCCATGCCTGGCGCTGCTGCCGTTTTGGAAAAGCTGGCGGCATGTGCTGGCGCGGACGCTGGTCATCCTTGGCGGCGCTTTTTTGCTCTGCACGCCCTGGCTGGTCCACACATGGCAAAAAACGGGCCGCGTCTTGTGCTGGTCCACGAACAGCGGCGAGCTACTCTATTGGATGACGAGTCATCATGAGGGGGAAAACGGCCACTGGTTCACCACCGAGGACGCCGTGGCGCATCCGCAACTCGCGCCGAACCACAAGGATTTTTACGAGCGCGTGATGAGGATGCCCATCCTTCAGCGCGACGCCTTTCTCATGGAGGCGGCGATGGCGAACCTGCGCGCTGACCCCGCCCGCGTGGCCTACAACTGGGCGTGCAATCTCAGCCGCATGGCTTTCGGCTTTCCTCGATCCTTCCTGCCCGAGGAGCTGCGCACGGTGGTGCTCATCGCGGTGAACGGCCCGGTGATCGCGCTGGCCTCGCTTCTTGGGCTGGTCGGTCTCTGGCGCTGGCGCTCGGTGCCGCCGGAAGTCTGGCTGCTGGCGGTTTTCGCCGCCATCTATCTCGGCGGCGGCAGCGTGGCCCCGGCTCTGCCGCGCTATTTTGCGCTCATGCTTCCAGTCCTGATGCTGGGCATCGCCACGGTGTGGAGCAGGAACGTGCGGCTCTCTTTGATGAAGTCCGCCGGGTGAGCGCCGCCGGCCAAACAAAAAGCGGCAGCCCCGCGAGAAGGCTGCCGCTGGGTGAAGGGAAAGTCCGCCCGTATCAGGCGACCAGAGGGTGCAGGTTGGCCTTGCACCACTCGCCGTTCTGCCGGGTCACGCCATCGGGGTCTTCGACGGCGATGTGCGCCTCGTCCTCGCAGATGATCCAGCCTTCATAATTCCTCTGCACGAGGAACTCGGTGATCTTGTGGAAGTCGAGCTTGCCGGTGCCCATCTGCGCCCAGGGTTCGGCTCCGTTGCCGGAGAAGTCCTTGTAATGGATGTGGTTGATGAGGTGCTGCCACTTGGAGAGTGTGGCGATGACATCCATGCCGCCGCGGATGATGTGGCCGACATCAGGCGTCCAGCCGGTGACCTTCGGGTCAAGGCTGCTCAAAACCACGTCGTAATCCTCCTGCGTGCGCACGAGGGAGGATGGCGGGGAGTTGGGGTGGTAGGAGCATTTGATGCCCTGGTCGGCGGCGCGCTGGGACACGGCGTTGACGTTGCGGGCCACATTAAGCCGGCGCTTTTGCAGGTCTTTGGCGCGCCCTGAGGGCAGGGTGACGGTGCCGAGCATGGCGCCGGGGAAGTGCTTCAGCAGGCCGATGGTGAAGTCGGCGGCCTCGCGCTCGTTCGGAGCCTCGGTGTCGCCGTCCCACGCGCAGACGAGCGCCAGGCCGGCAAGTTGCATGTTGTGCTGCTGGAGGGTGTCCTTGAGCCTGGCGGGATCGCAGAAATCACCCAGCCAGTATTTGCAGCAGCCGAGCGCGCTCTCGGAGATTTCGAGCACCATGGGCTCGATGCCGGTGAAGCCCGCCTCGGCGGCGACCTTGATCATGTGGCCGAGTTTATTGTCGTAGCCCTTGCCCGTGCCCTGCATGAACCAGGTGTAAACTTCGGAGCCGAATTGGATTTTTGCCATGTGGATGAAGTGGTTTGGTTGATCTCGATGCGACGCCCCGTGGCGGCGCGTGCGCATTGGAGACGAAGGCGGAAAAAATGTCCAGCGTTGAATTGCCGGGGGCTGTCCGCGCGCCTTGATTCAGATTCGGGCATTGACGCGGCGCGGGCTTGCCGCTTTATAGCGGGCGAATTTCACACGCTGATGCACTCCATTCATTTAGCCGTCGGACCGGGCCTTCACGGTCTTCAATTTGGCTTTGAGCATCTGACGCCGCCTGGCATGGCGATCTGCGGAGTGCTCGTTTTTCTTTCCGTCATCAGTTGGACGGCGGTGCTGGCCAAATGGATGTTTCTCCGGCGCTCGGAGAAGGCCAACCGGAGGTTCCTGGAAAAATACCGCGCCAGTCCTCAGCCGCTGGCGCTTTACCTGACGCGCGAGCGTGTGGAGCAGGCGCCGATGTATCACATCTACCACGAGGCATGCCGGGAGCTGGCTTTTTATCTGGTGGGCGAGGAGGAGCCGGGGCGCGCGTTCAGCAGCCGGCTCCAGGGGGCGGGCCGCATCAATGCCTCGCAGATGAGCGCGGTGCATGTCGCCATGGAGCGCGCGGTGGCCGCGGCGGCCACGCGGCTTGAGGCGCGCATCGGTTTTGTGGCGACCGCCCTCTCAGCCGCCCCGCTGCTGGGTCTGCTGGGCACGGTGTGGGGCATCCTGGAGGTTTTCGCCGCGCTTGCCTCGGGGGAGGCGGCGCCCACGGTCGCGGCACTGGCGCCAGGGATCGCCTCGGCATTGATCACCACGCTGCTGGCGCTGCTGGTGGCGCTTCCGAGCCTGGTCTGCTACAACGGCCTCGCGGGGCGCATCCGCCGCATGGTGGTGCGGCTGGACAACTTCGCGGCGGACCTGAACGGAATGCTGGACCGGCATTTTGTGGACCACCACGCGCCGGATGAAAGCCTGCCGAGCCTTGGCGGCATGGGCGCGCCCTCCCTGTCCGTTCACAGCCAGCCGCCCGGCGGCGCTCTGGCCTCGATGGTGAAGCTCTCCGCCGCGTCATGAAGCGTTTTTCCAACCGCCACCTGCCGCGCATGATCGCGGGCGTGAGTCCCATGCCCCTTCTTGACGCTGCGGCGGTGCTGCTGCTGGTCTTCCTGGTGCTGATGGTGTTGCCTGAAAAAGGGGTGTCCATCACTGCCGCCGCGGCGCAGCCGGCGGAGACTCCGTCTCATGTGGCGCGGCTGGCCATCAACCGCGACTTGGAGTTCAGCCTGGATGGCGCTCCCGTGGCCGCCGCCGAACTGGAGCA
Organism: Verrucomicrobiaceae bacterium UBA2429; assembly: GCA_002343505.1. Classification (GTDB taxonomy): domain Bacteria; phylum Verrucomicrobiota; class Verrucomicrobiia; order Verrucomicrobiales; family Verrucomicrobiaceae; genus Prosthecobacter. Next base: position 29,950 of record DDQZ01000048.1, on the reverse strand, counting down.
GGCGCTGCGCGCGCGGGTGGAAAAGCAGCCCGGCCTCGGAGTGGTGGTGAACCTGCCCGGCAACTTCGCAAGCCGCTCGCTTTCCATGATCATGGAGACGCTGCGCCGCGTCGGTGTGAGCCGCACCGCGCTGGAATACCCGGACGCGGCCCCCCCCTGAGCGCCCATGCCAGCCAGCCGCCGAACTCTGGAACCGACGGGAGCCGTGTGCGCGCTGGCTCTCCTGGGGCACATGCTGGCAGGCGCCGGACTGTATTTCATGCTGCGGAAAAACCGCCCTGAGCCGGTGGAAAGCGTTCATCAACCCTGGTTCCAGCCCGCCGATTTTCTGACGCCCTCGTGGGCTGCCGCCACACCGCAGGCAGACTCACCGAAAGCGCCCGCCGCTCCGGCAACCTCGTCACCCGCGCCTGCCGCGCCGGAGACTCCCACCCCGCCCGCACGACCCACCGCCGGGTCAGCGCCGCCGGTTGCGAAGTCCGACGCGGCGCAACCCCCCGCGCCTCAAGCCCCGCTGCAAGCCGCGCCTCCCTCCCCTTCTCCGGTGCCTGATACCGCAACTGCCGCCGCGCAGCCGCGGCAGGAGGCCCCGGCGCAGCGCGCCCCCTCGCGCACGATCAAGCTCTCCCCGGTGCGCTCAGGCGGGCCGTTGGAGCCGTCGCTGCGTCCCGTGGTGACGTTGATGGACATCGCCAAACTCAAGGACAACAGCACCCAGGGCATGGACGCGGTGCTGGTGGAGATGCAGGGGGCATTCATGGATGCCTGGCAGCCGCCGGAGATGACCAGCGCCAACGGCCGCGCCCTCTCCGTGGTCATGCGTCTTTTGCTGCGCAAGGACGGCACGCTGGGCGGCACACTGCTGGAGAAGTCCTCCGGGCGCGATGCCCTGGACGCCTCTGTTTTGAACGCGGCCGCGAAGGTGAAAAAAATATCCACCGAGCTGCCTGCAAACTTCCCGGAGCACGGCTATGATGTGGAGGCAACCTTCCTGATCGAATAAATGCGCCTTCCCTTCCTGCTCGCCTGCCTCCTCGCCGTCTCTGCGGCGGAGGCCTTTGAGCTGCCGGGCTGGCTGCGGCTGCAGGGCGCGGAAAAACGGGAAAAATCCGCCGCCGCGCCGCGCAGGCTGGGCATCAGCGAGTTCACCGGCGGCACCGGCGGCAGCGCGCGCCGCAGCCTGGAGCGCGAACTGGCGGCGGCCAGCGGCATCGTCGTCACCGTCGAGCAGCCGGAATTCCAGGTCAGCGGATCATCCGTGGGCGGGCGAGTCACCGGCCGGCTCGTGGACGGCGCGGGGAAGGTGCTTTTCGAGCGCACCTACGCCGCTCCCGGCCTGGAGGAAAACCTGCGCCTGCTGGCTGATGACATCATCTACTCCATCACCGGCAAGCCCGGGCTGGCCACCAGCCGCATCGCCTTTGTCAGCGACCGCGGCGGCACCCGGCAGATTTACCTGTGCGACCCCCAGGGCGGGGAGGTCCAGCAGCTCACCCGCCACGCTCACGGAGCGGTCTCGCCCAGCCTCTCGCCGGACGGCTCCGCCATCGCCTTCACCAGTTACCGCGGCGGTTTCCCCTCCGTCATGCTGCTTGATCTCGGACTCGGCTGGGAGCGCTCCGTGACGGACACCGCCGGCATCAATAGCGGCGCCGCCTTTTCTCCCGAAGGACGCAGGCTGGCCCTGGTCATGAGTTTCCTCGGCAACCCCGAAATCTTCGTCACCGACCTCAACACCAACACCGCCGCCTGCGTCAGCGACACCCTGGGCGTGCCCAGCGGCCCCGCCTGGCATCCCAACGGGCGGCACATCATCTTCTCCGACGACCGCGGGCGCGGACCCAGGCTCTACCTGGCCGAGATACCCGAAAAGGAGGACGGCGAGGCGCGGCTCTACCTCTGGCGCACCGGACACTCCTTCTGCACCGACCCGGAATTCTCACCGGATGGCAAACAGGTGGCCTTCACGGCCCGCGTGCATGGCAGGTCCGCCGTGGTGATGCGGGACTTCCCTTCCGGCCGTTCGCGCGTCGTGCAGGGCGAAGGCGCTGAGCACCCCTCATGGAGTCCGAACGGGCGCCACCTCTGCTACACCCAGCACGGCGCGCTCTACATCCACGACCTGGTCTCCGGCCAGCGCCGTGTGGTGCTCTCCGGGCACGGCACCATCACCGAACCCCGCTGGATGCGATGAAACTCCTCCTCACAGCCCTCTCCTGCCTGCTGCTTCTACCCGCCTGCGGCCACCTCGGCGGACTGCTGCCCGAGGCCGACACCGGCGGCGTCGTCTATGCGCTCGGCCCGCGCGAAGGCTTCACCAGCCCGCTGGCCGCGGCCTTGAAGCCCGCCTGCCCGCCGCTTGAGTTCCCAGCGGACGGGCACGCGCTCACAGGCGCGCATGAGAAAATCCTGCGCGACTTCCTGGCTGAGCTTGGCGGGGATTTGGAAAAACGACACATCATCGTCGGGCACACCCCCGTGGAGCTGCCGGGCGGTTACGCGCGCTCCCTCTCAGAGCGGCGCGCCCAGGCGGCCCGGCAGTTCCTCATCGAAAACGGCATGCCCGCCGCAAGCCTGCAAACCCTCGGCCTCGGCCACGACTCTCCCGCCGGCGCCACCGGCCACCGCGTCATCCTTTACGCGCAGTGACGGCCCGCGCCAAAGCCGGGTTGCCATCCCGCAACGCTGGTGCTCACTTGGCTCCTGCATGCAAGATCTCACCCAGGCTGAACTTCAGCGCTACGCCCGCCACCTGGCCATTCCAGGTTTCGGGCGCGAGGCGCAGGAGAAGCTCAAAGCCGCCAGCATCCTCTGCATCGGCGCCGGCGGTCTCGGCTCCCCCGTAGCGCTCTACCTAGCCGCCGCAGGCATCGGCAGGCTCGGCCTTGTGGATCCTGACATCGTGGACCTCAGCAACCTCCAGCGCCAGATCCTCTATGGCGGCGCGGATGTGGGCCGCCCCAAGCTCGACGCCGCGCGCGAGCGCCTCCTCCAGACCAACCCGCACGTCGAGGTCGTCCCCCACCCTGAACACTTCACCGCCGCCAACGCCCGCCAGATCGCAGCCGGTTACGACATCATCCTCGACGGCACCGACAACTTCCCCACCCGCTACCTCTCCAATGATGTGGCTGTCTGGCAGCGCAAGCCCAACATCTACGGCAGCATCCTGCGCTTTGAAGGCCAGGTCTCCGTTTTCGCCCCGCATCTCGGCGGCCCCTGCTACCGCTGCATGGCGCCCGCCCCGCCCAAGCCCGGCCTCGTGCCCACCTGCGCCGAGGGCGGCGTGCTCGGCGTCCTGCCCGGCCTCATCGGCACCATGCAGGCGCTGGAGGTCATCAAGCTCGTCACCGGCATCGGCACGCCCCTCATCGGCCGCCTCCTGCATGTGGACACCCTGGCCCCGCGCTATCGTACTTTCACCCTCCCGCGCGACCCTGACTGCCCCGTCTGCGGCGCGCACCCCACCATCACTGAACCCATAGACTACACAGGCTTCTGCGGCATGACACCCACACCCGACGTCCCCACCCTCACGGTCCACGAACTGCATCAAATGCGCCAGCGCGGCGACTCCCATTTCCTGCTCGACGTGCGCGAGCCCGACGAGCACGCCACCGCGCGCATCAGCGGCTCCACGCTCATTCCCCTCGGCCAGGTCACCGAGCGCGCCGCTGAAATCCCCAGGGACACCCGGGTGCTCGTCCACTGCAAGCTCGGCGGGCGCAGCGCGCGCGCCGTCGCAGCCCTGCGCGACCTCGGCTTCGACAACGTCTGGAACATCGCCGGCGGCATCACCGCCTGGTCCAGGGAGATAGACACCACCGTGCCCCAGTATTAGCGCCGGCCTGCCCGCCCTGCGGCGTGTCTTGCCAGGGCGCGCCTCCGCATGTAGGGACGGCGGCACATGAGCAGCCTTCTCCGGGTCCAAAACGCCAGCTTCGTGCGCGGCGGCCGCCGCATTTTGCAGGACATCACCTGGGAGGTGCGGCCGGGGGAGCACTGGTGCGTGCTGGGGCCGAACGGCTGCGGCAAGACCTCGCTCATCAACCTGATCACGGGCTACGAGCCGGCGACGGAGGGCGACATCCAGATCGGCGCGGACCATTTCGGCGGCAGCGACTGGCGGGAGGTGCGCAAGCGCGTGGGCCTGGTGACCAACACGCTGACGACTTTCATCGAGATGGAGGAGCCTGTGCTGCACGTCATCGCCAGCGGGCGCGATGCCAAGCTCAATCTCTGGCAGCCGCCGCCGCCCGCGTGGCGGCGGCAGGCGGCGTCCCTGCTCGACGCGGTGGGCGGCGCGCACCTGCGCGGCAGCCTGTGGGGCACGCTCTCGCAGGGGGAGCGGCAGAAGGTGCTCATCTGCCGGGCGCTGATGGCGCGCTTCGAAGTGCTCATCCTCGACGAGCCATGCGCGGGGCTGGACCCCGTGGCGCGTGAGCAATTCCTGGATTGGATGGCGGGCATCGCCACCTGGGAGGAGGCGCCCTCGCTGGTGCTGGTGACGCACCATGTGGAGGAGATCCTGCCCTGCCTGAGCCATGTGCTGCTGCTGCGCGCGGGGCGCGTCTTCGCGGCGGGAGAAAAGTCCGCCACGCTCACCAGCGCGAACCTGGGCGCCGTCTATGGCGCGCCGGTGAAACTCGCGCGGAGGCAAGGGCGCTACACGCTCAAAGTCAGCGGCGGCGCGGCGTGAGGATGGAGCTTTTTGCGACGCGGCATTGCGTGAGTGCGGCTCGCATCTTCAGGCTTCAACCTGTCATTCCAGCCTGACGATCCGATTCATTCCCATCGAAGCTATTCAACTCTCGAACTGCCATCAAGATTATTGCCCCCCCCCCAGCGCGCGCCAGACTTCGGGCAGTCTTTTCTCCACGAGATTGCGCCCCACGGCGGGCAGAGCGGCGGCTTTCAGGGGAGTGTTCAGTGTGTCCTCGCGCATCAGGTCGCCGGGCAGGCGCGTGTATTTGTAGTCCCGGTCCAGGGAGCCATCCTCCGCGAGTTTGACTCCGGAACAGGCGGGATTGGGGACAGAGAGGGAAAAGGAGTGCGCGCCGGCATCGCAAGTCTCGCCCGCTTTGAGGCGCAGGCCGGCTTTGGCCAGCTCCCGGAACAGCTCGCGCGCGGTCCACTCGGCAGGGTCCACATAGGCCAGGGTGTCCTCCAGCAGGGGGCTGAAGCGCGGGTCCGCGCGCAGGGTGGTGAAGGCGGCGTCCAGCTCGCCGCGCGCCAGCGGGTAATGCGTGCAGCCCAGCACCAGGGTGCCGAGCCTTTGGCCGGGAGCCTCCTGGCGCAGCGTCTCCAGCAGCGCGCGCGCCTCCTGCGCGGCGCACTCGGCCACGCTTTGGGTGAAGCCGGGGTCGCCCTCGATGACTCCCGCGAGCGCCGCGCTGCCGTGCTGGGTGATTGCAGGAACATCACGCCCCGCCAGGCCGAGTGTGCCGCCGATCAAGCGCGGGTAGGCGCCGCTGGCGCAGGTGCCGACCGTGGCCAGCACGCCCACAGCGCCTGTTTTGCCGCCGGTCTCCAGCACGCCGCGCGCGCCGGCCTCGACGACGCCGATGACGATGACCGGCAGCCCCCAGGCTTTCACCGCCGCGCGAATGTCCTCCAGTCCGTAGGCGGTGGCCGTGTTGCAGGCGATGACGATGGCTTTCACGGGCGGCTTGCCGGGGCGCGCGGCCTTGCCGTCATGCCAGCGGCTGCCGAGCAGGAACACGGCGTCTTTGAGGATCAGCTCCCGCAGGTAATCGGTGCGCCCGGCCGCGGAGTAGTTGCCGTAGGGCATGTTGGCCTGATCGCCGAAATAAATGAACCGCTCCCTGGCGAAGTCCGGCACCCCGTCCGCGCCGGGTTGGAGGCTGTCATTGTGAAAAGCGTCGAGAGTGAGCAGCGCCTCCAACACCGTGAGACCGCCGATGCCGGAATCAAAGACCCCGATGGGCAGATGGCGCGTGTCCTTGTCAAACACGGCGCGTTCAAAGGACACCGGAGCATCCCCCGCCGGATGCGCGGCGGCATGGGCGATGATCCTTTCCACAACGTCGTCGGCGCGGCAGCAGAGGGCGAGGGAGAGCAGAAGAATGAATGCACGCATGGCGCAGTGCATCACGCTCCGCGCCCGCCGTCAATGCGGAGCATGACGCGGGCGCGCTTTGAGGCTTGAGCCGGGCCGTGCCCTGGCGCATAAGCCGCGTGAGACATGCCCCGAGAATACACCCTGCACACCCACGCCCCGGCCGGCCCGCGCATTGATTACGCGGCGGAGCTCAATGAGCAGCAGCACGCCGCTGTGACCGCTCCGCCGGGGCAGACGCTCATCATCGCAGGAGCGGGCTCGGGCAAGACGCGCACGCTTACTTACCGCGTGGCCTGGCTGCTGGACAATGGCGTGCTGCCGGAGCAGATCCTGCTGCTCACCTTCACCAACAAGGCGGCGCGGGAGATGCTGGAGCGCGTGACTGCGCTTGTCCCAGTGGAGACGCAGCGGCTGTGGGGCGGCACCTTTCACTCCATCGGCAACCGCCTGCTGCGCTGGAACGCGGAGCGCCTCGGCTACCGCAAGGGCTTCTCCATCATGGACCGCGAGGATCAAAAAGACCTCATGGAGACCGTGGTGGCGGCCAGCGGGGTGGACACCTCCGGCTTCCGCTTCCCGAAGGCCGAGGTGCTGGGGGATATTTATTCCATGGCCGACAACACCTGCGAGCCGCTGGAGGAGGTGCTGGCCGTCCGCTATCCATGGTTCGAGCAGGTGGCGCCGCACATCATCGAGTTGCGCCGGCTTTATCAGGAAAAAAAGCGCGAGACGAACTGCATGGACTTCGATGACCTGCTCACGCTCTCCGTGAAGCTGCTGGAGGAAAATGAGGACCTGCTGGAGCGCTACCGGCGGCAGTTTGAGTTCATTTTGGTGGATGAATACCAGGACACCAACAGCCTCCAGTGCCGCTTTGTGGAGATGCTCACCGGGCCGGATGGCAATCTCATGGTGGTGGGGGATGACGCCCAGTCCATTTACTCCTGGCGCGGCGCGGATGTGGGAAACATCCTGAACTTCACCGACCACTGGCCAGGCGCGCGCACGCACAAGATCGAGGTGAACTACCGCAGCGTGCCGGAGGTGCTGGAGCTGGCGAACGCCTCCATCGCCAACAACCGAGCCCAAATCCGCAAGAGCCTGCGAGCGGCGCGCCCTTCGCAGGGCAATCTGCCCGCGCTGGTGCCGCTGGACAATGCCTCGGCTCAGGCCGGCTTTGTGGCGCAGCGCATCCTGGAGCTGGCGGACGAGGGCGTGGAGTTCAACGAGATGGCGGTCATCTACCGCGCGCACTTTCACAGCATGGAAATCCAGATGGAGCTGACCAGCCGCGGCATCCCCTTCCAGATCACCAGCGGCCTGCGCTTTTTCGAGCAGGCGCATGTGAAGGATGTGGCCGCCTTCATGAAGTTCGCGGTGAACCGGCGGGATGAGGTGAGCTTCATGCGCATGGTGCGGCTCATCCCCGGCATCGGCGGGGCGAGCGCGAACAAGCTCTGGACCTCCTGGCTGAAAAGCGAGGCCGCCAGCGCGGAGACGATGACCGGCACTTTCTCCGAAGTCCTCCTGCCCATGAACGTGCCGAAAAAAGCGCGCGAGACCTGGGACCAGCTCGCCTACACGCTGGACGAGCTGATGGCGGATGGAAAACCCGCCGCGCCGCCGATGATGATCCGCAGCATCGTCGAGGGCGTTTACGACGACTACATGAAGGCGAAGTTCAAAAACGCCGACCAGCGCGCGCAGGACCTGGAACAGCTCAGCAACTTCAGCGACCGCTTCACCGACACGCTGGAGTTTCTCAGCCAGCTCTCCCTGCTCAGCGGCGTGGACACCAGTGACAAACCGGACGCGCAGCCCCAGGACCGCGACGCGGTGACTCTCACCACCGCGCACCAGGCCAAGGGGCTGGAGTGGCACAGCGTCTTCGCCGTCTGGCTGGCCGACGGCATGTTCCCGCACAAACGCGCCATCGAGGACGGCGGAGACACCGCGCTTGAAGAAGAGCGGCGGCTTTTTTACGTCACCGTCACCCGCGCCAAGGACAACCTGCACCTCACCTACCCGGTGCTGAACCACGCCGCGCGGGATGGCGACATCCTCATGAAACCGAGCCGCTTCATCACCGAGCTGCCGCAGGATATCCTGGAAAAATGGAACGTCCGCGGCGGCTGGTGAGCTGGTTGAGCCGGGCGCGCGCATGACTTGCGCAACGCCTCAAGCCTCCACCCAAAGACGCCGGGCTTTGCGGCGGAGATGCCTCCCGCCTGGGAGGTTGACTTTGGCGGGGCCGCCGGGAGCGAGCATGGAGGACGCGGCCCCGACTTCGGCACTGCCGATGCCATCCAATCCGAGCTGCCCGCACAGCCAGAGGCGCAGGGTGTGGCCGAGCAGGGCGGGATGCAGGCGCAGGAGCGGGCGGGCGAGGTTGAGGCTGCCGTCGCTGTTCAGCAAGGCGGGATCGGCCAGCAGGGCGCGCGCCCCGGCATCGAGATGCGCCTCGGCGAGTCCGGCCTGCGCGGCGGCGCGGCAGATGAGCGGGGCGGTGCGGCGCTCGAAGATTTCATCGAGCAGCGGCAGCACCTCGTGACGAAGGCGGTTGCGGCGGTGGTCGCGGCTTTGATTGCTGGCGTCCTCGCGGTAGGGCAGGCGGCGCGCGCGGATGCGGGCGTCAATTTCGGCGCGGCTGACACCGAGCATGGGACGGAGGAAAAGCACTCCGCCGGGCATGGGCTGCGCGGCCTTCATACCGGCGAGCCCGCGCAGTCCCGCGCCGCGGCAGAGATTGGCCAGCACGGTCTCGGCCTGGTCGTCGAGATGATGGGCCAGCAGCACATGCGGCGCGCGGCGGCGCGCGGCGGCGCGCAGGAGGAAGGCGTGGCGCAGCTCGCGCGCAGCGGTCTCGATGGACTGGCCGCGCGTCCGCGCGTGGGCGGCGGTGGCGGCTTTTTCCATCTCGAAGTCGAGCGCGTGACGCCGCGCCTGCGCGCGGGCAAAACGCGCGTCGGCGCCGGACTCGCGCCCGCGCAGGCCGTGGTTGAAGTGGCAGAGCACGAGCGGCCAGCGCCCTGCGGCGAGCAGGATGTCCAGCATCGCCACGGAATCCCGCCCGCCGGAGAAGGCCAGCAGCAGCGGGGTGCCATCCGGCGGCAGGATGTGCCAGGCGAAGCTGTCGGCAGGGGCGTCGGGCATGGCTTGGTTTTACTTCGCCGGGACGGGCAGCAGGCCCAGCTCGCGCAAAAAGGCGTCAGACTTGGCCATGGTGTCAGCGAATAGTTTGGAGTCGGACATGAGGTAGCCGTGCCTGCCGCCCTCATGGGTGATGAGCATGCTGCGGTTGCCCTTTTCCAGCATGGACTCGTGGAAGGCGCGCGCGCCGGCGTAGGGGGTGACGGTGTCGCCGGTGCCGTGGAAGGTGAGGGTGGGCGGCAGGCCGGGGCGGACGTTGTGGGCGGGTGAAAGCTCGCGCCAGCGCTCTCCAATCCTGGCGTTGCCGTAGCCTTCGGCGGAGGTGTCTATCACCGGGAAAAGCAGGATGAGCGCGGCGGGGGTGACGGTGAGCGCGGCATCGCCGGTCTCGTCATTGACCTGGTCAAACAAGGCGGTGGAGGCGGCGAGGTGCCCGCCCGCGGAGCCGCCGCTGACGATGATCTTTTTCGGGTCAATGCCCAGCCCGTCCGAATGGGCGGCCAGCCAGCGCATGGCGGAGCGCGCATCCTTCACGCAGTCAAAGACGCTGACTCCGGTCTTGGTGTTGTAGAGGCGGTATTGCAGGCTGACGCCCACCATGCCCTGGCGCGCGTAATGCGCGGCGAAGGGGTACATGCGCTTCGGCTCGCCGCCGGCCCAGCCGCCGCCGTGGATGACGAGGTAGCAGGGCACGGGGGCGTTTTTTTTCTCCGGCTCGAAGATGCGCATCTCCAGACGCCTGCCGCCCGCCTCCTTGTAAACTTCGACGCGGTCCGGCTTCAGCAGCGCAGCCATTTCATCCACGGCATCGGGTTTCTTCTGGGCCGCGGCGGACAGCGCGCAGGCGAGGGTGATGAGGAGGACAAGCAGGCGGTTCATGGCGGCAAAGTCAACGCGGCGGCTGCCACGGCTCCTTCCACACAATGGAGGCCGGTCCGATTTCAAGGGCAAATTCACGGAGCGGGGATGCGCGGGAGGGAAGAAGCTGATTTTTTTATTTCCATTCCGCCGGGAAAGTGAAAGCCTGCGCGCCGCATGTCCAACTCCCCCCTTTCCTCCCGCGCGCAGGCGGGTGTCCTGCTCGGCTCGCTGAGCCTGCTGAGCGCGTTCCTGCTGTTTCAAGTGCAGCCGGTGATCAGCAAATTCATCCTGCCGTGGTTCGGAGGCAGTCCGGGGGTGTGGACGACTTGCATGGTATTTTTCCAGGTGCTGCTGTTTGCCGGCTATGCCTACGCGCATGTGCTGACACGGCTGCGCCCGCGCGCGCAGGCGGTGCTGCACTCGGCGCTGCTGCTGGGGGCGGCGGTGTGCCTGCCGATCTCCCCGGACGAGGTGTGGAAGCCGGAGGGCGGCGAGGATCCGTCGGCGCGGATTTTGCTGCTGCTGGCGGCGACGGTGGGGCTGCCGTATTTCGTGCTCAGCAGCACCAGCCCGCTGGCGCAGGTGTGGTTCACGCGCGCGGTGCCGGGCGGGCTGCCGTGGCGGCTCTACGCGCTCTCGAACATCGGCTCGCTGGCGGCGCTGCTGACATATCCGTTCGTCATCGAGCCGCGCATGGAGGTCATGACGCAGACGCGGGTGTGGTCGGTGGCGTTTGTGTTTTTCGCGGCGCTTTCCCTTTGGCTGGCGTGGCGGAACGGGCGCGTCCCCGAGTCCGCGCCTGCCCCGGCGGCGGAGACCGCCGAGGAGGAGACACGGGAAAGCCAGGGGCTGAGGCTGGCGCGCGCGCTTTGGAACTCGGCGGGACGGCGCCTGCTCTGGGTGCTGCTGCCCGCGCTGGCCAGCGTGCTGCTGCTGGCGGCGACGAACCATGTCTGCCAGGATGTGGCGGTGGTGCCCTTCATGTGGGTGGTGCCGCTGAGCCTTTACCTGTTGACCTTCATCATCTGCTTCGAGCATGAGCGCTGGTACGCGCGCCCGCTGTGGGCGGTGCTGGCGGCGGCGGCTGTGGTGGCTGCGCTGTGCTACGACTCGGTGGACTCGAACTGGAGCTTCAAACCCTTTGAATGGGTGTGGTGGGAGGCCCCGTGGAAGGGGCGTGTCTGGACGATCCCCTTTGGCGCATGGATGAACTACCGGGTCGAGGTGACGGTGTGTTTCGGGGCGATGTTTCTCACCTGCATGGTCTGCCACGGCGAGCTGGCGCGGCTGAAGCCGGAGCCGGCGCGGCTGACGGAGTTTTACCTGCTGATGTCGGCGGGCGGGGCGCTGGGCGGACTGGCAGTGAGCCTGGGCGCGCCGAGGGTGTTCGTGACCTACCTGGAGTGGCCGCTGGGCCTGCTGGCGGGCCTGGGCCTGGCGGCGCTGGCGCTGGCGGGGGCTTTTCTCTCCCTGCGCCGGCTCTGGCTGGGCGCGCCGCTGGCGCTGGCAGTGCTGGGCGCGGGCGGCTGGGGTGTTTACGAACTGGCCTCTGACAAGCTGCGGGTGGAGCCGAGGGTGGAGCGGGTGCGGAACTTTTACGGCACCATCTACATTGACAAGGACTGGGACACGGGCCTGGAGAATGATTATGTGACCCTGGTGCATGGCGGCATCATCCACGGCATGCAGAACCTGGGGGCCGACTACCGGCAGGAGCCGGTGACGTATTACGGGCACCACACGGGCATCGGCCGGGCGCTGGACAGCATCAAGGCCAGGCCGGGCGCGCGGGTCGGCATCGTGGGCCTGGGTTCGGGCACGGCGGCTTGTTACGCGCAGCAGGGGCAGGCGTGGCGCTTTTATGAGATCAACCCGGAGATCGTCCGCCTGGCGGAGAAGCACTTCACTTACCTGGCCGACGCGCGGACGCGCAGGGCGGAAGTGAGCATTCACACGGGCGACGCGCGCCTGACCCTGGAACGGGAGGAGGCGCAAAAGTTCGACGTGCTGCTGCTGGACGCCTTCAGCGGCGACGCCATACCGATGCACCTGCTGACGCGGGAGGCCTTTGATATCTATGCGCGGCACATGGCGCCGGAGGGCATCATCGTCGTCCATGTGACCAACAGCTACCTGACCCTGGCCCCGGTGGTGGAGCGCCAGGCCGAAGCGCTGGGCTGGGGCGTGACGCGCATCATGACCCAGTCGGAAGGCGACCATGACAGCACGGACTATGTGATGGTGACAAAGAACGCCCAATTCCTCAAGGACACCCCCGCCGAGGAGCCTGAGGACCCGGAGCCGGAAGGCATCCCGCTGTGGACGGACCGCTACCACAACCTGTTCCAGATCTTGATGAAGGAGTGACGGCCCGCGCCACCAGGTGACACGCCTGCCGGCGCGGAAAAACAGCGTGCTGTTTTGCCAGGACGGGATGCCTTTGCGTAAAAAAGGCGTGCCGTTTTGCCGGGACGGCGCGCCATTCCCGCCCGGCGTGCAACTGCAAAAACGGGCCTGCGCGTCCGGGACTGTTTGCCGCGTGCAAGACGGGGGCTTTTGCCGCGTCATCATGGGCTCGATTCAACTCCACCCGACGCTTTGCCATGACTCTTCTGAAACCGAACTCACTCGCCGCCCTGCTCCTCTCCACCGCCGTTCCCGCGCTTGCGGATGTGACGCTGCCTGCGCTTTTTTCCGACCACATGGTGATGCAGGCGGATGTGAACGCTCCTGTCTGGGGCTGGGCGGACGCGGGCGAGGAGGTGACGGTCTCGCTCGCCGGTCATCAAGCGACGGCGCGGACGGGAGCGGACGGCCGCTGGAGGACGAATCTGCCGCCGATGAAAAGCCGGGCGGAGCCGCTGACTCTGACAGTGGAGGGCAAAAACAAACTTGTGATCCAGGATGTGCTCATCGGCGAGGTGTGGCTGGCCTCGGGGCAGTCCAACATGGCGTTTCAGTTCAGCCGCGGCCAGTATGCGCAGGCGGAAACGGAGGCGGCGGCGCTGCCGCAGGTGCGGATGTTCACAGTGAAGGCGCAGTCCACACGCGCGCCGCAGGAGCGGTGCGAGGGCGCATGGGTGGTGGCCACGCCGGAGACGGTGGGGGCTTTCTCCGCCGTGGCCTGGTTCTTTGGCAAGGATCTGCACGGGAGGCTGGGCACGCCGGTGGGCATGATCAACAGTTCCTGGGGCGGGACGGACATCGCCGCCTGGACGAGCGAGGAGGCGCAGGCCGGAGTGCCGGCGCTCAAGGAGGCGATGGAGTCGTGGAAGGCGAGGGCGGCGGCCTTTGACGCGGCCAAGGCGGAGGCGGCGCATGAGAAGCGGCTGGCGGCTTGGAAGGAAGCGGTGAGGAAAGCGAAGGCGGAGGGCAGGCCAGCGCCGCGCGGCCCGCGCAAGGAGGCGCATCCCGATGTGTCTCAAAACCGCCCCGCCAATCTCTTCAATGGCATGATCTCGCCGCTCATCCCCTACGCGCTGCGCGGGGCCATCTGGTACCAGGGGGAGCACAACTGCGCGACGGTGGAAAAGGCGTCGCTGTATGCCACGCAACTGCCTTTGCTGATCCAGGACTGGCGCGCGCGCTGGAACAAGGAGCTGGCCTTTGCCTGGGTGCAACTGCCGAACTTCGAGCAGACCGCGCCGCGCCCGCTGGTGCGCGAGGCGATGCTCAAAAGCCTGAGCGTGCCAAACACGGGCATGGCGGTGACGATTGACGCCGGCGAAGCCAATGACAACCACCCGAAGGACAAGAAGACGGTGGGCGGCCGGCTGGCGCTTTGGGCGCTGGCGAAGGTCTATGGCGCGGACGTTCCCGCCTGGAGCGGCCCGCTGCCCGCCGGGCATGAGGTGCGCGGAGGCGAGGTGGTGCTGGGCTTTGAGCACACGACGGGCGGACTGGCGGCTCGCGGCGGGGAGCTGAGAGGCTTCATGATCGCGGGCACGGACAAGGTGTGGAAGCCGGGAACGGCGCGTATCGAGGGGGGCAAAGTGGTGGTTTCGAGCGCTGAGGTGGCGGCACCTGTGGCGGTGCGGTACAGTTGGGCCTCGAACCCGGACGGAAATCTTTTCAACGGCGCGGGCCTGCCGGCCTCGCCCTTCCGCACGGATGACTGGGAAATCACGGCTCCGTGAGAGAGGGGGGCTTGATGAAGGGCGGCAACCTGGAGGTCTGCGCCAGCCAGGCTCAGCGGCGGCGCAGGACGAGCACGGCATCCAGGTGGGAGCCGTCGAGCCGCAGAGGCGCGGCGGCGTCATAGGTGAAGTCGTGGCAGGCGGCGAGCCGCAGCTCGGGCACCTGGCGCAGCAGACGGTGCAATTCGGCGGCGCTGTAGGTGCGGAAGTGCCAGCGCGTCTCCTGGAGGTGCTCGCGCCCGCCCTGGCGGACGCGCAAACGGGTGCGCACGGCCTCCAGACGCGCGCGTGGATCAGCGGGCCAGGTGCGGGTGTTGCAGGTGACGTGGATGCCGCCCCTCTCGGCCACCCAACGCTCGTGGTCGGGCGTGGCGCGCCCGTATTCGGTGAGGTGAAGGCCGAGCACAAAAATGCCGCCAGGCTTTAACACAGAGGCCACGCGCCGCAGGCAGGAGACGGCGTGATCCTCGGTGAGCAGGTATTTGAAGGTGCTGACAAGGCAGTGGGCCAGGTCAAAACGCGCGCGTCCCGGCACACGGAAGCTCTCCATGCGGTCCTGCCACAGAAGCGCGCCCATCCCGGCGGCGGCGAGGCGGCCGCGGGCGAACTCGAGCATGCTCGCATTGCCGTCAAAGCCGGCCGCGCTCCAGCCGCGGCGGGCCATTTCCAGCACGAGCCTGCCGCTGCCGCAGGCGGGCTCCAGGACACGCCCTGGCGGGCCGGAAGGTCCGTGCTCCACCCACATTGCCTCCAGGAAGTCCGCCTCGCGCGGTGTGTCGGCATCGAAGATGATGTCGTATTGCAGGGGCGTGTCGTACCAGTCGCGTGTCTCGGCGGGCATGATGGATGGGGAACGACCCGCGTCGGGAGAAACGGGCCGGCCAGGCTACGCCTCCCCGGCGGGCGGCGGCAGGTTGTCTATGGCGTTGAGGATGCGCACGCCGCGCTCGACGGAATCATCAAGGCGGAAGACGAGGTGCGGGGAGCTGCGCAGGGTGACGCGCTTGTAGAGCGGCCTTTGGATGGCGCCGCGGTTTTTGTTGAGCTGCTCGACAATGTCGGCGTGGCGGTGCTTGGGACCGAGGATGCCGACATAAACGAAGCATTCCTTGAGGTCCACGGTGGGCTCGGCGTCATGCACGGTGACAATGCAGTCCTTGAACGCGAAGTCGCGCTCAAGGATCATGCTGACCTCGCGTTTGATCAGCTCGCCGACGCGTTCGATTCGGAGTGACATGGGAAGGATGGGGATGACCGCCGGCGGCGGGGCGGGAGCCACCGGCACACCGCCAGGCGGGGGTTAGAGGGTTTGCTGGAATTTCTCCAGCTCGTAGCACTCGATGATGTCGCCCTCCTCGTAGTCGCTGAATCCCTGGAGCTTGATGCCGCATTCGAGGCCGTTGCGGACCTCGGGCACCTCGTCCTGGAAGCGGCGGAGGGTCTCGATGGAGCCGTCATACACAGGCTGGCCGCCGCGCAGGACGCGGGCGCGCTGCTTGCGGTCAATGCGCCCGTCAATGACGATGGAGCCGCCGACATAGCCGCGGTGTACCTTGAAGACCTGCTTGACCCTGGCGTGGCCGAGCACTTTCTCGCGGGTGAGCGGGTCGAGCAGGCCGGACATGGCCTCGCGGACCTGGTCCACCAGCTCGTAAATGATGGAGTAGAGCTTGATCTGGACGCTGTCGTTCTTGGCGACATTGAGGGCCTTGTTCTCCACCTTGACATTGAAGCCGATGACGATGGCGTCGGAGGCGCTGGCGAGCACGACATCGGACTCGGTGACGGGCCCGACATCGGAGTGGAGGACATCGAGGTTGATCTTGTCGCTCTTGATCTCGTCGAGCGCGCCGAGGATGGCCTCGACGGACCCCTGGGCGTCGGCTTTGAGCACGAGCTTGAGGGCCTTCTTGTTGCCCTCCTCGATGGTGGCGAAAAGATGCTCCAGAGTGGAGCGGCGGGTGGAGGCGAGCTTTTTCTGCCGGTTCTCCTCATGGCGCTCCTCGCTGAGCTTCTTGGCGTTGCGCTCGCTGTCCATGACGACGAGCTCGTCGCCGACATGGGGCATGTCGCTGAAGCCGATGACTTCGACGGGCATGCCGGGTTTGACGGCCTGGATGTGCTCTCCGCGGTCGTTGATGAGGGCGCGGGTCTTGCCCCAGTGCGGACCGCAGATGAATGGCTGGCCGGGCTTGAGGGTGCCCTGGCGGACGATGACGGTGGCCACGGGACCCTTGCCGGGAACCATGGACGACTCGATGACGGTGGCGCGCGGCGGGGCCTTCGGATCGGCCTTCAATTCGAGCACCTCGGCCTGGAGGGCCATGGTTTCGAGGAGGTTGTCGAGTCCCTGGCCGGTCTTGGCGGAGACTTCCATGCATTCGATCTCGCCGCCCCAGTCCACGGGGGCGAGTCCCATGTCCTGAAGCTGGGATTTGACGCGCATGACGTTGGCGGCGGGCAGGTCGCACTTGTTGATGGCGACCATGAGGGTGACACCGGCGGCCTTGGCGTGGTTCAGCGCCTCCCTGGTCTGCGGCATGATGCCGTCGTCAGCGGCGATGATGAGCACGACGATGTCGGTGACATTGGCGCCGCGCGCGCGCATGGCGGAGAAGGCGGCGTGGCCGGGTGTGTCAATGAAGGTGATGGGCTTGCCCTCATGGAAGACGCTGTAGGCGCCGATGTGCTGGGTGATGCCGCCGGCCTCGCCCTCGACGACCTGGGTCTTGCGCACGGCGTCGAGCAGGGAGGTCTTGCCGTGGTCCACATGGCCCATGAATGTGATGATGGGGGCGCGCAGCTCGCGGGTGTCTTTTTCCTCGGGCTTGGGCTCGGGCAGCGGCTCAGGCTCGCGCACGGGTGGCTCCTCGACGCGGGGCGGGGGCTTGCCGCGTTTCTCGCGCTCCAGGAAGAAGCCGTGCTTTTCGCAGACTTTCTCCGCGACATCTATCTCAATGGCCTTCTCGGCATTTGGAACGAAGACTTTGAGCGTGATCAGGTCGGCGATGATTTTGAAAGGACGCAGGCCCATCTTCTCCGCCAGATCCTTGACAATGATCGGTGTTTTGAGGTGGATGATTTTTTTTCCATCCTCGGTGAGTTCGAATTCCTGGGACGGCTCCTCGGCGGCAGGAGCCTGAGCGGGGACCGGCGTCTCCGCAGGCGGCGTCACCGGACCGGCCTGGATGGGGCCGGACTCCTTGAGTTTGGAGATGGGCGGGAGAGCTGTGGACGCGGCCGCCGCCTGGCGTTTTTTCGTCTTCGGTTTCTCGTCCTCCTCGAACAGGTTCAAAGCCGCCTTTTTCTGGTCATCCAGGGTTTTTTTGGCGGGTTCGGAGGTCTTTGGTTCGGACGGAGCCGCGGGTTCCGGAGCGGCGGCGGGCTTGGCGCCGATGTGCGGCAGCACAGCCTGGTTTTTTGCCGACCCGCGTTTCGCGGGCTTGGGCGTGTCTTCCTCGATCAGCGAGAGCACTTTTTTATCCGCCTTTTTGCGCGGCTTGCCCTCCGCAACTTCGTCTTCCTCCTCAAGAGGGTCTTCGACGGCGGCTTTGCTGGATTTCGAGGATGAGGGACGGCTGGGCATGAGAGGGTGAATGCGTGCGGACGGCGGGCGGTGCGGTCAAAAAGGTTTGTTGACGGGATAAATTGGAAACCGGGAGGCTCATGGCTGGGCTCCCTTGGGAATGTAGGACTGGATTCTTTCGTGAACCTGGGCGGCGAGCACTTCGTCGCCGTTGAGGGCGTCGGAGATGTCTTCGAGTTCGACCTGCATGAGCATGCCGATGTCGCCAAGACCTCCCTGAATGAGTTTGCGCGCGGTGTCGAGATTGATGCCGAGGGCTGTCTCAAGCTCGTGGGCGGCGGTGTCCATCTGGCCTTCAAAGACCTCGGCGGCGTGCTCGTCGCGCTCAATGTTCAACTCCATGCCCACCAGGCGCGTGGTAAGGCGGGCGTTCTGTCCGCGGCGGCCGATGGCCTTCGACAAGTCCTCATCGCTGACGGTGAGGCGCGCCGAGCTTTTGTCGGGGGCGACCTGGATGGTCAGCACCTTGACCGGCTTGAGCGCCTCGCGGATGAAGGTGGCCGGGTCGGGACTCCATTTGATGATGTCCACCTTCTCATTGTTCAGCTCGCGCACGATGTTCTTCACTCGCGCGCCGCGCATGCCGACGCAGGCGCCGACCGGGTCCACCTTGTCATCCGCGCTGTGGACGGCCACCTTGGTGCGGTAACCGGGTTCGCGCGCGATGCTGGCGATCTCGACCGTACGGTCGCCGATCTCGCTGACTTCGAATTCAAAAAGCCGGCGCACAAAATTCACATGCGCGCGGGAGAGGATGATCTCAGGACCGCGGGTGCCGTCTTTTTCGACAGCCTTGACGTAAAACCGCATCCGGTCGCCGGGAGTGTAATCCTCGGTGCTCACGCGCTCCTTGGAAGGCATCACACCCTCGAACTTGCCCAGATCCACGACCACGTCCGACTTGTCGAACCGGCGGATGGTGCCATTGACGACATCGCCGGTGCGGTCCTTGAACTCGTCGTAGAGATTTTCCTTCTCAGCCATGCGCAGGCGCTGAAGCATGGTCTGCTTGGCGGTTTGAGCGGCGATGCGGCCCATGTTTTTCGGAGTGACCTCCAGATCGAGCTCATCGCCGACCTGCGCATCCTTTTTGACCCGGCGCGCCTTCTCGATGGCGATCTCCTCCCAGGGATTCGAAACAGTCTCCACCACGATGAGCCGCGCCCATGCCTTGATGGTGCCTTTGTCGGGGTCAATCACGATTCGCAGTTCACGCGCGGGGCCGATGCTTTTCTTCGATGCCGCCAGCAGCGCCAACTGGAGGGCATCAACCATTTTCTCACGGTCAATGCCCTTTTCCTTGTCGTAGTATTCGAAGACGGATTTCAGTTCGCTAATCATAAAAGTGTCAAAGCCTGATCCAGACAAAAAAGGAGCGGGGAAAACCCCACTCCTGCCAAAAAATTAGCGCTTCGCCCGGTTAAGGAACGGCCAGTCTAGTTCCCGGAAGTCTTTCGGCAAGCTGAAAAACCGTTTGCAGAAAATTCTTCGCTCATCCGCCCGCCGGCATCACTCCCCTTCCCAGTCAGGCCACCAAGTCGTAACCGCGCCAATCTTTGATTTTCACCTCGGCGAACTGGCCTGCGGGCAGCCTCTTCGGGACAAAGACGGTGGTGTCAATGTCCGGCGCGTCCATCTCACCGCGCGCCACGCCCGGCTCCTCGACAAGCACGCGCAGGGTTTTGCCCAGCAGGTCCTGGTTCACATGCTCGATGTTCCGCTGAATGGCGAGCATGGCCTTCTCATAGCGCGACTTGCGCGTCATGTGGTGCAGGTGGCCCTCCATCTTGTCGGCGCGCGTGCCCTCCTCGCGGGAGTAGTTGAAGACCCCCGCGCGCTCGAATTTCTCATCCTCGATGAACTGCACCAGCTCCTGGAAATCCGCGTCCGTCTCGCCGGGGAAACCCACGATGAAGGTCGTGCGGATGGCGATGCCGGGGATGCCCGCGCGGATGCGCTTCAGCAGGCCGCGGATGTGCGCGCTGTCCGTCTCCCGGCGCATGAGCTTGAGCATGTTGTCGCTGATGTGCTGGAGCGGCATGTCAATGTAGCGCGCCACCTTGGGGGATTCCGCGATGGCCGCG
Organism: Verrucomicrobiaceae bacterium UBA2429; assembly: GCA_002343505.1. Classification (GTDB taxonomy): domain Bacteria; phylum Verrucomicrobiota; class Verrucomicrobiia; order Verrucomicrobiales; family Verrucomicrobiaceae; genus Prosthecobacter. The sequence continues at coordinate 10,051 of DDQZ01000048.1, read as the reverse complement.
ATGAGGTCGTCACTCCAGTGCGCCGGGTGCGTGTAGAGCAGGCGGATCCAGAAATCCCCCGGGATGGCATTCAGCTCGCGGATCAGCGTGGAAAGTGACTCGCCCTTGCTGCTGTCCACGCCGGAGGTAGGCTTCGGCCGGTCCTCCTCCCACTTGTCCATGCCAAAGTACGTCGTGTCCTGGGAGATGAGGTTGATCTCCTTCACGCCGCTTTCAATGAGCTGGCGCGCCTCTTTGACGATGCTCTCCTGGCTGCGGCTGCGGTGGCGGCCGCGGATCTTCGGGATGATGCAGAACGAGCACGGGTGGTTGCACCCTTCGGCGATCTTGATGTAGGCGAAGTGCTTCGGCGTCAGGCGGAAGCGCGGCGTGTCGTAGTCCGGGATGTACTGCGGGCCTTTGGTGACCAGGTTCTCCTGCTCGTGATCCCTCACGCCCACGAGGTTTTGGATGATCGGCGCCACCTGGGTGATCTGGTCCAGGCCAATAAAAGCATCCACCTCAGGCATCAGCGCGGGCAGCTCCTCACGGAAACGCTGGGAAAGGCAGCCCGCCACGATGATCTTTTGCCGCTTGCGCTTCTTCGACTCCTCGCGCGCGTCCACCGCCTCATGAATCGCGCCCACGCTTTCCTTTTTGGCCATGTCAATGAAGGAGCAGGTGTTGATGATGAGAACATCCGCCAGCTCAGCCTCCGGCGTCATCGTCATGCCCGCCTGCTGGAGGTGGCCGACCATGATCTCGGAGTCAATGAGGTTCTTGGCGCAGCCGAGGGAGACGAGACCGACTTTGATCATAAATGGGCGGCGAGAATACGGGAGAATGCGGGGTGCGAAAGCAGAAGATGAGCCGGAATTCGCCATCCAACACGCCTCCCCATCCCTCCCAAAGACACTCGCAGCCCCATTCCCCATTGCCGAAAGGGCACGCCGGTCTCCCCCCCACAAGATGCGGTGAATGGGGTAAATCTTTTTGAAATTTACAGATTTCATTCTTAAATTTATAAAATCTATGATTCCGCCACTCGACACCTGCCACCCCTTTGAGCCGGTTCCAGCCGAACTCCAACGGCTCGTGACCGTGCGGGATCAATTGCTTGGCCTTTGCCGCACACTCGACGCGCAGATCAGACGGCTCCAAAGCACCGCCGAAACCGCGCCAAAGCGGCCTTGCGCAGCCTTGTTCGAGCGCCCGCCCGCCCTGGCCCATGTCATGGACGAGCCTGCGGGGCGTGTCGTCCTGCCACCGGTACTGCCGGAGGCGCTGGAGCCGGAGTTCAAAGAGACCGCCTTGAGCGAGCTCAATCTCGCCCTGACCCGCGCCTTCAACGAAGTCACCCACCGCGCCGCCGCCTGATCCCGGCGGGTGGCGATGACGAGGTGTGCCAGTGTCGCATACCTGGCGTTACCACAGATTGTGAAATCCGAAGTGGAGTCATGGAGTGCTGCGGCACTGGAAATCCATCACTCCACGACTCCCACACTCCAGGAAGGGAGTCACAAATCGTGATGATGTGCGGTATGACATCCCCTCAAGGCACCGGTGGCGGCTTGCCGTGGACTGGACACTCCCGGCTGCTGAAAAGAAGCCCGCTGCGGACATGAGTGCCCGCACTCCATTTCTCAGCCGCGCGCGCGGGTTCAGTGCTCATCCTCGTCCCCGCCGGTGGTGCTGACGTGAGGGCCGAAGAAGATGGCGTTGGCGAGCAGTTTTTCGGTGCCGAGCCAGTGGCCGCGGAAGACGGGGTTGTCGGTGAGGAGGATGACGCGGCCGCTGTCCACCACTTTGACCTGGACGGGGGTGGCGGCTTTCATGGCTTCGAGGTTTTCCTTGGAGGCGGAGCCGGAGACGAGGGGGGCGGCGGTGTATTGCAGCGGGTTCAGATAGCTGCTGGAGGCGGGTTTGAGGAAGGTGGCGCCATCCCGCATGAGCTGGATGAGCGGTCGCGGGCCGAACCCCCATGCCAGAGGGTGGGTGCGGTCGTATCGGGCCTCGACGATGACGCCGTTGAGTTCGCGCCCGGTGCGGCGCTCGGCGGCGTCCTCATAGGGCAGCGTCTCCTGGGTCGGCTTGTCCTTGGGCGGGGTGTCAACGGCGGCTTTGGCGAGTTCAATCTTGCACCAGTCCTGGGCGGCGAGGGAGCCTGCAGAGGAGCCTATGGCAATGAGGCAGCCACCGCGCGAGACCCAGCTCTGCAGCGCGCTCCTGGCACCAACGGGCAGGCTGGTGAAGGGCGTGCTGGCGAGGATGACGGTGGAGAAGCTGTTCAGCAGCGTGGTGGTGAGCTGCCCGCCCTCGGCCATGGTCAGCGGTGTCTGCCACACCTGGTCAAAATGGTGCCAGATCTCGCCCGCTGTGATGGAGCCGGCACCGGCACCAGTCACGAGCAGCACGCCGTTGTTTTCGAGCGGCTGAAAAGTGGGGCTGCCAAGGTCGGGCACGCCGCCGTGATAGCCGGTGCCCAGCGCGCGCACCTCCAGGGTGTCTTCCTTGGCGATGGTCTCCATGAGCTGCCGCAGCTCTTCGGATGAAAGCCGGTCCTGCACGGCCACGGGCACGACGATGCTGCCATGCGGCCAGAGGGTCTTTTTGCCATCGGCATCGGGGGTGGAAAAGGCGCGCGTGGCGGCCCAGCAGCGGGCCTTTGCCTCGATGAGCCGCCAAAGGGCGCGCGGCGCGTGGCGCGGCTCCCAGGAGAAAACGTAGGCGTAGGCTTTCTCCACACCAGTGAGGGCTCCGGCGGCTTTCACGAGCGGGGTGGCGGCGGGGGCGGGCACGCTTTCCAGCCCGGCATGGAGCAGGCCAAAGGCGGAGGGCAGATGCCAGGCGGACACGTCATAAAAGATGTTGCTCTCGAACTTCGTCCGTGTCTCGAACATCGCGGTGATGAGGCGAAACTGGCGCTGGCGCGCGGGCACGACCAGCGAGTCGGCGGCGGCGAAGGTGCGGTCGCCCGCTTTCACATCCTGCGCGGGCCGGTGGGACTGGATTTGATGGCGCGCGAGCAGGGTCTGGAAGGCCTCCAGCCGGGCGGAGTCGCCTGGCGCGGAGAAAATGAACGCCTGCGTTTTGGACGCGGCGGCTTCCTTGAGCGCGTCGCGGTAAAAGCCCTGCTGGTAGGCGAGGAACTCGGCGCGCAGGGCGTGGGCGGAGCGCAGGGTGGAGAGGCTGGTGGTGATCTGGTTGCGGATGGTGAAGGGGAAGTCCAGCCGCCCGTGCTCGGTGTCCTGGTGGTAGCCGCGCGAGCTGGCCTGCTCGAAGAGCACGCCGACGGAGCCGTTCACATCCGGGTAAGTGGAGCCTTTGCCGATGTAGTAGTCGTCGTAGCTTTCGCCCGTGTAGTAGAGGGAGCCGATGGCATCGAGCGCCTTCGCGTGCTCCTGCGCCATCTTTTCGGTCAGGGCCTGGTTTTGCTTCGGTGTCAGCGGATGCACCATCTTGGCGATGCCGGGCTGGAAGAAGTAACTGCGGTTCACATTGCCCATCTCATGATAGTCGGTGACGATGTTCGGCTGCCAGTCATGGAAAAGCCGCAGCCGTCCCTGGGACTCTGGGTGGACGGCGGGCAGCCAGTCGCGGTTAAGGTCGAACCAATAGTAGTTCGAGCGCCCGCTGGGCCAGCCCTCCTGATGCTCGCGGTCCGCGCGGCGCGCGCTGGGGTGGCGGCCGCGGTGGCTGTTGGTCCAGTCGGCGAAGCGCTCGAAGCCGTCGGGGTTCAGGCAGGGTTCCAAAAGCACGACGGCCTTTTTCAAAAAATCCGCCGTCTGCGCGTCGCGCGCGGCGGCGAGGTGGTAGGCGAGCAAAACGGAGGCGTTCGAGGCGCTGGGCTCGTTGCCATGCACACCATAGCCCATCCACACGACGATGGGCGCGCCGCTGATGTCCGCGTCTTTTTCCGGCGACTCGACACGGGCGATGCGGGCTTTGCGGATGTCCTCCAGCCGGGCGTGATTCTCCGGCGCGGTGATGGCGAGGTAAACCAGCGGCCGCCGCCCGTGGGAGCGCGCGTATTCGGTCAGCGTGACGCGGTCCGACTGCGCGGCCACCTTGCCGAGATAGTCCACCAGCTCATGATGATGCAGATGCCACTCGCCGACCTGGAAGCCGAGCGCCTGTTGCGGCGTTGGCACGGCGGGGTCGTAGTTCGAGGCCGCCACCGGCAGGTAGTATTCCAGCGCGCGCGGCTCCGGCTCCGCGGCGCGGGATGAGACGAGGGCGGCGAGTGAAAGCGCGGCGAGGAGGCGTGACGGGAGATGCATGGCGGGCGGAGAGAAATGGCACAGCGGCGGCGGTCTTTCCTTCTTTTTCCGCGCGGGCATGAACACGGCGGCGGAGGGGCGAATTCCGAGTCTTGCGCGCGCGGCGCGCCCCGGTTATGCAAGGGCCGCCATTTTTCCCTGATGCTCCGCTTTTTCGCCAGCCGACTCATCCAAGGGGGCATCGTCATCCTGGCGGTGCTCTGCATCACCTTCGTGCTGCTCAAGCGCGCGCCCGGCAGCCCCCTGGAGAGCGAGCGCAACATCCCCGAGCACATCCGCGCGCAAAAGATGGCCCAGCTCGGCCTCGACCAGCCGGAGATCGTCCAGCTCTGGCGGCACATCCGCGGCTTCGCCACCTTCCAGTTTCCCGTGTCCGAGAAAAACGGCGGGCGCACCGTGGATGAGATCATCCTCCAGGGCTTCCCCGTCAGCGCGCTCGTCGGGTGCGCGGCGCTGGTCATCGCGCTGGGGCTGGGCATTCCCATGGGCGCGCTGGCGGCGGTGCGCCCGAACACGCTTGAGGACCGCGCCTGCATGATGGCCGCCACCGCCGGCATCTGCACGCCCAGCCTCGTGCTGGGGCCGCTCATGGCCCTGATCTTCGGCCTCAAGCTGCGCTGGTTCAACGCCTCCGGCTGGTATGACGCCGATGACTGGGTGCTGCCCGCGCTCACCCTCGGCATCATCTACAGCGCCTCCATCGCCAGGCTCACGCGCGCCGGCCTGCGCGAGACTCTGGCGCAGGAGTTCATCCGCACCGCGCGGGCCAAGGGGGCCTCCGAGACCGCGGTCGTCTTCCGCCATGCCTTCAAGCTCGCCTGCCTGCCCGTGCTCAATTTCCTCGGCCCGGCGGCGGCGGGGCTGCTCAGCGGCTCCATCGTCACCGAGGTCGTCTTCCAGCTCCCCGGACTCGGACGCCACTTCGTCGGCTCCGCCGTGAACCGCGACTACGAACTCGCGATGGCCTGCGCGGCCTTTTACGCCGTGCTCATCGTCGGCTTCAACCTGCTGGTGGATGCCATCCAGGCGCTGCTCAACCCCCGCATCGGACTGCACAAGGCATGAGCCCCAGCGCACAACCCATGCACGCCGCGCCGGAGCACGCCGCCCGCGCGCACCCCGGCCCCTGGCAGGCCGCCTGGCGCAGGCTGCGGCGGAACCGGCTCGCCATGGCGGCCCTCGCCTTCCTCATCCTGCTGGTGGCCGTGTGCGTGGCCGGTCCGCTCTTCTCACCCTACGGCCCGAACGACCAGGACCTGAAGTTAAAAGCCACCGCTCCCTCCGCCGCCCACTGGCTGGGCACCGACTCCCTGGGGCGGGACCTCGCCACGCGCGCCCTGCACGGCGGGCGCGTCTCCCTGCTCGTCGGCATCGTCGCCACCCTCGTCGCCTCCGTCATCGGCGTCGGCTACGGCCTCGTCGCCGGCCTGGCCGGGCGGCGGCTGGACGCCTTCATGATGCGCCTCGTGGACATCCTCTACGCCTTCCCCTTCATCACCTTCGTCATCATCCTCGTCGTCGTCTTCGGGCGCGAGCTCTGGCTCATCTTCGCCGCCATCGGCGCCGTCGAGTGGCTGACCATGGCGCGCGTCGTGCGCGGGCAGGTGCTGGCTTTGAGGAACCTCGAGTTCGTCACCGCCGCGCGCGCCAGCGGCGCCGGCGGCGCGCACATCCTGGTCAGGCACATGCTGCCCAACGTGCTCGGCCCCGTCATCATCTACGCCAGCCTCACCGTCCCCGGCGTCATGCTCCTGGAGGCCACCCTCAGCTTCCTCGGACTCGGCATCCAGCCGCCTGACGCGAGCTGGGGCGTGCTCATCCGCGAAGGCGCCGACTCCATGGAGACCTACCCCTGGATGCTCGCCGGCCCCGGCCTCTTTTTCAGCGCCACCCTCCTGGCCCTCAACCTCCTCGGCGACGCCCTGCGCGACGCGCTCGACCCGAAGTCCGGCGGGTGACCTTCGTTTTCGAAAAACCGCCCCCAAACTCTGATCCAGGCCCCGCCCATGCCCGCCAACGCCTTCTACAACAGCTTCGACACCGAGACCCTCGATCCGCGCAACACCCACCCCGGCGAATACCGCAACGCCTTCCAGATAGACCGCGACCGCATCATCCACAGCAGCGCCTTCCGCCGCCTGCAAAACAAAACCCAGGTCTTCCTCTCCGGCGAATACGACTTCTACCGCACCCGCCTCACCCACAGCATCGAAGTCGCCCAGATCGGCCGCTCCATCTGCGCCTGGCTCAACCAGCAGAGCGGCCTGCTCGACGAAGCCTGCCACATTGATCCCGACCTTGTCGAGAGCGCCTGCCTCGCCCACGACCTCGGCCACCCACCCTTCGGCCACACCGGCGAGCGCACCCTGCACCGCCTCATGCAGCCCTACGGCGGCTTCGAGGGCAACGCCCAGACCTTCCGCATCCTCACCCAGACCCTCTTCAATGAAGGCCGCGACGGCATGAACCCCACCCGCGCCCTGCTCGATGGCGTGCTCAAATACAAAACCCTCCACGCCGAGGCAGCAGGCGCCAAAAACCACTACCTCTACAGCGACCAGGAGCGCTGGCTGGATTTCACCCTCGGCCACCAGCCCTTCCCCGCCGAACTCACCCCCGGCAGCGCCCGCAACAGCTTCCGCAGCATCGAATGCCAGATCATGGACTGGGCCGACGACACCGCCTACTCCCTCAACGACATCGCCGACGGCATCCACGCCGGCTTCATCACCGTCACCAGGCTCGAGCATTGGGCCGCCGGCCAAAGCCTCGCCCCCGGGCAAAGCGCGCACCTCGACTTCCTCTGCGCCGCCATCCGCGAAAACCGCGTCGAAGCCCGCCTCAACCGCAGCATCGGCGACCACATCCGCGCCGCCCGCCTCGTGCCCGACGCCAGCTTCCTCAGCGCCATGACCCGTCGCCATCAATACCGCCTCGAGACCGACCCCGCCCTCGCCGCCCGCGCCGCGCTCAACAAGAAGATCGCCCTCGACCTCGTCTTCCGCAGCCCCCAGCTCCAGCAGCTCGACTACAAGGCCGACTTCATCCTCACCCGCATGTTCGAGGTCCTGCGCGCCCGCTACATCGAGCCCGGCGGCGGCAGCCTCCACCTCATGCCCGCCGCCCAGGAGCGGCAGATCGAGAACGCCCCCGACACCCCCGCGCGCGCCCGCCTCGTCTGCGACTGGATCGCCAGCATGACCGACAGCTTCGCCTTCCGCACCTACCGCCGCCTCTTCGACGCCGACTTCGGCTCCATCACCGACTTCGTCTGAGCCGGCCGCTCGTCCTGCACCCGCCGTCTCCGCCGCCGCGCAGCATCCGTGAAACAATGCCAGCGCCATCCGGGCGCGGCACACAGGGAGGCGGGGTTTTGAGGCGATCAGAAGCTGGGATGCGCGCGCGCCATGCCCCTCACCTCTCCGCGCGCCGCCAGATCATGCGGCCATCCGGCGCGGCTTCGTAGATGACGGAGTGGGCCGGGGCGGACGGGCCGGGGCCGTCGGGCAGGAGCTTGCCGTCGAGGGAAAACCAGGTCGTGCGGCCGTCGTGGTGGCGCAGCCAGCCGAGGAAGCGGCCCTCCTCGTCGTGGCGGTGGACATCGCGCCAGGGTTTGGGGAAGGAGATGCGCGGGTCGGTCCAGGCGGGCGCGGGCGAGCGCTCCAGGACCTCGGGAAAGAGCGCGTGGCTGAGCAGGGTGAGGTTGAGGCCGCGCAGGCAGTATTGCTCGCCGGGGGAGAGTTTTTCGGGGGCCGACTGGGTCAGGACGCTGCCGGAGGCCTCCTGGTAAAGCACGCCGAGACCAACGAGGCGGGCCACCTCCGCGCGGATCACGCCCTCGGCGCCCGGCTTGGGCGACTGCGCGGCGAGGCGGTGCAGCTCCTTTTGGAAGGAGGGGTAGAGGTCGCTGAAACCGGCGATGGCATCCAGCACGCGCTCCACCGCCTGGCGCGCGGTGAGGGCGCGCTCGCCGGGCAGCTTTTCCCGGAGGGCGAGCGCGATCTCCTGGCCGAGGCGCGCGCCGGCCTCCTCGGCCCGGGTCCGGCGCGCGGGGTCGGCCTCCAGCTTGCGGACTTCCCGCTGGCGGGTGTCCAGGCTCATCCAGATCTGCTGGAGCGCCTTGCGCTCGGACTCGCCGAGCAGCTTCTCCGTCAGGCGCGAGCGCAGCCCGTCCCCGGCCACGGAGAGGGCGAAGATGGCGCGCATCCAGCGCGGGTCGGTGTCCGCCGCGGGCAGGCCGAAGTCCGGGTTGTGCGCCTGGTGCAGCACCTCCAGGGCGCGGCCGTCCTTGTCCTCGAAGCGCGCCTCGCACGGCGGCATGTAAAAGCTCAGCATCGCCGGCGCGCTGATCGTCACCCCGTTGAGCGCGAAGACGCCGATGTCCACCCGGTGGCTGCGCACCCCCGCCGTGTTGACCACCGGCGGCTGCCAGCGCACCCGCACCCGCGCCGTGCCGTTGAGGTCCGTCGTCTCCACGCGCACCAGCGCCGGGTCCCCCTGCAGCACCTGCCAGCGGATTTGCAGCGGCCGGCCCGTCAAGTCCCCCGACTTCGCCGCGCTGACCAGCATCACCTTCTCCCCCATGCCCGCGTGCAAAACCCGCGCCACCGCCACCGGCGTGTCCGCCAGCTTGAGCGGCGCGGCCTTCGCGTCCTCGAAGTGGTGCACGCCGGGCCGCTCCTCGTTCTCCTCCACAACCTCCAGCTGCACCACCGGCGGCACCAGCTCCGGCGTCATCTGATTGGCCGCGCGCGCCATCTTCTCCACATCCAGCCGCGCCGCGTCGAACACCGGCGGGTGCGCCGCGCCTGTCAGATACCCCTGCGGCGTGTCCACGCCCTTGTTCGACTGGCGGAAAATGGCCTGCACCGTCGGCATCAGCAGCCGCTTCTCGATCAGCAGCTTCTGCGTCTCCGGCGGGAAGGCCGCGATCGTCTCCAGCACCGCGTGGACAAACGGCTGGTCCGAGAGCGACGAACCCTGGCTGATGATCACACACGGCGTGTTGGCCGGGTAGAGGTCCCCCCAGCCGCCCGCCCCGTTCGCGCCCGGATCATGGTCCTGGTGCTCCGGGTAGATGAAGAGATTGTTCGAGAGGTACTGCCCCATGAGGAAGCGCGCCCCCTCCGGCTGCATCAGGTAATGCCGCGGCAGGCTGCCGCCCCTCTCCGCCGGCGCCGACATCGAGCAGTTTCCCACCGTCGGGCGCGCCCGCACCATCACCGCGATGCCGCCCGGCGGGCCGCTTTTCTCATCCGGCTTGAAGACCTGCAGCTGCGGATACTGCCCCGCCTCAATGCGCGAGTGGCCCTCGTCCCGGTTCTCATAGGTGATGGCCGAAAGCCCCGCCGCCCTGCCCTCCCGGTGCCACTCATTGAGCAGCGCCGCCACCGCGTCCCCGCGCGTGCTCACCTGCGCCCCCGCCCGCGGCGCGGCGGCCAGGCAGAGCAGAAAAGCGGCGGCGGCAAAGCCTGTCGGCAGGTGTCTCACGCCCGCCAGCATCCGGCGGCGCGGCGGCCTGTCAATCCGGGGATGGCGCGCCCGGCCCCGACATGGGTGAAAGACCGCTCCGCCCGCGCGTTATCCCTCCCCCAGCCATGCTCCGCCCCGCCGCACTCCTCCTCGCCTTCGCAGCCACCTGTCTCGCCAAGCCAGCCAACGTGGTTTTTTTCCTCGTTGATGATCTCGGCCAGCGCGACCTCGGCTGCTACGGCAGCACCTTCCACGAGACGCCCAACATAGACCGCCTCGCCCGCGAGGGCGCCCTCTTCACCGACGCCTACGCCGCCTGC
>DDQZ01000054.1:44533-44683 GCA_002343505.1 Verrucomicrobiaceae bacterium UBA2429 | reverse complement strand
CCTCAACCGCATCGACGAGATCGTCATCTTCGACCGCCTCGACGCCGCGCAACTCGACCAGATCGTCAAGATCCAGCTCCAGCGCGTCATCGACCGTCTCGCGAAGCAAAACATCCACCTCACCGTCACCGACGACACCACCCGCCACCT
>DDQZ01000054.1:18630-44403 GCA_002343505.1 Verrucomicrobiaceae bacterium UBA2429 | reverse complement strand
ACGACACCACCCGCCACCTCGCCGACGCCGGCTTCGATCCCGTCTTCGGCGCCCGCCCCCTCAAACGCGCCATCCAAAAGCACCTCCTCGATCCGCTGAGCTTAGCCGTCCTCGAAGGCGGCTTCAAAGACGGCGATCACATCACCGCGACACTGAAGAGCGGGAAGGTGGTGTTTGAGAAGAGGTGATTACCAGTGTGACCTCCGACTGCGAGAGAAGGAACGTAGTTTCGATTGGCAATCGAACTGCGTTTCTCATAAACTACAGTCATGACCGAAGCCGAACGCGAACTTACCAAACGCTGGGTGGACACCTGGGCGAAAGCTGCTCCCGAACTGCAAAAAGTGCGGGATGCGGACATCCGTGCGGCAGACACTGCCAGCATGATCGAATGCTGTGCCGTCCTGTTTCGTGATGCCGTGAAAAACTTCCCCCCCAAGCCCTCATCAGGCCTTTTGGAGCAGCAGCGCTGGTTCATGAAGCTGGCCCGCAGATGAAAGACCTTGTTGAGCAAGCGTTGGAACTGCAAACCCTGCTCACGGCTCAGGGATGGCAGTTTTGTTTCATCGGAGGCGTCGCCATTCAGCGGTGGAGCGAGCCAAGGCTGACCAAGGACATGGACATCACCTTGCTGACAGGTTTTGGCGGTGAAGAAAAGTTCATCGATCTGCTGCTGCAACACTATGAATCCCGGATTGCCGAGGCACGCGAGTTCGCCCTGCAAAGCCGCATTCTCCTGCTCAAGACTGTCCAGGGCACCGGCATCGACATCGCCCTTGGAGCGCTGCCTTTCGAGCAGGAGGCGGTCAGCCGTGCTCTGATGCTCGAATACGCACCAGGCATCGCACTTCGCACCTGCACCGCCGAAGACCTCCTCGTCATGAAAGCCTTCGCCAGCCGTCCGCTCGATTGGAATGACGTGCGCGGCATCCTCGTCCGTCAGGGCACGCGGAAGCTCGATTGGAAATACATCCACCGACAGCTTCAGCCCCTCTGCGAAGTCAAAGAAGCCCCTGAAATCCTGACCCAGCTCGAAAACCTCCGTCTAGAGGTCGCTCAAAGCGAGCCGTGAAGGTATTTGCAGGCGCTCCAGCGCGTCACCGACCGCCTCGCGAAGCAGAACATCCACCTACTCGCCACCGACGACACCACCCGCCACCTCGCCGCCCCCGCCTTCGGCGCCCGCCCGGTGAAGCAAACCATCCAAAAGCACCTTCTCGATCCGCTCTCCCTCGCCTTCCTTGATGGCAGCTTCAAATACGGCGATCACACTCCCGCGACGCTGAAGATCGGGAAGGTGGAGTTTGAGAAGAGGTGGCTTGATCCTGCACGCGGATACGCGAGTGGCTCGATATTTTCCAATCGGCTCCATCCAGCGCCTATCACATGTAGGACACAAGAACAGTTTTTCGCCATTTTGTCTAAGTATTAACGGTCTAATATTAGACAAGATCAAAACTTTTTGAGTCATAATGTTGACACAGTGAGCATTATTGCCATTTGTCTAGCCGTCTGGATAGTCATTGTTTCGAACAATCAAACCACCTCCACTCTTTATGACAGCCACACCTGACCTCGAAGCACAGCAGCAGCAAATCGAAGAGGACATCAAACTCCTGGAGCGCATTTCCAACAGGGATGCGGCGGCGTTTCAAACCTTTTACAGCAAGTATTCCGGCCTCATTTTTGCCGCCGTCTCCAATGTCCTCAATGACCATCACGACACGGAGGATGTGATGCAGGAGGTTCTCGTCCAGCTTTGGAACAAGGCGCATCTCTACGAGCCGCGCAAAGGCAAGCCGCTGACCTGGTTGACCACCCTGGCACGAAACCGCGCCATTGACCGCATCCGCTCCAAGCAGCGGCGCGCCCGCCTCAATGATGACTTCGAGATGGAGAACAAAAAGCTACAATTTGAGTTTGAAGAATCAGGAAGCGAGGCGCTGGAAATCAAGGAAAGGGATCGTGTCCTGCTCAGCGCCGTGGAGCGTCTCAATGACGAGCAGCGCGAAGCAATACGGCTGGCTTATTTCGATGGCCTGACCCAGGCCGAGGTGGCCGAGCGCCTCAACGAGCCCCTGGGAACCATCAAAGCCCGCATCCGCAGGGGGGTCAACCGTCTCGAATCCCTGGTGAGACCCCGCCTTGCCTGAGCATGAGGCCAATCATGCGCGCTGGGACATGCCAAGGCTGCCTGAGAGCCAGTCGCGGGCCAGGAGCGCCAGTCCGATGGGAAGTCCGGCCAGCCACAAAGCGCGCGCGCGCACGGCTGGCAGATCCCTGACCTGGGAAAGCGGGCCTTTACCGCTGAGAAAACTGAATCGCACATACTGACCGGCTCCGCGCAGCAGCATTAAAGGCGCGTCACACATATAACCGGACTCGAATTCCAGGATTTTTTGGAACATCAACCTGTGGCCGGCGGCATTGCGGCACGGATTCCGCATGCCGTGGACTAGCGATGGCGCATCCATCCAATAAATCCTCAGCATGTCGTTGAAATGCCGCGTTTTGTAGCGCCGCGCCACCTGCGACCAGATGAACGATTCAGGAATAAAATCTCCCGGAACATTATCCGGATAGGGAAACTGGCGAAGCACATCGAGGCGCAAGCATCCCCATTTTTCACCTTCGACCCGGTGAATGTATTGCAGCTCGGCGGAAGTGCAGTCGAGAGGGTCCAGCGGAAATCGTCCGCCCACCAGCCGGCCGTCCTGGTCCTCACAAAGGCCGGTCACGCCCGCGAAACCCTCGCGCTCGTTCTCCGGGATGCTTTGCCAGACATGCCACATGCGCCCGAGCGCCTCGGGTTTGCAGGCGTCATCGGAGTCCAGCTTTACCCAAAAGCGACCGCGCGCGGCCTCCAGGCAGAAATTGTGGACATGATGCGCGCCAAGATGCGATCGCTGCTCGTAGCGAATGGACACCCTTCCTTCCGCCTGCCAGCCCGCGACCAAATCAGCCGTGCCATCCGTGGAGCCATCGTCCACGATCAACCACTCAAAGTCGCGCAAAGTCTGCGCTTTCAAGCTCTCATGACAGCGGTGCAGCGTGTGCGCGCGGTTATAAGTGGGTGTGAAAACCGTGAAAAGCGGTGATGTCATGAAAGTTGAAGACTGTGAAATATAGCCAATCAAACAGCCAAAAGCATCAAAGTTTCTTTATTAAACTCCAAGCCAAACCTTTGCGCAGCAGGGCAAGAGTATGGACACCGAAGCAGATTACCGCGTTCAGCGCTAGACGGGCAGCCCTCCGCCGTTCCCAGCAGACATGAATCCCGCCCCCCCTTGGATCTCGGTAATCGCGTGGCTAAGTCTGGTGCCGGCAGCCTTTGCAGTGCCAGCGCAGCAGAAGCCGGATATGCTCGTCATCCTCGCGGATCAATGGAGCCCGCGCTACACCGGCTGGGACAACCCTCAGGTGCGCACACCGCACATGGACCGAATCGCGGCTGAGGGGATGATTTTTGACGCCTGCCACACCACCTCTCCCGTGTGCATGCCCGCGCGAGTCTCGCTGATCACTGGCCTGTATCCGCACAACGGAGGCCACGCGCTGTGGGGAAATGGCGCGCAGTTCTATCCCAAGCCGGAGGACGCGCCAATGTTTCTCGACATTCAGCGCGCCGGCCTGACGACGGCGCAGATCGGCAAGACACACTGGACGGCGGGCCCGGCGTGGCATGAGCATTTCAAAAACAGCGGCGCCTTCTTCAAAGCGCTCGGCCTCGATCATGTGGCGGACATTCCCGGACCGCCTGACTCCGTCAACGGACGCGATCCCTACTCCCGGCATCTGCGCGAACGCGGACTGCTCCAGGCGGTGGCTGATGATTTGCACGGGCGCTACATCAGAGGCGAGTACGAGCCGCGGGCGAGCGTGGTGAAGCCTGAGGATTATCACGATGTGTTCACCACGGACCTCGCGGCGGCTTTCATCCGCGCGCAACCGCAGGACAAGCCGCTCTGCCTCGTGGTCAGTCTGCACTCGCCGCATCCACCGCTAGACGCGCCGGGTGACTACGCCGCGATGTTCGATCCCGAAAAGCTCACGCTGCCCCCCAGCGTGCCTGAGAGGTATCTGCGCGAGGGACGCGCCATGGACCATGCGAAGACCAGGCGCATGCTGGCGAACTACCTCGGCAAACTCGCGCTCGTGGACGACTGCGTGGCAAAGCTCGTCGAGGCCCTGAAAGCGCGCGGCACCTGGGACGGAGCCTTCGTCGCCATCAGCGCCGATCATGGCGAGATGATGGGCGCGCATGGTTATCTCACCAAAGGCCGCTTTTACGACGAGTCCGTGCGCGTGCCACTCGTGCTGCGCTGGCCCGGCCAGGTCAAACCCGGCCGCAGCAAGGCCCCGGTGCAGATGATGGACATCTATCCGACCCTCGTCGAAGCCGCCGGCGGCGAACTGACGCCGGGACGCTTCGCGAAATCCCTTCTGCCCATCGCCCGTGGCGAAAAAGACCGCGTCCGTCCCATCGCCATCAGCGAGATCGGTGACAAAGCCCCGCTGCGCATCATGGCCCGTGACGACCGCTTCAAATACTGGGCCGACGAGGAGCGCGAGTACCTCTTCGACCTCGAAAGCGACCCGCTGGAAATGCACGACCTCTCCACCGCGCCGGATCATCGTGAAACACTCCACGCCATGCGCGAAAAGCTGCTCACACACCTCCGTTCCACGCAGTCAAACCTCTCCGCGGGCTACAAGCCCAAAGTCCAGCGTCTGCGCGAGGCCGAAGCCAGAAAAGCCGCGTCCGGTGCGAAGCCCTGAAAGCACGCCTGATACCCGCTCCCCCATCCCCCTCTTGCCGCTGAAAAGGCTCCAATAGAATTTCAGCTTGCACAAAAGGACGACGAATTTCGCCAAGTCGCTGGAACTCGTCGCCATGCCTGGCTGGCGCAATTCCATAGCCGTGGTGATTCAATCATTATGGTTTGTCGAGTTGCGCGCGTAATCCGCGCAGAAACTCGGTCAACGGGTCCAGACCCGGAGGCGGCGGGGCAAGCTTGGCGAGTTCGGCGAGGATTGCCTCCGCTTTGTCGAGATGCGCGGCATCAGAGGCCTTCAGCGCGGCTGTCCGCCCGGACGGACTGGAAGGGATGCGGGCCAGGGCGGTCTCCGCCAGATTGAGATGCACGGCGGACCGAGCGTGCCACTCCGCCGGCTTGTCGCCGGCGGAGGCATTGGCGGTGGCAGGAAGGAGGATTTCGAGAGCCTGCTGATAATAATTTTCCGCCTCGTCAAGGCGTCCCATCTGAAAATGCAGCGCGCCAGCCTCATTCAGCGCCTCCACCACTGAAAGCCCTGCGGATGAAGCCTCCTCGGGAGAGGCATTTTTGCGGGCCTCCAGAGCAAAGCTCAACCACTGCTGAAGAACTCGCACTGCGCTGTCATTTTTACCCGCGCCGCTTTCCCAGGCGGCGAGTGTCTTTGCGAGTTTGGCCAGAATTGCATTTTCGCCAGGTTTGGCATCAGCAATGACGGAAGCGCTGAGACAATCATGTGCGGTCTGAAGCGCCGCCTCAGCCTGCCCAGTAGTGTGCTGAAGTGCCGCGGCAAGGAATCCAGCACCAAGCCAGAGATAGCGGGAATGGAGAGTGCCGTCCCTGGGTTGAGATTGATAGACGTGCAACGTCTCCCTCAAGGCGTCAGAGATGCTGCCCCTGGTCAGCCGGGGACGCCAGAAATCGGTGAGTTCCGCCAGAACTCCGGCTAGTCCTGCGGCGCGATAGGCCTTTTCCTGGCTATCGAGAGCTTCTGTGATGGGGATGCTTTGCAGCACGAGTTCGGCAAGTTGGGAAGCATGATTGCCGCGAATCTGATCAAGCAGCAGGCTCTGATCCTCGCGGCCCGCAAAGTTTCTTTGGGTTATCTCGATCAATTTTTCCAGAGCATCGGCAGTGTCTTTGAATTTGGGATGCGCTTGAAGTTTTGGCAGCCAGTCGCGGGCTTGTTGCAGCAGCTTCCCTGCGGATGTGAAGTCGCCGGATTTTGCTTTCAGGTCGGCCAACTGCTGCATTTGAAAAACAAGAGCCTGGACCCGGCTTGGGTGATCCCGGCTGCGGAGCGTCATGGAGCGCATCAACTCCAGGCTGTCTTCGAGCCAGGAAAGTGCTTTGGCGGCGTCACCCGACTCAAAGTCGAATTTGGCGGCGGCGCCCATGCAGTTGATCATGAGGTAGTTCGCATAATCGTGCTCGGGCAGTCGCTGGAGATACTGGCGGGCGAGTTCCGTGGCTTCGGCGACCAGATCCTTTCTCTGGCTCAATGCCGGGCCGGTCTTCAACCGCTCTCCCGCGCTGCGCAGGTCATCGGCGAGGGCGAGCAAAGCGTAGCTGAGCTGGGAAAGGTAATCGTTGTTGTTCGGCTCAAGCTCGCGCGCCTTGCGGTAGTGCTCGCGGGCTTTGCTCCGGTGATCGAAAATCATGCGTGACAATTCCTCGATTTGAGGCCGGATCTCCGCGAGAGCCTTCTCGTAGTCCTGGATGCGTCCCGCCTGAAAGTCATTTGCCGCTTGTGAGAGCAGGGCGCTGGCACGGGCGGAGACGATCTCGGCGCGCTGGTTTTGCTGGCCGCCGAGCAGGGACTGCCAGCGCGCTTCACCGAGTGCGGGACCGGCTGCTTGGAAGAGCGCCTCCCGGCGCTCCAGCAGAGCAAGACGCTCGTCCGCCTGATCCCCGCTATGCGGCATAGGGGCAAGACCGCTAATGGCGCGGCAGAGACGGTAAAGCGCCTCCTCATCATCCGGTTTGGTCTTGAGCAGTTCCTCGGCCATCTCCACCTGCCGGCGCGCCTGAAGCATGGCCCGCTCCTTGTCGCCGGAGTTCTGCAGGATGAGGGCGGTGCTCTCATTGAGGTCAAGACGCACGATGACATCCTCGGCGCGCCGCCCTCCATGCAGCGGAACCGTATCCATGTAGTTCTTGAGATTGGCGGCGATCTTTTCGGCCATGTCGAAGCGGCCGGTTTCATTGGCCAGTTGCAAGACATCCTTGGAAAGCAGCGCCCCCAGCAGACGCTCGGCGGCCAGACGATCCGTCCGGGCGCGCTCGCGCTCGGCAAACCACACTGCGGCGATGGCGCCGACAATCCCAAGAAGCGCCAGTGAGGAAAGTGTGAGCGCAACGCGCCTGCGGTTCTTGTTCCGGGCCTGCTGGAAACTGCGGCTGGACAGTTCGATGAACTCGCTCAATTCGGAGTTGAGCAGAACGGGCGCGGTGGCGATGAGCCGGCAGCCTTCCTCCAGGGGCAGGCCGGGCGGCAGCAGCAGGCTGGGATTTCGCCCGCCCTCCGCCCAGCGCGCATGAGCCTGCTCGACTCGGGAGCGCAGGCGCAGGAGGTGGTGGTTTTCACGCACCCAGGCGGCGAGGTCCCCCCAGGCGCCGAGCAGGGCCTCGTGGGCGAGGGTGAGCGTGGGGCGCTCCGAGTCGCGTCCGGTGGTCAGCAAACGCGCCAGCACAAGGGCTGCGGCGAGGCGTCCCCCGGGGCTGGAGACATCATCGGGATCATAAACGGAGGCGCGGCGCACCGGCTGGCGCTCCTGGAGGGGATCAAGCGCCACCAGCCGCTGGAAGAGCGCGGGAAGAGCGGCGCGCACATCGGCGGGCAGGGAGTTGATGACGCTGCCCGCGCGCCTGCCCGCCGCTCCAGCGATGCCGCCCATGTCGCGGTAGGCTGCGAAGGTGAGGGTGCGGTTCTGGCGGCGTTCGTAAAGCTCGTGCAGGGAGAATTCCAGCAGCGGCAGCGCGTCGGGGTGGCGGCTGGCTTCGTCGAGCAAAAGCTGGTCCAGCGTGGCTCCGGTGCGCTCGTCCTTCTCAAAGACAAGTCCGGCGAGGCGCGCGGGCGCGGTGATCATGCGGCGCATGGCGGAGGGCGCGGGCGGGGGCAAGTCAAACTGGCCGCCCGCGCCCTTGAGTTCGAGGAAGGCGGGGTCGCGCTGGAGCGCGCCGTACAAGTCGCTGCGCAAAGTGGCCGCGATCCAGAAGCGCCCGCTTGCGGCCAGAACCTGGAGGCAGCGGAAGAAGGCATCGCGCGTGGCGGGTCCAAAGCGGGGGTCAGTGTGCGTCTCCTCAAGCTGGTCCACGATGAGCAGCAGCTTGATGTGACCGCCGCAGGCGCGCGCGGCGCGGTCCAGCGCGGGCAGGAGCGCCAGACGCAGGGCGCTGCCCGGGGACTCTGCAAAAGCGGCGGCCAGAGACTCCGGCGTGGTTCCGTTTTCGCGCGCCTCCGGCAGGCATGAACCGGAGCACAGAACACGCGCCAGACCGAGAAGAAGATCGCCCTCGCACCGGGCGGGAGTGAGCACGGCCACGCGCCATTGCGCCACGCTTTCATCAAGGTTGAAGCGAGCAAGACTGGCCGCCAGGCCCGCGCGCACCAGGGAGGACTTGCCGCTGCCGCTTGGTCCGACGACGACGACAAAAGCCTGCTCCGGCTTGGAGCGGAGCATGTCCTCCAAGTCGGCAAGTTCCCGCTCACGGCCATGAAAAATCTCGGCATGGGCGGGTTCGAAGACATCGAAGGCCAGATACGGGCTGCCTTCCCAAAGGCGCGCGCCCGCCAGCTCTTCCCCAAGCATCGTGTCGAGAAACTCGCGCAAATGAACGCGCAGCCGGCTGGCGAAGGTGAGCGGCTCCGCGAAGGTGTGGTAGGCGCGCAGGTTGGCGCGGGTTTCGGGATCATGAAACACCTCGCGCACGAATTCCTGGGCCAGAAGCTGCTGCTGAATTTCCTCGGACAGGCGCTCCGCAGGCATCTCCTGGAGCCGGCGTTTGAACCCGGCCTCATCCTGCCGCAGGTAGGCCAGGATGTGCGGACGCCTGCCGCCGGACTGCCGCCGCGCCTCCATCATCATATCCCACTCGCGCTCCGTGCCACTGCGGTAGCCTGATCCGTCTGAGCGTGAAATGCGCGCTCCCAGAGGGGAGCCGAGGCGCGACCATAAAATGAAAACAGCCAGGTCTATGCCGCCGCCACCGGAAAGGATGTGGTCTATGCCCTCCTGAAAGGACAGGTCCGCGCCGAGAGGCAGGTCCTCCCACAACACGGGAACCAGCTTCACCGCTCCATCATAACGCCGCTCCAACTGGGTGATGACCTGGCGCGCCTTTTCACGTTCGGCGCTGACATCGCCCGGACTGGAGATGAAGATGCGGATGGTCTTGCTCATGATGACTGGCCCGTTGCGTGTTTTTGCCAGCCGCCACGATCATCCTCACCGGCGTAGCGCAGCCTGAGCGGGGAGACGGCGCCCGCGCAAGAAAAAACTTCAAAGCAAAACGTCACGCACCACCCTGGCCTCCTCGACGCCGGTGAGGCGGAAGTCGAGGCCCTGGGCGCGGTAGGTGAGGCGCTCGTGGTCCACGCCCAGCAGATGCAGCGCGGTGGCGTGCAGGTCGCGGACGTGGACGGGGTTTTCCACAACGTTGTAGCTGAAGTCATCCGTGGCCCCGTAAGTGATGCCCGGCTTCACGCCGCCGCCGGCCATCCAGAGGGTGAAGCAGCGCGGATGGTGGTCGCGCCCAGCCTCGGGGCTGTTCCACTGGCCCTGGCCGGCCACGCCGCGCCCGAACTCGCCGCCCCAGATGACGAGCGTGTCATCAAGCATGCCGCGCTGCTTGAGGTCTTTGACCAGCGCGGCGCTGGGCTGGTCCGTGTCCCGGCAGCGGGCGGTACACCAGCTCGGCAGGCGGCTGTGATGGTCCCAGTCGGGGTGGAAGAGCTGGATGAAGCGCACGCCGCGCTCGGCCAGCCGGCGGGCCAGGACACAGTTGGCCGCGTAGCTGCCGGGGCGGCGGGAGTCGGGGCCGTAGAGTTCAAAGGTGGAGTCCGGCTCGTCGGAGAGATCGGTCAGCTCGGGCACGCTGGCCTGCATGCGGAAGGCCATCTCGTATTGGCGGATGCGGGTGAGGATTTCGGGGTCGCCCGCTGACTCGAAGCGCATCTGGTTCAGCTCGCCGAGGCCGTCGAGCATGCCGCGCCGCAGCTCGCGCGGCAGGCCGTCCGGGTCGCGCAGGTAGAGGACGGGGTCTTTGGAGTTGCGCAGCTTCACGCCCTGGTGGCGGGAGGGCAGGAAGCCGCTGCCCCAGTAGTGGTCGTAGAGCGGCTGGTCGCTGGGGCGGAGCATCTTGGAGATGAGGACGAGGTAGTCGGGCAGGTTCTGGTTCACGCTGCCCAGGCCGTAGCTGAGCCACGCGCCCATGCTTGGGCGGCCCGCGAGCTGGTGGCCGGTGAGGAACTTGGTCATGGCCGGCGCGTGATTGATCTGGTCCGTGGTCATGGACTTGATGAAGCAGACGTCATCCGCCACCCGGCCGAGGTGCGGCAGCCATTCGCTGATCGCGGCCCCGCTGCGTCCGTGCTGAAAAAAGCGGGTGATGCCCGGCAGGATGAGCTGTTTTTGATTCGCCGTCATCGTGGTCAGGCGCTGGCCCTGGCGCACGCTCTCCGGCAGCTCGGTGCCGGCCCATTTGCGCAGGCCGGGCTTGTGGTCGAAAAGCTCAAGCTGCGAGGGGCCGCCGGACTGGGTGAGAAAAATCACGCGCCTGGCTTTTGGCGCCAGGCGGGAGACGCCCGCGCCGCCGGCCTCGCGCGCCAGCAGCGAGGCCAGCGCCATGCCGCCGAGCGACACACAAGCGCTCCTGCCCAGAAAGCAGCGCCTGGTTTCCTGCGGGAACTCCGTGCGTGGGAATGTTCGGCTCATGCGGAACAATGCGCGCTGCCGCGCAAAGCGCAAAGCCCGCGCTCGCGCTTTGCGATGGATTATCCCGCGCCCGGCACCGCCGGCGCGCCGCGCTCACCGCGCATCTACGGGCGTGGTGAGGAAGCGGACGTGGATGGCGTCGTCGGGCTGGTAGGTGCCGGTGACGCTGGTGCCGAAGTAGCGGGACCAGGTTTCCTCCGAGGGAGCGGCATCAGGGTCGAAGATGCCGTCCACAGCGTCTTCGGCGCTTTTGGCCGCGCCGCCTTTGGGGCCTTTGGCCTTGGTGCTGCCGCCAAGGCCGCTCCGCGCCATGACGATGGTGTCCACGAGCAGTTTCATGATGCGCGCGCCGTCGGTGACGCCGACGCCGTTGTAGCCTGGCGAGAGACGGGACATGAGGTCTTTGGCGCGGGCGTCCTCCCACAGGCTGGGGCCGGAGGGGTCCCTCATGCGGGCGAGCACATCCTGGAGCAGCGCGACGGGGCCGGTGCTCATGAGCAGGTGGGTGTCGGTGACGCAGAAGGCAAAGCCGGGGCTGCCGGCGGTGGCGCCGGCGGTTTTGACGGACTGGATGGTGTGGCCGAGATACTCGGTCTCATCGAAGGCGCCGAAGCCGGCCCCGACGATTTTTTTGACGGCCTCGACCGCGCCGCCGAAACGTTTGCCGTCCTTGATCTTGATGGCGATGACCTGGCTGGTGACGCCGTCCGCGGCGTCGGTGATCTCGTAATACTGGTCGTCAAGGCTGGCGAAGAGGTCGTCGCGGATTTTGACGCCGAACTGCTGCTCGTAGATGCCGAGCTGGCCGGTGAGCAGGGCGGCGGCGGGCCCCATTTTTTGCACGATGGCGAGCAGCTTGTCCCACAGTTCCAGGAGGCTCATGCGCATGGCGCTGGCGCTGACCACATCCCCCGGCACGAAGCCGGGCAGCTCCACTGCGCCAGCGCCGCCGCGAACGAGGCTGAGCAGGCCGGCGGGCTTGCTGGCGTGGAGGACGGCGAGGTCGAAGACGGACTGCCCGTCTTCGAGGTTCATCATGAGGGCCAGGGACTGGAGTTCCTGGAGGCCGAGGGCCTCGATGACCTGGTCGGGTGTGACGGGCAGCGGGCTGCCTTTGGCCGCCGTGGCTCCGAACTCGCGCGCGGCGGTGACGGCCCATTGCATAAGGACCTCGCCATTGAAATAGACGAGAGCGTCGGGGCTGCCACCGTGCAGGGCCTCGATGCGGCCGATGTGACCGAGGATGGCCTCGGGGTTCTCGGCGGCGCCGTTTTTCAGGGCCAGGATCATCTGCTCCATCAGGGCGGCGGAGTTCGACTCGACGAGCACGCCACCGACAAAGGCGTGGCCGCTCTCCCAGAGCGCGCCGGGTTCCTCGGACTTGGCGAGGATCTCCACCTGCTCCCCGGCGATCTCCTCGGTGCGGGCTTTGACGCCATCCTCCTTGGCGAGCGCGAGTTCCTTCTCCCGTGTCATGGATTCCTCCAGCTCCTTGCGCTTGTCCCCTGTCTCGCTGAAGGCGATGAATGCGGGCACGCCGTCCTGCTCCTCGATCTGCTGGGGGGAGTCGGCGACAAAGGCGGCCAGGCTGGCGCCGGGGTAGCGCGCCAGATTGTCATGCAGGCTCTCGCCGAAGTTCTCCCTGGCAAAGGTGTCCCACGGAGCCTCGCCGTCCTTCATCATGGGAGCGGTCCAGCGTTTGAAGGCCTCGTCCTGCATCATGCGGCCGATGCCGCTTTTCTCCCAGTCGGCCATGAGTTCGGGGGAGTCTTTGACGCTGATGACGGCGATGGTGCTGGGCGGCAGGAGTTTCAGCCAGTCCTCCAGGACGCCGGCGCGGGCGGGGTGGATGGCGGAAAGGGCGAGGGCCAGGGCGGCCAGGGCGGATTTGGGCAGTGCGGGTTTCATGGGTTTTGAGGGGTGATTATAGCGGGCTTGTCTCCAGGCGCGGGCGGGCGCAAGTAGGTGAAGCCGCTGTTGGGGTTGCGCGGGTCGAAGGCGAAGGCGTCGCGGTTTTTGAGGAAGAGCTTGAGCAGGTTCGCCGGGATGGAGAAGCCGAGGCCCTCGACGCCGACACCGGCGAGCTTCATGTTGTTCACGCCGACGACCTCGCCGCGGGCGTTGAAGAGCGGGCCGCCGGAGTTGCCGGGGTTGATCTGCGTGGTGCTCTGGATGGACCACGCGCCGCGCGTGTCGCGCGCGCGCACGCTGACGATGCCCTGGGAGACGCTGCGCTCAAGGCCGAGCGGGCTGCCGATGGCAAAGACCTGCTGCCCCTGGGTGAGCGAGTCGCTGTCGCCGATGGGCACGAAAGGCAGGGTCTCCGCCGCCGGGTCATCTATCTGGAGGATGGCGAGGTCCAGGAATCCGTTCATCGCGATGATGCGCACCTTCGGAAAGACGCGCTTCTCCAGGCCGCCGTCCTTCTGCTCATAGACGACGATGGTGATCTCCCGCTCGCCGGAAATGACGTGCTGGTTGGTGATGACGTGGCCGCTCTTGTTAATGATGAAGCCGGAGCCGAGACCGGAGGCGGTCTGCACCTGCACCACGGCGCCGCCGACGCGGTGGACGTTTTTGTCCACGGGCAGCGGCTCGCGCGCGGGTTCGACGAAATAGACATCCTCGGCCAGAATGTTGTCCGCCTTGGGGCCGGCCTTTTCCTCCCCGGTCTTCTCGACCGACACCACCTCCGCGCGCGGGAGGGTCAGCACCTGGAAGCCGAGATCAAACAAAAGGCTGTCGTCCCGCTCGCGCAGGACTTCGCCCTGGAGGACGGCGCCGTTTTTCAATCGGAGGATCGAAGTTTCCGCCACGACCGTCTGGCAGACGGCGGCGCAGAATCCGGCAAGCAATGGAGTCCAGTTTTTGATCACGAACGCAAAATCTACCGGTCCGGCGGCAAGATACGAGAGTTAATTGCCACAAAAGGGCAAAAAAGCCTCCAGCGCATCTTTGGAAACCCGCTTTTTGGGGAACGGGTGTACCGCCTGTTTGCGCAGGCAGGACGCCTGCGCCCCATGTCACCCGCCCTAACTTTAATCCCCCGTCCGCTCCCCCGCGCGCATTTTCTGGAACGGCACGCTCTCGCAGACGGCGAGGATGATATCCTGGAACCTGTAGCCGGCGGCCTTGGCCTTGCCGGTGATCTCCTGCACGGCGGGCTTGTC
Organism: Verrucomicrobiaceae bacterium UBA2429; assembly: GCA_002343505.1. Taxonomy (GTDB): domain Bacteria; phylum Verrucomicrobiota; class Verrucomicrobiia; order Verrucomicrobiales; family Verrucomicrobiaceae; genus Prosthecobacter. The sequence goes on along the minus strand of DDQZ01000054.1, from coordinate 30,522 downwards.
ACTGTAGGCGAGGCCGCGCCCGAGGGCGTAGGTGAGCAGGTTTTCGGCGAGGTTGCGGGCGAACTCGTCCGGCATGTCGCGGGCGAGGATGCCGCGCAGCTCGGCGAGGTCTTTGAACTCCTGGCCGCGCACGAGTTTGCCGGAGGCGTCCACGGGGTGGTTCTTGTCCTTGTCCCGCCAGCGCCCGACGGCGTCGTAGTGCTCGAAGGCGAAGCCCATCGGGTCGAGAAAGGCGTGGCAGCCCGCGCAGGAGGTGTGCTCGCGGTGCTGGGCGAACTGCTCGCGCAGCGTCAGGTTCGAGCGGCGCACCTTGCCTTCGTCGAGAGGGGGCACGCCGCCTGGCGCGGGCGGCGGCGGGGTGCCGAGGATGTTTTCCAGCAGGTATTTGCCGCGCTTCACAGGGGAGGTGCGCGTCTGGCCGGAGGTGAGGGTGAGGATGCTGCCATGCGTTAGGATGCCACCGCGCGGGGTGCCTTTCAGAGAGACTTTTTCAAATTTGTCTCCCTTCACGCCGCCGATGCCATACCATTTGGAGAGCTTCTCGTTGAGGAAAGTGTAGTCGGCGTCGAGGAACTCGGTGACGGGCCTGTTCTCCCTGAGGATGTGCTCGAAGAAGGTCTGGCTCTCGCGCTTCATGCTGGAGGCGATGTCGCCGCGCCAGCCGGGAAAGGCGCGCGTGTCGGGCGCCACGATGTCCATGTCCCGCAGTTGCAGCCACTGGCCCGCGAAGTTTTCGGTGAAAGCGGCGGCCTTCCACTCGCCGGTCATGCGCTGGATTTGCGCGCGCAGGTTTGCGCGCAGCTCCCCCTTCCCGGCCAGCTCCAGCAGCTTGTCATCCGGCGGCGCGGACCAGAGGAAATACGCGAGGCGGTTCGCCAGGCTGAACTCGTCAATGAACGCGGCGCCGTCCGCCACAGCGCCAGCCGGCTGAGGCGCGGAGCGGAAGATGAAGGCCGGGGAGGCGAGCACGCCCTCCAGCACGAAGCGCAGCGCGCCCAGCGGCGGCTCACCCTCCCGCATGGCCAGCGCGGCGAAGTCCTGCCACGGCTTGACCTCCTGCGGCTGCGGCGGCCTGCGGAAAAGCCGCGCGGTCATTTTCTCCACCAGGGCGGGCACGTCCTCAGCGCGCACTCCGGCCGGCTCGGACAGCGGCCCCTCGATGCGGAACTGGTGGACCCACAGGTTGCGATCCTCGCGAGTCTCGGCGTTGTAGAAGTCGTTGAGGAACCAGATTTGCAGCTCGTGCGCGCCCTCCGGCAGGTCGGCCTCGAAGGTGAAAAACTGCGGCGCCTGGTTCTTCGCCGTCACTGAGAACGCGCCGATCTTTTTGCCCGCCACGCGCATGTCGAACTTGGCAGGCTCGTCCCCCGCCTGCTGCGCGCCGGCTTTCACCGTGAGCTTGTATTTGCCCGCCTTGGCGAGATGGAGCGGATGCCGCACATAGCCGCTGCTGGCCAGGAGGATGCCGCCCGTGTCGCGGGAGGAGGCGCCCTCGCCCTTGTCGAAGTCCTCCCCCGTCAGTTGCATCGCCGGGCGGCCGGCGGGCTTGTTGTCCAGCAGCCAGCGGACAAAGCGGCTGCCCTTCGGCGCCAGCAGACCGTGCGGGCCTTTGAGCGTCATGCCCGCCAGCACCACGCGGCGCTCGCCGGGTTTTTCGCCCTCCCTGGCGGGCTCGGCGCGCGGATTGAGCAGGGACAGCGCCAGCTTCGTGTCCCCCGCCTTGAGATGCACGGTCTGGCGCACGGTCTGCCAGGGGCCATCTTCGTCCTTCCAGCCGGTGGTCACATCCAGCGTGGTGATTTCCTTGCCGTTGGCTTTGAGCGCCAGCTTGGCGGGCTCTCCCCCCGCCCGCACGGCGGCCAGTTGCAGCGTCAAGGTGTAGTCGCCCTCGGCGGGGGGATACACATGGTGGGCGATCTCCGACTGCCCGGAAAACCAGCGCAGGTCGCCCTGCTCGCGCGTGTCGCCCTTGCTGCGGTAAAAGCGCCGTCCGCTCACCTCCAAGTCCAGGTGGTCGCTGACCCGCACCTCCATCGCGTCCGCGGCCACGCCGCGCGCCGCGCGCAGGTACTTCTCCATGAGCATGGGGGAAAGGCTGAGCACGTCGCCGATGTTGTCGTAGCCGTAGCCGGTGTCATCCGGCGGGAACTCGCGCGCGGGCCGCGTGTCCACAAAGAGCAGGTCGCGCACCGTGTTGTTGTACTCGTTGCGGTTCAGCCGGCGCAGTGTCACATGGCCGGGGTCGGGCCGCGCGGGGTCGAACCAGAAGACCGCGTCGTCAATCCAGGCCACCATCGCATCCCGCTCCTCGATCACTGGCGCGGGTTTTTTCTCCGGCGGCATCACATGGGTGACGAGCTGCTGGCGCACATGGTCCCATAATTTGAAATCGCTCCGCAGCGCCGCGTAGTCCTTGTGCTCGTCAAAGGTGAAGTCGCCCTTGTCCACGCCATCGGCATGGCAGTCGAAGCAATACTGCTCCAGCAGCGGACGGATTTTCTTCTCGAACTCCTCCTGACCGCGCTCGGCAGCGCGCGCGGCGCAGGAGAGAACGGCGATGAGCAAAAAAAGCAGGTGACGTGGGAACATGAGTGCGGGGGTGTCCGGCGCGGCGCGCCATGTACGGATACGCACGCCGGTGCGTTCTGTTTTCCCCGCTGTCAACGGGCTTCAAGGAGAGGAGCTTGCCAAATCCCCCACCCCTCCAGTACTTGGCAACCGCCGCACTTTGCGCGCCCCTATCCGGGAAAACTCGCGACTTCCGCTGCGCGCGCCCGCACTCCGCATTCCAAAACTCGCAATCTCCGCCGCCTCGACACCACGGCCCAATGCATTTGAGCCGGCCTAAAAGAGCGGCGCCACCCGCTTAATTGTCGAAGACGATCTTGATCCTGCCCGCCTGCCTGCCTGCGGCGGCGAGGCTGTCGCTCAAGGTGGGGCCTGCAAGTGCCGGCGCGGCGACGGCCTGCTCCGCATCAAGCGCGGCTTTCAGCGCGCCTTCGACCATCTGGCCGCAGTGGATCTTCATGGGCGGCAGAGCACCAAGCGGCGCGCTGAGCTCCTCGGCGGACATCTTCAGTGCCTCCTCCTTCGTTTTGCCCCGGATCAATTCGGTGGCCATGCTGGCGACCGCGATGGCCGTTTGGCAGCCGAAACTCTGAAAGGTGGCCTTGTCAATCACCTTGCGCCCGTCCTTCTCCGTGAACTTCAGCCACATGCGCACCATGTCCCCGCAATCCGGGCTGCCGACGGTGCCCACGGCGTCTGCGTCCGGCATCTCCCCGAGGTTTTGCGGGTTTTCGAGGGCGGACTGGAGGGCGGTTTCGTACATTCGTCGAATTACGCGCAAAATGGCGGAATGCTCGCTTTTTTCTGCTCTTTATCAGCTCAAAAAAATCTTCCCGACATTTCCCTCCCTTTCTGATGGCATCCACTTTAATTCGACAGTGCGATGTCAAAATCAACACACACTCAGCCACTCAGCCAGCACGAGCACGGCGGGCATGTTTTGCCACCTGCGCGAAGCTGTGCTTGTCTTCGGTGATCAGCGCAACTCGCCAAGTCGCAGCCGCTTTTCCAGCCTGGTGGCGCCCTCCTGGTCCACGATGCGCAGAGTCAGCAGCGGGTCGGGCGCGTCCCAGTCCACTTCGAGCGCGCCGGCGTTCGGCTGGTGAAAGGTGGCGGGCAGGCTGCGGTTGGCGTTGGGCGTGGGCGTGCCGCGCGGATGCGCCTGCGTCATCGAACTGGCGGTGAGATCGTGCAGAGGATAGGGGACGTTTCCCGTCAGTGTTGATAACTCGCACCAATGCCTGTCGCCGCTGAAAAAAAGCACGCCTTGCGCGCGGGTGGCGCGGATGAGGTCCGCCATGCGGCGCTGTTCGAGGGGGAAATTCGCCCAGCTCTCACTGCCTGAAGCGGCGGCGGCGAATTGGATGCTGGAGATGACGAGGCGAAGGCGGGCGGGCTTTCCCAGTTCAGCCTCCAGCCAGCGCCATTGCTCCGCGCCGAGAAGGGTGGCGCCCGGGTCGTCGTTGGGGACGGCGCTGCCGCCGATGCCGGCCTGCTCCTTCGGCACGCGCTTGAGCGGGGTGCGATGATAGCGCGTGTCGAGCAGGATGACCTGCGTGCTTTTCTCCGCAGGTCCGAAGACGCGGGAATGGTAAACACCCTCCCGCGCCCGCAGGGGCGAGCCGGCGGGGGTGCCGAGCCAGTCATGAAACTCTTTCTGCGCCTCCTTGCGCATCGGGTAGTCGGCGCCGCCGTCGTTGACGCCGTAGTCGTGGTCGTCCCAGGTGGCCAGCACGAGCGCGCGCGCCAGCAATCCCTGATGGAAACGGCTCCCTGCCAGGGCGCTGTATTTGGCGCGCATCACGGCCATGTCCCGCGTGTCGGCGTAGATGTTGTCCCCCATGTAAATGAACAGGTCCATCGGCAGCGCGAGCGCGCGGTCGAGCATGGGGTGCTCCACTTTGTCCAGGCAGGAGCCGAAGACGATGTGGCGCAGCGGCTTGTCATCAGCGGCGGTGGTGATGATGGCGGGCAGCAGAAATGCGAAAATGAGACGGCGCATGGCGCAGACATGCCGTGGATGAAGCAGCAGGCCAAGGCAAAAGATGGCTCAAGTGCCAGCGCGATCTTCCTTGCCGCTGCCGTGCTTGTTCCGAACTGGATCTTGAACCGCGCCAAGCCGCCAAGCCAAATGACGAGGTCCGGGCAGGCGCGGCGGGTCTGGTTGTTTCAAGGTTGACCCTGCGGCGGGTTGGGCGCATCGCTGGTTCATGCCCGTGAAAATTACCGACGACCAACTGCCGAGGCTGCTCCATGATCATCCAGGCTGGACAGTGGAGGGCGGGCAACTCGCGCGCGTGTTTGTCTTCGGAAGCTATCTGGATGGCGTGGAGTTTGCCCGCCGTGTCGCGATCGAAGCGGAGGCTTTGAATCATCACCCCGACATTCACATCGGCTGGCGCAAGGTCACTCTGCGCGTCAGCACTCACAGCGCCATGGCCATCACCACGCTGGATTTTGATTTTGTGGAGCGCGCCGGCGCGGTCTGGGCGGCCTTTGCCGGCTCCTAGTTTGCCGCTCCTGCATGGGAATCGCGGGCGGCGGTCGCATGACACCTGTCGGACGCGGGGAACAAGTCGCGTCTTATAATCGGCGGGGATGGGACGTTTGAAAAAAACCAACCCACTCCCATGAAACCCGGCATCCTCATTCCCGCCCTCCTCGCCTGCCTGTCCTTCCAACTCGCCGCCGAGGACTGGCCGCGCTTTCGCGGGCCGACGGCGGATGGCAGGACGTCCGCCACGGAGCTGCCGCTGAAATGGAGCGAAAGGGAGAACCTGCTTTGGAAAACGGAGCTGCCAGGTCCGGGGTCATCGAGTCCCATCGTCAGCGGCGGCAAGGTCTTCCTCACCAGCTACAGCGGTTACGGGCTCGACAGCCGCGAGGCGGGGGATGCCGCCAAGCTCAAGCGTCATGCCCTCTGCCTGGATGCGGCGACGGGCAAAATCCTCTGGCAGCATGAGATCGAGTCCGCCGGTCAGGACAAGCCCTACACCGGGCAATACATCACCATGCACGGCTACGCATCCGGCAGCGCGGTCACGGATGGCTCGGGGGTGTTCTTTTTCTTCGCCCATGCCGGTGTGCATGCTTTCACTGTGGACGGGCGGAAAGTGTGGGAAAAAAGCGCCGGCGAGAAGGCGCACGAGTGGGGCGCCGGCTCGTCCCCCGTTTTGCATGGCGACCTGCTTTTTGTGAACGCGGCGCTGGAAAGCGACACGCTTTACGCACTGGACCGCCGCACAGGAAAAGAAGTGTGGAGCGCGCGCGGTTTCCCCGCCTCGTGGAACACGCCGGTCATTGTGAAGCTCAAGGACGGCAGCGAGGAACTGGTCGTGAACGCAAGCGGCAGGCTGCGCGCTTTTGACCCGGAGAAGGGCGGGGAATTGTGGTCCTGCCAGGCCATTCGCGCGGCGGAGCTCTGCCCGTCCGTGGTGGCGCATGACGGCGTGCTTTACATCATCGGCAGTCCGCGCGGCAATGCCATGGCCGTGCGCGCGGGAGGGAAGGGGGATGTCACCCAGACGCACGTCTTGTGGCAGGCGCAGAAAGGGTCGAATGTCGGCTCGCCCGTGTTTCACGAGGGGCATCTCTACTTCGTCAACGACGCGCGCGGCACCTTTCACTGCCTGAAGGCGGACACCGGCGAGGATGTGTACGAGGAGCGCCTGCCTGGATCGCGCGACCGCTGGTATGCCTCGCCCATTCTGAACAATGGCCGGCTGTATTACACCAGCCGCACCAGCGGCACGGTCGTCATCCCGGCGGCGCCAAAGTTCGAGGTGCTGGCCACGAACGTCATCGCCGGCGACAGCAGCCCCTTCAATGCCAGCCCCGCCGCGGTGGACGGGCGGATCTACCTGCGCTCGGACCGGTTTGCCTACTGCATCGGACCCAGGTGAGCCGCGTGGTTTGCGCGGCGGGGATTTGGCGGAGCGGACGGGGCTCGAACCCGCGACCTCCAACGTGACAGGCTGGCGTTCTAACCGACTGAACTACCGCTCCAAATCCCGCATGCAGGGCCGCGATACTACAAGCTCATGATGCCCTGGCAAATGGAAAAATCTTCGCGAGGAAAAATGTTCCCGGCTCGCGTCCTGAAAACGGGCGGTCCCGCGCGCGGGATGCTTGCGTTTGCACTTTCACAGCCGCGCGCTAAGTGAGCCATCCCATGTTAGAAAACACCAACCGACTCGACTCGTGTTTCGCCCGCCTGCGCGCCGCCAGAAAGCGCGCTTTCGTGGCCTACATCTGCGCGGGAGACCCCACCCTAAAAAAAACGGTGGACATCGTGCTGGCACTGGAGCGGGCGGGAGTGGATGTGGTGGAGCTGGGCGTGCCGTTTTCCGATCCGCTGGCCGATGGCGTGGTCAATCAAATGGCCGCCGACCGCGCCCTGCGCGCCGGCGCCACCACGGCGGGCGTGCTGGAGATGATCCGCGAGGTGCGCGCGCACTCGCAGATCCCCGTCGTGCTCTTCACTTATCTCAACCCCGTCTATGCTTACGGCTACGAGCGCTTTCATCACGATGCCACCGCCGCCGGTGCCGATGGCATCCTGGTTCTCGATTTGCCGCCGGATGAGGGTGCGGAGAATGCCGAGTTGAAGCCCGTGCCGGACCTGCGCCACATCCAGCTCATCGCGCCCACAAGTTCACCGGAGCGCATCGCCAGCATCGCCGCCAGCGCGGAGGGCTTTATTTATTATGTCTCACGCCTTGGCGTTACGGGCGCGCAAACCGAAATCGCCGGCGGCATCGCCGAGCAAGTGGCCGAGATCAAAAAGGTGAGCCAGGTGCCGGTGTGCGTCGGCTTCGGTGTCTCGAATCCCGGGCAAGCGGCCGCCATCGCATCCATGGCCGATGGAGTCGTCGTCGGCAGCGCCATTGTGAAGCTCATCGAAAAAAATGGCGCTTCTCCAGACTGCACCGCCAGTGTCGAAGCCTTTGTGAAGCCGCTGGTGGATGCGGTGAAAGCGCTTCCCTGACCCAGCGCCGGACGTTTCTCTTTTCCCACATGACACTCTCCTTCACCAAAATGAACGGCGCGGGCAATGACTTCGTCATGCTCGACAATCGCAGCCTCGCCACTTCCCTGAGCAGGGAGCAGATCGCGCGGCTTTGTGACAGGCACCGCGGCATCGGCGCCGACGGTCTGCTCTGCGTGGAGCCAGCCGAAGGCAAGGGCGATTTCAAGATGCGCTACTACAATGCCGACGGCGGCGAGGCCGAAATGTGCGGCAATGGCGCGCGCTGCTTCGGCCGTTTCGTGAACCGCCTGCTGCACGACGAGCTGAGCTTTGTGCAATTCGAGACCCAGGCCGGGCTGATCTCCGCGGAATTCGAGGAGGAACAAGTGCGCATCAACATGAGCGCGCCGCACAGCCTGAAAATGGCGCAGGAACTTCTCGTCGCTGGCACCACGCTCACCGTCCACAGCATCAACACCGGCGTGCCGCACGCGGTGGTTTTCGTCAGCGACCTGGAAAGCGTGCCCGTGCGCGAATGGGGCGCCGGATTGCGTTACCATGAAGCCTTTGCCCCCAAGGGCACCAACGCCAATTTCGTCCAGGTGCTCGGCCTCGACAGCATCGCCATCCGCACCTACGAGCGTGGCGTGGAGGATGAGACCCTGGCCTGCGGCACCGGCATGGTGGCCTGCGCCCTCATCCACCACGAGCTGACCGGCGTGCCCGGCCCAGTCGCGGTCAAAGTCAAAGGCGGCGACACCCTGCGCGTCGGCTTCGAGGAGCCCGCCCCGCATGAATACTCCAATGTCACACTGCTCGGACCGGCTGATTTTGTGTTCACCGGGAGCGTGGAGGTTTGATCGGCGGCCTGCGGAATTGAAAATTGAGAACTGGAAACTGTCATGTCATCGCTCGAACTCGCCGAACAGATGGAAGAGCGATTTTTGGACTTTGCCGGGAGGATATGCGCGGTGGTTGAGGCCTTGCCCGACACAAAAACTGGCAGGCACATTTCCGGGCAATTGATTCGTTGCGGCACGTCACCCGCGCCAAATTACGCCGAAGCCTGCGCCGCTGAAAGCCGCGCGGATTTCACTCACAAGCTGGGCATCGTTTTGAAAGAGCTGCGGGAAACGCGCATCTGGTTGAAATTGGTCGTCAAAACCGGCTCCATGAAGAAATCCAAACTTGAAGCCCTCATCGGCGAGTGCTCCGAGCTTATGAACATCATCGGCGCCTCCATCGTGACCACCAAAGCCAACACTCCCCCCAAAAACCGCCGCCGCTAATCCAGGCACCGCCTTCCTCCGCCAATTTTCAGTTTCCAATTCTCAATTTTCAGTCAGGAAGTCTTCCGTTTCCCCACACCGCTCCCATGTTCGCAGGAACCCACACCGCCATCATCACCCCTTTCCGCAACGACCGCATTGACGAGGACGCGCTCAAACGGCTGGTGGATTTTCAGTTCGACAACGGTGTCAACGGCGTGGTCCCCTGCGGCACCACGGGCGAGTCGCCCACGCTCGACTATGACGAGCACGAGCGCGTGGTGAGGCTCACCGTCGAGTTCGCGCGCGGGCGCGGCATCGTCATGGCCGGCACCGGCGCGAACAGCACGCGCGAGGCCGTGGAGATGACCAAGGAGGCCGAGGCCGCCGGCGCCACCGCCTCCCTGCAAGTGGCTCCGTATTACAACAAGCCCACGTCCGAAGGCCTCTACCAGCATTTCAAAACCATCGCCGACAACACCAGCCTGCCCATCATGCTTTACAGCATCCCCGGCCGCTGCGGCATCGAGATCGGTCTGGATGTGCTGGAGCGCCTCGCCGGGGCCTGCCCAAACATCCGCGCCATCAAAGAAGCGGGTGGCAATCCCGAGCGCGTCAGCCAGATGCGCCAGATACTACCGGAGAGCTTCGAAATCCTCTCCGGCGACGACGGACTCACTCTGCCGTTCATGTCCGTCGGCGGCGTCGGCATCGTCAGTGTCGCCTCCAACGTCATCCCGCGCCAGATCAGTGACATGGTGAATCTGGCTCTCAAGGGTGACTACACCGGCGCGCGCGCCATCCATGAGCGTTACTACCCGCTCTTTGCCGCCTTCCTCAAGCTCTCCACCAACCCCGTCCCCGTCAAAGCCGCCATGTCCCTCGCCGGCCATTGCTCCAACGAGCTGCGCCTGCCCATGACGCCGCTGGAGGAGACCAAGCTTGCCGAGCTGAAAGCCACCATGGAAAAGCTCGGCCTGCTCTGAAGGCCGGCCGCATTCCAAAGTGGCACGGGTTTTGCCTCCGGCCAGCTCGTGATGAGAGTGCGGCAAAGTCGAAAATGTCACGCGGCATCCGCATCCTCCAGGATGAGATCAGGCCGGTGATTGCGCCGGCGTAGCCAGTTGATGGCTTGGCGGACGCGGGGGCGGCTGATGATTTTGCGCTCCAGCTCCTTTTTCCCGTGGAAGTCGAGCAGGAAGATGCCGACGAGGATGGTCAGCAGCCCCTGACCAGGGAGGAAGATGAGCAGGATGCCCAGCGCGACGAAGAAGACCCCGAACACGTTTTTGACCAGCAACACGACGCGCCGCGGCATGCTTGCCGTTTTCAGCCGCGTCCAGAGGTGGGGTTTGTCCCGCAGAAAGTAGTCCGCCGGCATCCGAATGAGCAGAAGCGGTGTGACAAAGACGCTGGCCAGGAACATGGCCAGCGAGGCGATGCTGACGATGATGAGGACCTGGGGCGTGAGCCAGCCGCTGAGCGAGCGCACAGTCGCCCAGGCGGCGGAGTCGGTGAGCCAGTGAAGGTCCATGCGGGTAGGTGGGGGGCATTTCCATCGGCCAGGGCCGGGCCGCGGGCAAGGAGTGTTTGCGGGCCGCGCGCGCTTCCGTCATGCGTGGAACGCCGTGCTTGCAAAGGCCGCGCCGGCTGCCATTCTGCGCGCTCCCCCACCCATGGCAGGCACCCCCCTTCTCATCTATCTCGACGGCCGCATTGTTCCCGAGTCCGAGGCCAAAATTTCCGTCTTCGACCACGGCCTGCTCTATGGCGACGGCTGCTTCGAAGGCATCCGCATCTACAATGGCCGCGTCTTCCGCCTCACGGAGCACCTCGTGCGGCTCTATGAGAGCGCGCGCTCCATCTGCCTGACCATCCCCATTTCCCTGGAGGAAATGGAAAAGGCCACCGTCGAGACCGTGGCCGCCAACGGCCTGCGGGACGGCTACATCCGCCTCGTCATCACCCGAGGTGTCGGCTCGCTGGGGCTGAACCCCTATCAATGCCCGAAGGCGTCCATCATCATCATCGCCAGCGGCATCACGTTGTATCCGAAGGAGAAGTATGAGACCGGGCTGCACCTCATCACCTGCGCCACGCGCCGGCCCGCTACCGCCGCGCTCAGCCCGCAGGTGAAGAGCCTGAACTACCTGAACAACGTCATGGCCAAGATCGAGTGCATCCAGGCCGGCTGCGAGGAGGGCATCATGCTCAACGAGCAGGGTTATGTCGCCGAATGCACGGGCGACAATGTCTTCATCATCAAAAACGGCCGGGTCTTCACCCCCACCATCGCCAGCGGCGCGCTCAACGGCATTACGCGCATGGCCGTGATTGAGATCATGCGTGAGATGGGCCTGGAGGTTGCGGAGGTTACCATGACCCGGCACGAGATCTACACCGCCGACGAGTGCTTCCTCACCGGCACCGCCGCCGAGGTCATTCCCGCCGTGCAATACGACCGCCGTCTCATCGGCTGCGGCAAGCCCGGCAAACTCACGCTGGAGATCATCCAGCGCTTCAAAAAGCTGGCCAACTCCACCGGCACGCCCGTGCCCTACGCCGCGTAACCGTCCACCCAGACGAGATGCACGAGTACCACCGCCTCCTGCGCAAAGTCCTCGACCACGGCTCCTTCCGCGAGGACCGCACCGGCACAGGCGCGTGGTCCGTTTTCGGCGAGCAGAGCCGCTACGACCTCGGCCGGGGCTTCCCCCTGGTCACCACCAAGAAACTGCACCTGCGCAGCATCATCCACGAGCTGCTCTGGTTTCTCAAGGGCGACACCAACGTGCGCTATCTCCAGGAAAACAAAGTCACCATCTGGGATGAGTGGGCCGATGAGAACGGCGACCTCGGCCCCGTCTACGGTGCCCAGTGGCGGCGCTGGCAGGGCGCTCCCGGCGCGGAGCCGGTGGATCAAATCGCGCGCCTGGTGGAGGGGTTGAAAAACGACCCGCACAGCCGCCGTCACATCGTCAGCGCCTGGAACGTGCCCTTCATTGGGCAGATGGCCCTGCCTCCCTGCCACTGCCTGTTCCAGTTCTTCGTCGCGGATGGCAGGCTGAGCTGCCAGCTCTACCAGCG
>DDQZ01000054.1:18319-18469 GCA_002343505.1 Verrucomicrobiaceae bacterium UBA2429 | reverse complement strand
TTCAACATCGCCAGCTACAGCCTGCTCACCCTCATGGCCGCCCAGGTCTGCGGACTCCAGCCCGGCGACTTCGTGCATACCTTTGGCGACCTCCACCTCTACGCCAACCACGTCGAGCAGGCCCGCCTCCAGCTCACCCGCGAGCCGCGC
>DDQZ01000054.1:17879-18084 GCA_002343505.1 Verrucomicrobiaceae bacterium UBA2429 | reverse complement strand
CCTCCTCGCCTTCCGCTTCGAGGACTTCACCCTCGACGGCTACGACCCGCATCCCCCGATCAAGGCGGAGATCGCCGTGTGAGGGCCGCGCAGGAAACGCGCGCCGGTCGGAGCCACTCCGGGCAGCGAGCCGTTCCCTGCCCCCGCCAATGCCGCAGTCTCATGAGCCTTTCAGTTCAGTCAGCTGCCGCGCACCGTCTTCACT
>DDQZ01000054.1:17216-17734 GCA_002343505.1 Verrucomicrobiaceae bacterium UBA2429 | reverse complement strand
CCCCCACTTTCGCGCATATCGGCGAAAGTGGGGCTAAAACGCGGCGGCAAGCCGAAACCCAGTTGCAACGAGACTCCCACACTTCTCACCTCCAATCCGAAGCCGCCTGGCATAAGAATGCGCGCGCTCCAAAGGCGGCGGCACCCAACTCCTACTGCGGGCCGGGGCGTTGACCACGGTTCGACCCTCAGGCCTCCGCTTTCACGGCGGACACGGCTTCCGATGCGGCGGATCTGTCCGCCCGGACGAGATAAAGGCCATACACCAGCAGTGCCAACTGGCTGCCCCAGAAGCCGTAGATCTTCGGCCAGGTGCCGTCGGTGAAGCCGTAGGCGTGCAGGCCGACGCCGAGTTGGTTGACGCCGAACCAGGAGAAGATGACGATGCAGCCGAGGATGAGGTTGCAGTTGTGCAGGCCGACCTCGCGGATGTAGCCGCCGAGGCGGGCGTGCAGGATGACGAGGCACATGAGGACGATCATGAGCGCACCGTTTTCCTTCGGATCCCAGCCCCAGAAG
>DDQZ01000054.1:0-17069 GCA_002343505.1 Verrucomicrobiaceae bacterium UBA2429 | reverse complement strand
CCAGATGCCGCCGAGCACGGTGCCGACGAGGGAGAGGAACAATCCGGCAGCGATGAAGCCGTAGGCCACGCGGGTCAAAAAACGGCCTTCTTCGGATTTGGGGCCGATTTTGCCGAAAAGCCGCTGGATGAAGTAAATCATCGAAATCAAGGCGGCGACCATGCAGGCGGCATAGCCGAGATTGATGAGCGGGACGTGGGTGGAAAGCCAGAAGTTCGTGATGAGCACGGCCTGGAGCTGCTGAAGGGTGTCGGTGGCCTCGCTGGCCTCGAACTGGATGGCGAGGAACATGCAGGCTGTGCCGCCGACCGCGGCGACCAGCAGGCCGAGACCGCGCTTGGTGATCCATTCGGCGGCGAGACCGAACAGCGCCACCGAGGCGCCGATGAAGAGGATGGTCTCATACAGCGTGGTGATGGGGGGACGCTGCATGATGACGCAGCGGATGACCACGCCGGTGACGGCGCAACCCGTGGCCGTGGCGAGCAGGAGCCATGAGGCGGCCTTGGTGATCTTCTCCAGCTTTGAACCGGGTGCGATCCACGCCAGGGCCACGGCCACAAAACCGAGGAGGAAGATCCACTGCGCGTAGAAAAAGTAGTCCGCTTTGATCGAATGCCGCTCCAAAGCGATGAACCGCCCCTCGTCGCGCGCCTTGGCGGCGGCTTGAATCTTCGCGAGCAGCGCTTTCGCGGCGGCCTTGAACTTCTCCGCGTCCGGCAGGGCGAGGAACACGTCCTCATAAACCGCCAGCCAGGCGAGCTGTTCGGCGGCGGCCTCCTTCTCGTCGTTGAAGACGCCAAAGATGATCTCGCCGGGGCCGTGCCAGACCTCGTCCACCTTCGGGCCGGGCGGGAAAATTCGGAGCTGCTGCTCGGAGTTGCCGCTCATCATGGCGCCGAGGGCCGCCTTGCCGAAGTCGCGGAACCACGGGATCTGCATGGGCGGTCCGCCGCTGGCGGTGACGGCGCTGGCGAGGGCGTTGAGGCTTTTCGAGAGGCGCACGGGTTTTTCGATGCCTGCGGGCAGTTGATCCACCTTGTCACCGACGGGCGAGCGGATGAAGTCGAAGTGGCCGGTGATCATCTCGTAGTCGAGAAAGTTCGCGGCAAGCTGCACGATCATGCGCTGCTCCGGGGTCTGCTTCTTCGAGGGGATCTCGCGGTATTCGCCCATCTTCTCCATGAGCGTCTGCCGCGCGGGCTCGATCTCGGCGAAGGTGTACTGGTCCCGTTTCGCCCTGGCTGTGAGGCCCAGTTCGGTGATGGCGGAGGAGTTGTCCACCTTGAAGAGCGGCACGAGCCTGGCGATGTCCGGGCGGAACCAGCTCATCAGCAGCCACTCGGTGGCGTTGAGCTTCACAGGCTTGCCGCCTTCCTTGACGATGGGCTTCTGCGCGGCCGGATCGGTGACCGGTTTGCCGTCCATCTCGCCATTCTCGGTGAGCCAGATGCTCCGCCGCGCGCGGAAACGCAGCAGCCGGTAGTTGGCGACGTTTTCCAGTGGCTTGATGCGCCCGGATTCCTGCACGGGTATGGAGGCGAAGGTCTCCACGACTTCTTTGTCGCGGAAAAGATCAAGAGGGGGAAGATCGGCGGCCGGCGCGAGGGCCGCGAAGACGAGCATCGAAAGCAAAACAAGACGTTTCATGACTGTGCGGGTGTGGCGGGAGTTTCAGAGCAGCTTCCACATTGCGAGGGCGAAGGCGGCGTTGAAGGCGAGGATGAGGCTGATGGAGAACTTCCACGGCCCGACCTTGATGAAGCGGGCCAGCATCATGAGGAAGTGCAGCAGCAGGCCCTCGGCGACGATGATGCAGGAGATGAGCGGCCAGTGGTCGGAGGGGTTCTCCACGATCTGGAAGCCGCTGCTCTTGACGCCGCTGCGACTGCGCGTGCCGTCGTCAAAGGTCTGCTGGAAGACGGCGTACCCGCCGCTGCGCACGGGTTCGTTCATGGTGATGACGCGCTTTTCCTCGCGGCCGTCCTCCAGCTTGGTCACCCAGCTGGTGAAGCGGCGCGCGCGCTCGGTGCCGGGATGCTTTTCCTGCTCGGTCTTGTCGAGCTTGATGGCGAAGGGCAGCTTGTAAGTGCGGTGGACGAGGGAGATCAGATATTTGTCATCACCGAAGGTGACGGTCCACGGCGCGGCGGCGAACTCCCAGAGGATGCCCTTCTGCTCCGCGCCGGTCTTTTTGTCCTTCACGATGGCCGCGCAGGCGCTGGCGAGCTGCTCGTCGGCCAGGGCGCCGCCGGAGTCGTCCAGCATGCTCACCTCCTGGATGAAGTAGCCGTCAATCGCGTCGCCGCGGGAGCCGTCGCGGTCGCGCCTGGGCTGCGCATGCTTCTTCCAATTCGTGATCATCAGATCGAAGGGCAGGCTCTCATGGGTGAAGGTGCGGCCCTTGCCGGCGGAGAGGTCTCGATACTTCGACTCGTCAATGACGAGCGCGGTGCGCTTCGCCTTATCATCCGCCTGCACTTTCTCGATCTCAATGACGCGGTCATGGAAGCTGAGGAACTCGTCGCTCGTCTCGCCCTCGCGCAGGCTCATGTTCCCCTCGACGGCGAAATGGTAGCTCACCGCGCCTGCGGCAATCATGAACAGGATCGCGAAGTGCGAGATGATCACGCCGATGGTCTTTGGCGACTTGCGGATGCGGATGATGCCGCCCAGAAACATGTTCACGAACAGCACCGCCATCAGCGTGTAGCCGCCGGGCAGGATGGGCAGCGGAAAGGTCGCATTGCCGATGTCCCAGTAGGCGTTCAGCGCCAGCGCGCGCCAGCAGGCGCCGATGTCTATGCGATCCACGAGGAAGGACTCAAAATAGCGCGCCTGGCTGGCCACGAGTCCGTACTCCGCCTGCTCCAGCGTGCCGAGAAAGGTGATGAGCAGCAGCAGCGCAAGCACGATGGTGGCAAGGCCGAAGCTGGAGAGGAAGGCGAGGAGTCTCGCGAGGGGGTTGGGTTTTGGAGAGGACACGGGGGAAAGCTGGGAAAGGCGGGGACTGTGTTCAGCGCCCAGTTGGAAGACAGGCGGAAGGAGACGAGCGGGCGCCGGGCTTGAAAGGACGGATTTCGTTCAGCGCGATCATTGCCGGGGCACGTTGGGCTTGATGGACTGGCAGAAGGCGTCGAACGCGGCGGTGTTCTGCTCGACGAGTTCCTTCGGGCCGGTGAGCTTCACAAAGATGGTGGCCTGTTCGGTGCTGTGGATGAGGCCGAGCATGCGGTAGCCAGTCTTGGCGGTATCGGCACCGAAGCCTTTGAAGTCGCCATCAAAGGCCACGAAGGTGGCTTCGCGATTGAAGAAGGGCTTTTTCGGCAGGGCGGCCAGTTCCTCGGCGGTGTAGGCGGGCTGGTCCATCTGGGTGCGCCAGCGGTTCACGTTCGCATCCAGGCCGCCGGCGGAGCCGGGCATCAAGGAGATGTAGCATTCGCCCTCTTTGTTCGGACCAAAACGCAGGTCGAGGAGGCGCATGCCCATGGGGTCGGGTTCGGGATTCTCACTCCAGCCCTCCGGCACGGTCCAGGTGAGCAGGCTGCGGAAATCCGGGCGTTGCGGCTGCTCCTCCCGCGCGTCGTCGAAGAACCGGGTGGCGCTGGGAATGTCAACATTCGGCCTGGGGGCGTGGATGGAAATCTCCCGCGACTCGGTGATGGCCTCGCTCTTGCCGAGACGGTCGCACGAGGGCATTAGAAGACAAGTCGCGGCCAGGACCGCAAAACGTGGGGACGGGAAAATCATGGGGGATGGAACAAACGCGGCAACCGGCGTTTGTCTTCGATTCATTACGACACCGGGCGGATTTCGGGACGAACCCCGCCTGAATGACGCGCTCGGGCGGATGAGGCGTCGCGGGCCCGAGCGTTTGCGCCTTGCCTAGGCGCGGCCTCGCGCCACGGTGGGCTTCATGCGGCGCCGTCGGCTACATCCACCCTGGTTTCCCGGATTCCGGGCACTGGCAGCATTCTTCCTGCTGCTGGCTCTGCTTTTCGGCTTTTACCATGCGCTGGCCGTGTTCACCCGCTTCGAGCGCGCGCCCGCCCCGCCCCCGCCGCCTGCGGCGCGGAAGTAAGGCGCGGTTCCCGCTTGCCCCGGCCCGCCTCCCTGCCAATCTGCGCGGCCTTATGCAACACAACGTCTATTTCTGGCTCAAAACCGGCATGTCCGGGGACCAGGTCCGCGTCTTCGAGACCGAACTCGCCGCTCTGACCCGCATCTCCTACCTGGAGTCCGGCTTCTGCGGCAAACCCGCCCCCACCGAGGCGCGCCCCGTCACCGACCACAGCTTCAGCTACTCCCTCAGCCTGCGCTTCAAGAGCATGGCCGACCATGATTTCTACCAGAAGGGCTGCCCGGACCACCAGCGCTTTGTGGACACCTGCAAGCCGTTCTTTGAAAAGGTGGTCGTGTATGACTCGCAGCCGCTGGGGAACTGATGGCGGTTTGTCCAGGGGGGCGGCTCAGCGCCGGTCCGGCTTTGCGCCCTCCGCCTCAAAGAGGCTCGGCGCGTTGAGCGCCTCCGCGCCGAGATAAGCGCCATCGTGCCGCCGGTGGATGTCGTCCTCCGTCCACATCCGCCGGTCCGGCCCCGCGCTGCGGATGTCCAGCCGCTCGTGCGAAAGGGCGTGGAAAAATAAAGGCGTGCCCCAGCGGTCCACCAGACGCCCCTGGGCATCGAAGGCGCGGTGCCCCTCCGGCAGGAAGCGGATGCGCGCGCGGTTCTCCCCGCGCAGCGCGGCGGCGATCTCCTCATTGGCTCCGAGCCGGAAAGGCTCTCCCCCTTTGACGAGCAGGGCCAGATTTGCCACCGCATGGGCCATCGCCGCCAGATCATCCTCCGCACGACTGTCAGCGCTGGCGTAGGAGCGCAGGATGCGCTCCCCAGGCAGGGGTTCCGCAGGCGGATGCGGCATGGAAGACGCGGGGGCCACCCCTGCCAGCGGCGGCGGGTCTTTCTCCGGCCAAAGCACGGGCCGCATCAGCCAGAACGCGGTCATTGTCAAAACCAGCGCCCCTGCAGCCAGCGCGCGTCCCCGACCGGTCATGCCCGCGTCCCTCATGACCAGGTGCCGGGTTTGAGGAAGCCCACAGGCAGGCTGGATGAGTGCGGATCGTAAAAGTTGGCGATGTTGGGCAGCACATAGTCCATGTCAGCCGCCGCCACGCCGAACCAGCGCAGCATTTCGGCAAAGAAGGAGTCACAGGAGGTGGAGGGGATGACACGCCCGCCGAAACCCGTGTCCAAGCTGCTGTCGAGGGCCAGGTCGGGGAAGCTGCCGAAAACCCGGCCCCCGCGCACCGGGCCGCCCATGACCAGCGCGTTGCCGCCCCAGGCGTGGTCGGTGCCGCGCCCGTTGCTCCGCAGGGTGCGGCCAAAATCGGACGCGGTGAAGGTGATCACGCTGTCCGCCAGCCCCAGTTGATCCAGCGCCCGCTGGAAGCCGGTCAGCGCGGCATCCATCACCGCCAGCATCCCGGCCTGGGTCTCCAGCAACTCCCCATGGTGGTCCCAGCCGCCGAAGCCGATGAAAATCGTCTGCCGGTGCAGCCCCAGCGCCGGGCGCAGCGCGATCATTTTCGCCGCCGCGCGGAACTGCTGCGCCACCCAGTTGCCGCCAGGGAAGAGGCCGGCCACCGGCGAGTCATCGTAGCTGTTGAACTGCTGCAAAAAGAACTCCTGCAGCTCGATGCTGCCCTTGGTCAGCTTCGCGTAGGCCTCCTGCATCAGGCTCGCGTAGCTCTGCTCGATGATCGAGCGATGCGCCGCGTTCTTTTGGAAAAGCGGATGCGCCGGCGAGGTCTCGCCGCTGCCGGTGAATGTCAGCGCCCCGCTGGAGGTCACCACAAACTGAGCGGACTGGTTGCCCACCTGGAACAGGTTGTTCCCGGAGAGCGAGATGCCCATCGAGAGCGCGCTCGTGTTCATCGCGTGCAGCACATCCGCCGCGCGCCCGCCCCATCCGCTGAGCTGCGTCATGCCCTGAGGCACCGAGGTCTGCCACTGGTCAATCTGGTCGCTGTGCGAGTATAGCGCGCGCGGCAGCGGCACGCTTTCCGCCAGGTATTGGGCCTTGGTCACCGGCTGGATCAGCGTGCCCACATTCGCCAGAAAAGCCGCCCGCCTTTGTCCGCCGCTGACGCCGGTGCCGTTGAAAAAGTCCGCCAGGCCCTGGCAGGAAGGATGCAGCCCGTAGAGCTGGCCGTCACCGCCCGCGTCCTGGTCCAAAACCTCGAGATCGCCGGTGCCGAGAGCCAGGTCACTGCGTGTCGTGGCATACACCGCGTGCCGCGCGGCATCCCTGGGCACCAGCCAGTTGAAGGAATCGTTGCCGCCATTGAGAAAAAGGCACACCAGCGTCCGGTCGTCCGCCGGCGCGCCGCTGGCCGCCGCGTGGTTCGCCAGCCGCAGGTTCAGCAGCGTGTTGAGCACCGAAACGCCGCTCAAAGCGGAGCAGGAGGCTTGGCCGAGAAAGCGGCGGCGGTTCATGGCGGCGGGCATGGCGGCGAAAACCTGCCCGCATTTCAAATCCCCCGCAATTGCAAACACCGGCTCCAGCGCCGCATGCCGCGCCATCTTCATCCTCCGCTTGGCATTGAATCTGTTCTCTTGATTTGCCCCCTGATTTGAAGAAAGAACGCCCAGCCTCCCGAATGCCGTCCGCCAACCCAGCAGCACGCACCGCCACGCCGCCGCTTGAAGCGCCCGCTGGCGGCGGCCTGCTGGAGGGGTACCGGCCGCAGCCCGGAGTCCACGATGAGATGCTCCTGCCCGGCGGCGCCCTGCGCCCGCATTGGCGCACCTTCGGCAGCTTCCTGGCCCAGTGCGGACCGGAGGACATCCAGGCGCGCGCCGCCGCCATCCAGCGTCTGCTGCGCGACCATGGTGTCACTTACAATGTCTATGACGACGCCCTCGGCACCAGCCGCCCCTGGTCCCTCGATGTCCTCCCCTTCCTCCTCGGCGAGGACGAATGGCTCCATGTCAGCGCCGGCCTCGACCAGCGGTCGCGTCTGCTCAACGCCATCCTGGCCGACCTCTACGGGCCGCAGACACTCATCCAGGCGGGCCTTCTGCCGCCCCGCATCCTCCACGCCAACCCTGGCTTCCTCCGCCCAGCAGCCGGCATCACCCCGCCCGGCGGCCGCTGGCTTTCCCATCTGGCCTGCGACCTCGTGCGCGGCGCGGACGGCCGCTGGCTCGTGCTGACCGACCGCGCCGAGCGCCCCGCCGGCCACGGCTACACTCTGGAGAACCGCGTCATCCTATCCAACGTCTTCCCCGAGGAGTTCAACGCCTCCCGCGTCCGCCGCCTCGCCGCCCATTTCGACTCGCAGCGTGAAATGCTCCAGTCCCTGGCGCCCAAGACCCGCCACGGCCGCGCCGGCATCCTCATGCTCACCCCCGGCCCGCGCCACGAGACTTATTACGAGCACGCGTTCCTAGCCCGCCACCTCGGCTTCCCCCTGGTCGAGGGCGCCGACCTCACCACGCGCGACCGCGCCCTTTATCTCAAAACCCTTGAGGGGCTCCACCGCGTGGATGTCATGGTCCGCCATGTGGACGACCGCTGGTGTGATCCCCTGGAACTGCGCGCCGAGTCTCTCATCGGCGTCGCCGGCCTTGTCGAAGCCTGGCGCAACGGCAGTGTGGCCCTGGCCAACGGCCTCGGCGCGGGCATCGTGGAAACCCCGGCCCTGCACCCTTTCCTTCCCGGCATATGCCGCCACCTTCTGGGCCAGGAACTGCTGCTTCCCTGTGTTCCCACCTGGTGGTGCGGCCAGCAGCGGGAGCTGGAACTGCTCCTGGCCGAACCCTCCCGCTGGGTCGTCAAACCCGCCTTCACACGCGGCGCGCGCGACCCTGTCTTCCTCGCTGATCTCGACTCCGAGCAGCGCGAGCGCCAGCTCGAATCCATCCGCGCCGCCCCTCACGAATGGGTGGCCCAGGAGGTTCTGCCCCTCTCCACCACGCCCGCGTGGACCGGCTCGCGCATGGAGGCCCGGCCCCTGGTCTGGCGTGCCTTCGCCATCGCCCGCGGGGAAGGATTCGAGACCATGCCCGGCGGCCTCGCCCGTGTCAGTCCCGAGCCCGGCCGCTGGCTCATCACGCTGCGCTCCGGCGGCATCAGCAAGGACACCTGGGTCATCTCCAGCGGCGCGCACCCCCACGCCCCGCAGGCTCCCGCCCGCGAGGCCGCCGCCATCCGCCCGGCCCGCCCGCCCAGCGGCGTGCCCAGCCGCGCCGCCGACCACCTTTTTTGGTTTGGCCGTTATGCCGAGCGCCTGGAGCAGACTGTCCGGCTCCTGCGCACCCTCCTCCAGCGACTGGCCGGGGAGCGCTCCGAACTGGAGCGCCACGAGCTTTCCGGCTGCGCCGGCCTGCTCCACAGCCTCGGCATGCACCCGGAGGGCCAGCCCCTGCACGACCACCTCCAGACTCTCGTGCAGGACGCCAAGCACCCCGGCGCCATCCCAGAACTGGCCGCCCGCCTTCACTTTAATGCCGCCGCCGCCCGCGATCGCCTCTCCGACGACACCTGGCGCCTGGTCAACCGCATTGAGCGCGACGCCCGCCTGCCAGCCGGCCCCTTCCAGCCCGGCGAGGCGCAGGCCATGCTCGACACCCTCATCCTCGACCTCGCCGCCATCAGCGGCATGCAGCAGGAAAACATGACCCGCGGCCACGGCTGGCGCTTCCTGGAAATAGGCCGCCGCATCGAACGCGCCGCCGCCCTTTCCACCCTGATCAGCGCCGCCACCTGCGCCGCCGCCAGCGACGACAGCATCCTGCCGCCGCTTCTCGAGATCTGCGACAGCAGCATGACCTACCGCCGCCTCCACTTCGCCCGCCCCGCGCTCATCCCCGTGCTTGACCTGTTGCTGCTCAACGACATCAACCCCCGATCCCTGGCCCACCAGCTCGCCATCCTCGGACGCCAGACCGCCCAGCTTCCGCTCGCCCTTCAAGGTGACACCGCCGCCAGCGCCCGCCGCCAGGCCGACTCCCTGCTTTCCGACCTCTCCGCCCTGAGCCTCGACGCCCTTGCCCGAGCCCCCGGCACCGTCACCGAAGCCGTCCCGGCTTTCTGCGCCAGTTTCACCGCCGGACTGGAAAAGCTCTCCGACCTCATCACCGAGCACTACTTCAGCCACGCCGCCGCCCGCAACGGACGCCGGGAAGGCTGAATGAGCGCCTGCGGATTGAATCCAGATGAAGTGAAGCCACGATTCGAGGCTCGCTTCGCCGTGGCGCGGGCACTCCTGTCTTTGCCTCTCGAAAACAGGCGAGAGTGTCTGTTTCACCCGGCGCGCGGGCTTGCCGGGTCCGCGCCTTCCATCCATCATTCACCCGCCATTCCCCACACCGCCATGCCCCCCTGGATCGAATACTCCGCCGTCGCCGTCTGCGCCATCTCAGGCGTGCTGGCTGCCGAAGGCAAGCGCATGGACCTCTTTGGCGCGCTGGTGCTGGCCCTGGTCACCGCTGTGGGCGGCGGCACGCTGCGGGATTTGTGCCTTGGCGCCGAGCCGGTTTTCTGGATTCGCTCCCCAGCCCATGTCACCACCGCGCTCGGAGCCGCGCTGGCCACCTTCATCCTGGCGCGCTTCATGGTCATGCCCGCCCGCGCCCTGGCTCTGGCGGATGCCTTCGGCCTGGCGCTCTTTGGCATCGTGGGCACGGAGAAAGCCCTGCTTTTTGACTCCCCCGCCATCGTCGCCATCCTGCTGGGCGTCGTCACCGGCGTGGCGGGCGGCATTTTGCGGGATGTGCTGCGCCAGGAGGTGCCGGAGGTCTTTCGCACCGAGATCGAACTTTATGCCACCGCCGTCTTCGCCGGGGCGCTGGTCTATGTGCTGCTGCGCCAATGGCTGCCGCCCTCCGAAGCGCACCGTTACATCGGCATGGGCGTCATCCTGCTCATGCGCCTGGCCGCCATGCGGTGGCGTCTGCGACTCCCAGCCTATCGCTCCCGCAGCCGTGTCCCGCCGGGCGAAGGCGGAAAATAAGGCGCTTTATGGCGCCATCCTCCTGCCATGTTTCTGAAACCTGCGCGCTGCGGCAAACCAGCCGGCAAACCCGCTGGATTGCGGGATTTGACACAAATCTGGCCGAGTCCGGCATGGATGAATCGTGCCCGAAGCGTATGATCGGGCTTCTCAAACACCAACCCACCGCACACCATGGCCGACCTCAGCACCAGCGCAGCAGACAAGAAGGAGAAGGAATTTTTCACCCATGTGCCCCAGGAGGCGCCCGGCTTCTTTCTCAAGGGCTCCCACCAGTATGACTGGGGCCTGAAGAACCGCCTCTCCAGGGTCTTCAATCCCAGGGACGGGCGCACCGTCATGCTGGCCTTCGACCACGGCTACTTCCAGGGCCCCACCACGGGCCTGGAGCGCGTGGACCAGACCATCCTGCCCCTGGAGCCGTATGCGGACTGCCTCATGCTCACGCGCGGCATCCAGCGCAGCATCATCCCGGCGAGCACGCAGAAGGCCATCGCCCTGCGCGCCTCGGGCGGCACGAGCATGGTCAGCCCCTTTGAGGAGTGGGAGGGCGAGATCGGCGACAAGAAGTTCAAGCTCGGGCGCCCCGGCTTCGAGCCGCTGTCCAATGAAAGCACCGCGCTGAGCATCGAGGAGGCCATCCGGCTCAACGCCTCGGTTTTGGCCGTGCAGGTGTTCATCGGCAGCGCGTATGAGCGGCAGTCGTTGAAAAACCTCACCGACCTGGTGGACGGGGCCAGCCGCTACGGCATCGGGGTGATGGGCGTGGTGGCCGTGGGCCGTGCGATGGCGCGCAACGCGCAGTATTTCCGCCTGGCCACGCGCATCATGGCGGAGCTGGGGGCCAATGTGGTGAAGTGCTACTACACTGACGAGGGCTTTGACACCATCACCTCGTGCTGCCCGGTGCCCATCGTGATCGCGGGGGGCAAGAAGCTGCCGGAGCTCGACGCCTTGACGATGTGCCACAACGCCATCCAGCAGGGAGCCAGCGGGGTGGACATGGGCCGGAACATCTTCCAGAGCGACGCGCCGGTGGCGATGATGCGGGCGGTGCGCGGCGTGGTGCATGAGGGGCTGACGCCCGCGCAGGGCTACCAGATGTACCAGGACTTGAAGGCCGGGGGCTGAAAATCCGAAATCCAGACTCGATCTTCAACTTTGAGTTTCGGTCTTCGAATTTCGAGTTTCCACATTCCCCATGCCTGAACTGCCCGAGGTCGAAACTACGCTGCGGGGCGTCTCGCCCTGGCTGGTTGGGCGTGTGGTGAGGGAAGTCATCGTGCGGGACAAGCGGCTGCGCTGGCCGGTGCCGGATGAGATTCATGAGCTGGAAGGCCGGCGCATTCTCTCCGGGCGGCGGCGCGGGAAGTATCTGTTTTTTGCAAGCGAGGCAGGCACGCTGCTGCTGCACTTGGGCATGTCCGGCAGCCTGCGCGTGAGTGAACCCGAAGCACCGTGGAAAAAGCACGATCATCTGGCTTTCACCACCGATCATGACAGGCAAATCCGCCTGCATGATCCGCGGCGCTTTGGTGCCGCGCTGTGGATCAAGGGCGACCCAGAAACCCATGCCCTGCTTGCCGGTCTCGGTCCCGAGCCACTGGGTGGGGACTTCACTGCGGAACACCTGCGCGCCCGCTGCCACGAGCGCGCCGCGCCCGTCAAGGCCGTCATCATGGACTCGCATGTGGTCACGGGCGTGGGCAACATCTACGCCTGCGAGGCGCTTTTCATGGCCGGCATCCGGCCGGACAAAGCGGCGGGAAAGGTCAGCCGCGTGAAGCTGGCGCGCCTCGTGGAGGCCATCCGCGAGGTGCTCGCCGCCTCCATCGAGATGGGCGGCACCACGCTGCGCGATTTTGTGAATGAGAAGGGCGAGCCGGGTTACTTCCAGCAAACACTGCGCGTCTATGACCGCGAGGGCGGGCCCTGCCGTGTGTGCGGCGCGCGCATCCGCCGCGTGGTGATGAGCAACCGCTCCACTTTCTTCTGCCCGCGCTGCCAGAAATAAGGATCAGGACTCCTCGACGACGACCTCGATCTCGATGAGCGCGCCGAGAGGCAGCCCGGCCACTTGCACAGTGGAGCGCGCGGGCTTGTGGCCTTTGAAGGCGGCCTCATAGATCGGATTCACCTTGGGGAAATCGGTCATGCTTTGCAGGAACACCGTGGCCTTGACCACATCGCGCATGGCCCGGCCATGCGCCGTGAGCAGCGACTCGATATTCGCCAGCACCTGCCGCGCCTGGCCTTCGACATCCGCGGCCTCGATTTTACCGCTGGCGGGGTTGATGGGGATCTGCCCGGAGCAGAAAAGAAAGCCGCCGGAGCGCGCCGCTTGCGAATAGGGGCCGACTGCGGCGGGCACATTGGCTGTGTCGTTGACGAGGGTCATGGCTGGAGATGATGGCGTTTGAATTCAAGCGTTCGGCTGGCGCATCAGGGATTCGTAAAGCGCCCTGGTCCGGTGGGCGATGCTGGTCCAACTGAAGCGCTCCTCAGCACGGCGGCGTCCGGCTCCGGCCATGCTCCGGCGTTGGGCAGGATCGGCCATGAGCTGGTTCACCGCCTGCGCCAGGTCGCCGGCAAAAAGCTCCGGCTCCAGCGCCTCGAAGGGGCTTTCATTCTGCTGGTCGAGCGGCACGAGCAGGCCGGTTTCCCCATGCACGACGACCTCCTTGATGCCGCCCACGGCGCTGGCGACGACGGCGGTCTCGCAGGCCATCGCCTCCAGGTTGATAATGCCGAACGGCTCGTAGATGGACGGGCAGCAGAACACATCAGCGTGCGAGTACATGGCGATCTTTTCCTCCACCGGCAGCATGGCGCTGATCCAGTGGATGCCGCCGCGTTTTGCCTGGGCGGCGGCGACCGCGGCCTGCATCTCGGCGGCGATCTCGGGCGTGTCCGGCGCGCCGGCGCAGAGCACGACCTGGAAACCAGGATCCATCCGGTCAATGGCGCGCACGAGGTGGATGATGCCCTTCTGGCGCGTGATGCGGCCGACGAAGAGGACGAAGGGCACGGCGGGGTCCACGCCGTGTTTGAGCAGCACATCGGGCGCCTCCACTTTGCGGTATTCATCAAGGTCAATGCCGTTGTGGATGACGTGGATTTTGTGCGGGTCGAGATTGAAGAGGCGCAGCAAGTCGTACTTCGTCTCCTCGGAAACAGCGATGACCGCGTCGGCCATTTCCAGCGCGGTGCGCTCCAGCCAGACAGTGAAGTCGTAGCCGCCTCCAAGCTGCTCGCGCTTCCAGGGGCGGAGGGGCTCCAGCGAGTGGACGGTGAGCACCATGGGCGTGCCGTAGTTCAGCTTTGCCAGGATGCCGCCGAAGTGGGAATACCAGGTGTGCAGATGCACGATGTCGGCGTCAATGGCGCGCGTGTTGAAGTCCAGGCAGCGCTGCAGCGCGCCGAAGACGGATTTCAAATTCGCGGGGCAGGTCCATGACGAGGCGTCGAGAGGCGCGCCATGCACGACCAGGTTCGGAGCGGAGCTTTCCTGCCCGCCGAAGCAGCGCACCTCCACCTCCATCAGCTTCGCCAGCTCGCGCGTCAGATATTCCACATGCACGCCCGCGCCGCCGTAAATGTGCGGAGGGTACTCGTTGGTGAGAAAAAGAGATTTCATGGACAGCGCCCATCTAGCGCCTGCCAGCGCGCATCTGCAAGCCTGTGATGCGCCCTCATCGCAGATGGCGCGGGGCGTTGAATGGCGGGCAGTGACTTCACCGCGGAGTGCGCATGTCAATAATCAACGCTCACAGGCGTCAACGCCAGGTGCGGCGATAAACTGACAGGAATGGCGGCATCAATGAGACCCTGCCGATTCAGTGACGGAGATGCAAACTCACCTGCCGGCGGACTTGCCCGGCACGCGCGGATCGTGCGCGGGCACGAGCAGGCCGCGCTTTTCATCGAGCATGACGCACTGGCAGGCGCCGAAGCGGGTGGAGCGGCTGAGCTTGTGGCCGAAATCCTCCACCTCGGCGAGAACGGACTCGCCAAAGCCGGTCTCGATCTTCAACTCATCGGGCGCCCATTGATGATGGAAGCGCGGCTGCGCCAGGGCAGCGTTCGGACCCAGGCCATCATCCAGCACGCCGGTAATGAGCAGCAGGGCCTGGGTGATGATGGTGGGGCCGCCGGCGGCGCCGACGCTGAGAACGGGTTTGCCGTCCTTGAGCACGAGCGTGGGACTCATGCTGGAGAGCGGGCGCTTGCCGGGCGCGATGGCGTTGGCCTCGGCGCCGACGAGCTTGAAGGCGTTCGGCACGCCGGGCTGCACGGAGAAGTCGTCCATCTCGTTGTTGAGCACCACGCCGGTGCCGGGCACCACAACCTTGCTGCCGAAGCCGGTGTTGATGGTCTGGTTGAGAGCCACCCAGTTGCCCTCGGCGTCGGCGGCGGAGAGGTGCGTGGTATGTTTGCCAAAGATGTCGCCCTCCCAGCGCGGAGGCGTGCCGTGCGCGGGCACGGGCGTGGCGCGGTCCAGGTCAATCCTCCCCGCCAGCTCCGCCAGGTAGTCCGCGTCCACCAGGCCGCGCGGCACTTTGGCAAAGTCGGGGTCGCCCAGCCAGTGAGCGCGGTCGGCGAAGGCGAGCTTCATCGCCTCCGTCACCAGATGCACGCGGCTGGCCGTGCGCAGGTGCTTGAGCGGGTGGCGCTCCAGCATCCCCAGAATCTGCGCCACATGCACCCCGCCGCTGCTCGGCGGCGGCATGGCGATCAAGTCGTACCCCCGGTAGCTGGCGCGCACCGGCTGCCGCTCCACGGCGCGGTAGGCGGCGAAGTCCGCCCGCGTCATGATGCCGCCATTCGCCTTCATCCACGCCCCCGCGCGCTCGGCGAAATCACCACCATAAAACCATTCCAGCCCGTTCCGCGCGATGGCGCGGTAGGTGGCGGCCAGATCCTTCTGCACCAGGATGTCCCCTTTCTTTAATGGCACTCCATCCGGCTTCAAAAAGATGCCCGCCGACGCCGGGAAGGCCCGCATTTTCTCCGCCACGGCCGCGAGCTTGCGCTCATAAACCTCGTCAATGGGGAAGCCTTTCTCGGCGAGATCGGCGGCAGGTGAAAGCAAGTCAGCCAGAGTCAGTTTGCCATGCTTGCGCAGCGCCACGTCGCACGCCTTCAGGTAGCCGGGGACACCGGGCGCGAGCGCGCCGGTCTTGCTGGCCTCGCTGTCGAGCCTGCCGTCAATGACATACATGTCCCGGTGAGCGGCGGCGGGTGCCATTTCGCGCCCGTCAATGGCGGTGACAGTGCCATCAGCGGCGCGGATGACAAAGAAGCAGCCGCCGCCGATGCCGGAGTTGTGGCCATCCACGACACCGAGGGTCAGTCCGGCGGCGACGGCAGCATCCACGGCGTTGCCTCCCATTTCATAGGCGGCCAGCGCCGCATCGGTGGCCAGCGGATGCACCGTGGCGACGGCGAACTTTTCATACCCCGCCTCCTCCGCGCCGCAGGCGGCGGAGACAGCGGACAAAACGGCGGCGGCGCAGACGAGGGGCAGGGGCTTCATGAGGGAAAATGGCACGCCCCACGCATAGCCGCCACCGCCATGAAAGCCAGCGCGCCTGCCTCCCCAAAACGCGCGGTGCGCGCGCCCCGCCGGCGCGCCACCCCCAAAACATGAAATTCGAATTTCCTTCCCCCACCCCCGTGCTACGCTGGGTGCCCTCAATCACGCACGTCACACACACCATGGGCCAAACACTCTTCGAAAAAGTCTGGGAATCGCACGCCGTCGGCACCCTCGCCAACGGCCAGACACAGCTCCTCATTGACACCCACCTCGTCCACGAAGTCACCAGCCCCCAGGCCTTCGGCATGCTCCGCGATCTCGGACTCAAAGTCGCCTACCCCCACCGCACCTTCGCCACCGTGGACCACATCGTGCCCACCGACAACCAGCAGTCACCCTTCGCCGACCCCCTCGCCGAAGCCATGATCCAGGAGCTGAACAAAAACGCCAGGGAGTTCGGCATCACCTACTTCAGCCTCAGCAGCGGCAGGCAGGGCATCGTCCATGTCGTCGGCCCCGAGCAGGGCATCACCCAGCCCGGCACCACCATCGCCTGCGGCGACAGCCACACCGCCACGCACGGCGCCTTCGGCGCCATCGCCTTCGGCATCGGCACGACGCAAGTGCGCGACATCCTCGCCACCCAGACCATGGCGTTGAGCAAAATGAAGGTCCGCCGCATCAACGTGGACGGCAACCTGCGCCCCGGCGTCTATGCCAAGGACGTCATCCTCCACATCATCCGCCTCCTCGGCGCCAACGGCGGCATCGGCTACGCCTACGAATACGGCGGCAGCCTCTTCGACAGCTTCTCCATGGAGGAGCGCATGACCGTCTGCAACATGTCCATCGAAGGCGGCGCCCGCTGCGGCTACGTCAACCCCGATGACAAGACCTTCGAATACCTCAAAGGCCGGCCCTATTCCCCCGCCGGCGACGCCTGGGATGACGCCGTCGCCAAATGGCGCGCCACCGCCTCCGACCCCGACGCCCGCTACGACGACATCGTCAACATCCGCGCCGAGGACGTGCCCCCCACCGTCACCTGGGGCACCAGCCCCGACCAGGCCATCGCCGTCACCGAGAATGTGCCGACGCCCGAAAGCGCGGCCACCGGGCCAGCCCGGGTCTCCATTCAGGAAGCTCTCGACTACATGAAGCTGCCAGCCGGCCAGCCCATCAAAGGCACCAAAGTGGACGTGGCATTCATCGGCTCCTGCACCAACGGCCGCCTGAGCGACTTCCGCGAAGTCGCCAAACACATCCAGGGCCGCAAAGTCGCCCGCGGCGTCAAAGCCATCGCCGTCCCCGGCTCCCAGATCGTCGCCGCCATGGCCGAGAAGGAAGGCCTCGACAAAATCTTCACCGCCGCAGGCTTCGAATGGCGCGGAGCCGGCTGCTCCATGTGCCTCGCCATGAACCCCGACAAGCTCGTCGGAGACCAGCTCTGCGCCTCCTCCTCCAACCGCAACTTCAAAGGCCGCCAGGGCAGCCCCACCGGGCGCACCATCCT
>DDQZ01000059.1:67436-67863 GCA_002343505.1 Verrucomicrobiaceae bacterium UBA2429 | reverse complement strand
GCGCAAGCCCTGGTGGAAGTTCTGGCAGCGCGCGCCGAAGACCGAGGAGCCCGCGCCCGTGGACGACGGCTCCTTTTGGATCGGCGACGGCGTCTCCGGCAAGCCGAAGATCAGGATCAGCCTCGGCGAGCAAAAGATCAGCTATTTCAAAGGCGGCGAGCTGGTGGGGCAGTCGCCCATGTCCTCAGGTCGCGAGGGTTACAAGACCGTGGTGGGCACCTTTTTCATCAGCGAGAAGGACGAGGACCACAAAAGCTCCCTCTACGGCAACTATGTGGATGAGACCGGCCTGGTGCTGAAGGAGGATGTGGATGTGCGCAAGGATCCGAAGCCGCCGGGCGCGAAGTTTGACGGCGCGGACATGCGCTGGTTCATGCGCATCCACAAGGCCATCGGCATGCACGAGGGCTACCTGCCCGGCTTCCCC
>DDQZ01000059.1:67075-67283 GCA_002343505.1 Verrucomicrobiaceae bacterium UBA2429 | reverse complement strand
GCCTCGCACGGCTGCATCCGCCTGCCTTCGCGCATGGCGGAGATCTTTTACAAGGCCACGCCGCCCGGAACCGAGGTGGAGATCACCCACTGAGCGGCGGAAGACCCGGCCAAAAAAAAGGCATGACCGGAGTCATGCCTTTCGGATTGGAAAAAACTGGAGCGGGCGGATCACTCTCCGTCGCTGCCGATGGCCTCGACCGGGCAGC
>DDQZ01000059.1:288-66944 GCA_002343505.1 Verrucomicrobiaceae bacterium UBA2429 | reverse complement strand
TGCCGATGGCCTCGACCGGGCAGCCGGCCATGGCCTCGTCGCATTGGGCGCGCTCGTCGTCGGTCTCGGGCTGCTTGTAAACGTAGGAGTGGCCGCCGTCGTCGTCGCGGGTGAAGTTGGCGGGGGCTGTCTCGCGGCACAGATCGCAGTCAATGCATTGATCGTCCACATAGTAGGCGCCGGTGATGTTCTGGGGGTATTTGTTTGCTGCGTCAGCCATGAAGGGTGTTCTCCTGTCGGGGTGAATTGGGCGGCGATGGTAATGCCGGGACTCCGGGTTTCAATCACTTTTTGCGAATCCCTGCTCCCGTGGTTGAGCAGGCGGCATTCCAGAGTATGGACAAAATTCACCATGAATCAGGATCCCCCCGCAACCCCCCTCGTCCCCCAGGAAGGCTGGACGGTGCAGCATCTGTTTTTCCACATTGACCACGGCTTCTGGGCCGCGCTCACGCCGTCCGAGAAGGCGGAGCGCGCCGCCCGGATGCAAGGCACCGTGGACGCCATCCGCGCGCACCCGAAGACGCAGCTTCTGACCTTCAGCATGGTGGGTCCGAAGGCGGAAGTCGGCTTCATGCTGCTGACGCCCGACCTGCACGACGCGGACCGCTTTGCCAAGCAGCTCGGCCTTGCCCTGGGGCCGGATGTGCTCACGCCCTGCTACAACTACCTCTCGATGACCGAGTGGACCGAGTACAGCGAGTCCGAGGATGAGGCCGCCGCGCGCATCCAGCGCACGGAGAACCTCCAGCCTGGCAGCGAGGAGTTTGAAAAACGCCTCGGCGAGTGGAAGGCGCACATGGGCAAGTACTACCAGGACCGCCTCTACCCGAACATGCCCGACTGGCCGGTGATGTGCTTTTACCCCATGAGCAAGCGCCGCAATGTGGGCGCCAACTGGTACGCGCAGGACTTCGCCAAACGCCGCGAGCTGATGGGCGGCCACGCCAAGACCGGCCGCAAGTACGCGGGCAAGGTGCGCCAGCTCGTCACCGGCTCCACCGGTCTCGACAGCCATGAGTGGGGCGTCACGCTTTTTGCCCACGATGTCTTCCAGATCAAATCCATCGTCTATGAGATGCGCTGGGACGAGGTGACCACGCAGTTCGGCGAGTTTGGCGACTTCTTCATCGGCATCCAGCTCCCCGTCCCCGCCCTCGTCGAGCGGGCGCTGGCTTGATGACGCGCCGAGCATCACCTCACCCATGCCCAACACCCCCCTCATCATCGCCGGACGCGAGTTTGCCTCGCGGCTCATGCTCGGCACCGGCAAGTTTGCCTCGCTTGATCTCATGCGCCAGGCCATCGCCGCCTCCGGCACGGAGATCGTCACCGTGGCCCTGCGGCGCGCGGATTTGTCAGGCAAAGGCGACCCCTTCGCCAACATCCTCGATCACATCCCTGACAACGTCCTTCTGCTGCCAAATACCAGCGGCGCCTTCACCGCTGAGGAGGCCGTGCGCCTGGCCCGCCTGGCCGTCGCCGCCGGAATGCCAAACTGGGTGAAGCTCGAAATCCACCCTGATCCGCGCTACTTGCTGCCCGACCCCATCGAGACGCTCAAGGCCGCCGAGATTCTTGTGAAGGAGGGCTTCACCGTCCTGCCTTACATCAATGCCGACCCGGTGCTCGCGCGCCGGCTCCAGGACGCGGGCACCGCCACCGTCATGCCGCTCGGCTCGCCCATCGGCTCGCACCAGGGCATCACCACACGGCGGCAGATCGAGATCATTCTCAGCCAGGCCACCGTGCCCGTGGTGGTGGATGCCGGCATCGGCGCGCCCAGCCATGCCGCCGAGGCCCTCGAAATGGGCGCCGACGCCGTTTTGGTGAACACTGCCATCGCCATCGCCTCCGACCCCGTGCGCATGGCTTCCGCGTTCAAAGCCGCCGTCGAAGCCGGCCGCGCCGCCTATGAAATCGGCCTCGCGGACAGCACGGATGAGGCCAGCGCCACCAGCCCGCTCACCGGCTTTCTCTATTCCTGACGCGGCGGATGAAAGCCCTCGAAGCCCTTTTCCACACCCTCGACACGCAGCCGGAGATCCCTCTCGACGGCAGCATCCTCTTTCTCCACGCCCTGGCCCATCCGGCACTGGAAGCATGGCGCGGCAGGCTCACCTGCGAGCAGGTGTGGAAGCCAGCCGCCCTGCGCCTCCAGCACAGCGGCATCCCCAGCACCCGTGAGGCCGCCGGCACCTTCGACGCCGTCCTGCTCCTGCCCGAGCGCCAGCGCGACACGGTGCTCGCCGACTTCGCCAAAGCCCACGATCTCTTGAACGAAGGCGGCACCCTCGTCGTGGCCCTGCACAACGATTGGGGGGCAAAACGCATGGAGCAGCAGCTCGCCAGTGTCGCGGGTGAGTTGCAGACCGTCTCCAAAAGTCACTGCCGCGTCTTTTGGGCGAAAAAACATCCCGGGTGGAAAACCGCTCAGCTTGCCCAGTGGAGGCAAAACGCCGCCATGCGCCGCATCCTCGACGGTCGTTTCTGGTCCATGCCCGGCTTGTTTCATTGGGATGCGATTGATGAAGGCTCGGCCCTGCTCGTCGAGCACCTGCCGCGCGATCTGCGCGGCGCCGTGGCCGACCTAGGCGCGGGCTGGGGCTTCCTCAGCCAGCATCTTCTCCATCACTGCCCGGACATACGCAGCCTCGACATGTATGAGGCCGACTCCCGCGCCCTGGAGTGCGCGCGGCGGAACACCGGCCTCATCCCCGTCCCCGTGCGCCCGAAGCTCCACTGGCACGATGTCACCCAGGGACTCGGCGGCGCCATGTATGACACAGTCGTCATGAACCCGCCCTTCCATGACGGACGGGATTCGAACTCCCTGCTCGGCTTGAAATTCATCACCAGCGCCGCCCAGGCTCTGCGCCCCGGAGGCGAGCTTTGGCTCGTCGCCAACCGCCATCTGCCCTATGAAAACCTCATGGCCGAGGCATTCGAGACGCACCGCACCACTGGCGAAAACAAAGCCTTCAAAGTCCTCCACGGCAAAAACCCCGCCCGAGTCACCCGCATGAGCCATGCGCGCCCGCACCGCGGCCGCAAGGGCGGGCCGTGAGGCGCGCGAGCCTTCGTCGGAGCGGATGCGGGACAATTTGCCGGCTTTCAGGGAAGGCCTCTTGCATCCTGCGCGGGCATCGCCATAAAAGCCCCATGCCCCACGCATTGCTCATCAAATTTCCCGGCACCAACTGCGATGCTGAAACCGCCCGCGCCCTGGAGGCGTCCGGCTTCACCGCCGAGGTTCTGCCCGCCTCGCAGCTCGCCCCTGCGGCCCTGGAGCGGGCGCGGCTCGTGGTCTTCTCCGGCGGTTTCAGCTATGGCGACTATGTCATGAGCGGCCGCATCGCTCAGTTGATCACCAAGCACAAGCTGGGGGAGAAATTGAAAGACTTCGTGGCCGGTGGGGGCCATGTGCTGGGCATTTGCAACGGCTTCCAAATCCTGGCGCAGCTCGACCTCCTGCCGCGCGGCAGCCTGATCCACAACGAGAGCGGGCGCTTCATCTGCAAGTGGGCGCCCCTGAAAAAAAACAGCTCCACCAGCCCCTTTCTCAAAGCCCTGCCGGACGACTTCGAGCTGCCGGTGGCTCATGCGGAAGGCCGCTTTGTCGGCGCGCCGGGCGACGCGGAGAAGTACGTCAAGGACGGGCACGCCGCGCTGCTTTACGGAGCGGATGTGAACGGCTCCAGCGCGCGCATCGCCGGGATGCAGGATGACACCGGGCGCGTCTTCGGCCTGATGCCGCATCCTGAGCGCTTCCTGTCCAAAGCGCACCACTACGATCCGGACTGGAGCCGCGCGGAGCACGGCTGGGGTTATTACTTCTTCAAAGGCGCCGCCGAGGCGATGGCGGCCGCCTGAGGCGCGGAAAAAGTGGCTGGTTCGTGAAATCCGAAATTCGGTTTTAGAATCTCACACCTTCTCCAGTTTGACGGGGTAGGTCTGGAAGGCGTTCCATTGGCAGACGATGAGGTCGCCGTTGTCCAGGACGCAGACATCGTGGCCGTGGTCGAAGACGCGCTCGGCCTGCATGAGGGGCTGGAGTTTGCCGTCCTCATAGACGGGGGCGGTGCCGCCGGGGGCGCTGACGACACGGTCGTCCGCGCCGAGGATGACGGTGAAGCCGGAGGGGTTCTGCGGGAGTTTGTTGATATCGGGAGTCTTGCTCCAGCAGACGCCGGCATATATTTCCTGGTCGGCGATGACGGGGCGGCAGACCATGGCGCCGGGCACGGGAATGGTGCCCAGATATTGGCCGTCGAGGCTGAAGCGGCGGAAGCAGTTGTCGGCGCGCGAGGTGACGATCACGGTGGCTTTGTCAGCGCCCTGGCGGGTGTCAATGGCGATGCCGTGGGCGTTGTTCAGCCTCTGTTCGGCGGGCACGCCGTCCTTGCCGCCGAAGCGCTGGAGGAACTTGCCGCGCGCGTCGTAGCGCAGGACGAACTGGGAGCCGTAGCCGTCCACCACATAAATGTCGCCATTGGGGGCGATGGCGACTTCGGTGGGGTTGAAGAACATGCCGGGCTCATAGGCGCCGACGCTCATGGGGTGGCTGATGGAGAAGATTTCCCTGCCGCTGAGGTCAATCTTTGCCACGCGCCCGGTCTGGCGGTAGCCGCCGGAGCCGGACTTCCACAGGCCGCTGTCGGTGACGAAGAGGAACTCCTCGCCGTTTTCCTCGGAGAGGGTGAGGCCGTGGCCGCCGGGCCAGGCGGATCCCCAGGAGTCGAGGATGGTGCCGTCGGGTTTGAAGACGAGCATTTGGTTGTCCCAATGGTCGCCCACCATGAAGAGGCGGCCGTCTTTAACCTGGACCATCTCGTGGCAGTTGAGGATGGGGTGGTGCCTGCCCTGGCCGGGGGCGACCCATTCTTTGACGACTTTGTAACGATGCCTGCCGTGGCCGATGACCACGTCCTTTTTCGGATCGGGCGCGGCGCGCAGGGTCTGCGTCCAGGTGGCTGCGGCGGCGCTGCCGAGGCCGGCGAGGAAGTGGCGGCGGGTCTTCATGGCGGAAAAGGGCGGGGTGGCAGGCGCGGGGCGGTCAATGCGTGACTTCTTCCGGCGGGGCGAGCTGCTTGGGCGGGAAGAAGGCGATGAGCAGGAGCACGGCGGCGGCGAGGGAGAGGCCGGTGGGCCAGAGGAAGAGCTCCTTGTAGTTCACGACGCCGTCTTCGCTGGTCAGCCTGCCCTGGAGGGGAATGAAGAACCATTTGGCTGCGAGGTCGCCGAGGCCGAGCACGAGGAGATTGAAAAGGCCCTGGGCGCTGGAGCGGGAGTCCTTCGGGAAGGCGGCGTCAATGAAGATGTAGAGGGTGGCGAAGAAGAAGGCGTAGCAGATGCCGTGCAGGACCTGGACGGCGATGATCATGGTCTGATTCTCCGGCATGAAGGCGAAGACGGCGAAGCGCGCGGCATGGCCGAGGATGCCGAGGATCATGGTGGTTTTCCAGCCGAGGCGGGAGAGGAACCAGCCGAGCACGGCCATGGTGAGGATTTCGGCGATCTGGCCGATGCTCATGACGGGCATGATCCATTTTTGCTCAATGCCAACCACGTCGCTGCCGAGGAAGTTCCCGGCGAGGAGAAAGTAGCCGTTGTGAATGGTGGCGTCTATGAAGGTGACGATGAAGAGGATCAGCAGAAAGGGCTTTTTGAGGAACATGGCGGCCTTCAGCCAGGCGAAGTTGCTCTCGCCCTTCGAAGCGGGTTTGGCGGGGGTGTGCGGCAGGCTGAGGCTGAAGAAGGCGAGGGCGATGGAGGCGGCGCCGGAGATGAGGAAGATATTGGCGCGGGCGGCGATGGCGTCGGCGCCGGTCTTGCCTTCGAGGATGAAGTAGAGCGGCCAGGCGGCGAGGATCCAGCCGATTGTGCCGCCCATGCGCACGAGGCCGAACTCCTTCTGCGCGTCCTTCAAGTGGGTGAAGGCGATGGAGTTCGAGACGGAGATGGTCGGCACATAGAGCAGCGAGTGGACGAGCATGAGGCCGAAGAAGGTGGGGAAATCCTTTGCCCAATACATGCCGAGGATGGCCAGACCGCCGACAAGGTGGCTGAAGGACATGAATTTTTCCGCGGCGAAGTGGCGGTCGGCAAACTGGTTGCTGAAGAAGATGCCAAGCACGGAGGCGATGGCGAAGGCGCTGCCGACCCAGGTGATCTGCAAGTCGGTGAAGTTCAGCCCGTCAGCCCCCATGTAGCCCCAGATGAGCGGCAGCCAGGCCCCCCAGATGAAGAATTCCAGGACCATCATGACGAAGAGCTTTTTGGTGGCGGGTGATTTCATAATTAAAGCGCGCGAGAGTAGGAAGCCGCCGCCGGAATGGCAACAACGGATTGCGCCCGGAATCCAAGGTTGACCGCCATGCAGGGTTCCTTTAGTCTCGGCGCGCAGTCGTTTGGAGCGCTCGTGCTCCGATCCCTCCCCACCCAGCCTTTGCGCCATGAGCCACGCTTTGACCGTGCCAGATGCCATGAATGGACCCGCGATTCCCTCGCGGGGAGGGTTCGCCGTGATTGAACGTCACACGCACACCGGACCGGCCGCATGGCGGTCCACGCCGCCCGACTGCGGCACCGGACGGGATGGATGCGGGCCGCGTGTGCGGTCCGGCTTGGTTTCCGGTCCGCTGGAGACGACGCTTCCCGCGTCCCCGCCGCCGGCCATTTTCCATGTCCGTCAGAACGGTGCCTGCAACCCTGAAACACCACCCCTGAACGAACACCCATGTCAGACTCGAACTCGCAAGAAAACCGCCGCCGCCGCAATCGCGGCCCCCGCGGTGCCCGCAGTGGCCCGCCCCGTCCGGGCAAAACCCCGCGCGCAGGAGCTGTGCAGCCCACCGGCTTCCAGAAATTCCTGAGCGCCATCAGCTTCGGCATGCTCGGCCAGCCGAAAACCCTGCCGCGCGCCGCCTCCCCCTCCAAACCCACCACAGGTCGCGGTTCCGCCTCCCCTTCACAAAGTGGCGGCTCTCCACGTCCGCCGCGCCCAAAACGCGAAGCGCAGACTGTGAAACCAGAGGAGGTCAACACCGAGCGGCTCTACATCGGCAACCTTTCCTATGATGCGACGGAGAGCGATCTTTTCGAGCTTTTCAGCGGTGTCGGCAGCGTGCGCAACTCGGAGGTGGTGGTCAACAACCGCACCCAGCGCTCCAAGGGTTTCGCCTTTGTGACCATGGGTTCGGTGGAGGAGGCCCGCCGCGCCGTGCAGGAACTCGGCGGCAAGGAGTTCATGGGCCGCCCCCTCCAGCTCAGTGGCGCCAAACCCATCGGTTACGGCGATGATCGCGGAGACCGGGGCGACCGCGACGAGTCTTCGGAGGCCGCGTAAGTCTGCCCGTCTTTCACCCAGCCCGCAGGCCGCATGGTCTGCGGGCTTTTTTGTGATCGAGAGCGCAGTCCATGCCTTCGCAGGCGCGGCTCCTTGCGGCCGCTGCCTCAAGGCGGTGGAGAGGGTGTGTTTGGGAGGCGCACTTCGCGCTTTCGCCAGAATGGGGCAACCTTCCAGATTGCCCGCGCCTGCGGAGTGACCGCCCAGGCA
Organism: Verrucomicrobiaceae bacterium UBA2429; assembly: GCA_002343505.1. Lineage (GTDB taxonomy): Bacteria > Verrucomicrobiota > Verrucomicrobiia > Verrucomicrobiales > Verrucomicrobiaceae > Prosthecobacter. The sequence continues at coordinate 59,386 of DDQZ01000059.1, read as the reverse complement.
CTGATGCGCCCCGCATTCTAACGCCCCAGGTCGGTTGCACAAACCGCCCGATCCTAGGACAAGCGCGCTTACGCTTTCTTGAAAAACGGCTTTTTGACCACTTCGGCGGGAAAGCGGCGGCCTCGGATTTCGATCTCAATGTGCCGGCCGATCAATGCGGCGGCGGGCGGCAGGTAGGCCATGCCGATGCCGCAACCGAGGCTGGGCGACTGCGTGCCGCTGGCCACCTCGCCCACGACCACACCTTCGTGGACCACTGGATAATGCGGGCGCGGCGGGGGGCAGGAGCCGGTCATTTTGAAGGCGGCGAGTTTGCAGGGAAGACCGCTTTCCTTTTGCGCCACGAGCGCGGCTTTGCCGGTGAAGTCCGGCTTTTCGAGTTCGACAAAAAAGGCCAGCCCGGCTTCGAGCGGCGTCTTGTCAGGCGCGAGGTCGCTGCCATTGAGCGGGTAGCCCATCTCCAGCCGCAGCGTGTCGCGCGCGCCGAGTCCGCAGGGCAGGCCGCCCTCGGCGCGCACGGCGTCGAGGATGATGTCAAACCACACGTGGCTCGTCGCGGCGGGCATGAAAAACTCAAAACCCTCCTCGCCGGTGTAGCCGGTGCCGCACAGCCACATGAAACCCGTCTCATGCAGGGTCACGAGCACGGTGTTGCGCTCCGGAAAAGCGCTCTCCACGCCGAACACTCGCTCGAAAACGGCGCGGCTGCGCGGCCCCTGGATGGCGAGTCCGGCGGTCTGCGCACTGATGTCACGCATCTCCAGTTCGTCCACGGGGTCGCGCTGCTTCATCAACGCGGCGAGATGCGCCCGGTCCTCGGTGATCTTCGAGGCGTTGACGACGAGGAAGTACTCGTTGCGCGCGATGCGGTAGGCGATGAGGTCGTCAATGACACCGCCGCTTTCATTGAGCATGAGCGTGTACTGCCCCTGCCCGACATCCAGTTCGGCGAGGTCGTTGGTCAGGGCATGGTTGAGGAAATCCAGGGCCGCCGCGCCGCTGACGATGAACTGGCCCATGTGCGAGATGTCGAAGACGCCCGCGCGCTCCCGCACCGCCTTGTGCTCGTCCACAATGCCGCTGTATTGCACGGGCATCTCCCAGCCCGCGAACGGGATCAGCCGGCCTCCCAGGGCGAGGTGTTTTTCATGCAGGGGAGAGCGTTGGAGAGCGGCGGTGTCGGGCATGTCGCGCCAAGGTGGCGGGAGGCGCGGCTTTGTCAAAGCACGCGACGGCTGTTGCGCCCGCGCCCGGCGCCTGCTTTGATGCGCCGATGAATAGCATGACCGGATTTGGGCGCGGCGAGGCGCGGCAGGGCGAAACCCTGTGGCAGGTGGAGTGCGGCAGTGTGAACCGCAAGCAGCTCGAGGTGGCGGTGAACCTGCCGCGCGACCTTTCCACCCTGGAAGGCGAGATCCGCGCGCAAGTGGCCGCCGCCTGCTCGCGCGGCCGCGTGCATGTGAGTGTGAAGCGGCACGACGCGGAAGGCGCGGCGAACATCCCGCAAATTCACGAGGCAGCCGTGGAGCACTATCTGGCGCGCCTTTTCTCCCTGGCGGGCCGGCTGGGGATCTCGGCGGAAATTTCCATGAGCGAGCTGCTGCGCCTGCCCGGCGTGCTCGGCGGCGAGAGCGAGGAGGCCAGGCCGGAGGAAGTGTGGCCGCACATCCAGGGCGCTCTGGCCTCCGCGCTGGAGCAGATGCTGCGCATGCGCGGCACGGAGGGGGCGCATCTGAGGGAGGAAATCGAGGCGCGCCTCAAAGGCATCGAGTCCCTCCTGGAGCAGATCGCGGAAAAAGCCCCGCTGGTGCCGGAGCAGCAGCGCGCGGCCCTGCGCCAGCGTCTTGAGCAGGCGGGCCTGCCTTTGCCTCTGGATGACGAGCGGCTGGTCAAGGAGATCGCCCTGTTCGCCGACCGCACCGACATCTCCGAGGAGCTTTCCCGCGCGGCCAGCCATGTGAAGCAGTTCCGCGCCTACCTCGGCTCGGGCGAGCCTTCCGGGCGCAGTCTGGACTTCCTCATTCAGGAGTTCTTCCGCGAGTTCAACACGATGGGTTCCAAATGCAACAACGCCGCCATCGCCCACTGCGTGGTCAGCGCCAAGACGGAGCTGGAAAAGATCAGGGAGCAGATTCAGAACGTGGAGTGAGCACTGCGCGGATGGCGGTCCTCATCACCGCCTCGCTGCCGGGCGGCACCCAAGTCCAGCCGTTGAGATTGCTGTCCTTCTCCTCCCAGGCGCGCTCTATGGGGATGTAGCCCGGCCCGCATTCGCCATAGCCCAGAGTGAAAACAAAACTCTCCGGCCTGCATTCCTGCGCGAAGATTTGGAACTCCACATAAGCCTCCGCAGGCAGCAGCAGCACCAGCGCCGGGCCGAGGTCCACACAAGGCACGCGCACTTGGTGCCCGCTCCGCACGCGCTCATACCAGGCCAGTCCCATCGCGGCCTCGGAGCGCTGGAAAGGCCGCTCACCCCGCGCCAAATGACCGCGCAGAACGGCCTCCGTGTGCCCTGGAGTGTTGCGCGCGCCCAGCGGCATGAACGCTTGGTGGAAGTCCGCCCGTGTCAAAGGCGCGCGCCGCGTGTCCTGCCAGGCGCGGCGCATGACATCGTGGAGCTTGGCGGCGAGCTCCTCGCGGCTGCCCTCGCCGCCGCTGTTCCATTTGCCGGCGGTGACATTGCCGGAGCAGCCGCTGGCGTAGATTTGAAATATGTCCGGATGCTCACGCTGCATCCTCTCCCGCGCCAGGCCGGGAAAATCGGCGGACACCCTGCCCTGCCCGTACACGCTCATCGGATGCACGGCATAACCATGCAGCGCGCACAGGGCCTGCTCCCCCTCCCAAAAACTCAGCGTGCGCAGCCAGGGGTCCACCGTGCCCGCGTCCGCCGCCCTGGCCTCCGCGTCCGTGGTGCGGCTGCCGCGCGCGTAACTGACCGTGCCGTCCGGGCGGACAAAGCGGCGGTTGCCTGCCACCTCGCTCACCTCGGCCCTGCCCATGCCGATGTGGGTGACGCGCCTGGCTTTGGTCAATGATACCCGCAGCGCCTCCGCCACGCGCTGGATGCACTGCTCATTGAAGTCCGGCCAGCACACGGACGCGTTCTGCACGGGCGCGTCCGGCGGCGGCGCCGGGATTTCCCTCCACGCGCCTGTGGCCTCCATCTCGCGCAGCAGCTTCTCCGCGTCCTCATCCATCACCGGCGCGTCGTGGACATGAGTCGAGTGTATCATCACCCGCTCCGGCAGCGTGCCCGCCGCCAATGCCAGGGCGCTCTGCCATTTGTCAAACGAAGTGCCGCGTATTTCACACCAGTCAAAACTCACGAGCACCCACGGATGTCCGCCGCCGCTCAAAACGAAGCCTTTGGCATAAAGGGGATCATCCACTGAGCGCGCCGGCATGATGCCGCCGCCCATGCCCGGATGCCCCGGCGGCGGCGTCACATCCACACTGAACACGGCCAGATGGAACTGCGCGTCCGCCGGTCCGCGGCGCGCGAGCACCGCCGCCAGCACGACGATCAGCGCGGCCATGAGGGCTTGTTTTTTGTTCATGCCACACTCATACGCGGCATGAGGTCGCAAACGTGCCCGCCGGCCTGTCAATTCAAGCGGCCGCCATCTCCGTGCGCCGCCGCCATTTCTCCTCGTTTTCGAGGGTGCGCTGGACGAAGTCCTCGGACTGGCGGGTGGATTCCTCAGGATTGAGGGGCAGGCGCATGACGAGTTCCAGCCCCTTTGGCTCCAGCCGGCGCGCCTCGATGCTGCCGCCGTGGAGATGCACGGTGACAAAGCAGGCCATCATGTTCACCCCGAAGTCGTCAGGCTTGCGGCTGCGGGTGAAGAAGGGGTCGAAAAGATTGGCCGCGCGGTCGTTGGCCTCCCAGCCGCCATTGTCGGTGAGGGTGATGACCGCCTGCTCCTGTCCGTTCACAGGATCGGTGTCGAGTTCGGCGCTTACTTCGAATCCTTCCCCCGGCTTCAAATGCGTGATCTCCTCGATGAAGATCAGGCGCCAGAGCTGCCGGAAGCGCTCGCCATGAACCAGGATGGGCGGGAAGTCCGGCTGAGCCTCAAATCGGAAGCTCACGTTGCGGTCGTGCATGTGGCCGTCGAAAAGCGCGGTCTGCTCGGCGATGACGGCATCAAGCCGGACCTGCTCGTCGCGCTCCAGTTTGCGCGCGTGGGAGGCGTGAGCCAGGTTTGAAAGGAGGGACTGGATGCGTTCGAGCTGCGCCTGCGCCTGGTTTTGCGTCTCGACCCAGAACATCGTGTCGCGCGGCGCGCGCCCGGCGATCTCCTCCATCAGCTTGATGGGCGCCAGGTCAATGAAGGCGCGCACCACCGTCAGTGCGTTGCGCAGATGATGGTTGAGACCCTCCGCCATGATGCCCATGCCGGCAACGCGGTCGGCCATCAGGCTGCCGCGGATGGTCTCGGCTTTTTCCACCAGCAGGCGCTCGCGCTCCAGCATCTCGTGGTAATGCGCCATCGCCTCGCGCAGCACGCCGCCAAGTTCATCCGGGTCTATGGGCTTGTGCAGGTAGCGGTAGGCGCGGCCCTCGTTGACGGCCTTCACCGCCGTCTCGTAGTCCGTGTAGGCCGTGACCAGAATGCGCACGATGCTCGGATTCAGCCGCCGCGCGCGCTCCATGAGCTCCACGCCGCTCTCGCCGGGCATGCGCTGGTCCGTCAGCAGCACGCCGATGCGCGCGCCGTACGCCTCCAGGATGCGGTAGCCGTCGGCAGCGTTGTCGGCGGTGTGAATGATGTATTCGTCCTCGAAAATCTGGCGGAAGTAACGCAGCGCCATTTTTTCATCGTCCACATAGAGGATGTGGAATCCGTGGGTGTGATCCTGGTTCATGACTGGGCGGGGGCGGCACAGGGAAGGTTAAGGATGAAGCAGGTGTCTCCAGGGCGGCTCGTCACGCGGATGTCGCCGCCCATGCCCTGCATCATGCGGTAGCAGAGGCTCAGGCCGAGGCCCATGCCCTGGCCCACCTCCTTGGTGGTGAAAAAAGGATCGAACACGCGCGCCAGATGCTCCTGGGGGATGCCTTTGCCGCCGTCGCGCACGCGCAGCTCCAGCCTGCTTCCCGCCGCCGGCGCGACGCTGACCTCCACAAACGCCCCCGCCCCCTGGGCGTCGAGGCCGTTTTGCATCAGGTTGATCAGGATTTGAATCAGATGGTTCTCATCACCAAGAGCCGTCAGGTCATCCGGCACCGCGCAATGCAGCCGGGCGCCCTTGTCGCCGAAGGCCTTCGCCATGAAGCGCGCCGCCCTCGCGGCGGCGGCGGCCAGATTCACCGGCCTCGCCGCAGCGCGCGCCTCGGGGTGGGCGAAGGTGCGCAGGTCCGACACGATGTCCGACACCCGGCCCACTCCCTCGCCAATGTCGTTGAGCACCGTCGTCACCGTCCCTGCCAGCTCCGGCGGCATTTGCGCCGTCTTCTTCTTCAGCAGAAAAACAGCGGACTTGACGAAATTCAGCGGGTTGTTGATCTCGTGAACGATGCCCGCGCTCAGCCGCCCGATCGAAGCCAGCTTCTCGCTCTGAGTGAGCTGGGCCTCCGTCTCCCGCAGGCGCCGCAGCGTGTCCGTCAGCTCCTCGTTGCGCCGGCTCAGCTCCTCGCGCTGCGCCTCCACCTTGCAGCGGTTCACAAACTCGCGCACGCGGATGGCATGATGCTGGCGGCTGCCAAAGTAGAGCACCACGCAGGTCAGGAGGATGAAAATACTGTTGTTGATGAACAAACCCATGGAGCGCTGATCGCTTGTGAGGGAGAGATTCGGAAGGGTTGCGGCCAGGTAAAAGGCGAGCACCAATGCCACCGTCAGGCCGATCTCCCGGAACGTCCAGTGGAAGACAAACGACGTGCCCACAAGGCACAGCATCAGCCCCGCGTAATAGGGGGAGGCGCCATCCCGCGTGAAATAAATCATCAGGCAGATCGCCAGCGCGGGCAGCAGCGGCAGTATCACCGGATACACCCTGTGGTAGCGCCCCGCCCAAGGCCGGTCCAGGGCCAGCAGCAGCGGCACGCACAACGCCGAGCAGGCGATGCGCAGGACCAGAAACTCCCAAAATCTCTGCGGATACGCCAGCCAGTCGAGCACCGAGCAAAACGGCACCAGAATCATCACAAACCACGCCCCCAGCCTGGCATTGCGCAGGTTCAGCTCGCGGATTTCCGCCTCGAAACGTTCGGATTTCTCCGCCTGGCGAAAGACCGCCTCCATCTCCGCCTTCACCGGCTTCGCGGCTGCTTGTGCAGGCGCGGCCTTGCGCGCCACTGAGAAATCCAGTGGTGCCGAAGCTGGCGCGAGCGAGGAAATAGCAGCCATAATTTATATAACAGTCATAAACAATAGACCTCTCTTAAGCCTTCGCAACCCGCGATTCGGCGGAAAATTGGAAAAATCGGGCTGCCGGGGTGGATGACAGTATTCGCACTTGCTCAACACTCGTCCTCTGCTCCGCGCCAGCGCAGGTACACTCCCGTGCCGCAAGTCGCTTTCTGTTTGCCGGTTCGTTTTGATGACAGGGCGTTCCTTGCTGGAAATTTCCTCTCTGGATCATCTTTCATTATGAGTGTCATATTCGACAAACCCACGATCAGTGCCTTTGATGATCTCGACGTCCGCATGAAACATGGCCTGCGCTGGTGCCGGAGACGGCGGCGTGAATATGGAGGCGTGGGCGGGCGTTTAGAGAAACCCATGTTCCGTTTTTTCAGCTCAGTTATTTTAATCTCCTGCCTCTTTTCCCTGTCTTTGGCCCAGCCCCCCGCGAATCCGCCCAAAGGAGAGCCCACCAACGCCGCGGAGGCCGCTGCGCAGAAGGCCAAAACAGATGCCGTGATCGAAGAACGCTATCAGGCGCTCGTGGCGAAATTGCCGCCGGACCAGCAGGCCTGGGAACGCGTGCTGCAAGACCAGCTCGGCGGATTTTACCTGCCAATCCACAAGCGCGAGAAGATCGCCGGACGCTCCAGCGCGTGGGATTTCGTGCAGGATGATCCGAAGCTGCCGCGCGTGCTGCTGATCGGCGATTCTGTCTCACGCGGTTACACGCAGGCCGTGCGCAAGGCGCTCGCTGGCAAGGTGAACGTCCATCGCGCCCCTGCGAACTGCGGCCCGACGGCGAGCGGGCTCAAAAACATCGAGGTCTGGCTCGGCGACGGCAAATGGGACCTCATCCACTTCAATTTCGGCATCCACGACCGCAACACGCCCATCGCCGACTACCAGCAGCGGCTGGAGCAGCTCATTGAGCGGATGAAGAAGACCGGCGCGAAGCTCATGTGGGCCGGCAGCACACCCTGCCCGGACACGAAAGACGGCAAATACAAGTCCGCGCCCATCGTGGAACGCAACACCGCCGCTGCGGAGGTGATGAAGAAGCACGGCATCGCCATCGACGACCTTTTCACCGCCATCACGCCTCACCTGGCCACGATGCAGAATCCCGACGACGTCCACTTCAATGGCCAGGGCTATGATTTCCTCGGCGAAACCGTCGCAAAGGCCATCGAGGCCGCTCTGAAGTAAACCTGATCCATCGTATGAATCGCCACCTTCTTGTCTTTCTGCTTCTAGCCGCTCCAGCGCTCGCCCAAACCGCCGCGAAAAAGAAATCCGCGATGGGGGCGGATGCACCACCCGGCAAAGTTTACATCTACAAGGAGAGCGCCGCCAAACCGCGCCAGATGGAGATCTACTTTCCGCCGAATCATGATCCCGCGAAGTCCAAGGTGCCCGGCATGATCCTTTTTCACGGCGGTGGGTGGGGTGGTGGCTCGCTGGGCCAGTTTCGCATCGCCTGCGCCTACTTTGCCAGTCGCGGGCTCGTCTGCGCCACGGCGGAGTATCAGATGCTCAGCAAGGCTGATGCCGCGAAGCTGCCCGCAGGCGAAACGAAGAAGCGTGTGTGCGTCACCGACGCCAAAAGTGCCATTCGTTGGTTCAAACAGCACGCGGGCGAGCTCGGCATCGATCCGCAGCGCATCATCACTGGTGGCGGATCGGCTGGCGGACACATCAGTGCGCTCGCCACGATGAATCCGGGCCTCAACGACCCCGCGGACCCGAAGGACATCGACACCCGCGTCGTTGCCTATGTGTGGTTCAATCCCGCCTTCGCCACCGATGACCACAAAGACCCCGAAATCGACATCCTGCGCCACTTGAAGGCCGATCTGCCGCCCGCGATCGCTTTCTTTGGCGACATGGATGGGTGGAAGAAAGGCTGGGACACCGCCCACGCCAAATGGAAGTCCCTCGGCACGAAAACCATCGATCTCCAGATCGCGCCCGGCCAGTCTCACAGCTTCTTTAACAACGGCCCCTGGCAAACCGTCACGCTCATCGCCGCAGACCAGTTCCTCGTGAAGCACGGCCTCCTCACCGGCGAACCGACGAAGACCATGCCCGCTACTGGCGAGAAGCTCGTGCCGACGCCTTGATCAACAGTCCAAGACTCCATCACTCCATGCGCTTCATTCCCTTCCTTCTCGTCGCTTTCGTCCTTTCAGTCCCTTCGCTCGCACAAGACGGCTTCACTTCCTTGTTCAACGGCCGCGACCTCTCCGGCTGGGACGGCGATCCAGCGCTCTGGAAGGTTGAAAACGGCATCGTCATCGGCACGAATGCGTCGCCGGAGGCCATGGCGAACAACAGCTTTCTCATCTGGCGCGGCGGCACGGTGAAGAACTTCGAATTGCGTGCCACCGTCCGCGTCATCGGCGACAACAACAGCGGCATCCAGTATCGCAGCCGTGAGCTGAAGGACGTCGCGCCGTGGGTGATCACCGGCTACCAGTGCGACATCCATCCCGCCATCGAGCACACGGGCATGACGTATGAGGAGCGCGGCCGCGGCATCTTCGGCCTGAACGGCAAGGATGTGATGCTCGACCCCGAGGGCGCGCTCTGGCAGCTTAGCGAGCACGCGCCAGTGAAGGCCGACGTGAGCCAGTGGAACGAGTATGTCATCCTCGCGCAGGGGAACCGCCTCCAGCACTTCATCAACGGCCAGCCCACCTCCGAGCTCATCGACCACCACGCGGACAAACGCACGCTGGAGGGCCTGCTCGCCATCCAGCTCCACAAAGGCAACCCCAACCGCGTCGAGATCAAAGACCTCCGCCTCAAAGTCCTACCCGAGGTGCCGCTCGTGCCCTTTGAGCCCACGAAACTGCCCGCCGCCGCGACGAAGATCGAAAAACCGCGCACCAGCCGCCCGCAAGGCACGGGGCCGGTGGTGCCGGTGAAGAAGTGAGATCAGGTGTCCTGAAAGCCGATGTAGGTCTCGCCAGTTTTCGCTGAATAGGAGACGTATTCCTTCACCTCCATGTAGTTCGGTGCCCGTTTTTCGAGATCGACCTTGAAGTATTTGGTGCTGCGGCGGTTGTGGGCCACGAAGAATTTGGCGCGTTCGTTGTTCGCGTAGTTCGCCCCCTGCTCGTAGGTCTTTTAGTCGATGGCGACGTTGTCCGCCTTGCACTCCACGACGATGAGCGCGGTCTTGCCATCCCGCCGCTCCTGCACGGTGCGCCAGATGACGAAATCGGCGCGGGCGTTTTTATTGCCTCTCGGGCCTGGGATGAACACCTCCTCGTCTATCTGCTCCAAGGTGAAGCCGTAGTCATTCACCAGGATGCAGAGATATTCCTGGCGGACGGCCTCCTCGGGCGTCTCCAGCAGCCACTTGCGCGGACATGGCTCCAGATTTGGCCTTTTTGACGACGGACGGTGATGGGTTCGGCTGCGGGCATCCGGCATACTAGCCATGCCGCGGCAGCGCGGTCAAGGAGCGGCGGATTGTCATACGGATGAAACACATCATGCATCAAGATGGATCTGCGGATGCGGGAGGTGGGATCGAAATCCAGGCGATACCCGGCGCCGTCCACGCCATCGGCTCCGTTGATGGCGATCTTTGGAGGGGAGAGTTTTGACGGCATGGGCGGCCTGGCAGCGTGTGTGGAAACCCGGTTTTGCTGAAAGTTTGGCTGGCAGCAATGCCTTCTCTCATCTGCCATGCCCCCGCCACTTTACCCGCTCACCACCCCGCAGACACTGAACCGCCGCACGTTTCTTGCCGGCTCCGCCTCACTGGCGCTCGCCACGCTCACACGCGGTCATGCTTATGGAGCCGTGGCGCGCGCGCCGAAATTCTCCGCCTACCCGTTCAGCCTCGGTGTCGCCTCGGGTGATCCCGCGCCGGATGGTTTTGTGCTCTGGACCCGGCTCGCACCACAGCCTCTGCTCGGAGACGGCGGCATGGCTCCGGAGGCGGTGGAGGTTTCCTGGCAGGTCTGCGAGGATGAGGCGATGACGAAAATCGCCGCCAAGGGCACGGCGGTGGCCACACCTGAGTGGGGGCACTCCGTGCATGTCGAGGTGGAGGGGCTGCGCCCTGACCGCTGGTATTGGTATCAATTCAAAGCCGGCTCGGAGACCAGCCCCGCGGGCCGCTCGCGCACTTTTCCGGCGGCGGACGCCATTCCGGAGCGGCTGCGTTTTGCCTTCGCCTCCTGCCAGCACTACGAAACCGGGCTTTACACCGCTTACGAGCACATGCTGGCCGAGGCGCCCGACCTCGTCATTCATCTGGGCGACTACATTTATGAGTATGCGGGCATTGAGAACCGCGTGCGCAAGCATGCCGGGCCGGAGATCACCACCCTCCACGATTACCGGGTGCGCCTGGCGCAATACAAGTCCGACCCGGCCCTTCAGGCCATGCACGCCGCCGCGCCCTGGCTGGTGACGTGGGACGATCATGAGTTCGACAACAACTGCGCGGGAGACATCTCCGAGGAGCCGGGGGTGAGCCGCGAGGACTATCTCAAGCGCCGCGCCGCATCCTACCAGGCCTACTATGAAAACATGCCCCTGCGCCGGGCCGCACTTCCGAAAGGACCGGACATGCTGCTTTACCGACGCGTTCCCTGCGGCCGGCTGGCGGACTTCCATGTGCTCGACACCCGCCAGTACCGCACCGACCAGCCCTGCGGCGACGGCAACAAGCCCCCGTGCCCCGAGTCCCTCTCCCCGGATGCCACCCTGCTCGGCCACACCCAGCGCGACTGGCTTTTTGAAAACCTGGCCAAATCCCCCGCGCAATGGAACGTGCTGGCGCAGCAGGTCATGATGGCCCGTGTGGACCGCGCCGCCGGGCCGGAGGTCACGCACAGCATGGACCAGTGGCCCGGCTATGAGATGGAGCGCCGCCGCGTGCTCAAATACCTGCTCGAGCAAAAGATCAAAAATCCCGTCGTGCTCACCGGCGACATTCACAGCAACTGGGCGAACAACCTCATCGCCGATTTCGACGACCTCGACTCCAGAGTGGTGGCCACCGAGTTCGTCGGTACCTCCATCTCATCCGGTGGCGACGGCGTTTTGAAGCCGAAGACGCTGGCCGAAACCTACGCGCAGAATCCTTTTGTGAAGTTCCACAGCACCGAGCGCGGCTATGTGAGCTGCGAGATCACGCCCAAGCTCTGGCACACCAAATACCAGGGCGTCGAATACGTCAGCAAGCCCGGAGCGCCGCTGCGCACACGCGCGTCATTTGTGGTCGAGGCGGGGAATCCAAGGCTGCAAAAGGCGTGACGCGGGCCGGCATCCCGCCGCTCGTCATTTCTTCTTCGCAGAACGCGGCGACTCCCACGCGCGCTCGATGTTGAAGTCGGGGTTGTCCTCCGGCATCTGGGCGCCCGTGCTTTCGAGCCATCCGTCAAGGGCCTGGACGAGCCTCCCGGCCACATCTCCCTCGATGTCAGCCACGTTGTCCATCTCCCCCGGATCGCGGCGCAGGTTGTAAAGTTCGGCGCGCTTGTCTTCGTGGAAGAAGACGAGCTTCCAGTCGCCCTCGCGAATGGCGCTGTGGGGAGCGGCGCTGCCTGGGTGGTAATGCGGGTAGTGCCAGTAAATGGCGTCACGCTTCAAGAAATCCTTTTGTGCGAGCAAGGGCAGCAATGAAACTCCGTCCATGACATGCTCCGCACCGGGAGTCACGCCCGCGGCTTCGAGGACGGTGGGCGCGAGGTCATGGCTGATGACGGGGGTGTCATTGACTCCGCCCGCCTCGACGACAGCAGGCCAGGTGATGATCAAAGGCACGCGCACGCCGCCTTCATAGGGGCCGCCCTTGCCGAGGCGCAGGGGGCTGTTGTCGGTGGGGCCGCGCCGCCAGCCCTGGGCGTTGACGAGGTGGCTGAGGCCGCCGTTGTCGCTGGTGAAAATGAAGATCGTGTTCTCGTCGAGGGACAGCTCCTTGAGCGCGGCGCGCAGGCGGCCCACGCTGTCGTCCACGCTTTCGACCAGCGCGGCATAAACTGGATCGTGATGATTGCCCGCCGGGCCTTTGGCGCGGTATTTCGCCACGACCGCCTCTTTGCCCATGATGGGCGTGTGGACGGCGTAATGCGGCAGGTAGATGAGGAACGGGCGCTCCTTGTTCCGCTGGATGAACTTCACCGCCTCGCTGGTGAGGCGGTCGGTGAGGAACTCGCCCTCGGGCCCGTCGGTGAGAGTGGGGATTTTGTAGGGCGAGAAGTAACTCGGCGGCGATCCCGCCTCATAGCCTGCGATGTTCACATCGAAGCCATGCTTTTCCGGCCCAAATTCCGCGCCGCCCAGGTGCCACTTGCCGATGCTGGCCGTGGCATAGCCCGCCTCCCTGAGATGCTCCGCGAGGGTGGTCTCCTCCAAAGGCAGATGCTTCGTCCATTCGGGACTCTTGAGCCGCGCGTAAGGGCGCTGATGCCCGGCGATCCAGTCGGTGATGTGAAGCCGGGCGGGCGCCTTGCCGGTGAGCACCGCCGCGCGCGTGGGCGAGCAGACGGTGCAGGCGGAGTAGGCGTCCGTGAAGCGCATCCCGTCCCTGGCGAGCTGGTCAATGTTCGGTGTCTCGTAATACTTGCTCCCCTGGCAGCCGAGGTCGGTCCAGCCGAGGTCGTCCACCAGCATGAGGATGACATTGGGCGCGCGCTCCTGGGCTGGGAGCAGCGGGGCGCAGAGAAGGGCGAAAGCGAGAAGCGTGCGGATCATGGCGGGGAATGAAGGCTGGTGTCTCAATGCACACCCTGTTCAGCGAGGTAACGCTCCGCCTCCAGCGCGGCGGCGCAGCCCTGCCCGGCGGCGGTGATCGCCTGGCGATAAACGTGATCGGCCACATCACCAGCGGCAAAGAGGCCCTCTGTTTTCGTGCGCGTGCCCCGCGTCTGCAGGATGTAGCCGTTTTCATCACGATCCACGAGGCCGCCCAGGAACGCGGCGTTCGGCACATGGCCGATGGCGACAAAGACGCACCTCAACTCCAGCTCGCTCTTTTCACCGGTGACGAGGTTCTCCAGCGCCACGGCGCGCATCTCGCCCTTGTCGTCGGTCAGGTATTCGGTGACGGCGCTGTTCCAGACCGGCTCGATCTTCGGGTTCGCCAGCGCGCGGTCGGCCATGATCTTCGAGGCGCGCAGCGTGTCCCTGCGGTGGATGAGGTAAACTTTGCTGGCGAACTTGGTCAGGAACATCGCCTCCTCGCAGGCGCTGTCGCCGCCGCCGATCACGCAGACCGGCACATTGCGGTAAAAGGCCCCGTCGCAGGTGGCGCAGCTCGTCAGCCCGTGGCCGATGAGTCCCTTCTCGTTCGGCAGGCCGAGATGCTTGGGCGAGGCGCCGGTGGCGATGATCACCGCGCGCGCCTGACGCACCGAGCCGTCCTCCGTCTTGATGTCGAAGTGCCCGTCCGCGGTCTTCGCCACGCTTTCCACCGTGGCGTATTCGATGCGCGCGCCGAACTTCTCCGCCTGCGTCTGCATGTTCATCATCAATTCGGGGCCCATGATGCCGTTTGGGAAGCCGGGGAAATTCTCCACCTCCGTCGTGGTGGTGAGCTGTCCGCCAGGCATGCTCCCGGATAGGATCAGCGGTTTCAGGTTGGCGCGTCCGGTGTAGATGGCCGCGGTGTAGCCGGCGCAGCCGGTGCCGATGATGATGACGTTTTCCATGAGGTCGGGTGGTGGGAAGGTGGGCGAAGATGGGGAGTGCCCGCGCGGGCGCAAGACACACTTTCGGCGCGGCCTTTTGGGAGCGTCGGCGGCGGCGGGTTATTCCGCGCGCGGCTGCTCAGCCGCCGATCATGCCGCGCAGCTTCTCCTCCGCGTCCTCGCACAGGCGGCGCAGCATCTCCGGGCTGGTCCAGTCCGCGCCGCTGGCCAGCACCGTCTCGCGCACCATGCCGTCGGCGGAGACGACGCGCAGCGGGTGGACGGGCGCGTATTTCGAGGCCAGGCGCTCGATGATGGCATCCGCCGTCGTGCCCGCCTCCGCGTAGATGACCTGGAGTCCGCCCGGCTCGCGCTCCTCGGCCCTGGCCTGGTGCGTGCCGTCGAAGACGAGCACCACCTGCGCGCCGCTCATGTCCTGATAGACGCGCAGCACACGCATCAGCTCCAGCCGGGCCAGGTGTCTGCGGGCGGAGTTGCGCATGGCGCGCCGCAGCTCCGGCCAGGCGTGCATCACGCTGTGTCCGTCCACGATCAGGTAATGTGAGGGGCCGCCATCCATGAGCGCGCAGGTAAGCACCGCCGCGTCCGATTTCCCGCAAAATATGTCTTTCCACCGCCGCCGGGCGCTGGCTATAAACACAGCCTCAACCACGCACCCATGCCCGCCAAGAAACTCAACATCGCCGTCGTCGGCCTCGGATTCGGGGCTGAGTTCATCCCCATCTGGCAGCGCCACCCGCACACCGCCTGCCACGCCGTCTGCCAGCGCGATCCGAAGAAGCTCAAGGCTGTGGGAGAGGCCTTCGGTGTCGGGAAGCGCTTCACGGATTTCCACGAGATGCTCAAGGATCCGGAGATAGACGCCGTCCACATCAACTCGCCCATCCCCGACCACGCCTGGATGTCCATCGCCGCGCTGAAGGCGGGCAAGCATGTGGCCTGCACCGTGCCCATGGCCACCAGCATCGAGGACTGCAGGACCATCTGCGAACTCGTGAGGAAAACCGGCCTCAAATACATGATGATGGAGACCGTGGTCTATGCGCGCGAGTTTCTCTTCATGAGGGAGCAGCTCCACAAAGGGAAGCTCGGCAAATTGCAATTCCTCCAGGCCAGCCACCAGCAGGACATGGACGGCTGGCCGAACTACTGGCCCGGCCTGCCGCCCATGTGGTATGCCACGCACTGCGTCGGCCCCGTGGCCGCGCTGGCTGGCGCGCCGGCGGAGTATGTGAGCTGCTTTGGATCGGGCACCATCCGCCCGGAACTGGTCAAGTGCTACGGCTCGCCCTTCGCAGTCGAGACCGCGCATGTGAAGTTCAAGGGCACCGACCTCAGCGCGCGCGTCATCCGCAGCCTCTTCGACACCGCGCGTCAGTACCGCGAGAGCATTGACGTCTATGGCGACAAGGCATCCATCGAGTGGCCGCTCATCGAGCACGAGCCGCTCGTCATGCACACCGCCAAGCTGCCCGAGCACAAGATTCCCAAGCCAGTCAAAGCGCCCGACTATGCGAAACTGCTGCCCAAGAGCATCCGCGACTTCACCACCAAGGGCGTCTATGACCTGGCCAAAAAGACCCACCTCAGCTTCACCCAGGGCAGCGGCCACGGCGGCAGCCACCCGCATCTGGCGCACGAGTTCGCCATGGCCCTCGTCGAGGACCGCGATCCCTTCCCGAACGCGAAACAAAGCGCCAACTGGACCTGTGTCGGCCTTTGCGCCCACGAGTCCGCGCTCGCCGGAGGCAAGATCGTCAAGCTCCCCGCCTTCACCCAGTGAGGGCGGCCGCGTCCGGGCAGAAAACCGCGGCAACATCAAGCAGGCGTCCGCGTTCCCGTCGCATGTCCCGACTTCTGTCCTGCCTCATCCTCGCCTCCATCAGTTTCGCCCACGGTCAGGAGTCGAAGAAGGCCAGGGCGGCGGCGCAGCCCTTCTCATGGGTGTCCCCCATGCAGAACGCCGAGTGGGCGAGGAAGTCCCTGCCAGCGACGGTAAGGCACACCACCTTCAAAAGCGCCTCGATGGGCATCGAAGTGGGCTGCTACATCTATCTGCCGCCGGGCTATGAAAGCAGCCAGGAGCGCTACCCGGTGGTGTATCACCTGCATGGCGGGCGGCCGGGAGCGGAGAACAAAGCGGTGCGGCTGGCCAGCCATGTGGATGCCGCCATTCAAAAAGGCACCATCAAGCCGACGATCTATGTCTTCCCCAATGGCGGCCCGGTGAGCTGGTATGACATGCCGGAGATCCCGAACGGCCTGGGCGAGACGGTGTTCGTGAAGGAGCTGGTGCCGCACATTGACGCCACCTGCCGCACCTGGGGCACGCGCGAGGGGCGGGCGCTGGAGGGTTACTCGCAGGGCGGGCGTGGCACCACGCGCATCATGTTCAAGCACCCGGAGCTTTTCCTCTCCGTGGCACCTGGAGGCTCGGGCTACGGGCCTGAAAAGCACATCCAGGAAAATGACGGCTACGAGAATGACACGCTGCGCTTCCTGCCCGTGGGCTACAACGCCTGGGACCTGGCCAAAGCCTACGCCGCGCGCGCGGACAAACCCGCGCTGAGCATCCTCGTCTGGGACGGCACCAAGTGCTTCAACTACGACTTCAATCTGCAATACTCCGCCTATTTGAAGGAGCTGGGCATCGCGCATGAGTTCCTCTCCATCCCCGACGTGCCCCACACCGCCACCGGCAGCTATGATGTGAAGGGCGACGAGATCATGCGCCACCACCAGAAGACCTTCGACGCGCACCGGCCCGCGCGGTGAAATAGGGCGGCCTTGGCGGCGTTCCCACCGGTCCATGACCGACAAACTCACCCGACGCCACAGCCTCAAGCTCCTCACCGCCGGCTCCCTCACCGCAGGCCTCGCCAGCCGCCACTCCCTGCCCGCGCAGACGCCGGACGCGAAGCCCGCGCGCGACCCCTGGGCGAAGACCCACGACCGCGTCTTCCTCGGCGGCGAATTCTGGGCGAACCCCATGGAAGACTGGCGCGTCAGCGAGGGCGGCGCGGAGTGCCTGAATGCCGGGCCTGGACGCAGCGTGCATTCCCTCACCCACCAGATCACCCGCAACGGCTCCTTCACCATGGCCGTCACCCTCACCCGGTTGGAAGCGTCCGCCAACGACGGCGGCGCCGGCTTCCGCTTCAGCCTGCGCAGCGAGATTGACGAGCACCGCAGCAACTGCTTTGTCTTCAACGGCTCCACCACGGGCTGGAAGGGGGACTTGATCCTTCTCGGGCCAAAGGCTGCCAAGCTCAAAGACGGTGCCTCATTGTCAAAGCTCCGCCTCACCCTCACCGGCGCGCCCCAGGGAGACCAGTACGCCTTGACCCTCACCGCCTCGGATGTGGAGACCGGGGCCGAACTGGCGGTCCTCAAGCATGAGGTGCTCCCAGGGCGAATCCTCGGCAACGTCTCCCTTGCGAACAACCTCGCCTCCGTAGGCGCGGGTGCGGCCAAGGGCAAGAAGGGCAAAGCTGGTGCCAATGGTGCAGGCGGACGCTACCGCTTCCAGGATTGGACCCTGGAGGGCGATGCCTTCACCGTCACCGAGTCGCAGCGCTTCGGCCCCATCCTCTGGTCCATGTACTCCCTCAGCGACTCCCGCACCCAGGAGGGCTTCGTCATGAAAATGAGCGCCCTCACCGGCCCCCTCGGCGCGCAGGACAACCACGAAGTCGAACTCCACATCCAGAAAGACGGCGCCTGGCACCCCCTCGCCACCGCCACCCTCGACACCGACGCCTGGACCGCCACCTTCCGCATCCCGAACTGGGACCAAAAACACGCCACCCCCTACCGCCTCCTCTATCAGGAAAAGCACACCGACGGCGCCACCACCGCCCATGAATGGACCGGCTCCATCAAGGCCAACCCCGAAGGCCGCCCCCTGCGCATGGCCGCCCTCACCTGCCAGAACGACTACGCCTTCCCCTACGCCCCCGTCGCCGAAAACGTCCGCAAACTCGACCCCGACCTCGTCTTCTTCTCCGGCGACCAGCTCTACGAGAACCACGGCGGCTTCGGCATCATCCGGGACGACGCCCAGCGCGCCATCCTCAACTACCTGCGCAAATACTACCAGCACGGCTGGGCCTTCCGCGAGGTCATGCGCCACGCCCCCACCCTCTGCCTGCCCGACGACCACGACGTCTTCCAGGGCAACATCTGGGGCGAGGCCGGCAAAAAGATGGACACCGGCGACGGCGGCGCCTCCTCCAAAGGCGGCTACATCCAGCCCGCCCGCATGGTCAACGTCGTCCACAAAACCAACTGCGCCCACCACCCTGACGCCTGGGACAAAACCCCCGTCCTCCAGGACATCAGCGTCTATTATGGCGACATGGTCTATGGCGGCGTCAGCTTCGCCATCCTCGCCGACCGCCAGTGGAAGAGCGGCCCCGAGCACGTGGACACCGGCGGCGGCCGCGCCGACCACGTGCCCGACCCGGACTTCGACACCTCCACCCTCGACAAGCCCGGCCTCATCCTCCTCGGAGAGCGCCAGGAGCAGTTCCTCAAAGAGTGGGCCAACGACTGGCGCGGGCACAAGCTCAAGGCCGTGCTCAGCCAGACAGTCTTCGCCAACGTCGCCACGCACCATGGCGGCTTTGACGGTTATCTGAAGGCCGACCTCGACTCCGGCGGCTGGCCGCAGACGCCGCGCAACCGCACCATCGAGCTGATGCGTCCCAGCATGGCCCTGCACATCAATGGCGACCAGCATTTGACCACGCTCGTTCAGTACGGCGTGGACAAGCAGCGGGACAGCAACTGGTCCTTCTGCACTCCCGCCATCGCCGCCGGCTACCCGCGCTGGTGGCGGCCTGACGATCTGAAAATGCCGCACGCCAACCGGCCGAAGCACGGCCTGCCCGACACGGGCGAATACATCGAGGGCCTCGGCAACAAGGCTTACGTCTATGCCGTCGGGAACCCGCAAGTCGGCCAGGCGCCGAAGCGCTATGACAAGGCCCATGAAAAGGGCAGCGGCTTCGGCTTCATCACCTTCGACACGGAGAAGCTGGTTTATCACGTCGAGTCCTTCCGCTTCCTCATCGACGCCACCGACGGCAAGCCCGGCAATCAATTCCCCGGCTGGCCGGTGACGATCCAGCAAAAGGAGAACCGAGGCGAGAACCTCCTCCAGTGACACCCCGCAGCCTCCGCGCGCGGCGGGCTGGGGGGGACTTTGCTGCCCCTGCTGACCGCATTGACGCCCCGCTGCCCGCCAAGCCCGGCGGCAGGGCATCCATCCGCCGCAGGCGTGTCAATGCGGTCAGTCAGATCAATCCCGCCCCTCAGCGCCGCGTGCGGTGGGCGCATATCCGAACTGGCCGTCAGCGTCATGCGCACCCGCAGCCTCCCCGCGCGGCGGGCGGGGGCTTGGCCTGCGCCTCCCTGCATCGGCGGGTGACTTTCCCGCAAGCCTGAGTGGGCGGCGGCGTTCCCTGGGGCATGACGCGCCTCTTGCCCGCCCTGCTCGCCGTTTTCCTGTGTCTGCCTGCGCCCGCCCAGGAGAACCCAAAGGCTAAAAAGAAAGGGGCCAGGGCCGCGCAGTCAGCGCCCAGTTTCACCGCGCCCCTGGCCCAGCATTTGAAGCTGGCGGATGCGGCCCTGCACTGGGACTGCCCGGATTTCGTCATCGGGGCGGACCTGCGCCTCTGGGCGGTGGCGGTGGAGCACGACGGGGCGGCGGACACGCTGCGCCTTCTGTCCAGGGTGGACGGCGGGTGGCAGCAGGTGGCGGCGCTTTCCGAGCCGGGGGTTGTCCACCAGCCGGCGCTGGCGGCGGATGGCGCGCGCGGGGTGTGGGCGGTGTGGAGCCAGGTGGATGAACGGGAGGTGATGACGCTGCGCGCGCGCCGCCACAAGGGTGATGATCTGGAGGATGAGGTGGTGCTGGCCGCGCCGGAGGGGGCGGGCTGCGGCTTCGCCGACGCGGGCACGGATGCGGCGGGCCGGGTGTGGGTGGTGTGGCAGGAGATCCGGCCGGGCGCCTCGCGGGTGTGGGCGCGGCATTGGAGCCGGGAGGGCGGTGCGTGGTCGGCCCCCATCCGGGTCTCGGCGGAGGAAAAAGGCGGCCACTGGGAGCCGCGCGTGGCATTCACCGACACGGAGGGTGCCTGGGTGGTCTATGACAGCTCGGCAGGGGCGGAATTCAACCTGCGCCTGGCCCGCGCCGGGGTGGACGGCACGGTGCGCCACCTGGAGCTGCCGGCCACGCCGGAGTATGAGGGGCGCGCCAGTGTGGCGGCGGACGGGGCCGGGGGCCTGTGGATCGCGGCGGAGCGGGGCCGCCACGAGTGGGGGCTGGACGCGCGCGGCCATGAGCCGGCCATGGGCCTGAATGCCCACAAGCGGCTGCTGCTCGGGCGGTATGACATCGCCTCCGGCACCTTCGCCGAGGTGCCCGTGCCGGACAAGGGGCGGCCCACACCCGCGCCGGACCCGAGCCCGGGGTTCGCGGTGAATCTGCCCTCTGTGGCCGTGCGCGACGGGCAGGTGTGGCTGGGCTACCGTTACTTTGCCAACACGCTCTGGCGCGCGGCGGTCACGCGCTTTGACCCGGCCTCCGGGCGCTGGGCGGAGCCTGCCGCCCTGCCGGAGAGCACCATGGGCCAGGACCGCCGCCAGGAGCTGCACACCGGGCCGAAGGGCGGCGTGTGGATGACCTGGGCCACGGACCAGCGCACCAGCAAGGCCAGCGGCATCGCCGAAATCCACACCGCCCAGCTCCGCCATGACGCGGACTGGCCTTTGCTGCCGGAGGAGCCGGACGCGCAGGTGGCGCGCGCCCCGCTGCCCGCGCCCTACCTGAATGAGCCAACGCCGCCCCGCCCGCTGGAGGAGCACCATGTGTGGGAGATCGGCGGCAAGACCTACCGCCTCGTCTGGGGGGATGTCCATCGGCACACAGACATCTCCAACTGCCGCACGGGCTTCGATGGCTGCGCGGTGGAGCATTACCGCTACGCGCTGGACCTGGCGGGGCTGGATTTCCTGGGCACCTCGGACCATACAGACATCGGCAAGATTTACTCCCCCTATGAATGGTGGCACACGCAGCGCCTGGTGGATGTGTTCCACGCGCCGGGAGCCTTTGCCTCCCTCTACGCCTACGAGCGGGAGCAGCCCTTCCCCTGGGGGCACCGGAATGTGGTCTTTTCCCGCCGCGGCGGCCCGGTGGTGTACATCAACCGCGCCACCTACCGCGCCTCGCCGTGGCAGGCGGCGCTGCCGGTGGCGGCGGGCATCCAGCCCATCCAGCCGCAGGAGCTTTGGGACATCCTGCGCCGTCACGGGCAGCCCTGCGCCATCGTCAGCCACACGGGTGCCACGGGCATGGGCACGGACTGGACACGGTATGAGCAGGGCATTGACAACCTGCATGAGAACGCGGTGGAGATCTTCCAGGGCGCGCGCGTCAGCTACGAGGGCCCCGGCCTGCCCCAGCCCACGGTGGGTCTGCGCCAGGGGGAGAATTACACGCCGCACCGGCTTGCCGGCGACGAGCACCCGAAGCCGCCGGGGGCCATCACCGACTTCGACGCGGGCTTCCCGAAGGCCCCGGGTTACAACAACGGCGTTTATCAAAAGGCGCTGGCCGTGGGGCACAAGCTGGGCGTCTTTGCCAGCAGCGACCACATCTCCACCCACACCTCCTTCGGCGGAGTGTATGTGGAGGAGTTCACCCGGGAGGGCGTCCTGGCTGGGATGAACGCGCGCCGCACCTGCGCCGCCACGGACAAGATCTTCGTGGAACTGAGCTGCGGTGACAGGCCGATGGGGGCGGTCTTTGAGATGCAGGGCCAGCCGGAGCTGCGCCTGCGCATCGAGGGCACGGCCCCGGTCCGCCGGGTGACGGTGGTGCGCAACGAGCAGGACCATCATGTGCTGGAGCCCGGCGCGCGTTCCGTGCAGACCGTGTGGAAAGACGCCGCGCCAGTGCCGGGGGAAAATCGCTACTACCTGCGCATCGAGCAGGCCGACGGGAACATGGCCTGGTCATCCCCGCTGTGGATCACGGTCAGGTGAGGATGGCCTTGGAGGTCCAAAGCAGATCACGCCCGCCGGCGGCGGAAGATGAGGACGAGCAGGCCGCCGGCGACGAAGCCGCCGATGTGCGCCAGGTAGGCCACGCCGCCGCCGCTGCCGCCGGAGGCTGCGGCCTGGCTGAGCACCTGCATGCCGATCCAGATGAAGAGGAAGACGTAGGCGGGCACGTCAATGACCCGGCTCCACATGCCCAGCGGGATGAGCGTGCGCACGGGTGCGTGCGGGTGCTGCACGAGGTAGGCGCCGAGCACGCCGCTGATGGCGCCGCTGGCACCGACGAGGGGCACGGCTGAGGCGGGGTCCTGCCACACATGGGCGAGCGTGGCGGCGACGCCGCAGACGAGGTAGAAGACGAGGAAGCGGACGGGGCCGCACTCGTTTTCGATGTTGTCGCCGAAGATCCAGAGGAACCAGAGGTTTCCCACCAGGTGCATGATGCCGCCGTGCATGAACATGCTGGTGAGGAGGTCCCGCCACGCGGCGGGCCGGGCGCCGCCCGTGAACTCGGCGGGGACGAAGGCGGCTAGGGCGACGCTTTCCTCCAGGCCGACGCGCGCCTGCCAGAGGAAATAGACGGCGAGATTCGCGGCGATGAGCAGGATGGTGACGAGCGGAAAGCGGTGGACGGGGTTGTCGTCGTAGAGGGGAATCATGCGCGCGAGTGTAACGCGCGCGGGTCAGGGCTGCAATGAGCGCGCCCGCAAACGCGCGGCTTGGGTGGGGGCGTCTACAGGCCGAGCTCGCGGCGGACGATGCCGACGCCGACGACCATGTTCTCCAGTTTCCGCCGGGCGGCCCAGCGGGCGGTCTGGCTGAGGCCGCAGTCGGGGGCGAAGACGAGACGCTGCGCGGGGGCGTGGCGCAGGCAGGCGCGGACGGCTTCGGCCACCTGCTCCGGGGTCTCGATGTGGTAGCTTTTCACGTCAATGATGCCGACGGCGGCATCGGTGTGGCGGGCGATGGCGCCGATGATCTCCAGCTCCGCATACTCGCGGCTGGCCATCTCGACGTGCATCTCGTCGCAATGCAGCTCGTGGAAGGCGGGGAAGAGCGGGGCGTAGCGGCGCAGGCCGACGGCGCGGCCTTTGTAGTTGCCAAAGCAGAGGTGGGTGCAGAGGCGGGCGCGGCCGCGGGCGGGCTCGACAGTGCGGTTGAAGATGTCCACAAAGCGGCGCGGGTCCTCGCGGTGGCCGTAGCAGCTCATGCTGGGCTCGTCCACGCAGATCTCGGGCGCGCCGGCGGCGACAAGGCTCTCGATCTCCGCGCGCACGAGCGGGAGCAGGGCCTCGGTGATGGCGTGGCGGTCGGGATATTGAGCGTTGGGCGCGAGCCTGCCGCTGAGGGTGTAGGGGCCGGGCACGCTGACCTTGAGCCGGGCGCCGGAGTGGGCGGCGAGCTTTTTGAGCCGCTGCCATTCCTCCACGACGCCGAGACCGCGCGGGGCGGCGAGTGTGCCGGTGATCTCGTGCCGCCCGCGCTGGTCATGGGCGGGCGGGCCGAAGCGGCGGGGGCTGGCGGTCTCCAGGGAGATGCCCTCGATGAAGCCGTAGAAGGAGAGGTTGAAGTCGAAGCGGGTCTGCTCGCCATCGGTGATGACATCAAGCCCGGCGGCGAGCTGGTCCTGGATGGCGATGGCGGCGGCGTCGTCCTGCATCTCGGCGATGTCGGCCGCGCCGAACTGGCCAAGGTGGCGGGTGGCGAACTCCAGCCAGCCTGGGAAGGGGTAGCTGCCGATAACGGAGGTGCGCAGGGGCCGGGTGTCCATGCGCGCAGCCTACGCGGCGCGGGCGGCGCGGGTCAATGCGCGGGGCGCATAGTGCAACTCGCGCGCCGGGAAAGGACAGGGCGCCACTGGCGGAGTCACTGGTCCTCGGCGGCGAGCTTGGCGGCCTCGCGCTTGAGGATGCGGCCGACGCGGTGCTTGGCCAGATAGACCTGGGCGGCATTGACGCCGAGTTCCTTTTTCACGCGCTCGGGACTCCAGCCCTTGAGCACATAGCAGGAGAAGATCTGGTATTGGCGGGGGGAGACGAGGGCCTTCACGCGGCGCAGGGCGAGATCCATGACCTTGTCCTGCCACTCCTGGTCCCAGAGCTTTTCGAGGGCCATGCCGTTGGGGTCGGCGCAGCGGTCAATGGGCGCGGTGCGGCGCTCGTCGGTCTCGTCGCTGTAGAGATTGGCCTCGCGGCTTTGCTGCTTCTTGCGGCGGCGGAACTGGTCGAGAATGCGCCAGCGCGCCTGGTTGAGGAGAAAGGATTTGAAGGAGCCGAGGCTGGTGTCGAACTTCTTTTTCTGGAGGTTCTTGGCAACGCCGATGAAGGTCTCCTGCACGACGTCGTTGGCCTCGTCATCACTGAGGCCGGCCTTGCGGGCGACGTGGAAGACAAAGCCGGAATAGGTGCGGTAGAACTCGTCCCAGCTCGACCAGTCGGACCAGTTGTCGAGGCGTTCGATGAGGGTCTTGCGTGTGGGCAGGGTGCCGGAGGCCTCTTTGACGAGGTCTTCGGTGACTTCTTTTGGGAGTGGATCCTCCATGCGGCGATTGTAGGAGAGGGTGCGCGGCTGGCAACGGCTTAATTTGAGCCGTGCCGCACGCGGGATGGCATGAGGGGTGGGGGCGGTTTCGGCGGGGCGCGCTGGTTCCAATTTCGGGGGAAAGTTGTAGTTGCCGGCGGGGAGGGAATCCAGGAGTCTCGGCGCGTCATGATTGCCGAACCTTATGTCCTCTGGTTTCTCGCCGGACTCGTCCTGGTGCTCCTGGAATTTGCCGCGCCGGGTGTGATCATCGTCTTTATCGGCATGGGGGCGTGGGCCGCATCCCTGACAACCTGGCTGGGCTGGACGCCAACGCTGGGCGGGCAGATGGGGGTCTTCTCGGCGGCGTCGGTGGTCTTTCTGCTGGGGCTGCGGAACCTGTGCAAGGACTGGTTCATGGGCATGTCGAAGAACGGTGACGCCCGTGAAACGGACGAGGAATTTCTCAACAAGGAGGCGCGCGTGGTCACGGCCATCACTCCCGACCAGCCGGGCAAGGTCGAGTTCAAAGGCGCCCACTGGAACGCGCGCGGCATCGGCGCGCTGAAGCCCGGCGACTCCGCGGTGATCGTGGGGCGCGAGGGGCTGCAACTCGTCGTCCGCCCGCGCTGACCCGCGCTGATTTTTCCCGTCTCATCCAAACCCAAGCACACCCACCCACCATGATCCTCGAATTCAGCACCCTCGTCGGACTCGGCTTCGCCGCCATCGTCGTCATCGCCGTGCTCAAAGGCGCCCGCGTGGTGCCCCAGCGCAACGCCTTCGTCGTGGAGCGCCTCGGCAAATACTCGCGCACCCTGGACGCGGGCTTCCATGTTCTGATCCCCTTTCTCGACAGCGTGGTGGCGAAGCACTCGCTCAAGGAGCAGGTCATAGACGTGCCCTCGCAGATGTGCATCACGCGGGACAACATCGCCATCGAGATAGACGGCGTGCTTTTCCTGCAGGTGCTCGATCCGGCGAAGGCGACCTACGGCGTCACCAACTATTTCATGGCCGCCTCGCAGCTCGCGCAGACCACCTTGCGTTCTGAGATTGGTAAAATGGAGCTGGACCGCACCTTCGAGGAGAGGGACAACATCAACGCCAACATCGTGGATGCCCTGGACAAGGCGTGCGAGCCCTGGGGTGTGAAGGTGATGCGCTACGAGATCAGCAACATCAACCCGCCGCAGTCGGTGAAGGACGCGCTGGAGAAGCAGATGCGCGCCGAGCGCGAGAGGCGCGCGCAGGTGGCCATGTCGGAGGGGGACCGCGAGGCGCGCATCAATGTGGCCGAAGGGCACAAGCAGGAGGCCATCAAGCAGTCGGAGGCTGTGAAAATCCGCCAGATCAATGAGGCGGAGGGCAAGGCAAGGGAGATTGAGCTGCTGGCCCAGGCCACGGCGCAGGGCATCGCCCTCATCGCCCAGGCGATCAACACCCCCGGCGGCAAGGATGCGGTGAGCCTGCGCGTGGCTGAGCAGTATGTGACGGAGTTTGGCAGGCTGGCGCAGCACACCAACACAATGATCATCCCCTCGAACTTGAGTGACATCGGCGGTGTGGTGGCCGGTCTCGGCACCTTGCTCGACCGCACCCGCC
This sequence comes from Verrucomicrobiaceae bacterium UBA2429, assembly GCA_002343505.1. Classification (GTDB taxonomy): domain Bacteria; phylum Verrucomicrobiota; class Verrucomicrobiia; order Verrucomicrobiales; family Verrucomicrobiaceae; genus Prosthecobacter. The sequence continues at coordinate 33,162 of DDQZ01000059.1, read as the reverse complement.
AGGCAGGCGCGGCGCAGGGTTGAGATCCGGCAGGGGGCGGGTGCTCAAGCCAGCAGCCCGGTGACGACACGGGCCTGCGGGTTTTCCACGAGCACCTGCTCCACGCCGTTGCGCTTGTAGCTGAGCTTTTTTGTGTCGAGACCCAGCAGGTGCAGGACGGTGGCGTGGTAGTCGTAGTGGTTGACCACGTCCTTCACGGCATGGTGGCCGAACTCGTCCGTGGCGCCGTGCGCATGGCCGGCTTTGAAGCCGCCGCCCGCCACCCACATGCTGAAGCCGTAGGTGTTGTGGTCGCGCCCGACCGATTCCCGGCCCTTCGCACCGGCGCGGTTTTGGATGACGGGAAGACGGCCCATCTCGCCGCCCCAGTGGACGATGGTGGTGTCGAGCAGTCCGCGTTGTTTGAGGTCCATGACCAGCGCCGCCGCAGGCTGGTCCACCTGCTTGCAGGCCGCGGGCAGGCTTTTGAGGATGCTGCTGTGGTGGTCCCACGTCTGGTTGCCGGTGAAGATGGAGACAAAGCGCACGCCGCGCTCGACAAGGCGGCGGGCCAGCAGGCAGCGTGTGCCGAACTCCTGCGTCTCCGGCTTGTCAATGCCGTAGAATTTTTTGGTGGCCTCGCTTTCCTGGCTGATGTCCATGGCCTCCTTTGCGGCGGTCTGCATGCGCGCGGCCAGTTCGAAGCTCTGGATGCGCGCCTCAAGATCGGTCTCACCGGGGCGGGCGTCGGCGTGGTCGCGGTTCAGGCGCTGGACGAAATTCAAGTAGCGCTCCTGCGCCTCGCCCTTGAGGGACATGGGAGGATCGAGATTCAAAATGCGCGGCTCCTTGGGCCGGATGACGGTGCCCTGGTAAACCGAGGGCAGCCAGCCGTTGCTGAAATTGTCCACGCCCAGCACCGGCAGCCCGCGCGGGTCGGTGAGCGCCACATAAGCGGGGAGGTCCTGGTTTTCCGAACCGAGGCCGTAGGTGATCCAGCTCCCCAGGGTGGGCCTGCCGCCGACGATCTGGCCGTTCATCAGCGCGTAAATGGACTGGCCGTGGTTGTTGACCCCGGTGTGCATTGAGCGGATGAGCGTCATTTCATCCGCGATGCCTCCCATGTGAGGCACCAGCTCGCTCATTTCGATGCCGCTCCGCCCGTGAGGTTTGAACTTCCACTGCGGTCCCATGACTTCCCGGCTCGCACCGGCTGCGTCATCGTATTTCACCTCGCCAGGGAAATCCTTGCCGTCCAGTTTCACCAGTTCCGGCTTTGGCTCGAAGAGGTCAATGTGGCTGGGACCTCCCTGCATGAACATGGAGATCATCGCCTTGGCGCGGCCAAAGCCGTGAGCCGGCTTCGGAGTCAGGTCAAAGTGCCGCTGCGCTCCCGCCAGAGCGGGGTTGGCAAGGAGGCCATGCTCCTGGAGCAGGGTAGCCAGGGCGATCGTGCCCATGCCATAGGCACCGGAAAGAAATTGGCGGCGGTCGAGGGGAAATGTGCTCACGATGCGCCAGACTACGCCGCGCGACACGGCGATCTAGCGGGCCGGGAACAAGGAAGCTCAGAGCGCTTTGAACTTCACCTCGCGCCACTGCACCTTGTAGGGGCCGGTTTCCTTTTTGATGCCATGCACCTGGAAACCGATGTGGCCTTCGGGGTCGCCGGGCTGCTTGAAGTCGGCGGTCTTAACTTCGTTGACGAAGCTCTGGTAGTGGTCGCCCTTCACCACGATGCGGTAGCGGTTCCACTCGCCTTTCTTGAAAGCCGCCTTCGCTTCTTCGGTGCGCACCGCCTCCGTGCCGGTGAGAATGCTCCACCAGGTGCCGCGTCGGGCCTCGTCATAAAAATCACCCGCCGTGCCGTTGATGGCGATCTCACACTGCGGGCCGTAAAGACGTCCGGGAGGCGGCGGCTTGCCGCTCTTGCTGCCCTCGAGCACCGGGTCGCCCTCTTTGGCCACTTTGCTGCGCACCTGCACGCCGGAGTTCAACTCGTCGTCCACCTTCACTTCGAACTGCAGTTCGAAATCCTTGAACGGACCCTTGATCAAAAAGGTGTTCGGGCTGCCCTCGGTGGTGGTGCCGGTGAGCACGCCGTTTTCCACGGTGTAAGTCGCCGTGCCGCTCACGATCTGGGCGTCGCCGAGATCGTTGACGAACCATTTTTCCCAGCCTTCAGCGGCGCTTGGCGCGCCTGCGGTTTCAGCAGGCTTGTTGCAGGCGGTGAGTCCGGAGAGTGTGAGCAGGGCGGCGGAGAGCAGATGGATCTTCATGGTGGCAGGCGGGCATACAAAGTCGGGAAACAGGGCACCGCATCCTGAAAATCTCCCTTTTATTTAAGCTAAGTTAAATACCTGGAAATTATAACGTCATTATTAACCGATAAAAACCACTTCGCGCTTGCGGGAAGTGGTGGTTTGCATTTTAATCACATTTAAATCCGGTTTTAATTTTCAGCTCCCGTCAATGGCTCGCCCCACCAACACTTTTGAGACCATCCCCATGACGATCGCGGTCACTCCGCAGATCAGGATGTATCTTGATGATCTGGTGATGCGGGGATCATACGGCAGCAGCCCCGCTGAAGCGGCCCGCGTCCTCATTAGCGAGGCCATTGAGTGGAAGATCTCGGACAAGAAACTGGATCTGAAAAAATTCATACTTCAAGACGGTGAAGTCGTCGCCGTTCCGCTGGCCGCCTAACCTCGCACCCTATGAACACAATGCAACCCGACACTCTGGCCGATGTCTTGCTTTTCCATGTGATGATGAGCATCGAAACCGAGGATGCCGACCGCTCCCGCCCGGAGGCATGGAAATCCGAGACCAAGCTGGAAATACTCGCACGGGAGATCGTCCAATGCGATCCCGCGCTTGCCCGTCATCTTGTGAATGACGGCATGCTCAAACTGGCAGCCTGAGAGGCAGTTTCTTTTTGCGTCAGTCAGGCATGTCCAGAATCAAAGGCCGGCGTCTTTGACGTTGGCCTTGTCATTTCCAGGCAGGGCGTCCATCATGCGAATCCTGATTTTACCTTCGCTCCATGACGCGCTTTTCAAAACTGCTGCCCGCCCTGATTCTGCTCGGGGCTTGCTCGACGGTCAAAAAACTCACTCCGGACCTCAGCCGCATCCCCGCGCCGCCGCTGCCATCTTTTTCCGGTTTGAAAAAGATCGCCACCATCCTTCCGGGAATGCCGGAGAGCGACACGGCCAGCGTCGAAGATCCCAAGGTCCCCTTCAACTCCCGCCAGACGCTCGGCTACGGGCACACCCTGCGCCTGCATGTGTATGAAGGCTCCCGCTCCACCAAGCGCATCTACAACGGTGTTGTGATGGTGGATGAAAAGGGTGTCGTTGCCTTCCCGGGAGTCGGCTCCGCCCGTGTCGGCGGGCTTGAGCTTCCCAAGGCCGCCGAGGCCGTAGCCACCACTTTCCGCGTCGGCCTCCGCATCAGCCGTGCGGTCACCGTCCACATTCTCTCCGTCGAAGACCTCCCTCTCGTCGCCATCACGGGCGATGTCATCAAGGACGAATACATCCCCGCCTGGGAAAAAATGACCGTCAAGCAGGCAGTCACTGTCGCCGGCGGTCGCAGGCTGGGCTCTGCCAATCGCGGCGTCTATCTCATCCGCGAGGGCCACAGCCGCTATTTTCCCAGCCTTGAAGCCGCAGACAGCACCGAGCCGGAGCCGGGCGACATCATCCATCTTTCCACAGACCTCTGACCAGTCATGATCGAACACATCGGGGGCAATCCCGACGCCAACCCAAACCCCTGGAGCAGCCTTTTCAAATCCATCGTCATCCTCCGTGTTGGCGCGGGCCTTCTGCTCCTCAAATACCACGCCTGGGCAGCCCTTCACTCCGCTTATGACTTCCTCTGGGAAGAGCAGCCCTGGGAATGGGTAAACCATTTCAACGGTGCCGGGCTGCCCTGGCCCACCCTGCTCGCCCCCGCCTCCGCCATCGTGCTTGGGGCTGTCGCGTTGAGTTGGATCACCGGCTTCCTAACCCGCCTTTTCGCCTTCATCTTCCTGCCCTGCGTCGGCGCGTTCATCATTTTCGCCGGGGAAAAAGGTGCCATTCATGTCGAGGCCGGCTGGCTTTATCTTCTCGCCGCCTTCACGCTGCTACTCTTTGGCTCCGGCGCCGTCTCCCTCGACAAGCTCTTCCACATCGGGGAAAACTGGGGAGCCTCGAAAAAGAAGAAAGGCTGGTAAATGCCGCGCTCCACCGCCAGCACGGTCGCCGCCCCGCCAGCCGCATCCGCGCGCCTGCTCGCGCTGGATCCCGCTTTGCGCAACACCGGCTGGGCCGTGCTCGAAAAAAACGGGCGCGACCTCCGCGCCCTCGCCTGGGGAGTCATCTCCAATCCGCCGAAGCTGCTCCACTCCGGATGCCTCGTCGCCATTCGCGAGCAGCTCAGCGATGTCATCCGCGTGCATCAGCCCGCAGTCTGCGCCATTGAGACCACGATCTTTGTCCAGAGCTACAAGACCGCCATCGTCCTGGGCACCGCCCGCGCCGCATGCCTCATCGCCGCGGCCGAGCACGGCCTGCCCATTTATGAATACGCGCCGCGCGAGGTGAAGCAGGCCGCCGTCGGCCGCGGCGCCGCGCAGAAAGACCAGGTCGCTTTCATGATCCGTTCCATGCTCCGCCTGCGCGAGACTCCGCCAGCCGATGCCGCCGACGCGCTTGCAGTCGGCATCGCTCATTTCCAGAATGCCGAAGCTGCCACCGTCCTCCAGCGCGAATCCAGGCGGGTGTGATGAATCGCACCCTGGCCGCCCTGCACCACGGGCTGGGCGGGCAAGAGCGCGCTTGATGTTTTCCAACGCGGCCTAGCCTTTGTGCTCATGCGCAATTCATGGACCGCTCTGCTTCTCCTGCCGCTGCTCGTCACCGGGCAGGAATCCTTTGACCGTCTGACCCACTTCTCCGCGCCCTCGCCTTTGGCAAAGGACGCTGTGACCACGGACTGGCCTCGTTTTCTCGGCCCGTCGGACGACGCCTCGACGACGGAAAAGCCGCTGCTGAAAGACTTCACGTCCGGCGGGCCCAAGCTGCTCTGGCGGGTGGAAACAGGAGAGGGATACACCTCGCCCGCCATCGCAGGCGGGCGGCTGGTGATCTTCCACGCGCTGGAGGGGCGTGAGACAGTGGAATGCCTGCATCCGGAAAGCGGACGGCGCTTTTGGAGTTTTGATTATCCGATCAGCTACCAGGACCGCTATGGCTTTGGCAACGGTCCGCGCGGAAGCCCCGTGATCGCGGAGGGCGTGGTGGTGGTGCTGGGGGTGACTTCGATGCTGCACGCGCTGGACCTGGAGACGGGCCGCGAGCTGTGGAGGCGCGATCTGCGGAAAGACTACAATGTGCCGCAGGACTTTTTTGGTCATGGTTCGTCGCCGCTCATCACGCTGGGCAAAGTGATCGTCCAGGTGGGCGGAAAGGAGGAACCCTTCGACAGCTTCGAGGACAAGCGCGAGCGCGCGCGCAAGCTGGCTTCGAAGGGAGTAAGCGTGGCGGCCTTTGACCTGAAAACGGGCTCGGTGGTTTGGAAGGTGGAGGACGAGTGGGGCGCCAGTTATGCCTCGCCGACCCTGGCGGAGATTCACGGCAAAACCAAGGTGCTCGTTTTTGCCGGAGGCGAGAGTGATCCACCGACCGGCGGACTCATGTGCATGGATCCGGAGACCGGCGCGCTGCACGACCGCTTCCCCTGGCGCGCGGATGACTACATCTCCGCCACGGCATCAAATCCAGTGGTCATTCCAGGCATGAACCGTGTCTTTGTCACCACCTGCTATCCGAAGAACCGCCCGCTCGGCGGAGTGATGGTGGAATATGACACGGACTTCAAGGCGCGCGAGGCGTGGCGATCGTCGAAGATCGGTGTTCACTGGATGACGCCTGTGCATCATGAGGGGCATCTTTACGCGGTGGATGGCGAGCGGGAAAACAACAGCCGCCTCGTCTGTGTGAATGCCGCCACTGGCGGGGAAGCGTGGGGAAAAAATCTGGAATGGGAGGATGCGGCGCTGGCACAGGCGCAGGGCCGGAGCAATCCGGTCCGTCTGAGCATCCTGCGCGCGAATCTGCTGCGCTGCGGGGAGGACTTTCTCTGCCTCGGTGAGACCGGCAGCCTGCACTGGCTGAGGATGAGCGCCGCAGGATTGGAGGAATCGGCCCGGACACAGTTGTTTTACGCGCTGAACACCTGGTCCATGCCGGTCGTCAGCCGGGGCCTGCTCTATGTGCGCCAGCACGAGCGCAGTCTGGACAGAAAAAGCGGTCCGGCGCTGTTGTGCTACGACTTGCGCGGGTGACACGCCAACGTACGGCGGGGCGTTTGCGGCTGGCCGCATGCGCCGGGGTCCAGGAATTGATGCCGCTCCACGCGGACCAATGTCTCCGCCATGTTCAGCCGCATTCATGCATGGTCGTGCGCGTGATGAGGTTGTCCCGCGCCTTTGCGATCTTTCCGGCAGGCGGAAATGATGGCTCGACTTGCCGCGCTGTCCTGGATAGCTTGCGCTCATGCAACCGCCGCTTCTGACCCGCCGCACCGCCCTCCGCCGCACTCTTTCCACCACGCTCGGCGCCAGCGCCGCGGCCGCTCTGCTCCGGGAGCAGGCCTGGGCCGCCGGCGGCGCGGGCGGGCTGCGCCATTCAGTCTGCAAGTGGTGTTACAAGGACATCTCCCTGGACGCGATGTGCGCGGCGGCGAAGGATATTGGCATCGAGTCCGTGGAGCTGCTGGATCCGCCGGATTTCCCGGTGTTGAAAAAGCACGGCCTGCATTGCGCAATGGTCAGTTTCCCCACGGCGCAGGGGCCGGATGGCAAAAAAATCGGCAGCATCCCGCACGGTTTCAACCGCGTGGAGCACCACGACCTGCTCGTCCAGGCCTACGAGCCGCTGATGAAGACCAGCGCGGAGGCGGGCTTCAAAAACATCATCTGCTTCAGCGGCAACCGCGACGGCATGGGCGATGAGCAGGGGCTGGAAAACTGCGCGGCGGGCCTGCGCCGCCTGCTGCCCCTGGCGGAGAAACTGGGCGTGACGCTGACAATGGAGCTGCTCAACAGCAAGGTGAACCACAAGGACTACATGTGCGACCGCAGCGCCTGGGGCGCGGCCTTGTGTGAAAAGCTCGGCTCGGAGCATTTCAAACTGCTGTATGACATCTACCACATGCAGATCATGGAAGGGGATGTCATCGCCACCATCCGCGCCCGGCACGCCTTTTTCAGCCACTACCACACAGGCGGCGTGCCGGGACGCGCGGAGATAGACGGCACGCAGGAGCTGCACTACCCGGCGATCGTCAAAGCCATCCGGGAGACCGGTTACAAGGGTTTCCTCGGCCAGGAGTTCATCCCGAAACAGCCGGACAAGCTGGCCTCCCTGCGTCAGGCGGTGGAGATTTGCAGTTGAGCGGGCGCGCGCGTGTGGCGCCGGAGTTTGAGTTGAAGGCGCGCTTTTCCCGCCGATAAACTCGCCGCCAATGATCCACCCGACCGCCATTGTTCATGCCGCCGCCCGCCTCGCCGAAGATGTGGAAGTGGGGCCGTACGCGGTGATTGACGGCCCGGCGGAGATCGGCCCCGGCTGCCGCATCGAGGCGCACGCGCAACTGGCGGGCAGGGTCGTGCTGGGCGCGGGCACCGTGGTGGGCCGGGGGGCGGTGATCGGCGGGGAGCCGCAGGACACGGGTTATGATCCGGCGACGGAAAGCTCTGTGGTCATCGGTGAAAAAAACATCATTCGCGAGCATGTGACGATCCACCGCGGCAGCAAGCCGGGGTCGGTCACCCGTGTCGGCGACGGGAATTTCATCATGGTGGGCGCGCACCTCGGGCACGATGTGGAGCTGGGGGATGGCAACATCCTGGCCAATGCCTGCCTGCTGGCGGGCCATGTGCGGGTGGGCAGCCGCACCTTCATCGGCGGCGGGGCGGTCTTTCACCAGTTCATCCGCATCGGCGACTCCTGCGTGGTGCAGGGGAACGGCAGCTTCGGCAAGGACATCCCGCATTTTTGCGCGGCGATGCGCACGAACCGCGTCACCGGGCTGAATGTCGTGGGCCTGCGCCGGCAGGGCTTCACTGCGGCGGAGCGCGCGGAACTCAAGGAGATGTTCCGGCTGCTCTTTTGCTCGGGCAGGAATCTCACCCAGGCTGTCTCCCTGGCGCGCGGGCGGGAGTGGAGCGGCCCGGCGCTACGGATGCTGGAGTTTGTGGAGCATCCGGGGAAGCGGGGCGTTTGCGCGTGGCGCGGCGGGCCGGGCGGGGAGGACTGAGGCGGGGGCTGGATTTCCGTTTCGTTTTTCTTGTCACTTTGGAGGCCCTGGCCTATGGAATGCGCGTTTTGACCCGGCTGGCGAACCCGGCCCGGACATTTCATTTTCATTCCTCCCGGCATCATGATTTCCTCCCGACTCCGCGCCGCGCTCGTCCTTGCCAGCCTGCTGATGGCTGCAGGCGCGCGAGGGCAGGCATTCTTCGACTCGCTGACGAGCAATTTGAACATCGAGGGCATGGAGACGACCTATGACCCCGACACGGGCCTGGCGATCGCGAAGGGGGATGTGAGCATCAGTTACGCGGACGTGGAAATTCGCTGCGACCACGCCAGCTACAATGCCGCGACGGGCGAGGTGATCGCGCGTGACAACGTGGTCATCTGGCAGGCGGGCACGACCTACCGCGGGGACAACATCTTGTACAATGTGAACTCCGGGGAACTGAGCGGTGACGCTGTGCGCAGCTCCTTTCCGATGGACACGGGCAGCTTTTTTTACCAGTCGGAGAAGTTTGAGACCGAGACGAAATTCATTGATCGCGTGGAAGGCGGCACGACTTATCTGACGACGCACGATCTTGCCGATCCGAACTTCCGAGTGCGCGCCCGCAGCTTCACGGTCTATCCCGGCGACCGAATTGTGATGAGAAAGGTCACCGTCTTCGCCGGAGACACGCCGGTTTTCTACCTGCCCTATCTCTCGCAGCCTCTGACCGACGAGGTGGGCTACCGCTTCACGCCCGGCTACCAGAGCCGCTGGGGCGCCTTCCTTCTCAATCAGTACGGGGTGCTGCATGGCGACCACACGCTGGCCAAATACCGCCTCGATCTGCGCTCCGCTCGCGGCGTCGGCGCGGGCGCGGACTTCCTCTCCCTGCGCCACCGGGAAAACCGCGACAACTTCGGCACGCTGACGCTTTATTACATGTACGACACCGACGCGGATAAGAACCGCACCAGCGTGGCGCGCAATCCCGTCGGAGAGGACCGCTACAGGGTGAACTTCCAGCACCGCATCTACCTGCCCGGCCCGCAAAAGAGCACCTGGTATCTGGACTTCGACATCAACAAGATCAGCGACGCCCACTTCTACGAGGACTTTTACTTCAACGACTTCCGCGAGACTCCCGAGCCGGACAATCAAATCTCCCTCGTCCACACTGACCCGCGTTATGTGGCCACGCTCATGGCCCGCTTCCAGGCCAACGACTTCTATGATGTGGGCACCAAGCTGCCGGAGCTCTCCGTGGACTTCATCCGCCGCCCTCTGTGGAGCACCGGGCTCTACCATCAAGGCTCCCTGAGCGCCGGCATCTACAAGGACGAGCTGGGCAACCCGGAGGAGGATTTCCTCCATGCCGAGTTGCTTCGCATTCGCACCCTCGTCCCGCCCGGGAACACCAGTTTTGTCACCGCCCAGCTTGAGGGTGCCGGCTTCGGGCGCCTGCACACTTACCAGGAATTGCTGTATCCGAAGACATTCTTCGGCTGGCTGAACGTGGTGCCCAGAGTCGGCGCCGGTGTCACCCATTACTCGGACATTGACGGCAGTGTCAGCGGCCTGGACAACGAGACCAAGACGCTTTTCCACGCCGGCCTGGACGTGTCTTTCAAAGTCTCCAAAAACTGGTCCGACCTCTCGAAACCCGAATGGGGGCTCGACGGTCTGCGCCACGTCATCCAGCCGTATTTGAACCTCTCCTATCTCGACGCCTCGCAGCCGGAAAACTTCCCCTCCATTGACCGGCTCTCGCCCACCACGCGCCCGCGCTCCATTGACCCGCAGCTCTTCACCGCCGTGGATGACCTGCGCTCCTGGAACATCGCCCGCCTCGGCGTGCGCAATCTGCTGCAAACCCGGCGCGACTACACCAACCAGGCGCGCGGCGTCTTCACCTCCGCCACCAGCGAGCCTTACCAGACCTACTCCTGGGCCGGACTTAACACTTATGTGGACTTTTTCATGCGCGACCCCGAGTTCGACCGTTCCATCTCCAACCTCTACAACGAGCTCTTTTTCCGCCCGGTGCCTTGGGTCAACTTCTGGCTCGACGCCCAGCTCCCGATCCAGGGCGAGACCGGCAGCTTCACCGAGCTGAACCAGGGCGTCACCTTCATGCCCGGCAGAAACATGCAGATCTCCCTCGGCCACCAGTATGTGAGCAACAGCCCCTTCTTCCGCGACTCCAGCCTCGTCTTCTCCCGCATCTACAGCCGCCTCACGGACAACTGGGGCTTCGGCATGAACCACATCTTTGAAATGGATGACGGCGTCATGGAATTTCAGAGTTACAGCATCACCCGCGACCTTTCGAGCTGGATGGCCTCCATCGGCGGCATGGTGCGCGACAACCGCGGCGGCTTGAAGGAATACGGCATCCTCTTCAGCCTGACGCTCAAAGACTTCCCGCAGGCCACCATTCCGCTCGACATTGACCCGAATCCCTCCGGACGAGGCGGCAGCCAGTGACCCCGCGCGCGGCGGCCTGACTGCGCCGCGTCACACGCGCCTTGCCGCCGCCCGGAACGCGGGCCACACTCTCCCATCATGCCCAAGCGCATCGCCATCTTCGGGGGCAGCTTCAACCCGCCCGGACTCCACCACCGCGCCATCGTGGAAAAACTGGCTGCCGCCTTTGACGAGGTGCGCGTCATTCCCTGCGGCCCGCGCCCTGACAAGCCCGGCACGGACTCCATCCCGCCGGTTTATCGCGCCACTCTAGCCGATCTGACATTCGGCGGCTTGGAGCGTGTCATTGTGGACTTGTCCGACCTGGAGCAGTCCGCTTTCAGCCGGAACCACCAGTTGCAGACGCGCTTCGAGCCAGACGGTGAAGTCTGGCATGTCGTCGGCGCGGATCTCGTCGCCGGTGGTGTTGACGGGCGCTCCGCCATCCAGCTTTCCTGGGAGAAAGGCGCGTGGCTCTGGCAAAACGCCGCCTTCGCCGTGCTCGCGCGTCCCGGCTTCACGCTGGATCCCGGAGACTTGCCCCCGCGCTGCCAAGTCTTCGATCTGGCTGAGACCGCCTCCAGCACGCTGATCCGCGAAAAACTCGCGCAAGGGGAGGGCGTCTTCTCCTTGCTGCATCCGCGCGCGCATTCCTACATCCGCCGCTACGGACTCTACCGCGCCCCAAATCCCGGCGCATGGGCGCGCGGCAGTCTTAAAGGCCTGCCCTTCAGCATCCAGTGCGCCGCTGAAAATGCCAAAGCCCAAAGCTGGCTGGAGCGCCTCCCCGCTGGCCGTTCCCTCGATACGGCGGACTTCATCACCGTGCTTGGCGGGGACGGCACCATGCTCCGCGCCATCCGCGAGCATTGGCGCCTGCGGCGGCCTTTCTTTGGCATCAATGCCGGCCACCTCGGATTCCTCATGAACGCGCCGGAGGAGGTTCTGGCCAGGTCTTTTCCACCAGGGGATGTCATTCTGCGCCAGCTCCCCATGCTCTATTTGGAGGTCACAGGGCGCGATGGCAAAGTCAGCACCGCCCACGGTTTTAATGACGCATGGCTGGAGCGCTCCACCAGCCAGAGCGCCTGGCTGGAGGTCAGAGTCAACGGCATCCCCCGCATTCCCAAGCTCATCAGCGACGGCGCCCTGGTCGCCACCGCCGCCGGCTCCACGGCCTACGCCCGCAGCATGGGAGCCAGCCCGCTGCTGGCCGACACGCCCGCCTGGCTGCTCGTCGGCTCGAATGTCATGGAGCCGGTCCACTGGCGCAGCGCCCTGCTCTCCGTGGACAGCACGGTCGAGATTCATAATCTCGAACCCGTGCAGCGACCCGTGCAGGCCTATGTGGACGGACTTAGTCTGGGCGAGATCGTCTCCATGCGCGCCCGTATCAGCCGCGCCGCCGCCGCCGAGGTTGTCTTTTGCGCCAGTCATGACATGGCGGAAAAAATCGCCGCCATTCAGTTCCACCGAGGGTGATTTCGGAGGCGGTATTCACTGCCGCGCAGAGCCACCCCTGAGTCCCGAACGCCACATTTGAATGCTCATCCGCGGGACGAAAAACGGATGATGATTTTGTACAACAGCACAACTGCCACACAAGCAGGCGGAACTGATTTTCGATGAGCGGACGGTGCGGCACACCTCAACTCATAATCCCCTTCACCAAGTGCCCATGCACATCGGTGAGACGGAAGTCGCGGCCTTGGTGGCGCCAGGTGAGGCGCTCGTGATCCAGGCCGAGCAAGTGCAGCAGGGTGGCATTCAGATCGTGGATATGCACGGGGTCGGCTTCGATGTTGTAGCAAAAGTCATCGGTGCTTCCGTGGATGTGCCCCGGCTTGATACCCGCGCCAGCCAGCCAGAGGCTGAAGCAGCGCGGGTGGTGGTCGCGACCGTAGTTGTCGGCGGTCAGCTCGCCCTGGCTGTAGATGGTGCGGCCAAATTCGCCGGCCCAGATGACGAGCGTGTCCTCCAGCAGGCCGCGCTGGTGGAGGTCCTTTACAAGCGCGGCGCTGGGCTGGTCCGTATCATGGCATTGGCCGCGGATTTGTTTTGGCAGGGCGTTGTGCTGGTCCCAGCCCATGTGGTAGAGTTGCACAAAGCGCACGCCCTTTTCGATCAGTCGGCGGGCGAGTAGGCAGTTGGCGGCATAGGTGCCGCGCTGGCGCGCCTTTTCGCCATAGAGGTGGAAGGTGCTCTCGGGCTCGTCGCTGAGGTCGGTGACCTCGGGCACGGAGGTTTGCATGCGGAAGGCCATCTCGTATTGGGCGATGCGCGTGAGAGTCTCGGGATCGCCCAGTCGCTCGTGCTCCAGATGGTTGAGCGCGGCAATGCTGTCGAGGTTCTCACGACGCGCCTCCAGGCTTGAGCCGGGCGGGTTTTGCAAAAACAGCACTGGATCACCCGTGGCGAGAAATTTCACTCCCTGATGCCGCGAGGGCAAAAAGCCGCTGCCCCAGAGGCGGTCGTAGAGCGGCTGGCAATTCGGTCGACCGCTGCCGCGCGAGAGCATGACGACAAAGGCGGGCAGGTCGGCATTCACCGAACCCAGGCCATAGCTGAGCCAGGCGCCGAGGCTGGGGCGGCCGGCCTGCTCGAAGCCGGTCTGAAGAAAGGTGATGGCCGGGTCGTGATTGATGGCCTCGGTGTGCATGGAGCGGATGAGGCAGATGCGGTCGGCGATGCTGCCGGTGTGCGGCAGGAGCTCGCTGATCTCCATGCCGCTGCGGCCATGACGGCTGAATGAGAAAATGCTCGGTGCCACGGGGAAGCGGGTCTGGCCGCTGGTCATGGTGGTGAGTCGCTGGCCTTTGCGGATGGACTCGGGCAGGTTTTCGTTGAAGCGCTTTGCCATCGCCGGTTTGGGATCGAAGAGATCCATCTGCGAGGGCGCGCCGGACTGGCATAGATAGATGATGCGTTTGGCTTTGGGCGGGTGGTGAAGGGACAGGCTGGACGCCTGTTCCCCATGCTGCTCCCCATGCAACAGCGTTTGCAAGGCGGTGGCACCGATGCCAAGGCCGGCGGTTTGCTGGAGGAAAACACGGCGGTGCAGGGCGGAGTTCATGGCCGGGTGAGGGTGGCGTCGAGGTTCAGCATCACTTCCGCCAGCTCGGTCCAGGCGGCGAGTTCGACGGGGTCGAGATGCGCGGGCAAAGGGGACTCGCCGATGTTGACGCGGCTTTTGGCAAGGCCGGGGTCGGCTTGATAACGCGCAAGCTGGCGCTGGAGCAGCGCGGTGAGATGCGCGCTTTCTTGCGGCGCGGGCGGACGTGCGAGCACGATGCGCCAGAGCCGACTGATGCGCGCGGCATCGTCTTTCGCCTCCGAGAGCACCCGCCCCGCGAGCACGCGCGCGGCCTCGGCATAGGTGGTGTCATTGAGCGTGACGAGGGCCTGCAAAGGCGAGTTTGTGCGCGGGCGGGAAGCGGAGCAGACCTCGCGCGCGGCGGCGTCGAAGAGCATCATATTTGGCGGCGGCACGCTGCGTTTCCAGAGGGTGTAAAGGCTGCGCCGGCGCAGGTTTTCATCATGATCCTGAATGTATGTGACGGTGTTGCTGTTGACGCCGGCCACGGCTTCCCAAAGGCCGGGCGGTTGATACGGTTTGACCGGCGGGCCACCCAGGCGCGGCACGAGCAGGCCGCTGACGGCGAGCGCCTGATCCCGCAGCATGGGCGCGGGGAGACGGAAGCGCGTGGCGCGGGCCAGGAGGCGGTTCTCTGGGTCACGTTCCAGCATCGCAGGAGTGGCTGCGGCGGAGCGTGCGTAGGTGTCGGAGGTCATGAGCAGGCGCAGCATGGCCTGGATGTCCCAGCCTTTTTCCATAAACTCAGCGGCGAGCCAGTCGAGCAATTCGGGATGCGTGGGGCGCCCGCCTTGAAAGCCGAAGTCCTCCGGCGTGCGCACCAGCCCTGCGCCGAACAGCATCTGCCAAAGGCGGTTCACCGCCACGCGCGCCGTGAGTGGATGGCGCGGGTCCACGAGCCAGCGCGCGAGGGCGAGGCGGTCGCGCGGTGCGTCATCCGGCAGGGGCAGGCCGAGGAAGGCGGGCACGTCGGCTTGCACGCGCTCGCCGGGCTGGTCATAAAGGCCGCGCTTCAGCACATGCGTGGCGCGCGGCTCGCCGGGGCGCTCCCGCATGACCATGACCTGCGTGGTGGCGGCGGCTTTCGCGTCAGCGAGCGTGGCGCGCGCGGCATCCCGTGCGGCGCGCAGCGGGGCGAGATTGGGAGCGGTTTCGCGGTAAGCGGCGCGCAGGGACTCGGCATCGCCCAGACGCACGGCCTCGGCGAGGGACTGCGGCATTTCGTCCGCATCCATTTTCAGCCCCGCCGCGCCCGCGCTGAGGCGGAAGCGCCCGATGATGAACTGCTCCTCGCGCGACTCGTAACGCAGCCGGATGACGATCTCGCTGCCCGCCCTCACCTGCACGGGCTGAGCCAGCTCAAAGACAGCTCGCACCCGCTCGCGCAGACCGCCTGGGACGCGCCAGCCGGTGAGTGGATCGGCGTCGGTGGCGTGATGCAGCGGGCTTTCATCCGCGGCGTGCGTGGCTTGAAAGGCGAGCAGTTTTTGCGCGGCACCGTGGATTTCCACATCCAGCCCGGAGAGCGAAAACGCGCCGTCGAAACTGCGCGCCAGACTTCCGCCGGTGAGGCTGGCATCAGGCAGGGCTTCAAGGCGGAGCTGATGCAGCGTGAAGCCGTCACGCACAGTGAGGCGCGCTTCGTGGACATCGTTGAGCGGGTTTGCTCCGCCGAACAAAAGGGAGCCGTCTGCCATCGGCGTGAAGGTGGACCCCTTGTCCTGGCCGAGCGCCTGCAACGGTTCCAGCACGCGCCACGGGCCGCAGGTTTCGAGGCGCTGCTTTTGCATGGCGCCCCAGGCATCGAGGTCGGCGGAAAGGGCGGCTGCTTCCAAAGCCACCACGGCTTTTTCCACGGCGGACTCGGCCTCAGCCACGGCGCGCTCCATGCCAGCCACCGACAGCGTGATGGCGGGTTCGGCAACGAGGCCGACGCCGTCATTACCGCGCTCGTCGAGGTTGTTGAAAAAGGCGGCCAGGGCGAAGAACTCGCGCTGGCTGAGCGGGTCATACTTGTGGTCATGACAGCGCGCGCAGCCTGCGGTGAGGCCCATCCAGGCGGTGGCCGTGGTCTCAACGCGGTCGAGCACATACTCGACGCGGTATTCCTCATCAATGGCGCCGGCCTCGGCATTGAGGCGGTGGTTGCGGTTGAAGCCGGTGGACAGGATTTGCTCGACGCCGGCCTGCGGCAAAAGGTCGCCGGCGAGCTGCAGGATCGTGAACTGGTCAAAGGGCAGGTTGCGGTTGAATGCCTCCACCACCCAGTCCCGCCAGCGCCACATGCTGCGCAGGTTGTCCTTCTGGTAGCCGTGCGAGTCGGCGTAGCGCGCGAGGTCCAGCCAGTCCCACGCCATGCGCTCGCCGTAATGGGGGCTGCTCAGGAGCTTTTGGATGAAGTCCGACAGGTCAGACAAGTCTGACTCGTCCGACGGTGGCAACCCCGTGAGGTCCAGCGCGGCGCGTCTTTGCAGGGTGGCGGCATCCGCGCGCGGGTTGGGCGTGAGGCCGGCCTTGGCGAGCGCGGCGTCAATGAAGGCATCCACCGGGTGCCGGTGCTCAAAGCCCGGCGGCAGTGCCGGACGACGCACAGGCTGATGCGCCCAATGCGCCTCCCACTTCGCTCCCTGCTGCACCCAGGCAGTGAGCGCGGCCAGCTCGGTGGGGCTGAGTTTTTTCACGAAATCCGGCGGCGGCATCACTTCATCGGGATCGGTGCTGGTGACGCGCTGGATGAGCAGGCTGGCGGCGGCATCCCCCGGCACGATCAGCGCCGTTCCATCCGAGCGCGGCTTTCTCACTTCGTCTTCCAGATCAAGCCGCAGTTTCGCTTTCCGCGACGAGGCGTCCGGCCCGTGGCAGTGGAAACACTTGTCCGAGAGCACCGGCAGCACGTATTTTCCAAAGTCCACCGGCTGCGCCGCAAAAGCGCAGGATGCCATGCCGAACGCCAGCGCCACACCCGTGGCGGAGAGTGCGGCAGAGGCGCGAGGCATCTGGCGGGATTCCTTCATTTCCAGCATTTATACGGCAGAGGATGCGCGAATCCGAGACGCATCATGCCAGTGACGGAAAAACACAGACTCAATGCCTCATTTTCAAACCCGGGTGCCCGCTCCAGGCCGCCGAATCCGACACACGGTTTGCCGAGAGTCTGCGGTGCGCGATTCGTTTCCAGGCGCGTCATGAAATCGTTCCGTCTTCTTTTCACTCTGATGGTGATGGCATCCGG
Source organism: Verrucomicrobiaceae bacterium UBA2429 (assembly GCA_002343505.1). Classification (GTDB taxonomy): domain Bacteria; phylum Verrucomicrobiota; class Verrucomicrobiia; order Verrucomicrobiales; family Verrucomicrobiaceae; genus Prosthecobacter. Next base: position 16,090 of record DDQZ01000059.1, on the reverse strand, counting down.
CTTGCCTCTGCTGGCACAACCTGCCAAGCCCAACCTCATCGTTTTTTACACCGATGACCATGGTTGGTCCGACCTCGGAATCCTCGGCATTCAAAAAGACCTCAAAACACCGCATCTCGACGCGCTTGCGAGGTCCGGCGTCGTGGCGCGGAGCGGCTACAGCACCGCGCCGCAGTGCGTGCCCTCGCGCGCCGGGCTGCTCGCCGGACGTTTTCAGGCGCGCTTTGGTGTCGAGTCGAACCAGTCCCCGCTCGATGGCTTCAACGAGCAGACCACCTTTGCCAAGCGCCTCCAGGATGCCGGCTATGCCACCGCCCAGTTCGGCAAATGGCACCTCGGTCCCGCGCATGAGATCACCCGCCACGGCTTCACTCATGTCTTTTCCCAAAACTCCCAGCGCCCCTTTGCCGCCAATATCACCCCCGACGGCCAGGACCGCCCCATGAGTGATCTGCCCCCCGCCGCTTATCACATTGACGCCTGTTCTCAGGCCGCTGCCGCAGTGATTGACCGCCACAAAGACCAGCCGTTCTTCCTCTACATCGCCTACCGCGCCCCGCACACACCGCTCGACGCGCCGCAGCGCTACAAGGACCGATTTCCCGGCGAGATGCCGGAAAGGCGCCGCGCCGCGCTCGGCATGATTGCCGCCATGGATGACGGAGTCGGCCTGATCACTGGCACATTGAAAAAACACGGCCTCACAGAGAAGACGCTCATCTTCTTCATTGGCGACAACGGCGCGCCTCTGAAGATTCACAAGGTGGATTCCCCGCTGGACGGTGATGCCGGCGGCTGGGACGGCAGCCTCAACACACCGCTGAATGGCGAAAAAGGCATGCTCTCCGAAGGCGGCATGAGAGTGCCTTTCGTCATCGCCTGGCCCGGCACCATCCCCGGCGGTCAGGTTTATGAGCATCCCGTGAGTGCGCTCGATGTGGCCGCCACGGCAGTAGCTTCGATTGGCAATCGAAGCTCTGAGGATTCGATTACCAATCGAATCTACGGTGACCTCGACGGCGTCAATCTTCTCCCCTACCTCACCGGCGAAAACAAAGCACCGCCACACAACGCGCTCTACTGGCGCTGGATGGCCCAGAGCGCCATTCGCGAAGGAAACTGGAAACTTCTGCGCGGTGGCGACCGCGAATACCTATACGACCTCGCCAATGACCGCGAGGAGAAGCACAACCTCGCCGCAAAGCATCCGGAGATCGCCACGCGACTCCGCGCGAAACTCAAAACCTGGGCCGATGGCCTGAACCCACCCGGCATGGCGCTCGGCCCCATGGCCGCGACGTGGAACGACTACTTCGATCACTACCTCGAAGGCAAAACCATCACCCCGCAGGCTGAAAAGCCCGCGCCCGCCGCCTCCGCCACTGACGGGTGGGAAGCCCGCAACGGCAAGCTCACCGCCAAAGACGGCCTTTTCATCCTCACGCCCGAAAACTCTGCCAAGCCCACCTTCATCACCAAAGCCAAACTCAAGCTCGCCGGTCCCGTCACTGCTCAAATCACTCTCAAAACCACCGCCACCGGCCAAGCCGCCCTCGCCTGGCGACTCGATGGCGACAAAGACTTCCTCCCCGCCAACCGCCTCCCATTCCCCCTTCAATCCACCCCCGACTGGCAAACCCACCGCCTCCAAATCCCCACCACCGGCCGCGTCATCCACGTGCGCGTGCATCTGCCAGCAGGCGGCGCGGAGTTTCAGGAGATTGAGTTGAAGGCGGGGACGAGGTAGCGCAGTCTGCTGCTCTAACGAGCTGAGCATTTTCCATGTATGGCCATTAACTTCTTCCAACGGCTGCTGTTAAGACTTCAGAGATTTGATTCAAGCACTGCGCCAAATGCTTCGCTGCGTGGATTGAATCGCAAAGACGGTCTATCGAAAGTGGAGCAGCACCGTAAAGAGCTCATTCGCAGCTATGTGAACGGCGAGATATCTGGGTTTCAGTGTCGGGTTCTCCTGAATGATTACGTTCGCGATTCTATTCACATTTTGGATGAGCTTGAATTTATCGAACGTCATCAGGACGAGATAACTGAATCAACTTTCAGGCGACAAGTGGCACCAGAAGACTCTGAAGTTGAGAAGTGTATGATAAGGCTCACTCGCCAGTTTCGAGCAGGGAGAATAACAATAGCTTGGTTTCACGGTAGTTTTGAGCGCCTTACCGAGAAAATGCCGAGGGATAACAGACGTCACTGGAGGCAACAGTTTAGACGGCTTTGTTTTGAACTCAGGTTGCCAATTCCCAACTTTGACGATGATAACTGATTACCCTTCGACTGCCCCTAGGCGCTTCCTCCAAATCTCCAACAGCGTACTCCAGTCCAGTTTGTCGGCAGCCTCAAGGGCTTGAAAGTAAGTTTGCCGTTCACCTTCGGACTCTGCGGCCAGAATCACCTCGGGTAGATCGAGTCGTCGAAGCAGCTCAACGAGGAAAAGTCGAATCGTTCGACCGATGAAGTCTCGGAAGGGATGAATCGTCAAAAACCGGCCTTCCGCGAAGGCCAGAAGTTCCAGCAGAAGGTCATCGGGGCTTGCGGTGGCGGCAGACCAGCGTGCCTGGAGGTCCAGGGCGTAGTCACGCATCAATACAGGCAGTTGAAACGGCGGAGGGGGCTCCAACCGGCCGACATGCACCTCAATGTCCCGCCACTTGCCGGCCCATTCGGGAACAAGGTCCACGCAGATGCGGCGATGCAGATCCAGCAGCAACCACTCATCCAGCGGATGCTTTTCGTAATCACCCGCGAGGACGGAAGCCTCGACAACGGCGACGCGATCCGCGAGCAGAGGTGCCAGCTCCGTGAAGCTCAGGACACCTTGCGTGGTTTCAACAAAGCGGGTGGCTCGATCCGGGCGAGTGTCGCGCGAATCCTCTCCACCGGCACCGGCTCGCCCTCGAAGGCCATGCTCCGCGCCACATCCTGCGGGATCGACTCCCACTTGCGGCGCAGTTTCTCCTCCGGCGTCAGGCTCCGCCAGCGGGTGATGTTTTCCTTCCAAGTCATGCGGCATAGATAACGGCAGTTCGCCTGCCCGGCAAGATTGCTTTGTCTTGGCCCCCATTGCCACAACCTTCTCCAAATCCGACACACTCATTGCCGGAATCTCCGCCCGGCTTTCGACGTTTCAGGTCGCGATGCTTCGCTTTATCCTCCTTCTCTCCGCCCTCAGCCCTTCGCTCCCCGCTTTCTCGGCGCAGCCGAATGTGATCATCATCCTCGCGGACGATCTCGGCTGGAGTGACACGACGCTTTACGGGACGACGACATTCTACCAGACGCCGAATGTCGAGCGGTTGGCGAAGCGCGGGATGACGTTCACGCGGGCGTATTCGGCGAGTCCGCTGTGCTCGCCGACGCGGTCGGCGTTGCTCACGGGGCTGAGCCCGGCACGCACGGGCATCACGACGCCGAATTGCCACGAGCCGCGGGTCGTTTTGGAGACCACGATGCCGAAAACGGCCGCTCCGAACCAAAAAGCCATCCAGCCGAGCCCGCCCACGCGGTTGAAGACGGAGTATCGCACGCTGGCGGAGACGCTGAAGGGCGCGGGCTATGCCACGGCGCACTTTGGGAAGTGGCACCTCGGATCGGAGCCGTATTCGCCGCTCCAGCAGGGCTTTGATTTCGATCTGCCGCATCATCCGGGGCCGGGGCCTGCGGGCAGTTTTGTCGCGCCGTGGAAGTTTGCGAACTTCAAAGAGAAATCGCCCTGCGAGCACATCGAGGACCGCATGGCGGCGGAGGCGGTGACGTGGATGGAGCAGCAGAAAGGAAAGCCGTTTTACCTGAACTACTGGATGTTCAGCGTGCATGCGCCCTTTGATGCGAAGAAGGCAAACATCGAGAAGCATCGCGGTCGCATCGACCCGAAGGACGCGCAGCGCAGCCCCACCTACGCGGCGATGATCCAGAGCATGGATGACGCCATAGGCACGCTGCTCGACGCGATCGACCGTCTCGGCATCGCCAAGAACACCATCATCATCTTCACCTCCGACAACGGCGGCAACATGTACAACGAAGTCGATGGCGCCACGCCCACCAGCAACCGCCCGCTGCGCGGTGGCAAGGCAACGATGTTCGAAGGCGGCACGCGCGTGCCTTGCGTGGTCGTGTGGCCGGGCATCGCGGAACCCGGCAGCCGCAGCGATGCCATCATCCAGAGCGAAGATTTTTATCCGACGTTGATGGAGAGTTTGCAAAGTAGCCATCTCGCTCCGCGAGATGAGCCAAGCGCTTTGCTCGCGAAGAAAACATCCGATTCATCGAAAGCATTCTCTGACAGCGGGAGTCCTCAGCTCGTCTCGCGGAGCGAGACGGCTACTTTCGACGGCCACAGCATTCTTCCCGCGCTGAAGGGCGATGCGCTGGCGGGGAAGGCGGTGTTTCAATACTTCCCGCATGCGCCCGGCGTGCCGGACTGGCTGCCGCCAGCCGTTTCAGTGCATCGCGATGACTGGAAACTCATCCGCATCTTCCACGGCGGTGAAAACGGCGCGCATCTCCATCTGCTCTTCAACCTTCGCGACGATCTCGGTGAGAAAAACAACCTCGCCGCCGCCAAACCCGAGCTCGTGGCCGAACTCGATGCCTTGATCGAAGGCTTCCTCGCCGAAACGAAAGCCGTCGTGCCCGTGCCGAACCCGGCGTTTGATCCGGCGAAGTATCATCCCGAACTCGAAGGCATACAGAGCAACAAAAACCCTGCCAAAACTTCAACAGCCACGAAAGGAAAGGCCAGGGCAAATACCATGCTTCGCTCCGGATGGCAGGCGAGTCAGCATGCCAGGCTAAGTGCGAAGAACGGCGCACTCGTCATCACCTCTACCGGTGGAGATCCCTATATCTCAACCCGTGATCTGCCACAGGACATGCGCGGCCCGCTGATTTTTACACTGCGCCTCAGCAGCACTGGGGCAGGCGGCGGCCTGCTCTATTACTGCGATTCTCCCGGCCAGACCTTCCATAAAGAGCGCACTGTCGCTTTCCCCATCATCCACGACGGGCAGACCCACGACCAAGGCCTCACTTTGCCGGTTGAAAGGCTTACCGCACTGCGTCTGGATCCCGGCAACGCTCCCGGCACCATCGTCATCGAACACCTCGAACTTCGAGATGCCTCGGGACTGAGTGTTGGCCTGCCCGCGCTCACGCCCTGAGTTCGCGTTTCCAAACCCATTGATAACCGTATTCACGGTGTCGTGACAAGGCAGCGGCAACATCAAAAGACATCGCGCGTTCAGAAGGCATGAGTCGAATCACTAGTCTTTGCAGGTCAGTATTGTTGCTCATCCCTATTCTCAGCACGGGAGCCACGCCAAATGTCATCATCATCCAGACCGATGAGCACAACTTCCGCACGCTCGGCTGCTACCGCGCGCTGCTGCCGCCTGACCAGGCCTTCATCTGGGGAGAAGGAGTGAAGGTGGACACGCCGCACATAGACTCCATCGCGGCGCGCGGCGCGGTCTGCGCGCGCTACTACGCCACATCACCGGTCTGCACGCCCTCCCGCGCGGCATTGATGACGGGAATGTATCCGCAAAACACCGGCAGCATCAGCAATGACGTGCCCATGCTCGACACGATGGAGACCTTTGCCGCCGTGCTCGCTGCGAATGGTTACGAAACAGGCTACGCGGGCAAATGGCACCTCGACGGTGACGCGAAGCCAGGCTGGGCGCCGGAGCGCAGGTTTGGCTTCGCGGACAACCGCTTCATGTTCAACCGCGGCCATTGGAAAAAGCTCGGCATGGATGAAAACGGCCCCAAGGTGCTCTCCGTGGATGACCGGGGCCGCCCGGTTTACAGCACCGAGGGCGCGGATGAGAAGTCCTTCACCACCGACTTCCTGATGGACCGCGTGATCGAGTTTGTGCGCCAGAAACGCGCCGCTCCATACTGCTTCATGGTCAGCATCCCCGACCCGCACGGGCCGAACACCGTGCGCGCGCCTTACGACACGATGTTTGACCCCTCTGCCTTCAAGCAGCCGCAGTCCGCGCTCGCGAAAGGCGCGCGGCTGCCCTCCTTCGCCCAGGTGCTGGAGGACCGCTTCAACCAGCGCCAGATGGCGCAGTATTTCGGCATGGTGAGGTGCATAGATGACAATGTCGGCCGCCTCATCACCGCGCTGAGGGAGACCGGCCAGTTCGACAACACGATGCTCATTTTCACCTCCGACCACGGCGACATGTGCGGCGAGCATGGCCGGCACAACAAAGGCATCCCCTGCGAGGGCAGCGCGCGCATTCCTTTTGTCATCGCCGCTCCGGGCATCATCCCGCCTGGCACGGTCATCCATGAGGCGCTGGGCACGGTGGATTTCAAACCCACGCTGCTCGGCCTGCTGGGCCTCAAGACAAACCGCGTGATGCAGGGCCGCGACGCCTCGGCGCTGTTCAAGGATGGAGGCGCGCCCGAGGGGTGGAAAGACCGGGCTTTCGTGCGCATCGGCGGTGGTGAAAAGGCTGCCGGCGGCTGGGTGGCTGTGTTCACCCGCCGCCACAAGCTGGTGCTCTCGCCCACGGATGATCCCGCGCTCTTCGACCTCGACAGCGACCCCTTTGAAATGACGAACCTGTTTCACGATTCCGCGCGGCGCGGCGTCATCCGTGATCTCGCGAACGAACTGAAAAACTACCTCGCCACGAGCGGCGACCCGCATGCCAAGTCCGCCCCAGTCATGGCGGACATTTCCTGGGCCGTCTCACCCGCTGCGGAATACTCTCCGCCCGCGCGTGAAAAGGCGCGCCGGGCAAGGGCGGAGCGCGAGGATTAGGACGGAGTCATCGGGCGCAGCGCGCGCGCGGGAGCGCTTGATGATCACTTGGTGTTCAACGCCTCCAAGGCCATCACAGCGGCCGCGCTTCGGCTTTCAACCCCCATTTTTTGAAAGCAGGAGCCAAGGTGTTGTTTGACGGTCTTTTCGCTCATTTCGAGAATGGCGGACACATCGGAATTGCTTTTGCCCTGCGCCACCCAGAGGAGGACCTCCGCCTCGCGGCCGGTCAGTCCGTAAGCGCGCTGAAGCAGGTCGGGCCGCTCGAAGTCGGGGCTGAAACCCTGGTTGTCGGTGATGCGCTGCTGGAGCGCCTCAGCGCGGTCGAGCCGTGTTTGCACCGCTGCAAGGAGGTCGTCGCGAACCACCGGCTTGGTGAGGTAGTCGTCAGCGCCGAAATTCATGCCCATGCGCACGTCGGCCCGCTCGCTTTTTGCCGTGAGAAAAATGAAGGGAGTGTTGGCAAAGCTGTCGTCCTCGCGCAGTGCCTGGACGACGCCGTAGCCGTCCATCTCCGGCATCATGACATCGCAGAGAATGAGATCGGGCCGGGATTTGCGCGCGGCTTCGACCCCGGCGCGGCCGTTTTCCGCCACGCAAACCTGGTAGCCTTCCAGTTCGAGCATGAGCGCCAGGTTCCGGCGCATGGGCGCCTGGTCTTCGATGATGAGGATTTTTTTCTGCATGGTGGATGATGGCATGTCTTGTTCAAAACACCATCCGACTAAAGTCGGATGTCCTTCAAGGCCGGGATGTGTTTTATTGCCTCCAATGAACCCGCATCAAGTCCATCTCATCCGGAAATCTTTCGCAGAACTCGGACGCCACGAGCATTTGGCGGCCCTGGTGTTTTACAAGCGCCTGTTTGAGATCGCCCCGGAGCTGCGGCCCATGTTCAAGGGCGACATCGAGGCGCAGTCCAAAAAGCTGCTCGACATGCTGGGCGTGCTCATCGCCATGCTGGAGCGCCCGCTGGGGCTGGAACTCGAACTCAAGGCCATGGGCGCCCGCCACGCGGACTACGGCGTCAAGGACGGACACTATGCCATCGTTGGCGCGGCGCTTCTGGACATGTTGCAGACGACACTCGACAAAGACTTCACCCCCGAGACGCGTGCAGCCTGGACCGCGCTATATGGCGCGGTCGAGATGTTCATGAAGGCTGGCGCGAAGGAAGCCTCGGAGGAGCACGCCTCCCATGTCGCGGGTGATTGAGCGGGCGGCCTGGAACCCTGGCGTGCGGAACCATCGCTGTCATAGCGGAAGTCATCCGGTGAGACGATGCGCGGAAAGTCAGCCAATCTTCGTGTGCTGACCGGATCCTCCTCATTGAAAGGACCGCCGCATCGAATCCGACTGCCTTGAATGAATCGCCGCCGGCTCCTCGCCACGCTCGCCACCATGACTGCCACGTCCTCGTTGGCCGCGGGCGCGGATCCGCACCCCCTTCGGGTATTTCCTCCTCGCCATGGCAATGCGTGCAGTGCGCCTTCACGATCGGGCGCGCATCGCGCTCAAAAGTGAGCGCGTATTCAGCGGCCAGCGCCGGCATGGGGATGAGGGAGGCGAGGAGGAGCAGCTTCATCAGCCGCCCAAATCTACGGCGGCGGGGCGGGTGATGCTGCCAGCGCGCGCTTCACCGGGGGGGCGCAAGCACAGAAGCCGCGGAAGTTGTCTGGCAGCCCGGAGCGGACGGAAAAAGGAAACCACGGCAGCAAATGCCCGAAGGCATCGGCCGGACATCCGCGCTTTCGGAGGTGCGGCTTCACCGCCCCCAATTTCCCGACAGCACACGCAGCGCCACGACGAGGAAAGCCCCCAGGCCCGCCAGCGCCAGAACCAGCAGCACCATGCCGTCCGGCAGGCGCGGCAACTTGAGCGGCAGAATGAATAAAAACACCGCCCCGGCCAGCACAAAGGCCCCCAGCAGCAGCCAGCCCAGCGGGCGGCGCTCCGGCCCGCTGAAGAGCAGCGTCAGACACCACGCCCCGCACGCCGCCAGCAGCAGCACGGCGAATTCCGCCGTCATCACCGCATCCCGCACCAGGCCCAAAAGCACCAGCGCCTGATACAACAACACAACGACTCCAGGCAACATCAGCAATCCCAGCATCCAGGCACAGCCGCCCGTGTACTCGCGGTCACACACACAGCGCTGCGGCGGCGGTTGCGGCGGCTCCTGGTTCATGGGCGCAAGAAACATGCTTCCTCCCGCTCCGCCAGCGGGTATTTTGGCGGCGCCTCACCCCGCGTTGCCCGCTTCCTCAGCGCGCGCAAGCCTGGACAACGAACGCGCACTTCCCCCTTCCCAGCCCGCCTTCTCCGCCTACGCTCGCCCGCCATGCCCCTCTCCTGGAACGAAATCAAGCACCGCGCCATCAAGTTCGGCAACGACTGGAAAACCGAGACCCGCGAGGCCGCCGAGCGCCAGACCTTTTGGAACGAGTTCTTCGACATCTTCGGCATCCGCCGCCGCACCGTCGCCTCCTTCGAGGAGCCCGTGAAAAAACTCTCCGGCAACTGGGGCGCCATAGACGTCTTCTGGCCCGGCAAACTCCTCGGCGAGCACAAAAGCGCCGGCCAGGACCTCGACAAAGCCCACGCCCGCCCCGTGTGGAAAAAGCCCTGCCCAAGAAAATCACGCCGGCTATTGCGGGCGTGACAACATCGCCCGTCCGGCTAAAACATCAGGAGAACTACCATGAATGTGCCGCAAGCCTTCCAATATCAGGGCAGCAAACGTGCCCTGGCGCCTTTGATCCTGAAATTCCTGCCGGTGAAAATGCGGCGGCTGGTGGATCCCTTCACCGGTTCCGCAGCCTTGACTCTGGCCTGCGCGGCACACATGCGCGCTGAACGTTTTTGGATCAACGACTTGAACAAGCCGTTGGCCGAACTGCTGAACCTCATGATCCACCGGCCAGAAGAGCTGGCGGACGCCTATGCCGAGCTTTGGAAAGGTGATGCCGATGACGCTTTGGAGCACTTCTACACCGTGCGGGAAAAGTTCAACCGGACCCAGGAGCCCAAGCTCTTTCTCTATCTCCTCGCACGATGCATCAAGGGTGCCGTCCGCTACAACAGCGAGGGCATGTTCAATCAGAGCCCGGACAAGCGCCGCCTGGGCACACGCCCGGAAACCATGCGGCAGAACATTATGGCCGTCTCCATGCTGCTGCGGGGCAAAACCGTCGTCACCTCCCATGACTTCCGCGATGTGCTGGAGGCCGCGGACGACGATGACGTGATTTACATGGACCCGCCCTACCAGGGAACCTCTGGCGAAAGGGATTCACGCTACCTGGCCGGGCTTTCGTTTGATGACTTCGTTGTGGCATTGGACGGGCTGAACTCCCGAGGCCTGCGCTACGCCATCAGCTATGACGGGCGCACCGGGGACAAGGCCTATGGAGAAACCCTCCCCGAATACCTTGGCCTGACTCACATCGAACTGGAGGCGGGGCGTTCATCCCAGGCCACCCTGCTCGGGCGTGAGGAGCACACCGTCGAGTCCCTTTACCTTTCCCCCGCTCTTGCGGCTGAAGTTGGAACCATCTCCTCACGCCTCATCAAGCGCTGCACCGCCCTGCAGCCGGAACTTTTCTGAGCGACAGCCATGCCCAAAGAGGACTATCCAAAAGAGTTCCTGGATTTGTGCCGGTCGGTCACCGCCAAACGGCCGAAGACCGTCATCACGCACATTCTCAAGCACGGCCAGATCACCACGGAGGAGCTCAAGAACCTCTACGGCTACAACCACCCGCCGCGTGCGGCCCGTGATGTGAAAGAGCACGGCATTCCCATTGAGCGCGTCACGGTCGTTGGCACTGATGGCAGAAAAATCGCCGCCTATCGGTTTGGAGACACAACAAATCTCAAGGTGAGACGGTTCGACGGACGCACCGGCCTTTCCAAGCAGATCAAGGATGCACTCATCACCAAGTATGGCTGCCGCTGCTTCATCTACCTCGAAGAGATGCCGGAGGCCGCCTTGCAGATTGACCACCGCGTGCCCTTCGAAGTGGCTGGTGAGTCCGAGGCCATGTTGCCAGAGGACTTCATGTTGCTCTGCGGCTCAGCCAACAGTGCGAAGAACTGGTTTTGCAGCCAGTGCGATAACTGGCGTGATCGGAAAGACCGGGAAGTCTGCCTGACCTGCTACTGGGCCTACCCCGATAATCACACCCACGTAGCCATGAAGCAGCTCCGCCGGGTGGACCTCCTTTGGCAAGGCGATGAAACCCAGGAGTATGAACGGCTGAAAGCCGATGCCGCAGAGGCTGGGATGGCGATCCCTGACTTCGTGAAAGAAGTGCTGAGGAAGGCGGTCAGTGGTTTGAATCAATAGAAACCAGCCGCGAAGCCCCATGAAACGGACTGCCCGCGCTCCTCTCTGCACCCTGGCGGATATCTACGACCCCGTGACCATGCCCCCCGCCCTGGCCAAAGCCCACGCCGAGCTCGACCGCGCCGTGGACCGCTGCTACCGCCGTGAACCCTTCCCCAACGACCGCGCCCGCGTCGAGCACCTCTTCACCCTCTACGAAAAGCTCACCGCCCCGCTGGTGGTGGAGATAAAACGGAAAAAACCACGCTCTTAGCATGAGTCTCCCACAACGCCGCATCACAGCCCCCTTCGACTGGGGCCGCTTTCACTCCTATCGCGTCTTCGACGAGTTTCTTGAGCGGTTCGTTCTCCAGCGGAAAAGCTACATCACACTTCATGACGGGCGGCTCAATCTGGACGCTGCCTGGGACGACATTGAAGAACGATTTATCGCAGCGGCCGATGAGTCGTCAGACGTGGTTTTTGAAACGAAAGTCCTGGCGCAGTTTGACGGTGCGTCTGAGGAAACCAAGATCGTTTTTGCCAACGTGGAATACCTCTGGGCGATGCCGATGGAGAACATCAGTGCGGCAAAGAAACGATCCTATGCACAACGATGGTTTCGTGACCGTGAAACCTCCAGCGGCGAACGCTTTTTCTTTAATGACCCTCATACTATCGCGAACCCGGGTTCTTGGTATTTGCGAAACAAGTACTATGAGATTGTGGCGGCACTGCGCGTGTTGAAGCTTGTCACCAGAGAGCCCGGCTTCACGGACGTCACAGCGCTCAAACGGCGAATCGCGGAGATTTGCCATTCAGCGATCTATGAGGGAGTTCCCAAAGGTGACACCTTTGCGGTCGAAAAAGTCTGCGGCATTCATTCCGCGTTGCTGCACCTTGCCGATCCCGATCGTTACGAATCCATCATCTCCGCGTCTCATCGTAACCAAATCTGCGCCGTCTTCGGTCATGTGGTCGAAAATCCTTCCCCGGATCTGGAGGTACTTTTGAAACAGATCCGTGCCACGCTTTATCCGTCCCATGGAGTGAGCGAGGATCCAGATTTCAAGTATCGCTGGTTCTTCTACTCAAAAGACGTCCGCCCGCTGTGGATCGACAAGAAGACCAGGAAGGAACAGCGGGTAAGTTCGGCCATCTTTGACGTGCGCAACGAAGAAGAAGCCGCCGACCTCGAAGGAGCCAAGGATGAAGTGACCGGTCACCGCATACGCCGCAGCGCCAAACTCGTGAAAGCCGCCAAGGAGCGGGACAAATACACCTGCCGCGCATGCAACTTCCATTTCCAAGACCAAATCGTCCACGTCCATCATCTCGACCCGATCAGCGAATACAAGCACCCTAAAGATACCAAGCCGCAGGACCTCCTTACCCTCTGCCCAACCTGCCACTACCTCGCGCACTACTGGCTGCGGACAGACCCCCAGTTCAAGCGACTCGAAGTGCTGTTAGAGATGCTGAAAAAACTCAAACCGCGCTGCAACTAAACTGTGAAAGACCCGCGCATCCCCCCGGACTGGTGGCCCTCGGAGTCCCAGGACCTGCTCTTTGGCTGCGCCCTGCGCTTTGACGGCGGGAAGCTGGACCAGGAGCTGGCCGGGCGCGAGCGACTGGAAACTTACGAGGCGCTGAAACGCGTCTATGACACGCACTTCGCCCGCACTTACGAGTTGCCGGAGGATGACAGGCTCAACTTCGGCGTGCTCTTTTTCCTCCAGCGCAGCCACAAGTGGTGCGACATGCTCGACGACCACGAGCGCGTGATCTTCCTGAAGCTTTTCCTCCGCCTGCACGATGCCGACGTGCCCGCCGGGTATGAGTTCGCCGAATACCAGCGGCAGTACGAGCCGCGCCGCCGCGAGGCCCGCGCCCTGGCTGAAACCCTCCGCCCCCTCGTCGCCCGCCTGGAAAACGAAATCCCCATCCCGGACCGCGAGGATCACTGATTCCACGCGCCTCAGTCCTGCTCAAAAAACAGTTGGGCGCGCCGGCAATGGCGCGCCCAACCCAGCACGGTGAATTGTGTCATTGCCGACATTCAGCGAGGGCGTGAGGAGGATGCTGCCAGGGCGGGGGAAAATCAAGATGGGAGTTGCACGGCATCCTTTGGGCAAGGCTCCCTTGCTGAGTCCGCGATTGATCTTCACGCCCGCCATGCCAGTTTGAAAGCCTTCGAGGCAACCACCACGTCGCGGCACTATGTAGTGGCGGGGTGCGTAGGGCCGGGGGTAGCGCTCCGTTCCCATCTTCGTCGCGGCCCAGTTGACCTTGATCGGGAAGCCGGGCCATTTTTCTCTTCAAAGAGGATGCCGGTCTCTGCAAGCGCCTCCGCCGTGGCGTTGTCATGGTCCTGGCGGTTGACTCGAAGGCTCATGAAGTTAGGCTTGGCCCATGGACATTCTTGATGAACTCCCCGAAGCCGATGAAGAGGCTCTCGCCCTCTTCGAGGAGTTCCGCGCCTCGGCCAAGGAGCCTCTGCCGCTGCCTGACGTGGCATACGAGAAATTCAGCCCCTTTTGGGGAGAGGAGTGACGTTCAGGGGAAATCGTTCAGAGGGAGCGGGATCAATAGACCATGCCGCCGATGTGCCCGTCCTGCTTGAATTGGAGCTTCACGCCAGCCTCATTCGCAAGACGTTGTGCGGATGAAAGCACTCCCAGGAGGCTTGATTTCTCAGAGGCTCGGAGAGAAGGGAATCCTTCTCTGTCCTCGAAGAGAATGTGCGCCTTCTCGAGCTTGTGCTCGGCCTCAGCCACAAACATGAGTTTGCCCTTCAGATAGGCTTCGATTCTTCCCATGACATTCCGATAGCGTCTCAGCCACCCATCTCAAGCCTTTTAAAGTCCCCGCAAAAAGCTGCCAGAATAAAGCCGCCGGGCATCTATGACAGGCGCAGGCTGGGTTCGGCCAGCGCGGCAAGCTGGGGCTGATCTGGTCTTGGGTGAGGGTGTAGGCCACAGGGGGAAGCTCCAAGGACCAATGCGGCGGCGGGAGCGGGGTCAACCCTGCTGGGCTCTTTGCACGCGCAGCATTCTCAGCGCCTCCAGCCTGCCGGCCATCCTGAATGGAGGATTCAGGAGCTGCTTGACAGCAGCTTCCTCGTCCATTTTGCCGGCCCTGGTGTCCTGGATGATCCGCCTCAGCTCATGCTTGTGCTTGTCAAAATCAAAGTGCGCTTTCATAGCCATTTTTTCGTCGGATCATCTTCGGGGAACCCTCTCATATCTGATGATGCCTTGATCCGCCAGCCAGGCAAGTGTGGCGTGCTGGGCCGCGCTGGAGGCATCATCCGCGCTCCAGCCCATGCCGATTCTGACCTCATTGTGAAGATGCCATCTGCCGTCTGCTGTACAGTTCCAGGAAGGAACACGAAGGAAAAGCTGCAAGGTTGCCGGGCAAGAATGGCACTCAGTTAAGGCGCTGAATCGTGGCGGAATGACGATTCGTAGGCCGGGTGTGGCTTTAGCCCGCCCGGCTGTGCATGCACCTCAGGCATGGGATTCACGCGCCAAAAGCCGGGCGGTCCGGCGGTGAGGGCTTGTTGAGTTCAGCGGCGCGATTCTTCGCCGGACACACCCGGCCTACGGCACCGCTCCTGTCTTAACTGACTGCCATTCCCGCCAGGCATTTGTAACCCCTGCAATCTGCAAAGAATGCGCGCTGGGTCACTCAGAATGCATGCTGGGTCACTCAGAATACACGCTGGGTCGGCCAGAACGCGCGCTGGGTCAGCCAGAATGCACGCTGGGCCGGCCAGAATACACGCTGGGTCGGTCAGAATGCGCACTGGGTCGGCCAGAATGCATTCTGAATCACCCAAAATGCCAACTGGATCATTCTCTTGACCCTTGTCTGGCACGCACCCGAACCGTCGCGGATGTGTCCAAGACACTGAAAATCAATTCTTTATCATGCCAACCTGGTCCAGCGGGGGGATGCCTGACATTTGCAATCAGCGGTGGTAGGATGCTCGCAATGAGCAACCCACTGGAAAAAATCATCTCCGGCGCGCAGACCGGTGTGGACCGGGGCGCGATGGACGCGGCGCTGGCACGCGGTTTCCCGTGCGGCGGCTGGGTGCCAGCGGGGCGTCTGGCAGAGGATGGTGTGATCCCCGCGCATTATCCGGTGAAGGAGCTGGAAAAAGGCGGCTACCGCCAGCGGACCATCCAGAATCTGCTGGATGCGGACGGGACGCTGATCCTGTATTTCGGGGAACTGGAGGGAGGAACGCAGGAGACGGCTTTCCGATGCATGAAACTGCGCAGGCCCTTCCGGCTGGTGGATGCGGTGGAAATCCCGCCGAAACGCTGTGCGGAACTGGCTGCGGAGTTCGTGCGCGCGAAAGGGCTGCGCAGCCTGAATGTGGCCGGCCCACGGGCAGGCAAGGAACCGAAGGCCCATGCCTACGCCCGGGAAGCTGTGGATGGTCTGCTGTCAATTTTGGAAAGCGAAACCCGTCGTTCCAGCCGATGAGCAACCCCGTATTGCTACACACAAAACAGTCGTCTGGCATTTTGTTCTCCCGGTACCGCCGCTCGCGCCCTCAGCGCCCGCACGCGGCGCTTGGAGGACCAAGCGCGCTACTTGGCGTAGGCGCATTCGCCAGAATGCGGGAGATGTGCGTGGCAGCGGGAGTCAAACCCGCGCTT
>DDQZ01000059.1:0-151 GCA_002343505.1 Verrucomicrobiaceae bacterium UBA2429 | reverse complement strand
GCAGCGGGAGTCAAACCCGCGCTTGGCAAGAGCGCCTACGGTGGCGAGCCCTGCTGGGATGATGCTGCCAGCGCACTCAATACCGCGTGAGGGTCTCGTGCAGGTTGAGGACGACGCGGCAGAGGCTGGTCCAGGCGGCGAGTTCGGCGGG
>DDQZ01000060.1:17542-18193 GCA_002343505.1 Verrucomicrobiaceae bacterium UBA2429 | reverse complement strand
TCAAAGCCATGCTCGACCCCGGCCTGCAAAACCTCTCCCACGCCGCCCAGGCCGAGTTCAAGCGCGTCCAGGCCTGGTATGAGATCGCCACCAGCATGGACCCCGGCTACACCCTCCCCGTCCAGGAGCTCTTCAAAGACAGCACCGCCATCCGCGAGGCCGACCTCACCCCCGCCCAGCTCCACACCCTGCTGCTCGACCTCCAAAAGCCCTGGGAGGCCCGCCTCCGCGCCGCCTTCCTGCTGCGCTCCAGCAACGACCCCGGAACCACACCCCTCCTGCTCAAAGCCCTCAAGGAAGACCCCATGCTCGACGTCGCCAAACAAGCCCAGATCAGCTTCGAAAACCGCGTCGGGCGCCGATTCCGCATCTTCGACATCCCCGCCATCGAGGCATGGTGGCAGGCGCGAAAAAATTCCCCGGCTCCCAATAATTAGAGCTTCAGAACGAGTGCGGCGGTGGAGAGGAAGCTGGCGGGATTGGACGGCGTGTGGATTGTCATCAATGGGCTGCGAATGCTTTTCAGCGGGCTGCGTCCATGCTTGAGTCACGCTTTCCCCTGAATGAGTCTCCCGCCTGCCGTCATCAGCGCCCCCGCCGCCATCTCCGCGGCGGGGAAGTGGCTGCGGGCGGGGGGGGAGCGCTGGCATC
>DDQZ01000060.1:3966-17421 GCA_002343505.1 Verrucomicrobiaceae bacterium UBA2429 | reverse complement strand
GGGGGCGGGGGGCGGGGGGGGAGCGCTGGCATCTGCGCGGGGCGGCTTACGGCCCCTTCGCCCCGAACGCGCGCGGGGAGCCTTTCCCGGAGGATGGGCGGCTGGAGGCGGACTTTGCGCGCATGGCGGGCCTGGGCTTCAACACGGCGCGCCTGTACCAGCCGCCGACGCGGGCGGTGCTGCGCGCGGCGGAGGCGCGCGGACTGCGCCTGCTGGCGGGGGTGGCATGGACGGAGCATGTGGATTTCCTGAGGTCCAGGCGGCTGCGGCGTGAGATCGTGGACAAGACACGCGCGGAGGTGGCGGCGCTGGCGGATGCGCCGTGCGTGGCGGCTTTTCTGATCGGCAATGAGATCGAGAAGACGCTGGCGCGGTGGATGGGGCCGGCGCGGGTGCGGGACTTCCTGGAGGAACTGATCGAGGCGGGGCGGGCGGAGGCGCCGGGGCGGCTGTTCAGCCACGCGAGCTACCCGAGCACGGAGTATCTGATCCCGCGCAACGCCGATTTTGTGGCGATGAATGTGTATCTGGAGGATCCGGCGGCTCTGCTGGCCTACGCGCTGCGGCTGCAAAACCTTGCTGGGAACAAGCCCCTGGTCATCACCGAGCACGGGCTGGACGCGGCGGCGCACGGGGAGGCGGCGCAGGCGCGGGCGCTGGTGGAGCAGCGCGCGGCGCTGCGCGCGGCGGCGGTGGCCGGGGAGGTGTGGTTCAGCTACACGGACGAGTGGCAGCGCGGGGGCCAGCCGGTGCGCGGGTGGAGCTTCGGCCTGATGGACGCGGAGCGCCGGGAGCGCGCGGCCTGCGGGGTGTGCTCCGCCGCGCCGCCGGAGGCAAGGCCGCGCCAGCCGCGTGTCTCGGTCATTGTCTGCACGCGCGATGGCGCGGCGACGCTGGATGCCTGCCTGGCCGCGCTGGGGCGGCTGGAGTATCCGGACTACGAGGTGCTGGTGGTGGATGACGGATCGAGGCAGGACATTGCGGCGCTGGTGGCGGCGCATCCCTTCGCGCGCTATCACCGCCAGGAGCATGCGGGCCTGAGCGCGGCGCGGAACACGGGGGCGCGGCTGGCCACGGGGGAGGTGCTGGCTTTCACGGATGACGACTGCATGGCGGAGCCGGACTGGCTGGCGCGGCTGGCGGAGGGCTTCGAGGATGAGAAGTGGGCGGCGGTGGGCGGGCCGAACATCCCGCCGCCGCCGCGCAACCGCACGGAGGCGATCGTGGCCGCGGCGCCGGGCGCGCCGGTGCATGTGCTGCTGGATGACGAGGAGGCGGAGCATCTGCCGGGCTGCAATCTGGCGGTGCGCCGGCGGGCGCTGGAGGGGATAGGCGGCTTCCGCGCGCAGTACCGCGCCGCCGGGGATGATGTGGATGTGTGCTGGCGGCTGCGGGCGGCGGGCGGGCGGCTGCGTTATGTGCCGGGCGCGATGGTGTGGCACCACCGCCGCTACCAGACACGCGCGTATTTGCGCCAGCAGGCGGGTTACGGTTACGCCGAGGCTTTGCTGATGAAGGACCATCCGCGCCGATTCGGGATGCTCGGCGGCGCGCGCTGGACGGGGGGTATTTACGGGGATCAAAGCGGCGGGGAGATCGAGTCGGGGGACATCTTCCACGGTCCGCAGGGGCTGGGTCTGTTCCAGGGCATCTACCAGACCGGGCCGCGCTGCTGGGCTGACTGGCTGGGCGGCCTGGCCTGGGTGGCGCTGGCGGCGGGGCTGCTGGTCTGCGGGCAGGCGGCTGCCGCGCTGGGTGTCTTTGTTTTTTCCTGGCTGCTGGCGCTCTGCCGCGCGCGCTCCCTGCCGCCGGCGCCTTTCCGCCTGACGCTGCGGGAAAGGCTGACGCGCCTGGCGCTGTGCTGGCTTCAGCCCATGGTGCGGGAGGGCGCGCGCCTGCGCGGCATGGTGGAGACGGGCGCCTTCCCCGGAGGCTGGCCTGAATGGGACACGGCCTGGCCCGCGCCATGCGACCACCGCCGCGCGTTGCCCGCGGGGGAGTTGCACCTTTGGAGCGAGTCGGGTCCGCGGCGGGGGCGTTTCCTGCGCGAGTATGCCGCGCTGGCCGCCAGCCAGCATGATGCCGTGCGCGTGGACGATGGCTGGCAGTCTTTTGATGTGGAGCTTCAGCCGGACGCGCATTTTTCTCCGGCGGTGATCACCACCGAGGAGTACCATGGCCGGGGCCGCTGCCTGCTGCGCGTGCGCCTGCTCTGGCGTGCCTCCAGCGCCGCATGGCTGGTGCTGGCTGCCGTGCTCCTGGCCTGCGCTGTGACGCCGGGCATCAAACCGCTGCTTTTTTTATGCTGCGCGCATTTTGGGTTCCGTCAGCATGAGGCTTGGCAGCGGGTCAAGACGGTCATGGGGAGAATCCGTGCGGCACCGGGCGGCAGGGAGGCTGAATAACGGCGATTTCTCGAATAACCAGACCCAGCCATAACGAGTCGAAATAGATTGTCGGAAAAGTCACGCTTTCAGGATTGCCTGCCAGTGCTGGCGCGGCTCATGCTCGGTTTTCGCATCCGTTTTCCAATCATGAAACCAGACACCCGCCCAAACCGCAGCTTGTTTCGAATTACCGGTCAATCCCTCGCAGCGCTCGCTCTCGGCAGCCTGATTCCATTCGTTCCGCCCGCGCAAGCGGCGGATTTCACCGCGGATAATCTCATCGTCGAACGCATGGGGGATGGCACGGCGGCCCTTGGATCGGGGGCAACCGCTGTTTCTTTGGTCGAATACTCGCCGACGGGGACGGAGGCGCAGGTGATCAATCTGCCCACGACCGGTGCGGACCGCCTGACGGATGCCGGCTCCTCGACTTCGAACGGCTATCTGGGATCTCAGGGCGCGTATCTCGCAGTCCCGGGTTACAACGTGGACGCTGGGACGGCGTCGGTGGCGAATGCGAACAGCAAGGTGACCAGCATCTTTGGCGTCAACGGAAGCGTCACCACCCGGACGCTGCATCCCGCGGATGCGACGATTTTCGGCGGCAGCAATTACCGCTCCGCGTGGCCGGTGGACAGCAACAAGTTTTACGCGGCGGGCACGGGCTCCACGACAACCGGTGGTGTCTGGTATTATGACGGCAGCGCCTTCAGCCAGCTTTTGTCTGGCAACATCCGCATCGTCGGCATCTACGCGGGCCAGCTTTATTACTCCACCGGCTCCGGCACGCAGGGCATCTATAAAGTGGGCACGGGAACGCCGACCTCGACGGCCGCGCCCTCGCTTTTTCAGGCGAGCACGAGCCCGTATGGCTTTGTCATTTTCGACACCGACAACGACACTCAGCCGGACATCCTGTTCATCGCGGACGATGGCACGGGTGCCGCGGCAGGGCTGCGGCGCTTTGACTGGAACTCCGGCTCCAGCATCTGGGTGGAGACATACAGCCGGCGTCTCGTGGCCGCCACGGGCCTGCTGACCACGGCGACCAGCAGCGTGATCTCGGTGCGCGGCCTCACCGGCTCCTACTCCGGCGGCACGGCCACGCTTTATGCGACGACCACTGAAACGAGCAACAACCGGCTGGTGAAAATCGTGGACGACGGCACAACGACGCCCACCACCTTCACGACTCTGGCCCAGGCGGGAGCCAACCGCGCGTTCCGTGGCGTGGCCTTTGCGCCAGTGTCCGCCAATGCGCCGCCAAACATCGGCACCGAGCCGCTGAGCCAGACCATTCAAAGCGGCACCACGGCGGGCTTGGTCGTCGCGGCATCGGGCACGGAGCCCTTCACCTACCAATGGTACCAGGGAGCCAGTGGCGACACGAGCACGCCGGTGGGGACGAATTCGCCGAATTTCGTGACTCCTTCCCTCACCATGACGACGAGCTACTGGGTGCGCGTGACCAACGCCCACGGTTCGGATGACAGCGCCACTGCCGTCATCACCGTCACCACGCTTCCCGTCGTGCTTTCCACTGTGCCGGCCAATGCCGCTGCTAATGTGCCGGTGGACGCGGTCATCACCGTGAACTTTAGCAAGTCGGTCAATCTGAGCGCGTCTGCCATCACGGTGGTGGACGCCATGAGCAATCCGGTCGCCTTCACCGGGCTGCCCATCGAGGGTGTGGAGAGTGTCGAGATCACCCCGGTGGACGATCTCGCCTACAACGAGACTTACACCGTGACCGTCGTCGCCGCGCAAGTCGAGGACGAAGACATGAACGCGATGGCGGAAAACCATGTGTTCACCTTCACCACCGAGCCCATGGTGGCTCCGGCTTTCACCACGCATCCCGCTGCCACCACCAACATCGCCTCCGGCGGCCAGGCCACGCTCAATGTCGTGGCCACGGGAAAACCCGCGCCTTCCATCCAGTGGTATCAAGGCGCGACGGGTGACACCAGCACGCCTCTTTCCGGCGAGAACGGGACCAGCTTCACGACGCCGGCATTGACCGCTTCAACCCAGTATTGGGCGCGCGCCACCAACCCTCTCTCCAGCGCCAGCAGCAACACGGCGAATGTGAATGTGGTCTCCCCCGACCTGGTGGTGGAGCTTTCCGCTCCCGGCAGCGTCGGCGTGGGCGAGAACATCACCTTCACCCTGCGCGCCCGGAACACGGGTCTGGTGCCCGCCACGGATGTCTCCGTCGTGTTTTACCTGCCTTCAGGCTTGGCTTATCTCTCGGATGATCCAGGCGCGGGAAATGGCTTCACCTCCTCCTATCCGCCTGGCGCGGTTCAGTTTACCGGCGGCATGCTCGGCGCGAACGAGACCGCCGTCCTCACCGTCACCGCCTCGCATTCTGGAGCCGGCATTTACACGCTCCCCGCCGGTTCGGCGGTCATTGACCCGGCCAGCATCGTCAGCGAGTCCAACGAGACCAACAACGACTCCGCGGAAATCTCAACCTCGGTGCTCGCCGTGCTCGGCTCCACGCCCGTGCCCGGTGATGTGATCTTCAACGAATACATGTCCGACAACGACAGCAACGGGAACGACTTCATCGAGTTGCTCGTGCTCACCGACGGCGTGGACCTGCGCGGGCTGAGGATTTCCGACAACGAACTCATCACTTCCAGCGGCGTGCAGACACTCAACACCAACGAGGCGGTTTATGTCCTCGGCACCGACCCGTATCTGGCAAATGTGCCCGCAGGCGTCACGATAGCCATTTGGGCGCTCGCCACTGGCGTGACAACCGACACCGTGGCGGACCCCTTTGCCAGCGACTGGAGCATGACGCTCTGCCCGGGCACCGGAGTCACCGCCACGACGGATGGGCTCGGCGGCAGCCTCAATCTCGGTCTGGCAGCCGGCGGGGAGGCCCTATACCTTTACCTGCCCGGACCGGATGGCAGCAGCGCGGGCGATGACAACATCTATCTCGACTTCGTTTCCTTTGAAAGCGATGGAGGCGAGGCACCCGCAGGGCTGGTGGACATCAATCTGCCCTCAATCGCCGACAACGCCTACTACACCGGCAACACAGCCGCGGGCAATGATCTGGCCGCCAACTGGACGCGCTATGACGGCGCGCCAAACGCCAGCACCACAGCGGGCGAGGCAAATCCCGGCCAGGACTTGAGCGGCCTGCGCATCGTCCCCACTGCCGGCAGCATCGCATTCGTTTCCGCCACATTCACCGTGAACCAGGGCGACTTGGTGGCCAGCATCAGCCTCGAGCGCACGGGCGGCACCCTGCCCACGAGCGTGACGCTGAGCACCGCCGATGGCATGGCATCCATCTCGCCGCCCTTCTCACCGGCGCTTGCGGGAACGGATTATGAGGCTCTCACCACCCTTGTCGAATTCGCGCTGGATGAGACGGTCAAGGTGGTTCCCGTGACCCTCACTCCGCGTTCGGGAACGAAGATTCCAAATCTGCAATTCGACGCCGCGCTGAGCGCCCCCGCAGGCGGGGCCACTCTCGGAGCCACCGACACCGCCAGTGTCCGCATTCTGACCGCCGATGTCACAGCGCCGAAGATCACGGTCAAAACTCCCGCCGCTCCGCGCGCTCCGGCGACGAGCCTCGTTACGAGCGTGCAGTGGCCGTACCAGCTCTCCGGCACGGCCGGCGACGCGCTGGGCATTGACCGCGTTGAAATCACTGTGAACGGCGGAGATCCGATCCTCGCAACGCTTGGCGCCTCCAGCAAACCGACCTCCGTGCCCTTCACGGCAGCCATTGAGCCGGACGAGGGTATCAACACGGTCGTTTTCACAGCCTACGACCTGAAAGGCAACTCCACTTCACTCACCCGCGTCATTGACTTTTCACGCCGCTACGAGCTTGCCCTGGCGCGCACTCTCTCCGGCAGCCCCGACACCAGCGCCGGCAGCATCGCCCTCTATGCCACTCCGAAAGCGGACGCCACCGCGCCCGCGCCCAAGTATGACGCCGCGCAGACGCTCTCCGTGCTGCCCGGCACTTCCATTCTGCTCCAGGCCAAGCCGCTTTCCGGATTTGTCTTCAGCCACTGGAGCGGCGCTCCCGCGGGGGCGATGATCCATGGCGACAGGCTCTCGTTTGTGATGCCCGCCTCCAACGTGCCCGCCATCACCGCCCACTTTCTGCCGAACCCCTTCCTCGGCCTGGGAGACAAGCCGGTGTTTTACGGCCTCCTGACTCCCGAAAGCGGCACCGCCCTCGGCAACACCACCTTCGGCTTCCTGACCGGCGCGCTGACCACCGGCAAAGGCGGCTTCAGCGGCAAAATCCTGCTCGACGGCAAAACGACCGGATTCGCCGCCGTGGTCTTTGGCAACGGCAGCGTCTGGTTCAACGTCGCCGGGGCGCTTCTCGACACCCTCGTGTTCGACGGCGGCAAGGAGCTGAGCCTGACCTTCGCGTCCGGCAAGCTGGAGGCCGTGCTGGTGAACGGCAGTGACGGGAGCAGCGGTGACATTTTCCCCGCCATCTACAGCAAGACCTCCACGCTGGCGGGCTCCCCCCTTCTGAACCGTCCGGCCAAGGCGGGAGACCCGGTCAACCAGGGCTACTACACGGTGGTGCTGGAATCCAAAGCCCAGACCCCGCCCAGGGACAGCGACACCTATCCGCAGGGAGACGGCTACACCTCCCTCACACTCGCGGTGGACGGCACCTTCAAGTTCGCCGGCGTCCTGGCGGACAAAACCAAGGTCACCGGCGCCTCGGCCCTGGTCGCGGGCCACACCAGCCCTGTCTTTGCCCAGCTCCTGACTCCCGGCGCCGCCACAAAGAACGCCACCTTCGGCGGCGTGCTCGCCTTCGACACAGCCCCTGCGGACACCGATGTCAGCGGTCAGGACCTTGTGTGGTTTCGCCCCGCCGTCACAGAGACAGCCACCCTTGCCACCCAGCTCTATACCGACGGCTGGCCGGAAGGCATCACCGTGGATGCCTTTGGCGCCCTCTTTGCCACCAGCGACATCGAATCCTCCCTCGGACTCGGCAGTCCCTCCCCCATTGGCAACTCCTCCTTTGTCTTCTCCGGTGGCAAGCTGGCGGCGAACCTTGAGAAAGTGGTCAACATCGCGGTGAACACCACCACCCCCGCCATCACTGGCGACAAGAGCATCAAAGCCATGATCTCCGCCAAGACCGGCATCTTCACCGGAGCCTTCACCCCGAACTGGTTGCCGCTTGACACCAAGCAGCCCGCCCATGCCGGCATCCTGCTGCTCAAAGGCGCCAACAAAGGCGGCTACGGCCACTTCATCAGCAACATCCCCGGCGACACCAACCCGGCAAGCGGCGCGGTCAGCCTGGGCGTGCCATTGCACACGCTGCCCTGACGCGCGCATCAGCCCCCCGGATCAAAGGCCCTCCTCTTCAAGGAGGACGGCCTTTTGCCATGTCCAGAGGGGGGGACTCCTTAAAACTCGGAATATTGGGGCGCAGGCTTGCTGACTGCGCAAAGAGGCGGTTGCCTGTCCCCGGGTGGAAGCAAGTGGATGAAAACACACCGTCGCCTTTGCCTTCGCAAAAAAATCTTCCCGGCATTTCCCGCCCGTTCTGATGGGATCGCTTTTCTTCGGGAAATAAAAGCCAGCGCGCCAGACCAGTGGTCATCCTCCCTCTCATGGCCTCTCCATCTTCCCCACCCCCGTTGGTGACCAGGCTTCAGCCGCCGCGCATGGTGGCTGGATGCGCCGCGCATTGCGCGGATCATCCTTCGACCCTGCCCGCCATCCTCCAGAGGCATTGACCCCGCGCCCGTCCCGCCCTGGGAATGGCGGAAGCCCAAACCGAAAACAAGCGCGGTCCTAAATGGCATCTGAGTTGAGTTCTGGCATCTGAGTTCCCAATGCTGAATGCTCAACCGATGACTGCGGCCCAAGGTCTCTTTGGAGTTGGTCAAGCGCGGCGAGCGTCGGTTAGTTTGCAGAACGACGACCGACGACGACGACCCAATACAGGAGAGCCAGAGTTGTTCATGTTGGAGGGAGGGGCCGACTCACAAGCCCCAGCCGCCCGCCAATGTGAACAACTCTGCGCCGCCCGCAACTGCCATTGTTGACAACCCTTTCCTCGGCTACCCGTCGAGGCATCCATCGTGCCCGTCCGGCCACCCCTGTAATGACCCATCTGCTCCAGGCTTCCACATCTGGTGACGACTTTGAGCTTGCCTCGGGGGCCGGGCGGCGCACTCCCGCCTGACGACTGCTCAGCGGCCGTGCCTGCCCAAGTGGGCAGAGCACCGCTGTATTGGAATCGCAGCATGGGAGTCATGCACAGGGTGCCGCTGACTTGCGTCAGTCGATTCGTCAAAACGCGAAACACACACCCTGCACATGACCACCTCATCCATAACCACATTCCCACGAAAGCAACCCACCACCACCACCGCGCTTCCAGCCCACCCGCGCGACTGGATCCTCGGCATCGACCGCAGCGACACCCGGCTCGACGTGCGCCAGTGCCGCCGCGATGGCTCTGAGGCCAGCGATTATCAAGTCGCCAACACACCCGAAGCCCTCCAGCAATGGCTCGCCTCCTGGCCTCTACTCGAATCCGGCACCACCCGTGTCATCGCCTTCGAGCAGCCCTGCCGCCAGCTCCTGGGCTTCTTTCACAGACATGTCCTTACCGGTCGTGTGCGCCTCTACGCGCTCAACCCCAGCACACCCACGGCCATGCGCAGAGCCTTCACTCCCAGTAATGATAAGACCGACCTGCGCGATGCCACCGCCATCGCCGACGTGCTGCGCCATCACGAGGACAAGCTCATTCGCTGGCTGCACCGCCCTGGCGACGAAGCCACCCGCTTGCTGCGCCGCCTCACCGAGGACCGCCGCCAGGCCGTCGATGAACGCACCGCGCTGACCAATGCCCTCATCGCTGTTTTGAAGGAAGCCTATCCGCAGGCTCTCAAACTCCTCAGCGCCGATCTCTGGCGCAGCATGAACACCGACTTCCTCAAACGCTGGCCCACGCTCAAAGAACTGCAAGCCGCCAAGCCCGACACCATCCGCAAATTCTACTACGCCCACGGCAGCAACCGCGCCGACCTCATCACCGCGCGCATCGCTTTGATCCAAGCCGCCGAGCCCATCACCCACGATGACTGCTTGCTCTCAAGCGCCCGGCGCAAAGTGCTGCGCCTCGCCGAGCAGATCGCCGTGCTCACCCGCCACATCGCCGATTACGAGGAGGAGATCGCCAAACTCTACGCCAACCATCCTGACCGCGCCGTGTATGACTCGCTGCCTGGCGCAGGTCCCACATTCGCCCCACGTCTGGCCGGAGTCATGGGTCAGGACCGCAGCACCTATGCCGGCGCCCCCGCGCTCCAAGCCCGCAGCGGCATCGCGCCCATCCGCAGGCAAAGCGGCAAGAAGAGCGTCACCGTGCGCCGTATCGTCTGCCCGCAGTTCGAGCGGCAGACTTTCGTCGAATGGGCTGGCGAAACGATCCCGCGCAGCCTGTGGGCCAAAGCCTACTACCAGAGCCAGATCGAGGCAGGCAAGATGCATCACAGCGCCGTGCGCGCCCTGGCCTACAAGTGGCAACGCATCCTCTACCGCTGCTGGAAGGACAAGACCGAGTATGACGAGGCGAAGTATCTCGCAGCACTACGCCGCCAAGGCAGCCCGCTCATCGCCCGCATCGAAGTGCTGCAAGCCCAGCCAAAGACACCCAAATCAAAGCCCGCCAAAGCCGCCAGGATCACCCGCGTCACGAGCGCCCAACCCAACCCCAAAACGATGTGAAAAAATCCGCCAAAATCCCTTGACCGATCACCTCAGCGGCAAGCTCAGCGACCGCGGAGCACGGCGCGGCGGCTGCATGGTGGGGGAAAGGCGGAGGCCGGAAGCAGCCGCCGTGACGTGCGGAGCGGTTCGCTGCAGCGCATGGTTAGGCGCTTCGTTCATTTGGGCTTTGGTATGGGTTCGAGTCCGGGAATGCTCCCGCCTGTCTGGGGTGTGTTCATCTCGCGTCTGAAGTCGTTGAAGCCTTTGCGGAAGTCGCGCCCGGGGCTGGAAGGCAGGCCAAGCTCCGCACAAAGCTCGGCCAAAGCAGGAAAATCGACGTCGCCGGAAATGCCTTCGGGTGTGCTTCTGTTGTTGAGGCACTCGAAACAGACCTCCAGCCATGCACGGGGCGTGTGTGCTGCGTCGTAGAAGACGAATGCGTGGCGGGGGATGAAGCAAGCTGCGTGAGGATGCTCGGGATGCTTGCCGGTGACAGCAGCGATAAGGCGTCGCACCTGTTTGGGCGTTAAGAGGACGCCGGTCTTGCTGGTTGCGGTCTTACTGAGTTTGCCGTTCTCGATGATGGCTTGCTGCCCGTCGCCCTTGAGGTTGTAGGCGAAGGCGCGAACCTCGGGATAGTCGCCACCAGGCCAGGCCGCGCGTGATGCGAGGGGCAGTAGTGCAAGAAGAAAGAGAATGGCTCGGTTCATAGAGTGCGCGCAGAAGCGCCTAACGTCGAAGTCCTCTCACACCTGCCCGAGGGCGAGGATTCGACTGTGGGTTGATGGTTGAATGGTCATGGCTGGTTTTACTCGCGGCGGGGCAGGTGTTGAGAGCGACGCCTTGTTCGCTGTTGGTTTATGGTTCGTAGCCGGTCTCCTCTCGAAGGAATGCCTTGGCATTGAGCTCGTTCATCTCAAGAAAAGCACGTGCCAGCAATCTGTTGCCCTTCGAAGCAGCGAGCGCAGCGCAAACGGAACTAATCATAATCTCATCCCACTTGCGAGGTGATGCTTGCGCAATGAGAGCCGGAATCTTCTCCAACGCCTGCAAATAGGCTGATTCCATGTCGCGCGGGATTTTCGGGTTGTGGCGCTCATGACGCTCGATCTCGATCACTGTGATCAGGGCAAAGAAATCGAATGTCATCGGCGGCCGCCCCTCTGCGATCCGGATCAGATGCGGAACGCAGGCATAGGAGCATGTCCCCAGATCTCCTTGGTGGTGTAATTCATCCCAGAGTTCCTTGTATGCTTCGGATTCCTCTTTGGGATTCGCTACGGCTTCAAGCCTACGCAGTGCAGAAACGGGGTTGTAGGGTCGGCGGTATCCGCCCTCTAATCGGTCCCAAGTTGGATCTGTGAGGTCAAGCATGGGCTATTTTTTCAGCGAACGTCGAGGTGTGGCACCGGCTACCGGGAGCGCCACTCCGCAACAGGGTTAAGGGTTGTAGTAAAGGAGGTCATTTCGACTCGTGGCGGGTAGCCGGTTGTCCACCACCGTCTTGTTCGACATTCTGGATTGCGTCACGAGCTTGTTCCTTCAGTGACTCATCAATGTCTTTGAGTTTCAACACGTCGCCGTAGGAATCCTTCGCCTTGGTGTGCTGATTGGCCTTCATGTAAGCGTCACCCAAGTTCAAGAGAATTAGCGGGTCATTAGGGGCTTTTAAGTGTGCAGTTTTAAGGAGTCCAAGTGCATCATCTTGCTTTCCAGCAGCTGACGCAAGAGCAGCCTTGATATTGTAAGCAAATGGGTGATCGGGAAATACCTCAATTGTCGCGTCGCACAAACTCGCGCAGAGTGCGTCACTCTCCGCTGACCCTGATTGATAAAGCTTCGCAGAGTAGCCCTGAATTGCCTCGGGGATAAACTTACTCGCCTCTGCAGGCAATCGATCGTTCTTTTTCCATCGAAGTAACTCAGGGTTCTTTCTTGCAAACGCCAAGAGCTTGAGGAGCGTTTGGACACACTCCGACTGCGACCCCATCTTTTGCTGGACGTGGGCGAGGCCGAGCGCGATATCTGCCCGCTCCGGGAAACGACGCACGCCCTCCGACAGTATATTGAGTGCTCTCTTCGGGATTTCAGGGTTCGTCTGCCCCAAAGTGCTTATGCTTCCAACCTCCTTTCCTGACTTCTGGTCACGAACCGAAAGATCGTCCCCTTCCGTCGGCTTGGTAGTAATGCTCACAGATTGGGATAGCTGCCACCAATAATTGCCCGCTGTTGCGTAGTAATCGGGGTTTGTCTTCTCCGTTTCCGCGCTCTTCGTTAAGAAAGCTCGAATCTCTTTGTCATTCGCAGAATTCTTTAGCCGCTCAAATTCGCCGAGGTAGTCCGAAGCGATAGTATGAGTGGCAAGGAGAAACTGGATTAGCACAAACAGCGGAGACAGAGTTTTCATTGTTTTGTCGAACGTAAAGCGCATGCACCCCTACCAGCGAGGGCGAACGTCGATCACGCGGTGCGGGTTATAAATTCGTAAAATCATCGAAAGTGAGCGGCTGGTAGGGGTTGTCATGGCGCGTCTTGTTGGGCTTCTGGATTCATTTCCAGACCTGCCACCAGCGTTTACTGGGTTTGGAGAGTATCTTCTGTAGTTGCTCCTCGCGAATCCGATTCCAATCTGGAATACTTGGATCGGGCTCCTTGCGGGATAGCGTGCTCAACCACGACATGAATGAATCGGAAAGAGTGTAAATGCCAGAGTCGTCATCTTCCTCTGGATTCGCCGTCTCGTGAAAGTAGAAGTAAACGCTGCCGAAATCATTTGGACGGAGAGACAGAAGGTAGTGATCGCCCATCTCGTTGTCACCAATTCGTAATGTCTTGCTCGGAAAGTCCTTAACGCCTGCCTCCAGTAATTCTTTCTGCTGCAGGGAGTCGGCTAAAATCTGTTCCGCTCCTAAAAGCATACTGACCTCGTCAATCCAGGGGCTCTCGTCCGGAATGTTGACATCAGATGGAACCGGATACAGTGCTTCTGGGTCAAGCAACCACAAACGGAATTCCTCGGGCAAGCGCAATCCCAAGTGACTCTCCAGTTCGAGGACTGATTCAGAGGCTGTCATATTTTTACCCAACGTTGTTTAGACACACGAATGCATCGGCGAGCGGGATTCGTCAATAGTTCTGTGTTGAAGCGGTGGAAAATTCGTCCATAAATGGAGAGCGGCATTTCGAAGTTGTGATTTGGCGCGGCGGCTCAATTTCATGAAATTTTTCTTTATATGTCCATGACAGCAAAAACGAGTCCGGAAGTCAAACCCTGGGTGCGGCGGGTGGCGGAGGCGGCGGGGATGGCGCCGGAGTCGGC
>DDQZ01000060.1:0-3856 GCA_002343505.1 Verrucomicrobiaceae bacterium UBA2429 | reverse complement strand
GGCGGGGATGGCGCCGGAGTCGGCGGCCAGCGAGGCGCGGCTGGGCTGGTGGGGCTGGGAGATGCGGAAGTTTCTGAATTTCTGCCAGGGACTGCCGGCTGGCACCGCACTGATGGAGGCGCTGGCAGGCTACGGGCGTTTTTTGAACGCCAATGACCCGCCGCCGGAAGAATGGCGGAAAGAGCAGGCGCGCGAGGCGCTGCGGTGCTTCAAAAAGGGCATCGAAAACTGGGCCATACTGCCGCCGGATGAGTCTGGGAAAGTGGAGGTGCGCTTCCGGGCGCGGACGATCCAGGAGGCGGCGGATGGCGCGGAAATCCCGGATTCAGCCCGCATGGCAGGAACCACGGATGGCGCCGGTTCACCGGATGACGCGGCGAGGCGCGGCGCGCAGGAGGGCGGGGAAGGCGCGGAGGCGCTGCTGCGCCGGGCGGAGGGGGCGATGCGGGTGCGGCGGATGGCGCGCAGGACGGTGGAGACGTATCTGGGCTGGATGCGCCGCTACCTGGCCTGGGCGCGGGCGCGGGAGAAGCCGGAGGCGGCGGGGGAGACGGTGCAGGCCTTTCTGACCTGGCTGGCGCTGGAGCGCAAGGTGAGCGCGGCCACGCAAAACCAGGCGCTGAGCGCGCTGATCTGGCTAACCGGGCAGGTGATGGGGGCGGAGGTGGAGGGGCTGGACGCGGCGCGGGCCAAGCCGGGCCGGCACCTGCCGGTGGTGCTGAGCCGGGATGAGGCGCGGCGGCTGCTGGCGGCGGCGGAGGGGACGACCGGGCTGATGCTGGCGCTGATGTACGGCACCGGGTTGAGGCTCATGGAGTGCGTGCGGCTGCGGGTGAAGGACGTGGACTTTGACCGCAACGTGGTGCTGGTGCGGGATGGCAAGGGCGGCAAGGACCGGCAGGTGATGCTGCCGCAAAGTCTGAAGGCGCGGCTGGCGGAGCACCGGGAGCGGCTGGAGGTGCTGTGGGAGGCGGACCGGGCGGCGGACCTGCCGGGTGTGTGGCTGCCGGAGGCGCTGGCGGTGAAGCATCCCAATGCGGGCAGGGAACTGGCCTGGCAGTGGTTTTTCCCCTCCAAGCAAATCGGCACCGACCCGGAGACGGGGGTGCGGCGGCGCCATCACCTGCATGAAAACGCGCTGAGCCAGGCGGTGCGGGTGGCCTGCGCGCGGGCGGGGATCGCGAAAAAGGCGGGCTGCCACACGCTGCGGCACAGCTTTGCCACGCATCTGCTGGAGACGGGAACGGACATCCGCACCGTCCAGGACCTGCTGGGCCACAAGAGTGTGGAGACGACGCAGATTTACACCCATGTGATGGAGGGCGGCGGGACGGGCACGCGCAGCCCGCTGGACGGGCTGTAGTCTCCCGCCCATGCGGGCACAGTTTTTATGGAAAAAGTGGGAATCATGTCCCTCCCCCGCATGATTCTGTGCAAGGGCCGGGGTTTTAATGCGCAGCCGCAGGCAGGGTGGCCTGGGGTGGCCGGAAAGCCAGGGCAGGAAGCGCGGTTGCACGCCCCAGTTCCGGGATTTCCCGGGCAGGCGGCAGTGATGCCGGCTCATTCTGGCGAAAGCCAGCCCGGCAGCCTCAAAGCCAGCGCGGCGGGCCGCCAAAGCAGCCTATGCGCCCCAAAAGCAGGCGTATCTGACAGCAAAGCGAGAGTAGCCGCTGTCAAAGCAAGCGGATTGGCGGCAAAAGCTGGCTTGGGCAGATTCAAATCAAATGGCATTTTGCCGGATGCTGACTGTTTATGGCGGCATGTTGTTTGCTAGTCATCAGAAGCAGACATATTTGGCATAGAAGTTGACTGACATTAGTCAAAAAGCAGTCAACCAAAATAAAATGCCAGTCAAATACGAATCATTGTGAAACAAAAATTGGCAAAAATGCGCTAGCTACCAAGCACTGCCAGTCAGCACTTAGTGAAAAACGATTGGGATTTTTCAATTGCCAGCTTGGATTTTGGAAAAGCCAGGGCAGAACGCCAAAGAGTGAATGACGGCTTGCCGGATGCCCGGCATGTGTGATATTTTCCAGACGACAGCCTCACGCAAGTGCCCGCGATCCCCGCCTGGGTGAGTCCATTCCAGCCAGCGGCGGCTTGCTTGGCGCCAACCTTCATCCCGTTCAACCGCCATGAAAACCACTCTGACCCAACCCGCCCCCGCTTCGCACGATGCCGGGCTGGAACTGGCCCTGGACTTCTCGCCCATGAATCCAGCCGCGCCGGCTCCCGCGCCCGTCGCCGCCATGATGCGCCAGGATGACCGGGGGGTGGTCAAGACGGGCATGGACCGGATGAGTGACCTGGCGCTTCTGGAGTTCGTGCGCAATCACCTCAAAATGACCGAGGACAACCCCGCGCTGCCCGACCCCCAGCCGCCGCAGGAAACGCTGGAGGCGGACGCGGCGGCGCTCCATGAGTCGGTGCTGGAGGTGCAGTCGCTGATGACTGCCCTGAGGTCGGCACTCACGCGCAAAAAGACGCGGCGCGCCAGGCTGCTGAACCGGATGCGCTCCCGCGCCGCCTATGTGCAAAGCGCCAGCAAGGGCAGCAAGGCGGTGATCACGAGCGCCGGGCTGGGGGTGCGCAAGGCGCGCGGCAGGGTCGGCCACCTGGACACGCCGGGCAACCTGCGCACGACCCTGACGGCGAATCCCGGGCAGATGCGCATCGCCTGCAAAGGGGTGCGGCACGCGCGGGTCTATGAGCTGCAATACCGGCGCGTGCCGGCGGATGCGGAGGACCCCGCGGAGGTGGAGAAAACCTGGCGCACGCTGGAGTGCGACACGCGCACGCGCTGGCTGGTGAGCCTGGAGCCGGGATTCAAATACGCCTTCCGCGTCTGCGCCATCGGCTCGCCAGGCCGCAGCAACTGGAGCCCTGCCGTCATCCGCGGCGCGGCTTAGCCGTGTTCATGCGATGGAAAACCACGAATGGACACGAATGAGCACGAATTTTGGCGGTATCATGTCCGGTGAGCTGAAGCGCCGGGAGATGACCCCTGGGTGATGCCCCTCATTCCTATCTTCCCCGCATGGATTCGTGACCATTGGTGTCCATTCGTGGTTCAACTGCATCGTTACGGCTTAGCCGTGTTCATGCGCTGGAAAACCACGAATGGACACGAATGAGCACGAATTTTGGCGGCATCATGTCCGGTGAGCTGAAGCGCCGGGAGATCACCCTTGGGTGACGCCCCCCATCCCTATCTTCCCCGCATGGATTCGTGACCATTGGTGTCCATTCGTGGTTCAACTGC
This sequence comes from Verrucomicrobiaceae bacterium UBA2429, assembly GCA_002343505.1. Taxonomy (GTDB): domain Bacteria; phylum Verrucomicrobiota; class Verrucomicrobiia; order Verrucomicrobiales; family Verrucomicrobiaceae; genus Prosthecobacter. The sequence goes on along the minus strand of DDQZ01000060.1, from coordinate 591 downwards.
ATCGTTAAGGTTAAGACAAGGGGCGGTGCCGTGGGCCGGGTGTGTCCGGCGAAGAATCGCGCCGCTGAATTCAACAAGCCCTCACCGCCGGACCGCCCGGCTTTTGGCGTGTGAATCCCATGCCGGAGGTGCGGGCACAGCCGGGCGGGCTATACTGAAGGTCATCACCTTTTGTGAATTGGGTTTTCTCCCACAGATTCAGGGAGTCCCGCAGATAAGGATGAGAAAGAGAAATCTGCCGGCCTCCTTGAATCTGCTGGAAATCACCATTCATGGTGACGCACGGCATAAAGCCACACCCGGCCTGCGAATCGTCATTCCGCCACGATTCAGCGCCTTGACTGGCCATTCATGCCTGGCAGTTTTCCCGTAGGCCGGGTGTGTCCGGCGAAGAATCGCGCCGCTGAATTCAACAAGCCCTCACCGCCGGACCGCCCGGCTTTTGGCGTGTGAATGCCATGCCGGAGGTGCGCGCACAGCCGGGCGGGCTAAAGCCACACCCGGCCTACGAATCGTCATTCCGCCACGATTCAGCGCCTTAACTGAGTGCCGTTCATCCCCGGTCAAAAAAAACTTCGCGCGGAGGATCAT
>DDQZ01000025.1:444-9814 GCA_002343505.1 Verrucomicrobiaceae bacterium UBA2429 | reverse complement strand
GTGTCTCGGATGACGCTTACAATGGAATGGCTGGGGCAGATTCTTTTGAACTCATCTTTGGACAAGTTTGCATTCAGAAACCGTTTGGATTAAATGCTCCGTCGTCGTGTGCTTTCATCCTCCCTGGCCATGCTGTCTGTCAATCTGACAATGAGTCGGTCGCAGTCTATGGCATCTGCCAATTCAGACCGGCCTCGGAAAATCGCACAAATTGGGACTGCGCATGCACACGCCTCCGGCAAAATGTCAGCCATGCGAGCGCTTCCGGAACTTTGGGAAGTGCTAGGCGTGAGCGAAACTGACCCGGAGCTGCGTCGTTTGGCGGAAAAATCGTCAGCATATGCAGAACTTCCATTTCTGAGTGAAGCCGAAATTTTGAATCAGAGTGATTTGACGACAGTCGTCGTGGAGACCCGAATCGAGGATTCTTGCACAACGGCCCTGAACTGCTTGCGAGCCGGAAAAAATGTTCACCTGGACAAGCCTGGAGCACTGGATCATGCCGATTTTAAGGCCATGCGTTTAGAGGCTGAGCGATTGGGACTCGTAGTTCAGATGGGCTATATGCTGCGTTATAATCCTGCTTTTGAGCTTCTTTTTCAGTCAGTTAAGGAAGGGTGGTTGGGTGAGATCACGGAAATTGATGCCGCGATGGGCAAGCTCGCCGACCCTGGCACCCGCAAAACTCTGGCAGCGCTTGAAGGAGGCGGCATGTTCGAACTTGCCTGCCATGTGATTGACGCTGCGGTGACGATTCTGGGCAAGCCTCGTGAGGTTCGCGCTTTTTCCACTCCTGTTGGAGACGATGGAACCAAGGACAATCAGACCGCCGTGCTCGTCTATCCTCACGCCACAGCGGTCATACGTTGCAATCATGCCGACCCTTTTGGTGGTCCCAGGCGCCGCTTCAATGTCACGGGCACGGAAGGCACCCTTGAGATTGTTCCCCTGGAGTCAGGACGGATCAATCTGTCATTAAGCAAGGCGCGCGGAAATTATCGAAAAGGCCATCAATCGATTGAAATTGAGATACCCAAAGGCAGATATGATCGCGAGTTTGTAGATTTGGCGGAGGTTGTCGCCGGGAAAAAGCCCCTGGCCTGGGATGCGGTCCACGACATCGCGGTGCATGAGACAGTGCTGCGCGCAGCCGGTGTCTGGCGCGAGTAGAACGGCGGTTCAGAGACGCATCCAGGGATGTTCGCGCTCTTTGAGAGGCAGGGAAATGCGCGCCCCTTTCTGACGGTGCGATTCGAAAACGCCGGCGGTCATCTCCAGCGCATGTCTGCCATCGGCGGCGGAGCAGAGCGGTTCCCTGCCCTCTTGTATCGCTGCAATGAGGTCGAGAGCCGGGGCTAGGTGGCCGCCTACCTGCTTGCGAATATCTTTGACAGGCTCAGGCACTCCCGGACCGCCGCTGGTAACAGGAATCCAGCCTGCGGAGGAACTGGCAATGGGACGGAAGGGGCTGCCCGCCCGCCAATGCGCGAGCGGCTCGGCATCCACGCGCAGATCGAGCACGCCCTCGGTGCCGATGATCTGCACACCGAAGCCGGTGTCGCGCACGCCGGCATTTTGCACCGAATCAAAAAACGCCGGCAGGCCGTCGGCCATCTCGAAACGCGCATGGACTTCGTTGCCAGCGAGCGGCCCGACTCCCTCGGCACCCTCGGAAAGATCCGCGGCGGTTACGGGTCTGCCTTCCTGCAGCACAGTGGCGGAGCATGTTCTGGCCTCGCCTGCAAAGAAATGGATGAGATTGAACAGGTGGCAGCCAAGAACCCAAAGATCCAACGGTCCGCCGCGCGCGTCCTCCTTGCCCCGCGCCCGGTATTCTAGCACACGTCCGATTTTTCCCTGCCGCAACAAATCTGCCAGGACCGGCAATACGGGGTGGTAGCGATTGCGGTGAGCCAGGGCCAACTTGGCGCCGGAGCGCGCACAAGCGGCGACGATTTCATCTGCCTCACGCAGTGTGCGGCAAAAGGGCTTCTCCATATAGATGCCGCGAGCGCCGGCCTCAATGGAGGCCAGGCTCATGGTGTGATGCTGGTCAATATGCCTGGGACCAATGGCCACGATGTCCGGCTTGGTCTCCGCGAGCATCCGGCGGTAGTCGGTGAAGCCCCGGCCGGTCTCCAACTTCGCCTGCGCGGCGGCCAGTCCTTTGACATCCGCATCCGCCACGGCGACCACCGTCACTCCCGGCACATCTTTCCACATTGTGTCCAGTCCGTGCCCGAAATTACCCCTTCCGGTATGGCCGATCACCGCCACGCGCAGGCGGGCTTCATCCGCTAGTCCCCTGCCAGTCATGGAGGCTGCCGCGAGGGTGGTGCCGAGAAATGCGCGCCGCCTCATGGCTCGTCCACCTTTTTCTCGATGGTGATCTTTGGCACGGCGCCACTGATTTTGTCGAGCATGTCAGTGATGAAGTTTCCACCAGTCTCCTTGGAATGCCGCATGGCCAGTCCGATGATGAAGGCGGTCACAAACAGTGCGATGACGATCACCGCGGTGGCACACCCGCTGTCGGAGGTGTCAGGATAGGAGGTGACCTTGACCTTGGGGTTCCTGCGCGGTTTTGGCTGCCGGTAATTCCGCTGCGGCATGGGCGGCGGAGATTCCGGGGCCGGCACCTCAGGGGCGGGCACATATATTACTTCCGGCTCGGGCGCTTCCACCATTTCGGGGGGCGCACCTTGATAAAAAACCGCCTGCACATCGCCAAAAGCCACCCTGTCGCCTTCCTTGAGCCTGGACTCCTCAATGACCACGCCGTTTACCCGAGTGCCGTTGCTCGACTTTTGGTCCGAGACAAAGCAGCCCCCTTCGCCCATCTCGATGATCGCATGGTGGGCGGAAACCGACGGAAACTCCAGAACCACCACACTGTCAGGATGCCTGCCGAGCGTCGTCACCCCGTCTTCCAATTCGTGGGTCAAAACAGAGCCGTCATCCAGGTGAAAAACGAGAGTGGGCATGCGTGCGTAATGTTTGCGGGATTGTGAAAGCCAACGGAGGACAAACTGAGGGCATTTCAATACAAAGCACACAGAATCTTGGCTTTTTGATGATGCAATGCCTATGTTCGACGTACAGCTTGTTTCCTGCCAAACGCCGCCATGTTTTTCCTCCCCCGACCTTCCCTTCTGATCTCGGCACTGATGCTTCTGGCCTTCTTCGCGCCTCTGTCCGCCGGTGAGGCGGATGACGCCGAGTCCGCCGCCCTGGCTTTGGTCAATGACCAGGAAAAGCAGGGCTTCACCTTCCGGGCCGAGACATGGGTGGCTCCTCTATCGAAGGATTTCGGAAAAGCCGTGCGCATGCAGATGTTCAAGGGCAACGAGTACTGCGTGGCCGTGGCCGTGCCGCGCAAATCAGGCATCCATGTGAAGGGCGAGGTGCTCGATCTTGATGGCAAGCCTGTCGGCGAAATCCAGCCCGTGCTCGAAGGCTGGGGTTTCCTGCTTTTCTTCAAACCCAAAAAGACCGGCGTTTATGTCGCCACGGTGCGGATGGAGGAAAGCGGCAAACTCAAGGACACCCATTGCGCCCTTATCACTGGTTATCGTTAGAGCGTGTCATGCACATTATCCGAGTGTGTGGGCGCTCTATCTGCCGTCTTTGGCAGTTTACCTGGGCTTGGTGGTTCTCACATGGTTCGCGGCTCCGGGCATTTGCAGGCTTGCCATGAGATCGGGCCTGCCTGTCGAAACACGCGAGGACACTTGCGAAAAGGTGGCCTGGGGTGAGATCATGATCTTTCTCACCGGCATCCTGCTCATGTGCTGGGGCATCTCGCGGGCGGCGGCGGGCATCATGCCCATCCTGCAGGCCGCCAGCCGCGAGCTTCACCATGAGCTTGTCCTGGCTGACCAGTTGGAATTCTTCGTGGCCTTTGCCCTGACGGGTGCCGGCGGGCTTATTGCCGCGCGTTTTCCGAGTGTTTACAGGTGGTGCGAGAGACGGAAAAGGGAAGCCGGCTCATGACCGGCCCGGTTTGCCGCTGCCATCAGGCGGCTGCGTCCCCGTCCGGGGCGGCCTTGCGGCGGGCGAGGTGGAAGGGCAGATGCAGGAGGCTGTAAAGGACGAAGGCGAGAAGGACAAGGCTGCCGATGTACCAGGGCCAGGGGCCGAGGTGGTCCATGAGGCTGGCCTGCTCGGGCTTGCGGCAGAGGAAGGCGTAGTTGGTGCCGAGGGCGGTGTTGATGAGGCCGGTGAGGGCGGCGTAGCCGAGGGTGAAGGCGAGCATGCGCCGCAGCGCGCCGGGCCGCGGGGCGCGCCCCATGCTGGTGACGACGTGGAGGGCGGTGACGACGACGCCGCCGTGGAGGAGAAAGAAGACGAGGAAGCGCGGGTCGGGGAAGTCGGCCTTTAAATTCGGTGTCAGCAGCCCCTGCAGGGTGCCGGCGAGGCCGAGGTAGTAAACGACCTCGCAGGCGGTCTGCCGGCGGGTGAGCAGCGCCAGCCCGGCGGCGATGCCGGCAATGTCGCAGTAGTGGAGCGGCAGGGCGTTGCCGAGGGAGAGGATGCCGGTGTGCCAGTAGGCCAGGACGGTGAGGGGCCAGATGAGCAGGAGCAGGAAGCCCAGCACGCGCTCGGCGCGCACGGCCAGGCTTTCATTCACCCGGCGCAGAAATGCCAGCAGCACGAGAGCGGCCAGACAGGCTGCCAGGACGGCGATGTGGCTGCGGCTGAAAGCTTGGAAATCGTAGGGCGGCATGGCTTTGACCGAAGATTACCCGCACGCGCGGGGTGAATGCACGCCAAAAATTCACCCCGGTCTGGACGCGGCGCGCGGGCTGTGGCTTCATGCGCCATGAACCCGCCCGCGAATGTCGTCGAACTCTGCCAGGCCCTGGTGCGCATTCCCTCGGTGAATCCGGACGGCGACCCCGGCACGGCGCGCACGGGCGAGGCGGAGTGCGCTCGTTTCATCGCGGCTTTCCTGGAGCGCTGCGGGGCCGAGGCTTTTCTCGACGAGGTGGAGCCTGACAGGCCGAATGTGATCGGGCGCTTCCCTTCCCTGCCCCGCCCCGGCGGCGGTGCCAAGCCGCGCATCGTCTTCGGTCCGCACACGGACACGGTGAGCGTGGGCGGCATGAGCATCGAGCCTTTCGGCGGCGAGCTGCGGGACGGGCGCGTGTGGGGCCGGGGGGCGAGCGACACGAAGGGGCCGATGGCCTCGATGCTGTGGGCGCTGCATGAGATGCGCGCGCGCATCCCGGCGCTGCCGGTGGAGGTGCATTTCGCCGGCTTCATGTCGGAGGAGTCCGCGCAGCTCGGCTCGCAGCATTTCGCCAGGCATCACGGCTCCTACGCGCTCGCTGTCGTGGGCGAGCCGACGGAGTTGCGCACCGTCTTCCGCCACAAGGGCTGCCTGTGGGCGGACGTGGTCACGCACGGTGTGGCGGCGCACGGGGCCACGCCGGAGCGCGGGGAGAATGCCATCGTGAAAATGGCGCGCCTCGTGCATGCGCTGGACACGGACTTCCGCGCGCTGCTGGTGGAGGCGGGCGGCGTGGACGAGTGGCTCGGCGCCAGCACCATCAATCTGGGCATGATCCAGGGCGGCGCGCGCAGCAACATCGTGGCGGACCGCTGCGCGCTGCGCGTGGACCTGCGCACCACGCCCGGCCTCAACCGCGCGGGCGGCGCGCTGCGTCTGCTGGCGGATTTCATCCGCAGGCTCGACCCCGGCGCGGAGGTGCTGCCTCTGCCGGAGACCTACCCGCTGGACACCGATCCGGAGAACCCCTTTGTCCAGGCCCTGGTGAAATGTGGCGCGCCCCTGGCCGGCGCGCCCTGGTTTTGCGACGCCGCTTTTCTCGCCGCGGCCGGCATCCCGGCCATCGCCATCGGCCCCGGCAGCATCGCCCAGGCGCACACGAAGGACGAGTTCATCAGCGCGGCGGACCTGGAGGCGGGCGCGGCTTTTTTTGTCCGGTTTTTGGAGAGTCTGGAGGCGGGGTGTTGAGCCAGGCGCCGCCACAAAGGGTGAGATCCGCCCACAAAGGGTGAGATCCGCCATTGGAATCATGGAGTGCTGGAGCATTGGAATCCCATCACTCCAGAACTCCAGAATGGGCATCACCAATCGTGATGATGCCGTCATAAATCCGGCGCGCGCGTGCCAGCGCCCGCCTTTGCTCACCGCCCGCGCTTTTTCAGCGCCGCCAGCACGGCGGCTTTGTCGCCGCGAAGGGCGGCTTCCACATCGAGCACCAGGCCTGGAAAAATCCGGCTGCGCAGCCGTCCGTGGCGGTCGGGCTTCATGCGGATGTAGGCGCCGGCCTCGAGTTGAAACCAGTCCACCTCCTTGTCCTCGGTGCGCCAGACCAGGTATTCGGCCACTTCGAGACGGCGATAGACGCGCAGTTTGTCGCGCAAATCTATCGAACCGGTGCTGGCCGCCACCTCCACCACCATCTCGGGCGAGCCGCACAGATAACCCGCCTCGTTCACCCAGACCCTGCCGCCCCGGCGCGGCGTGCCGCAGAGGATGGCGTCGGGCTGGAAGCAGTTCTCAGTGTCCAGCAGCAGGGTCGTGTTCGGCAGCATTTCCAGGCCGTGCTCGGCGGCGTAGGCAAACAACCAGCCATGAATGATTCCATCAGGCTGCGAGTGGTTGAGGCGGACGGCGGATGGCATGTGGACGACTCCTTCGATCAGTTCCGCTTTTTTCACCCCCTGCATTTTCTCGAAACGACGAAGAAACTCCGGCAGCGCCACCAGCTCACCGTTTTCAAGCGGGGAGCTGTGCGCCTGGCTTCGACTGGCGGGTGCTGGCACCGTGGCGGGCATGGTTTCCAATACACTCGCGCCGCTTTTTTGTCATGTCCTGCTCTCAGGTCCTGACGGTGGAGGGACGGAGCCGGGGGCAGGCCCGCCCTTGAAATTTACCCGCATTCACGCGCCATAACACGCCTTGCCGGCGCGTTCATCCAGGGCACTTTTTCACACATGGACTCCAGTCTCCGCCCTGCCACCCGCCAGGCCCTTCAAACTTTCCGCGCCCGCCGCCGCACCCTGCTCGCCTGGCGCGCGCTGCTCTGCTTCGCGCTCATTGTGCTCGCGGCGGCGCTTTTCACCGCGCTGCTGGACCGCGCGCGTTTCATGCCGGAGGCGCTGCGGCCCTGGACGATGCTTGCGGCTTACGCGGGCGCCTGCCTCGCCGCGTGGCGGGCGGCTTTGAGCCATCTGCGCGAGGCGCGCGATGATGCCGGCGCGGCCCGCCTGCTGGAAAGCGCCGCCCCCGGCCTGCACGAGCGCCTGCTCGCCGCTGTGGAGCTGGAGCACGGGCATGAGGGAGAGTCGGAGGAGTTCCGCGCGCGGCTCCAGGACGAGGTGGCCGCCGCCGCGCGGCAGCTCGACGCCCGCGCGCTGCTGCCTCTGCGCGCGCTGCGCGGCTGGGCGCTCGGCCTCGGCGCGCTGGCGCTCGTCATCGCCGGACTGAGCTGCGTGCCCGCGCTGCATCTGCCGGGCTTCCTGGCGCGCGCGGTGATCCCCTTTGCGAACCTGGAGCGGCCCGCCAGCGCCGTCATCACCATCGTCGAGCCGGCGCCCGCCGGCGCTTTGGCAGCCTTTCATTCCGAAGTCGTCATCAGCGCCGATGTCACCGGGAGCTTCACCGGCGAGGTGATGCTGGAAAGCCAGTCCGCGGGCGCCAAAAGCCGCCTCACGCCCATGCCGCACACCGCCGGCACCCGTCACGAAGGCGGCGTCGGCATCGGCCAGAGTGACGCGCGTTACCGCGTTCTGGCCGGGGATGCCATCAGCCCCTGGCACACGCTTTCCGCGCGCGCGCGGCCGCGGCTGGTGGAGTTCGTCAAAACGATCACGCCTCCCGGCTACACCGGCCTGCCGCCTGCGCAGGTCACCGAGGATCATGGCGATCTGGAGGCGCTGGAGGGCTCCAAAGTGCGGCTTGTTTTGAAGGCCAACCAGCCGGTGCAAAACGGCAGCCTTCAGATCAATCCCGATCATCCGGAGCACCCCGCGCCGCTGCCGGTGCAGGCGCTGGAGGGCGGCGCGCTCGGCGCGGAGTGGAGCCTGGAGGCAGGGCACGAGTCCTGGCAGATCGGCCTGACGGCGGTGGAGACGGGTTTTACCAATGAGGAGTCCGCCCCCTGGCAGATCGCCGTCATCCCGGACCTGCCGCCCATCGCGCAAATCCTGGAGCCGCAGGAGCAGGTGGCGCTTTTGGCTGACGAGTCCGTGCGGCTGCAAGGCTTCGCCAGTGATGATGTCGGCCTCGCCGCTGTCGCCGTGGCGCGCGCGGTCAATGGCGAGAACTGGGAGGAGCGCGAGCTGGCCGGCAAATCCGGGCGCGAGACCAGCGTGCAGACCGTGCTGCCGCTCGCCCCGATGCACGTCGCGCCGGGGGACACCGTGCTGCTGAAACTCATCGCCACCGACTTGAAGGGGCAGAAAGCCGAGTCGCCCGTGGTGCGCGTCATCGTCCAGGAGCAGACCGTGGACCCGCTCCAGCGCCAGTGGGCCGCCGAGACACGCCGCCTGGCCCAGCAGGCCGCCACGCTGTCCGAAAAAACCCGGGATTTGCGCAAGGCCATGGAGTCCGTGCAAAAGTCCACCCGCCAGCAGCGCAAGGAAACGCCCGAAACCTCCCTCGCCCGCGCGCAGACCGAGCTGCAAAACGTCCGCGACACCGCCGACGACCTCTGGGAGCGCCTCAAGCAGGCCGCCCAGACCGCGCCCACCCACCTCGACGCCGCCGAGATGCGCCTGCTCGGCGAGCGCCTCGCCCACCTCCGCCACGCCCCGCTCGACCAGCTCCAAAAACTCACCGAGGGCGACATCGAAAGCACCGACGGACTCCGCCGCCAGGCCTCCGCCGCCAGCAGCGACGCCGAGGCCGTCGCCGCCGCCGCCCGCGCCTTCGCCGCCGAGGACGGCGCGCGCATCGCCGCCCAGTCCGCCCGCCAGCTCAGCCGCCAGGAGCGCCTGCTCACGGATCAATCCCTGCCCGCCAACCGCGACACCACCCAGCGTCCGAAATGGCACGAGCAGCAGCGCGCCGCGCTCGCCTCGGGCGACGCCCTGCACCGCGAGCTTGAGGCTCTCTCCCCCGTCCTCGAAAGCAGCCAGCAGCGCCAGGCCGACGACCTGCGCAAGCAGCTCTCCGAGACCGCCGGCGACCTCGCCGCCAGCCTCGACAAGCCCGACCAGACCAAAAGCCCCGAACACCTCTACGGCGCCTCCGACAACCACCGCGCCCGCCTCCAGCGCGCCGCCGACACCCTCGCCGCCATCACCGAAACCGCCGCCACCCGCGCCGCCGAGCAGCGCGACCGCCTCTCCAAACAGGAAAACCCCGCCCTCGCCGCCCTCGCCAGCGCCGACACCG
>DDQZ01000025.1:0-281 GCA_002343505.1 Verrucomicrobiaceae bacterium UBA2429 | reverse complement strand
CCCTCGCCAGCGCCGACACCGCCCTCAAGCAGGCCATCGCAGAGGCCAAAAACCCCAAAGCCCGCCCGCGCCTCGACAGCGAAAATCTCTCCGCCTCCGAACGCGCCGAAAAAGAACTCGCCCAGGCCGCGCGCCAGCTTGAGGACCAGGGCGTGCTGCGCGAGCAAAGCCCCCTCACCAACCGCGAGGCAGCGCTGGACACCAACCGCGCCAGCCGCGCCGCCGGCCAGCTCGCGCGCGATCTCTCCCAGGCTCCCAAGACCGACGCCGCCCCCCTCGCC
>DDQZ01000112.1:53828-54034 GCA_002343505.1 Verrucomicrobiaceae bacterium UBA2429 | reverse complement strand
GAACAAGGAGGCGGGCCGGCTGGCCTTCCGCCATGTGGATGTGGCGGAGATCGTGGAGGAGACAAGGCCGGGCGGCATCCGCGTGGCGGAGCGGCGGCAGGGCGGGGAGGCGATTTTTTTTCCCGTGGCGCTGGTGGGGCCGGACGGGGCGCGGGTGGAGGCGGAGGCGGCGGTTTTTGAAAAAACGCTGGCGGCGCGGATGGCGG
>DDQZ01000112.1:4265-53686 GCA_002343505.1 Verrucomicrobiaceae bacterium UBA2429 | reverse complement strand
TGGCGGCGCGGATGGCGGAGGGGCGCGCGGGCCGGGAGGCGGGGCGGCTGGAGTGCCGGCTGGGCTCGGGGGAGGCGCGGGTGCTGGAGGTGGCGGACCTGCTGCGCCTGCACGCGCCGAATGACCTGGGGCTGGCGGGGAAGGCGGGGGTGTTCGCGCGCGGGGTGTGGGCTTTTCTCTCGGAGGAGCCGCGGGAGGCGAACACGGAGGGGGGGATTTTTCCGGCGGTGTTCGGCACGTTCGTGATGACGCTGCTGATGGCGCTGCTGGTGACGCCGTTCGGCATCATCGCGGCGGTGTACCTGCGGGAGTATGCGCGGCAGGGACTGGTGGTGCGGGTGGTACGCATCTGTGTGAACAATCTGGCGGGCGTGCCCTCGATCGTGTTCGGGGTGTTCGGGCTGGGCTTCTTCGTCTACGGGGCGGGTGGTTTCATTGACGGCGGGCCGGAGCAGCCGCTGCCGCCGGTGTGGTGGAGCGCGGCGGTGCTGGGCGGGCTGGGCGCGGTGACGGGCGCGGCCTGGCTGGGGGCGCACCACCGGGCGCTGGTGCCGGGGCGGCCGGAGCATGGGCGGGCGTGGCGGCGGCTGGAGGGCGGGCTGTGGGTGGCAGGGGTGCTGCTGGTGGTGGTGGCGCTGGCGCGCTGCCCGTATTTCGAGGGCTTTTTCCGTGAGAAGCTGCCGGCGCCGACTTTTGGCACGGGGGGGATTTTATGGGCGTCGCTGACGCTGGCGCTGATGACGCTGCCGGTGGTGATCGTGGCCACGGAGGAGGCGCTGGCGGCGGTGCCGCGCGGAGTGCGGGAGGCGGCGCTGGCGTGCGGGGCGTCGAGGTGGCAGATGATCCAGCGGGTGGCGCTGCCGGGGGCGCTGCCGGGGGTGATGACGGGTGTCATTCTGGCGATGGCGCGCGGGGCGGGGGAGGTGGCGCCGCTGATGATCACGGGCGTGGTGAAGCTGGCGCCGACGCTGCCGGTGGACCTGGAGTGGCCGTTCCTGCACGCGGAGCGGAAGTTCATGCACCTGGGCTTCCACATTTACGACCTGGGCTTCCAGTCGCCGGACTCGGAGGCGGCGATCCCCATGGTCTTCGCCACGACGCTGCTGCTGATCCTGCTGGTGGTGGTGCTGAACCTGGCGGCCATCCACATCCGCTCCCGCCTGCGCGCGCGCTTCCAGGCGGCGGCTTTTTAGAAATCCATGTCCGCCTCCATCCAAGTCGAGCATTTCTCCTTCTGGTATGGCCGGAGGCAGGTGCTGCATGACATCTGCATGGACATCCGCCCCGGTGAGATCACGGCTTTGATAGGCCCCTCGGGCTGCGGGAAGACGACGCTGCTGCGGAACCTGAACCGCCTGAACGACCTGGTGGATGACATCCGCCACGAGGGGGACATCCGCGTGGACGGGGGGAGCATTTTCGATCCGGGGCTGGAGGTGATCTCGCTGCGCAAGCGGGTGGGCATGGTCTTCCAGAAGTACAATCCCTTTCCCATGAGCATCTATGAGAATGTGGCCTTTCCCCTGCGCGTGGCGGGGCAGAAGGACAAGGCGGCGCTGGACGAGGTGGTGGAGCGCAGCCTGCGCGGGGCCTTCCTGTGGGACGAGGTGAGGGACCGCCTGCACGAGGGCGCGCCGGGCCTCTCGGGCGGGCAGCAGCAGCGGCTGTGCATCGCGCGGGCGATCGCGAACCGGCCGCAGATTTTGCTGATGGACGAGCCGTGCGCCTCGCTGGACCCGGTGGCGACGCTGCGGATCGAGGAGCTGATGCACGAGCTGCGGCGGGAGTTCACGCTGGTGATCGTGACGCACAACATGGAGCAGGCGCGGCGGGTGGCGGACAGGACGGCGTTTTTTTACCTGGGCCGCCTGGTGGAGTGCCGGCCGACGCTGGAGCTGTTCCTGACGCCGGAGGATGCGCGGACGGAGGCGTATGTGCGGGGGCGGATCTGCTGAGAAAAAGAGAGATTGCGGGAGCGAAGCGGCGGCGGCGGCGCGTTTCCTGCGCCATGATTTCGCGCTCGTTTGGTCTTTTGTCCGCCGCTTTGATCCCCGTGCTGCCCGTGCTCGCGGAGCCGCCTGAGTTGAAGGTGGCGGCGCTGGAGTTCGGGGTGGCGCCGGAAAAGGGCGGCTTTACCGCGAGCAAGGTCGGAGCGCTGGTGCGCGAGGTGGCGGGGCCGCTGACCACAGTGGTCACGCTCTTTGAATCAGGAGACAAGCGTGTCTGCCTCATCACACCGCACATGAACTCCCCCAAGGGTGTGAACATCAGCCCGCTGATCCGCCGCACCGCCGCCGAGGCCCTGGCCATGCCGGTGGAGAATGTGCTGCTCATGGTCTCGCACAACCACACGGACTTCAACCTGGTGAGCAACCACCTGGAGGCGCTGATGACGCTCTCGCTGAAGCCGGAGGAGATCCCCGCGCCGCAGCTCGTGCCCGCCGGGGAGGAGTTCCTGCAAAAGCTGGCCGCCACGGCGAAACAACTGCCCGCCCTGCTCCAGCCTGTGACGGTGTGGTGGGCGGTGGGCACGGAGAACCGCATCAGCTACAACCGCAAGGGCCGCCGCGCCGACGGCAGCACCTACCTGATGCGCGAGGAGGACCGCGACCTGATGGGCGCGGACTTTAAAGGCGACGTGGACGAGCAGGCGCCCATCGTGGTGCTGAAAAACGCGCGGGGCGGCGTGGTCACGGCCATCACGCACTTCACCGCGCATCCCTGCACCTGCTACCACCCGGAGAAGCCGATCGTCTTTGGCGACTGGCCGCAGGTGGCGTGCGAGATCATGGCGGGGCACCTTTCGCCGGAGAGGCCCGTGAGCGTCAGCTTTCTGCAAGGCTGCGCGGGCGAGGTGAACTCCAAGGGCATGCTGCGGGGTGATGTGGAGCTTTCGAAAAAATACGGGCGCATGCTGGCGGACAGCTACATCGCGGCCTTGCAGGATCTGAAGCCCTCGGCGCGCGGCGGGCTCGACTTCGCCATCGAAAAAGTGCGCATCCCGCTTGCGCCGCTGCCCTCGGAGGAGGTGCTCAAGGCGGAAATCGCCGAGATGGAAGACTTCATCACGCGCGCGAACGCCGGGGATGAAAACACGCGCCTGTGCGCGGGCCAGAACTTCCCGCGCGAGCTGACTCCCGCCTACCGCGGCAAACTGGTGGAGATGATCCTGCCCTGGAGCCGCTGGGCGCTGGACCTGCGCCAGTCCGGCAGGGCGGACACGGTGGCGAAGTTTTTGGAAGTGGACATCCAGGTGCTGCGCGTCGGCGATGTCGGCATCGTCGGCATGCCCTTCGAGCCTTTCCAGGGAATCGGCCGGCAGATCCGCGAGGGGTCTCCCCTGCCCCTCGCCCTGCCCTGCGGCTACACCAACATCTCCTACGGCTACCTGACCGACGGGCCGAACACCGGCGACACAGAGTACATGAGCGCCAACTATCGCTACAGCAAGTTCCGCCCGCCCTACGCCAAGCCCGCCGGGGATGTCATCGCCACGCAGGCATTGGAGACATTGCGGCGCTTTGCCAGGCAGGAGTGAAACCGCCATGCCCATGCCCGACGAACCTTTTCACGAAATCGGCGCGCACGCCCAAGTGGATGCCGGGGTCATCCTCGGCTACCGCTACCCCGGAGACTCGCAGCCCGCGCGCATCGGCGCGCACGCCATCATCCGCAGCGGCAGCATCATTTACGCGAACACGAGGATCGGCCGCCGCTTTCAATGCGGGCACCAGGTGCTCATCCGCGGGGAGGTCGTCATCGGCGACCGCTGCGTGGTGCATCACCAATGCACGCTGGAGGGCCGGCTCACCATCGGCAATGGCGTGAAGATCATGGCGCATGTCTATGTGCCCAGCCGCACAAGCATCGGCAACTTTGTCTTCATCGGCCCCGGCACGACGTTTTTGAATGCCAAATATCCGATGCGTGAAGGCACCGTGCAGGGCGCGACCATTGAGGACCACGTCTGCATTGGCGGCGGCGTCACGATTTGCCCGGGTGTGCGCGTCGGACGCGGCAGCTTCATCGCCGCCGGCGCCGTGGTGAACAAGGACGTGCCGCCGGGGACACTGGCGATGGGTGTTCCCGCGCGGCATCAGCCACTGCCGCGAAACATCCCGCCTGAAAACTTGCTGGAGCAGCTTCTGCCGCAGACCGACCTCTTCGGCGCGCAGCGGGATGAGTCATGGCGGAACGAGGACTTTTAGACAAACTGGTGCTCAGGACTCCATGCCGCCGGTTGATTGGGTGACCGGCTCCACCCCCTTCAAATCAGGCAGTGTGTCGAGATAAAGCTCCTCGACTTTCTGTCTGGCCCAGGGAGTGCGCCGGAGGAAGGTGAGGCTCGACTTGATGCTGGGCTGCCAGTTGAAACAGTTGATCTTGATCATGCGTCCGAGCATCTCCCAGCCGTAGTGGGCTTGAAGCCGGGTCACCATCATTTCGAGGGTGACACCGTGGAGGGGATTTTTCGGACCGGCTGCGTGCATGAGGCGCGCGTCTGTCAGGCGAAAAGTTTCGTCACAGGCTTGGCCTTCACCAACTCGCGCGGCTGGTTGAGGTGATTGTAAACGATGGTTTCCGGGTCAATCCCAACGGCGTGATAGATGGTGGCGAGCAGCTCGGTGGGGTGGACGGGATCCTCGACGGGCGCTGAGCCTGTCTTGTCGGACTTGCCGTGAATGTAGCCGCGCTTGATGCCTGCGCCACCGATGACGGCGGTGTAGCAGTAGGGCCAGTGATCGCGTCCGTCAGCACTGTTGCCATTGCCGGAGGTGGACACGCCTTTTTCCGGGCTGCGTCCAAACTCGCCGAGAGCGACGACAAGTGTCTCATCAAGCAGGCCGGAGGCGTCCAGGTCTTCAAAGAGAGCGCTGAGGCCTTGGTCAAGCATGGGGCCGGAGCGGGTCTTCATGCGGTCTGTGAGCCCCACATGGTGGTCCCAGGAATGGTTGTCAGAATTGGCGACTTTGGGCCAGACAAGTTCGACGACACGGGTGCCGGCCTCTATGAGTCGGCGGGCCAGCAAGCAGCTTTGGCCGAAGGTATTGCGTCCGTAGCGGTCGCGCAGCTTCACAGGCTCGCGCTCCAGGGCGAATGCGTCGCGCGCCCGCCCGCTGGCAATGAGGCTGAGGGCCTGGTCGTAGTAGCTGTCGAGGCTGAGGTCTTTGACGGCGGCCTCAATGGTGGGCATCTGGTCGTTGATGGCGTCGCGCAGCTTGGCGCGGCGCTGGAGGCGGACGCTGAAGAGGTCGGGACGCAGCTGCAGGTCCTCGATCTTGATGCGGTCCATCTTGCCCATGTCCATGTCATCGCCCTCAGGGTAGAGCGTGTAGGGATCATAGGCCTTGCCAAGGAAGCCGGCGGTGCCGCCTTTGCCGACGACGTTGGATTCCTGCAGCGGACGGGGCATCATGACGAAAGGCAGCATGGGCTCGTCCATCGGCTTGAGGCGGATGATGTTGCTGCCGAAGTTCGGGTAATCCTTGGCGTTCGGCGGTTCGAGCTGGCCGGAGGGGCTGACCTTGTCGGTCGTGTAGCCGGTCATGATCTGGTAGATGGCCGCCGTGTGGTTGAACAAGCCGTTGGGCGTATAGCTCATCGAATTGATCATGGTGAACTTGTCGTTCACCTTCGCCAGCTGGGGCAGGATCTCCGTGAAATGATGGCCCGGCACCTTGGTGGGAATGGTTTTGAAGGCGGAGCGCACCTTGTCCGGCACGTTCTCCTTCGGATCCCAAAGATCGAGATGGCTGGGACCGCCCTGGAGGTAGATCATGAGCACATGCTTCGCCTTGCCCCAGCCCGCGCGGCCCGCAGCGGCGGAGTTCGCGGACGCGGCCTGGGCGCGGAACATGCCGTTGAGCGTCAGCCCCATCATGGAGGCGCCGCCCACGCGCAGGATGTCGCGGCGGGTCATGCCGAGGTCTTTGTCGCAGAGATCTTTGCCGAGGGCGCCGGGGATGCGGAACATGGAGGTGGGATGGGTTGAGGATTGCGCGGTTTAAAATACGGGTTCCCGCCTAACAAAGACAAGAACAAACTTCCACGCTTATACGACCCGCCGCCGGACTTCTTGCCGCCGCGCGCTCAGGGAAGCCGGAAAATCCATTGCCAGGGCTGATCCAGCCAGGGTTGCGGCGCATCGTGGTCACTTTGTTTTTCCAGGCACCGTCATGCCGGCGGGTGGCAGATCGGCCGGGCCAAATCCAGCGTTGTTTTTTCCCGGGGGCGATTCATTTTCGCCTTCCCCCAATGCTTCGCACCCTTCTGCTCTCCAAAATCCACCGCGCCGCGGTGACCGACGCCTCCGTGGACTACGAAGGCAGTCTGGCCATAGACATCGAACTGATGGACGCCTGCGGCATGGCGCCCTACGAGCGCATCCTGGTCTCGAACATGAGCAACGCCAAGCGCTTCGAGACCTACGCCATCGAGGCGCCGGCGGGCAGCAGGACCATCCAGCTCAACGGCGCCGCCGCGCACCTCGGCAAACCCGGCGACCGCGTGACGATCATGAGTTTCGCCCAGGTGACGCCGGAGCAGATGGCCGCGCACCAGCCGAAAGTCATCGTGCTCAACGAGCGCAACGAGATCGTCAACCACCGCGGCATCTGAAGTGGCTCCAACGGGAGTTCCATCCATGCCCCCGCCTCCGGGCGGCATCGCCGAAAAACCGCGTCCGATTTTTTCTGAAAATCACCGGCGGCATGGTATGGCAGGCGCATGAGCCGGCCTTCCACGCTTTCCTCCGTCTTCGAGCGCGTTTACTCCCTGGATGTCGTTTTTCAGCCGGAATGCTGGAAGCTGTGCGGGGACGCGCATTGCTGCAGCTTCGCCCGCCACAAGGAGCGCTTCCGCCTGCTTGGCCGCATGGGGCCGCCCGCGCAGGAACTGCCGCTGCTGCCGGGCGAGTATGACTTTCTCCACGCCCGCGGCTGGACGGCGCAGTTTCACGGGCATGAGAGAAAGCTCGCGCCATTCGACTTCGGCCCCGCGGTCATCCATCTCGACACGATCACGAGCACCCGCCCGCACTGCGCCTGCGACCACGACACCCGCACCACCGTCTGCCGCCTGTATCCGCTGCTGCCGGTGTTTGACACGGCTGGGGCTCTCGTGTCCACGGAGCCTCTCGGCATCTACGAGGAGCTGGAAATCCTCGACGGGCTGGCCCCCGCCTGCCGCCTCGATTCCCTGCCGTTTTCCCAGCTCAATCTTTACCTGGAACTCGCGGCGCTGCTCGGCGCGCATCCCGTTGCGCGTTTTCACCTCATGGCCTACCGCCTGGTGAAACGGCATGTGGCGGAGCGAGTGAGGAATGAAAAAAACGCCGGTGGACGTGATGCGTTCGCCGTCTTTGAAGCCGCCTACATGCGCCGCAAGCTGCTCGATCAAGAGACACTGAAAGCCGCTCTTGCTGAGTTGTGGGAGGCTTTTGTCTCGCGGCACGGCGCGGATTTCACCGATGCGCTGGCTGAGTTGCGAAAGGCGTGTCCGCCCGGGGCATCCTGACGAAAACAAGGCTGGTCTGAAAAAATGCTGGAGTCTGGAGTGGCGCGCCGTTTTCTGCGTTCCTAATGATCGCACGATTCCTATTCCTTGCCTGCCTGACTTTTCAGTTCGCCGCCCATGGCGAGGACGCCGGGCGCTTCAAACTCACCGCCCGCGCCAGCGAACTGGACCCGCGCGCCCGGGAGCACCCGGAGATTGATTTTGTCTTCTCCAAAGACGGCAAACCCCAGGATGTGCAAAACGCCTCGGTGGACCCGCGCGTGCCCATGCGGGGAAAACTGGTCGTCTGGCTCATGGGCCACAACGACGCGCTTTTTGAGAGGCTCAACAGTTATGGTCTGCACGCCATCCAGGTGCATTACGCCAACAAATGGTTCGGCATTCTCAAGCCTGAAGACCGCTTGGCGCGCGGCCGGGTGCGTCTGGAGGCCGCCACCGGGCGGGATGTGAGCGCCCAGCTCCAAATTCCCCAGCCCGACGGCATGATGGAGCGCGCTTTCCAATTCGTGAAGTGGCTCGACAAGGAAAACCCCGCCGGAAAATGGGGTCAGTTCATCAGCGGGGACGGCACGGGCATCCGCTGGGACAAGGTCATCATCAGCGGCAGTTCCCACGGCTCCACCACGGCGGCGCGATTCGCCAAGGAAGTAGCCGTGGACCGCGTCGTC
Source organism: Verrucomicrobiaceae bacterium UBA2429 (assembly GCA_002343505.1). Taxonomy (GTDB): domain Bacteria; phylum Verrucomicrobiota; class Verrucomicrobiia; order Verrucomicrobiales; family Verrucomicrobiaceae; genus Prosthecobacter. The sequence goes on along the minus strand of DDQZ01000112.1, from coordinate 45,503 downwards.
ATGCTCTGCGGTCCGCGCGACCAGGAGCAGGACTGGCAGGCCCTGCCCTCCGCCACGGACCCGCGCCGCTACTTCGGCTTCTCCCATGTGCTCGACGGCGGCTGGACCGGTGATCATTACTGCCGCTCATGGGAGCTGCTGGGCATGCATGAGTTTGGCCCGATTGTCACTGTGGACAATGCCGCGCCGCCGTATGAAAACTCCCGCCGCCTCATTTCCGCCGCCGATGTCGGGGGCGATGCCGGCAAGGCCCACGGCGCCGTCACACCCGGCAAAAGCAGCCCGAAGGCGGACGATGGCACCCTGCTCTACGAAGCTGTCTGGAAATACCTCTACACCCACCCCGTCGAACTGGTGGGCCAGCCCGGACAACCCGACCCAGACTGCCAGAAAGAGCATCCGCTGCCACGCTGAATCCAGATATCCCCCGCCATGCTTTCCACGAACTTCGGGAGACATGCACGGCATTGACGACCTCCCCAAAACAGCCGCGTGAAACGGGAATGCTCAGCATTCCCAAACCAAGTTTTTTCAAAAAACCGCGCTAAAGTCTTGATTTGTCCGGCCAAAACCTGAAAAAAGTGAACGCTTACCGCTAAATTCGGTACCAAAGCCCCCCCATATACCAACCCTTATGTTCCTCACAGCCCTCAAAGCCAAACTCGCCGCCATGGTCGTTGTCGCCGGTCTGAACACCGATGACATGCCCGGCATCAGCAAAGACATGATGTCCACCCTGGAAAACCTCGCCGCCGCCCAAAAGGCCGCCGCGGAAGATCCGGGCAAGGGCCCTGACGTCAACGCATCCTTCAACGAGGCCCTCGCCAAGGTCAATGAACTGGCGCAGACGGGCGACAAGGACGCCCAGTACGCTCTGGCCCACTGGGGCGTGCTGAGCAACAGCAACCTTAACGAGGTGGTCGTCCTCTATCGCAAGGCTGCCGAGCAAGGCCAGCTCCTTGCCAAGGTCGAACTCGCCCAGGTGCTGCTCCAGGCTGGCCAGCAGAACGAGGCCAGTGTCAAGGAAGCGGTGAAACTCATCCAGGAAGCCGAGGCCGGTGATAACAAAGTGGCCCGCCGTCTTCTCGCCAACCTCCATCTCGGCGGCGTCGGCGGAGTCGAGGCCAGTGTCGAGAAAGCCAAGGCGCTCCTCGAAAAAGGCAGTGCCGCAGGCGATGGCGAGGCCACCCTCGGTCTGAGCCAGCTTTACACCCAGGGTGCCACCGGACTTCCCAAGGATGACAAGAAGGCCCTCGAAATGCTCATCAAAGCCAGTGACCAGGGCAACCCCGTCGCCATGTCCACCTATGCCGCGCGTCTTTTCGACGGCGATCCCGAAGGCAGTTCCCAGCTCGTGAAGAAGGATCCTGAGAAAGCCAAGAAAATGTTCGAAGACGCCGCCGCCAAAGGCTTCGCCGCCGCCAACCGCCTGCTGGGCGCCATTTATGAAAACGGCATGGGCGGCACCGCCAAAGACCTCAAGAAAGCCGTCGAATACTACACCAAGGCCGCCAACGGCAACGACGCCCAGGCTCTTTTCCGCCTCGGCAACTACTTCGAAGCCGGCCTGACCCAGGGCGAAGGGGAGAAAGCCGAGATTGTCATCCAGAAGAATGACAAAAGCGCCCTCGACCTCTACCGCCTCGCCGCCCAGAACGGACTGCCGGAAGCCTTCTTCAATGTCGGTGTCTATTACGAGACCGGTACTGTCGTGGACAAGGACCCCGAGAAAGCCTATAATTTCTTCCTCCGCGCCGCCAACAACGGACTTGCCCAGGCGCAGTTTCGTCTGGCCGGACTTTATCAAAACGGCACCGGCGTGGCCCAGGATGTCGTCGCCGCCAAAGCCTGGTATCAGCTCGCCGCCGATCGTGGAAACGTGGCCGCCCAGATCGCCCTCGGCCAGATGTATGAGGCCGGTGTCGGCGGCCCGGCAAACATTGAGGCCGCCTCCCAGCAATACACCAATGCCGCCGAGGCCGGCGCGCCGCTCGCCATGCTGCGCCTTGCCAGCCTTGCCGAGCGCGGGCTGAACACCGCCAAAAATGTTCCTGACAAAGCCCGCGCGCTCGCCTGGGCGGACTTGGCGGTGGACGCCTCCAGCAATGCCGAACTGGCTGTCAAATACCGCGACGAACTCAAGAAGACCTTGAAGACCGACGAGATCGCCGAAGCCAAGAAAATCTACGACACGCTCAAGAAATCCTCCTCCGAAGCAGCCCCCAAAGGCGGCGAAAGCAAGTCCACTCGCTAAGCGGAAGTTTGTCGCAAAATCAGCTTGTCAAAGCAGGTCGTGACGCTAATCTCCGGCTCCCCTGACCAGGGGGAGCCGGTTTTATTTTCCGGGGCATTAGCTCAGTTGGTAGAGCGTCTCAATGGCATTGAGAAGGTCAGCGGTTCGAATCCGCTATGCTCCACCAAATCAGGAGCGGCCAGACGGGCCTTGTTGGGAAACCAGGAATGCAACTACGGCTTTGCCTCCGCGCCGCGCCTGCGGCACAGTCGCCAGCCCCATCCACTCCCCATCCCGTGAGCCACTCCAAACCCACCGAGCCAAAGAAAAAGAAATCCCTCCTCGGCCATCTCAAGGCCGGGCTGAAAAAAATCATCGGACTTGGGAAGAAAAAAACGTCCGCCGCGGAGCCAAAACACGCCGACGGGCGCCACCCGGCCAAGATGCATCCCCATGCGCGTCCGCCGCGCGAGGACCACACCGACGGTGACAGCCGCCCCCCGCGTGGTCCGCGGCGCGAGCGAGAGGGCGGACGGGAAAGAAAACCCCGCCGTGAAAGCGAAAACCGCCCGCCCCGCGAGGAACGCGGCGAGCGCAAACGTGAAGGGCGCGGGCCTCGCGGTGGTCGCGAGCGTTCCGCCGAACCCAGGGCCCCCATCCGTAACTTCGAGCCTCTGCCCCCGCCGCCGCCGCCGCCCGTGCCCGAAGGGCCGTATGCTCCGGCATTCGAGAATCTCGGGCTGGCACCCGCCGTGCTCGCCGGCATCCGCGAGAGCGGCTACGAGACTCCCACGAACATCCAGTCCCAGGCCATCCCGGTCGTGCTTGAGGGCCGCGACGTCGTCGGCGCCTCGCAGACAGGCACGGGCAAAACAGCCGCCTTCGCCCTGCCCACTCTCAGCCGCCTGGGCGCTCCGGGCAAGTTCCGCTGCCTCGTGCTCGAGCCCACGCGCGAACTCGCGGCGCAGGTCGTCGAGCAGTTTGAAAAATACGGCAGGCACACCGGGCAGCGCGTGCTGCTCGTTCACGGCGGCGTCGGTTATGAAAAACAGCGCCGCGGTTTGCAGGAGGGTGTGGACATCGTTGTCGCCACTCCCGGGCGTCTGCTCGATTTCATGCAGGATGGCACCGCCAGGCTCGACGATGTGGAGGTGCTCATCCTCGACGAGGTGGACCGCATGCTTGACATGGGCTTCCTGCCCGACGTCCGCCGCATCGTCGAGCGCACGCCGAAGTCGCGGCAGACCCTGTTTTTCTCCGCCACCATGCCGCCGCAGATCAAGACCCTGGCGGACTTCGCGCTCAAAGATCCCGTCAGCATCGAGATCGGCATCCGCTTCTCCCCCGCCGAGACTGTCAGCCATTTCATGTATCCCGTGGCCGGCGACCAGCGCGAGGAGCTGCTGCTCGCCATCCTCAAGCAGACTCATTTCAATTCGATGATGATCTTCACCCGCACCAAAATGCAGGCCGACCAGCTCTACGGAGCCATCCGCCAGACCGGCGAGTACAAAGTCGCCGTCATGCACAGCGACATCAGCCAGAAGGACCGCGAAAAGGCGCTCAAGGGCTTCCGTGACGGAGAGTTTGAGGTCATCGTCGCCACTGACCTCGCCGCGCGCGGTCTCGACATCAGCGGCGTCACCCACGTCATCAACTTCATGGTGCCCGAAAACTCCGAGGACTATGTGCACCGCATCGGACGCACCGGGCGCGCGCAAAAGGAGGGGGACGCCTTCACCCTCTTCAGCGCCGAGGAACTGCCCTATGTGGCCAGCATCGAGCGGCTCATCAATCAAAAGATCCCCCGCCGCAAGCTGGGGGGCTTCAGCTACAAGTACACCACCGTCCTCGACGAGGAGGACAAGGCGCGCGCCATCCTGCACGGGCGCAAAAAGAAGCGGCGTTGACCCGGCCCGCCGCCTGTGGCTCATTTCCTCATGAACCGCAGGCCTGCCATTCTCGCCCTTTGCCTCCTCTCCGCCGCCTGGTGCCGCGCCGAACTGGCGCTGGAGACGCCCGTCATTGAGGTCCACCCCAAGCCCGAGGATGAGCAGGTCACCGTCCACTTCGCCTTTACCAACAAAGGCTCCAAGCCCGTGCATGTGCTGACGCTCGACAGCTCCTGCTCCTGCCTCAGCGCCGACCTCGACAAGCCCGTCTATCAACCCGGTGAAAAAGGCTCCGGCAAGGCCGTCTTCAAAGTCTCCTCCTTCACCGGCAGGCACGAGAAGACCATCCACGCCAGAACCGACGACCCAGCCCAGCCCGAGTGGGTCATCCCCTTCATGCTCATCGTCCCGGAGATCATCAAGATCGAGCCCAAGACCCTCCAATGGTGGCTGGGAGACGAGCCGCAGGCAAAAGTCACCCGCGTCATCATGAGCGGTGACGAACCCCTCCGCATCACCAACATCAGCTCCACGCGCGAGAACGTCGAATTCAGCTTCAAAGAAGTCCAGCCAGGGCGCGAGTACGAGGTCACCGTGAAGCCGAAAAACACCCAGGAAGTCATGCTCGGCGCCCTGCGCATCGAGACCGACAGCAAGATCGCCAAATACCAGCGCCAGCTCGCCTTCTTTTCCGTCTATCGCAAACCCGCAAGCCTGGACGCAACCCAGCCCCCTCCATGATCCGCGCCGTCTTCCAGGCCTTCATTCTCGGCGGCATGACCCTCCTGGCCGCCGCGGCCACACACCTCCTGCACCCGCGCGCGCCCGCGCTTTACCTCCAGGACAGTCCTCTGCGCGAGCACGAGATCACCCTCCAGCAGATTGAGGAGCGCTGGCAGAATAAGGTCCTCTGGCTCGACGCAAGGCCCGACGAGCAATACCAGGAGGACCACATCCCTGGCGCCCTCCAGCTCAACGAGCAAAAATTCGACGAGCATCTCCTGGCCCTGCTCGACACCCTCCAAACCACGGACATGCCTGTCATCATCTACTGCGGAGGAGAGAAATGCGAGGCCAGCCACCGCGTCCGCGAAAAGCTCACCCCACTCGTGCCTCTGGACACCTGCCTCATCCTCAAAGGCGGTTGGCCCGCCTGGAAAGCCGCCCGGCAGTGAACTCCGCGCCAGCCCTGGCCTGCAACAACCTTGCACGCGCCAGAATCCCGGCCCATAAAAGCGCCCATGCCCACACCCGCGCTCCCCCACGACTGGCTCGCGCAAGCCGCCCGCCAATGGCCGGACACCGTCTTCCTGGAGGATGAAGGCATTTCCCTCACCTTTGCCGAAGGTCTCGCCCGCGTGGAGGCGCTCGCCGGCTGGATGCGCGCCCAAGGTGTGGAAAAAGGCGCGCGCGTCCTGGTCTGTGCGCCGAACCGCATCGAGCTGCCCCTCATCGCCTTCGCCGCCCTGCGCCTCGGCGCGCTCTTTTCCCTGCTCTCCCCGCAGCTCCAGCCCGCCGGCCTCGCCCGCATCCTCGCGCAATGCGAACCCGCGCTCGTGCTGCTCGACGCGCCCACCGCCCACCTGCGCGAGACCGCCGCCACCAGCACCGCGCGCGTGCATTTGCTGGAGGAAATCCCCGCCACAGGCCCCGGCGCGCCGCCCGCCGCGCTCACCCCCGCCGATGCCGCCTTCCTCGTCTTCACCTCCGGCAGCACGGGCACCCCGCGCGGCGTCATCCTCACACATGGCAATGTCGCCTTCGTCGCCCCCGCCATCCAGGCGCGGCTCGGGTATGAAAAAGGCGACTGCATCGGCGTCTTCCTGCCCCTTTCCTTCGACTACGCGCTCTACCAGATGTTTTACGCCTGCCTCGCCGGTGCCACGCTCTCCCTGGCGCGGCCGGAGATGGCCGGCCCCGAGCTGCCCGGCGTGCTCGCCCGGCGCGGCATCACCGTCCTGCCCGGCGTGCCCACCCTCTTCGCCGCCCTGCTGAAAATGCAGCGCCACCGCCCGCGCCCCCTGCCCGCCCTGCGGATGTTCACGAACACGGGCGACCACCTCCCCCAGGCGCACATCTCCCAACTGCGCGAGCTTTTCCCCCGCGCCCGCGTCTTCCCCATGTACGGCCTCACCGAATGCAAGCGCGTCTCCATCCTCCTGCCCGATGAGCTGGATGCCCACCCCGCCTCGGTCGGCCGCCCGCTGGATGGCACCACCGTCTTCGCCGTGGACGCCGAAGGCCGCCGCCTGCCTCCGGGTGAACTCGGCGAGCTCGTCATCCAAGGCCCCCACCTCAGCCCCGGCTACTGGCGCGCCCCGGAGGAGACGGCCAAACGCTTCCGCCACCTGGACGGCGTGCCCACCCTCTTCAGCGGCGACCAGGGGCGCGTGGACGAGGCCGGCTTCATCACCTTCCATTCGCGCGACGACTTCCTCATCAAGCACCGCGGCACCCGGCTGAACCCCGCCGAAGTCGAGGACGCCGCCTGTGCCCTGCCCGGCATCACCGGCGCCGGCTGCGTGAAAGACGAGCCGCGCGGCCTGCTCCGCCTCTACCTCACCACCCAGGGCGCGCCCCCCGCCGCCGCCGGAGTGCTCAGCGCCCTCGCCACCATGCTCGAGCAGGCCAAGCTGCCCGACCGCATCCACCCCATCCCCGAGCTGCCCCGCACCGCCAACCAAAAACTCGACCGCAAAGCCCTGCGCGCCCTGGCCGAGGCGGAGGCGTGACAGAATGCGAGGATTTTCCGGCTTGTGAAATCAACATGGGTGATGGATGACCGCCTTGCCGCGTGAGCGGCGTCCGTTTTGGCGAAGCCTTCCCGCGGAGCCTGAGGAACGAAGGCAACCACGCTTTGACCCGCACACCGACTTGCGCCGAGTCTGGGTGCCCAAGGGCGCGTGCCCGGTGGTGGAGCGGCAGACCAGGCATGAATGAGACTACCTTTACGGCTCGCTGAAGGTGACCGGGGGAGAGGCGCACTTTGCCCACCTGCCCACCGTGAACCTCGGCTGTGACGCGCTCTATCTCAAAGAGCTCGCCGCGAGCGATACTGAGGCCTGGCGCAGGAGGGCAGCACGCACAGGGCGCAGATCTATCTCAAAGAGCTCGCCGCGAGCGATACTGAGGCAGTGCATGTCGTCATCCGCGACAACGCCGGGTTCCATCTGCGCGACGGCGACCCACGGCTCCCGGAGCGGGTGCGCATCGTGGCGCTGCCGCCCCACAGTCCGGAACGCAACCGCTGCGAGCATGCCTGGGACATGATCAAGGATGAAGTGTCCAATCAGTGCCACCGCATCACACACCACGCGCAGCAGCTCCGCGGCCTCGCGTGCGTTCATCGGCTTGCCGTGGCACTCATCTGCCAGCGTTTTGCCTCCGATGAAATCCATCGAGTAGTAGTGCTGTCCCTCGTGCCCGCCAAGCTCGTGGATGCTCACGATGTTCGGGTGTTTCAAGTTTGCCGCCGCCTGCGCCTCCGCTTGAAAGCGCTGCACCTCGTCCGTGCCCGCCAGCACGCCGCCGCGGATCATTTTCACCGCCATCATGCGGCTCAGCTTCACCTGCTGCGCCTTCCACACCACGCCCATGCCGCCCTCGTTGATTTCTTCGAGCAGTTCATAACCGCCCGCATACCGCACGCTCGATCCTTTCGACCACGGCGGCGCTTCGAGTTTCACGGTGTCAAAATTGGCCGATAGCGCCTTGCTCATCAGGCAGGCCGGGCAAAGCGCGTCCGGCGCGTCGGAGGGAAGTTTTTCGCCGCATAGAGGACATGAATGGGAGGTGTTCATGGTGGGATGGAATTGGTTTCCATGGGTTCCTGAAAGGTCGGCGGCGACGGGTTACAGAAAAAGTTCACCATGGGCCGGCGAATTTGCCGAGATCTCAGGAAAGCATCGCGAGGTTGCCGCTCGCAAGGCCCATGTTGCGTGCAGGCGCCGAATCACACTCGCCAACGCAGAAGTGCCCGTCGCGCGCTGAATGATCCGCACTCGTAGTGCCACATGCGAAAGGACGGAAACCGTTTGGCTTTGCTGTCAATTTCATCATCAAGCTGCTTCACTTCTTCTCCGCTCCGGCCAGCAGGGCTTTGGCTTCCTTGCAGGCGAGCCAGAGGATGAGGTCGTCGTGGTTGGCGCCGTCAGTCAATGGGTTCTGCTCATCGGCGGGGAGGGGTTTCATCTTCGCTTCGGTGGCGGTGAAGAGGGCGCGGGCCTCGCCGGGTTTGCCTTGGCGGAACAGGCACATCGAAAGGTAGAAACTTGCGGTGACTTCGATGCGGGGCTGGTTCGAGCTGTAGTTGGTTTCGGCTGCGGTTTGGATGGTGGTGCCAAGCGCAATGGCGGCCTGCGGGTAGTGGCCGCCACGGTATTCGGCCATGCCGAGGGTCAGGTTCGCCCACGGAAGGAATGTCTTGGCATCCTGGCCGAGTTCCACCGCTTTCCGGGCGAGGTCCAGGACGGTTTCCTGGGTCGCGGCGTCCTCGATGGGGCGGAGGGAGACAAGTTTGGCGACTCGTTCGGCGGTTTCGTATGATTCGGTGTTGGCCGCCGATTCCAGCATCCGCTGGCTGGCGGCGGCATGCTCCTGGTCTTTCCCGAACCACACAAGCAGGGATGCGTCCTTGAGGGCCGAATAAACGACGTCACTCAGGGCTTTGGCGGTTTCGTCCGCTGAAGGCGGCGCTGTGGGTGCTGGCATCGTCGGTTGGCCGGGGGCGGGTGCGTTGCTGCCATCCAGCCGCTTCACCTTCACCCCGGACACCGCCCAGCCGCCGAAGTGGGCACCGAGGGCGAGCGCGCCGGGCTCGGTGGTGGCCCAAGCCTCGTGCTGGCTGAGGGCGGCGGTGGGGCCGGTCCATTCGTAGAGTGGATGGGCGTCGAGAGTGGTAGTGATGGTCGCGTTCGCGCCGTCGAGGCGCACGGTCACTTCCAGGTCGTGCGGCTTGGAGTCGTTCACCTGTTGGCCCTGCACGGTTCCGGGCAGGTCTTTGCCGAACTTGCCGTTCACCAGGATCAGGCCGGTGTAGATGCCGCCGTGAGGACGCCCATCCAACTCGAATCCGCACATCCGGTCCGCGACGGGGAGGACGACGTGGAAAACTTGCTTGGTGGCAAGCTGCCGCAGCTTCACCCGCACGGTGTAGCTGCTCCCGGCGACGTTGCCGGGCAGCGGTAGCGTCGCGTGTTTCGCGTTCGGGCTGAAAAGCTCGCCGTCTTTCAGGCTCCATCCGTGTCCGGTCTGCTCGACCTCGTCCGGGGTGAGCGGGGCGAGGAGGTCTTCCCAGCCTTCGGCATCCTTCGCAACCGGCGGCTTGGTCACGGCGGGTCGTTTCGGCAGCAGGGCGGCGGCGCTGGACCTCTCGCGGTCCCACACCTTGGTATCGCCGTCGGTGGCGATCGCGGCGATGAGCCTGCCGTCGGCGCTGATGTCCGCATCCACCACCGGCATGGTGAGACCGTAGAAGGCGAGCCGTTCCTCGCCGGTGGCGGCGTCGTGGAGGCGCACGGTGCCGAGGCTGCTGCCACTGAGGATCTCGCGCCCGTCGGGGCTGAACTTCACGCAGCGCACGCCCTCCCAGTGCGCGCGGAAGGCCGTTTCCAGCCTGCCCGTGGCAGCCTCCCACACACGAACCCAGCGGTCGGGGCCGCCGCTGGCGAGACGCCGCCCGTCGGGGCTGGAGGCGAGGCAGGAGATGCTCCCGGTCTGCGTGGCGGCGATCTGGCGCAGCGGTGTGCCCGCCTGCCAATCCCACACGGTGATCCTACCGGTGGGCGCGGCGGTGGCCACGGCGGCATCGTCGAGGCAAAAAGCGGCGAAGGGCTGGCGGGGATTTTCGAAGGGAATCCTCCGCAGCACCTTGCCCGACGGGTATTCCATGACGCTGAACGCCGGGCCGGGATAGGTCTGATGAAACGCGCCTTCCACCTCGAGAAGGAGCCGGCCGTCGCGGTTGAACTTCACGCTCGAACCGTGGTTGATGCCAAACGGCGCCAGCGCTTTTCCAGTGGACGACAGGTGGATGAACTCCTTGATGTAAATCGCGGACAAAACGACGGACCCGTCAACCGGATGGAGAGCCAGATCGAGAGCCCGATACTTGGATCCCGCGGAAAACGTCCACTGCTCGACACCACTCCGGCTGTTCCAGACAACGGCATTCTGAGCGGATGTGTAGAGGGTCGAGCCGTCACGGTCGAACAATACCCGCGAGCAGATTCCGCCCTGACGCACCGACGCGACCTCCTCCCCCCGGCGGGTCGGCCAGACATGCAAGATCGCGTTTTCCGCAGCCACATGCGTGGACAGCAGCATCCTCCCGTCAGGGCTGAAAGCGAGGTCAACGACGTCGGTGCCCGCTCCATTGAACGAACGCAGCAACCGCCCCGTCGCCGTGTCCCACAGGCGGATGCGGCTGCCGCTGATGGTCGCGACCGCGTCCCCACCGGGACTGATCAGCTTCACCGTCTCGCCCGGGAAATGGAGTCCGCGGATTTTTGTGGCTGTCTGCGGATTCCAGAGGATCACCTCGTCACGGCCGAGACAGGCGAGCCGGTCACCGGCCTGGTTGAATTGCAGGGCTTCCTTTCCGTCATTGTCGGCACTCGCTTCGATTGTGCTGCGCACGGTGCCGGTGAGCGTGTCGCGGAGTTCGATCTTGAGAGCCAGAGCCGTCTTGGCTGCGACAATCGCCACGGTCCGGCCATCCGGGCTGAAGGCCGGCACAACGTAGTTGAACGGCTGTGTCCAGAGCGGCGCACCCGTCTGAGCCGCATAGACGATGAGTTGCTTGCCGCCGGCGACCAGCACCGTCGCTCCATCGGGGCTGAGCAGCACATGCTTGTTCTCGCCGAGTTCACAGGTCCAGCGATGCACGAGTTTGCCGGTGGCCACTTCCTGCACCGCGACTTCGCTGGCCGAGGCCGCAAATGCGATCCTGCCTCCGGCGCTGTCGATTCGGAAGGCACCAGAGCCGTTCACCGGAGCCGAGTCGCCGATTTGCCGGCCCGTGAGGGAAAAGATGCCAATGACACCGGAGGAACACCTGGCCGCGAAACGATCTCCCTGCGGCAGAAACTGCAACCGCAGCGCGGCCCCCTTTCCGGGAAGGGAAAGGCGGGCCGTGAAATCGCTCGAGTGAGCCTGCAGAAAGCGCCAGTTCGCATCGCGAAAGCTCTCCGGCGTCTCCGTGAGGATCTTCTGCGCCTCGATGAATTTGCCGCGTTCGAATTCCTTCTCCGCGAGGTCGAGCTGCGACTTTGCCAGCGCCTGCCGCGCCGTTTCCTTTTCCTGCACCGCGACGGCTTCGGCCTTCGTCGCGCGCTGCTCCTTCGCGCGCAGATTGAAGACAAACCACACCGCCAGCGCGGTGACGATGAGCCACGCGGCGAAGGCGGTGGTGAAGATGCCCTTGTTGCGCTTGATCAGCAGCGCCGCCTGCTTGGCGAAGCCTGCGTTCTCCGCACTCGTGGCGAAGCCGGTCTGGTAGCGCTCGATGTCGGCGCTGAACGCGGCGACGTTCTGATAACGCTTCGCCTTGTCGAGCGCGAGCGCCTTCATCGCCACCGCAGAGAGTGCGGCAGGCACGCGCCCGCTTTCGATGTGCGGCAGCGGCTTGATCTTTTTCGCCTCCAGCACCTCGCCCTTCACGTGTCTGGCATGGGCGCCGGTGGTGACACCGAAGGCTGTGGGCGGCGTGATGCCCCCGGTCTTCACCTTTTCCAAAATCTCATGCAGGTCCTTCCCGTCCACCGGCGGCCGCAGCGTGAGGATGGCGTAAAGGATGCCGCCAAGGGAGAAGATGTCCGAGCGTTCGTCGAGTTCGGCGATCTGTCCCATCGCCTGCTCTGGGCTCATGTATTTCGGCGTGCCCATCACCGCGCCCTGGAGAGTGGCGGTCGGGGAGGCACCGCTGGGCGCGGTGAATGACGAATCGGAAGCCGCCGACTCACGCACCTCGTCGTTCAGCACCTTCGCAAGTCCCCAGTCCATCACCAGCACCTCGCCGAACTCGCCGACCATGATGTTCTCCGGCTTCAAGTCGCGGTGCAGCACGCCCTTGCTGTGGGCGAAGGCGACGGCGTCGCAGACCTTGCGGAAGATGAGCAGCAGACGGTCGAGCGTGAAGTCGCGCAGGTCCTCGGGGTGCTCGTTGCACAGCTCGTTGAGGATGTGCTGGAGCGTGCGGCCCTTCACCAGCTTCATGGTGTAAAACAGCGGCAGGCCGTCCTCCCACACGATGTCGTAAATGGGAACGATGTTGGGATGCGAAAGCCGGGCCAGCACCTCGGCCTCGCGGATGAAGCGCTGCTTGGTGCCTTCATCCATGTCGCTGTCCAGCAGCACGGCCTTCGCCGCGACGGTGCGGGCGAGTTTGCGGTCTTCGGCCTCCAGGATGCAGCCCATGCCGCCACGCGCGACCTCGCGGCCGAGATGGTAGTTCGCACTTCCCTGCGCCGGTTCACCGCCTGTTGCCAGCGACACCGGAGGAGCCGGGGGCTGGGTGCGGATGGTTTGAAGATCGTCGTCGGGATTCATGGTGTTGCTGGTTCCCGACGAAATTTTTCCACCGCCGTAACAAGCTTTTATTTGGCGGCCACCGTATCAGCGAGCGAGGGCGGGTCCCAGATGCGCGTGGTGGCATCGAGCGAGGCGCAGCCGAGACGCTGGCCACTGGGGGCGAAGGCGAGGGTGTGCGGCGCGGCGAGCGGGCCGCGCAGTTCGTCGATCCGCTCGACGGTGTCCAAGTCCCAAAGTCGGATGGTGAGATCGGTGGAGCCGGTGGCGAGGATGGGTTTCTTCGGATGCCACGCCAGCGCGGTGATGGGACCGTCATGTGCGCGGAACTCTATCAGCACCGCCAGCGTGGCGGCATCGCGGATGCGCACCTTCTTGTCCGCGCCTGCCTCGGCGATGCGGCGGGCATCTGGCGACACGGCGAGCAGGTCCATCTGACCGGGATTCGTTTTCCTGTAAAGAGCCTCGCCAGTGGTGATGTCCCAGACGACGATTTGTTCTTCGGATCCTTTCTCGCCGCGCGGAGCATGGGCGGTCACCAAGCCCGCCAATCGCTCATCATTCAGCCAGCCGACATCGCCAAACCGGATGAAATTTCCCCCGCTCAGTCGGGGCAAGGACACGCCTGTGGTGGTGTCCATCACTTCCGCTTTTTCAAAGTTGTGCCGCACGATCGCCAACCGTTTTCCGGTTGGACAGAGACGGTGGCTTTCGCGCCAGGGCACGTCGGGTATTTCGCTGGCTTTCACGTTCACGCCGTCTTTGTGAAGCAAAAGAAGCGGGTCATTTCTGCGCTTTGTCCCGACAGTGGCGAACCGGCCGTCGGCGCTGAGACTGATGGAGAAATAGTCAGCAAGAGAGGCACTCCATAGCGAATTGGGAGTTGCTGAACCGAGGCGCTGCAGAGTTGCAGCCTTTCTGCCATCGGGGAAGAAGCCCAGATCGTCCTCCCCCCAAAACGCAACGCCGGCCTCGCGAACGCCGCGCAACACCCACCGTGCCATCCCCAGGCTCCAGGCGCGGGTTTCAGGTCCGGTGACGACCAGTTCGCCGGTGAGCGGGTGCAGGCATGCGCCAGTGACATCTCCACTTCCGCCCAGCAGTGACTGCACGGGCGCGCCCGTCGTCGCATCCCAGATGCGCAGCGCCTGGCGTCCGTCGTCCAGTTTTGCTATGGTGACGAGGCGGCTGCCATTGGCGGTGAAAAGGATGTGTTCGATGGGCCGATTGTCCGTGCGAAATTCAAAGACGATGTGCTGGTCTGTCGGATCATATCCTTTGACTGCCCCGCGGGCGTCTCCCGTGACAAGCACCTGACCGTCAGGCCGGAGGACCAATGCCCAAGTATTCAACAGGCGAACACTCCGCACCACCGAGCCATCGTTTAAACTCAACAGGACTGCCCCTCCACGGCTCTGGACCCACAATTGCTGACCACCGGGGGCGAGGTTCATTGTCAGGTTTCTCCCTTCGCCGACTAATTCCGCGTATGTCCACTGAAGCCGTCCCGATTCGACATCCCAGAACTTAATGGTCCGCACACCTTCTGAATCCACCGCAGCCTGCGCCAGGCTCTTGCCATCTGGACCAAAGGCCAAGGCCACGGTGCCCGCCGCATCCCATTGGCGGAGCGGCTTCCCGTTCCGGGCATCATGAATCGTGATTCCCACATGGTCTGATCTGACCTGCCAACGCCCAACGGCGATGCGCTCTCCGTCCGGCGAGATCGCGATGCGATAGGCTTTGAAACGAATGGCGGGAAATTCGCTTCCGGTGTTGAACTCCAGCAGGCGTTTCCCGGTGCGCACGTTCAGCAGGGTCACGATGCCATCATGGTCCACCACCACGAACACGCTGGGCAGCTTCGGATGCGCGACGACGTCGTCGATGTCGGTCCCCGTGTCGATCCGGGCGATGGAGGAATCCGACTGCCCGCGAAGGTAGTGCCAGGTGGAGTCGCGCAGGTCTTCGGGCACATCGCCGAGCGCGGCCTGCATCATCGAACCGTTGCCCTCGCGCAGCGCAGCCTCGGCCAGGGAGAGCGCGGAACGGGCGAGAGCGCTGACCGTGGCTTGTTTTTCCTGAATGGCGACGGCTTCCGCCTGGCTGGCGCGCGCGGCCTCTGCCACCGCCGATTGCTCTCCGGCGATGGCGCGTTTCTCACTGGCGACGAGCCGCGCCACGAAACCGATGCTCAAGAGCACCATCACCCCCAGGAGGGCGGTGACCGCCTTGTGTCTCAGCATCAGGAGACCGAGCTGCTTCAGCGTGCCGGCGTGTTCCGCCGTGGTGGCGAAACCGCTCTGATAGCGCTCGATCTCAGCGCTCAATGCCGCCACATCCTGATAACGCTTCGTCTTGTCGAGCGTGAGCGCTTTCATCGCCACCGCCGAAAGGGCTGGCGGCACGCGACCGGACGGCAGGTGGGGCGGCGGCTGAAGTTTTTTCGCCTCCGCCACGCCATTCTTCTTTGGTGCAACGGCTTCACTTTTCGTTGTTCCATAGGAAGTGGGAGGAGTGATGCTCCCGGTCTTCACTTTTTCGAGCAGCTCTTCCACGGACTTTCCCGCCACGGGAGGGCGAAGCGTGAGGATCGCGTATAGGATGGCACCGAGGGAATAGACATCCGAGCGCTCGTCGAGCAGGTTCGTTTCACCCGCCGCTTGCTCAGGGGACATGTATTGCGGCGTGCCGAGCAGTGCGCCGGACAGCGTTCCGCTGAATGACGAATCCCGAATTCCAGATGACGAATCGGGGGCCGCTGGTTCAGGCGCTCTGGCATTCGTCATTCGACATTCGTCATTCAGCATTTTGGCGAGTCCCCAGTCCATCACCAGCACCTCGCCGAACTCGCCCACCATGATGTTCTCCGGCTTCAGATCGCGATGCAGCACGCCCTTGCTGTGGGCGAAGGCGATGGCGTCGCAGACTTTGCGAAAGATCGCGAGCAGGCGGTCGAGCGTGTATTCCCGGAGCACCCCGGAGTTTTGATGCCTCAGGTCCTTGAGGATCGCATGCAGCGTCCGGCCCTTCACCAGCTTCATGGTGTAAAACAGGGGCACGCCGCCTTCCCACACGATGTCGTGAATCGGCACGATGTTGGGATGAGCGAGCTGGGCCAGCACCTCGGCCTCGCGGATGAAGCGCTGCTTCGTGGCCTCGTCCATGTCGCTGTCGAGCATGACCGCCTTCGCCGCGACGGTGCGGGCGAGCTTCCTATCCTCGGCCTCCAGGATGCAGCCCATGCCGCCGCGCGCGACCTCGCGGCCGAGATGGTAGTTCGCGCTGCCCAGCGCCGGCTCGCCACCCGTGGTCACCGGCACCGGACGAACCGGCGGCCGGATGCGGGTGGTGGGAGTGTCTGTGTCGGGATTCATGGTGCCGGTGGTTCCCAACGAAATTTCTGTGAGGCCGTAACAAACTCATTTGGCGGCCAGCACGGACCGCAGCCAGGCCAGTTCCCCGGGAATGTCCTCCGGCGTCAGCACCGTGCAGGCCAGCTCCTCCTCCAGCAGCGCGCGGAATTTGCTTCTCAGACGCATGATCTGCACTCGCGAGGCCGCCTCGCTGCAGCCGAGCTTTTGCGCGATCTCGCGATGCGACGGCGGCTCCTCGTCCCACATCAGAAAGGGGAGCAGCGTTTCAAAAACCTCCGCGCGTCCGGCGACGGCAAAGGCCGCGCGCAGTTTTTCGCGAATGCCGGCCAGCAGATCGTTCGCCCAGGCGTGGGTGAAGAGCCATTCGGGATCACGCATGTCCTGCGGCTCGCAGGCGTAGCGCTCCTCCGCCTGCATTTCGTCGATGGACAGGAGTTTCTGGCCGCCGCCGCGCTTTTGCGCGTTGTGGTGACGCGCCTCGTCGCTGAGCAGGTGCTTGAGCGAGCCGAGCAGGAAGGAGCGCAGCTTCCCGCCGTCGAGCTGGATGATCTGGAGCGTCTCCCGCTTGATCAGCCGCATGAAAAAGGCCTGCGTGAGGTCCTCCGCGTCCGGCGCGCTGTGATGGCTGCGGCGCAGGTAGGCGTAGATCGGATACCAGTAGCGCTGGCAGATCTGGCTCATCGCCGCCTCCGCGTCGGCCGGATCGCCGCTCTGCACGGCCCGCACCAGCGTCCACTGCGTGGGCGGGAAGGAACTGTCACTGGCATTTGGATCTGGCGAGGACATTTCGGGCTGGCGAATGACCATTTTTAAAGTCCGGCCAGCCTGCGGGCACTCTTTTTTTCAGGAATCTTCACCGCAGCCTGTTACGCCGGAAAAGAAACCGGGTCGGGTAGGAGCAGACACTCCAAACCCATGAAACACTCCGCTCCATCTCGTCTCATCGTCTGCATCCTGAGCTTAGTCATGCTGCATTCGACACTCGGCATCCTTCACGCCCAGGTTCCGCAGCTCCTCAACTACCAGGGCCGCGTCGCCGTCGGCACGGTGAACTTCGACGGCACCGGCGCATTCAAGTTCGCGCTCGTGAACACGGACGGCAGCACCACTTACTGGAGCAACGACGCCACCAGCACCGCCGGCAGCGAACCGACCGCCGCCGTCGCGCTAACGGTGACGAAGGGCCTCTACTCAGTGCAGCTCGGCGATACTACACTGGCCAACATGACCACCGTCCCGGCCAGTGCCTTCGCCAATGCCGACGTGCGCCTGCGCGTGTGGTTCGACGACGGCGTGAACGGCTCCCAGCTCCTCACGCCCGACCAGCGCATCACCGCCGTGGGCTACGCCATGATGGCGGGCGAGGCGCAGACGGTGGCGAATGGTGCGATCACGGGCGCGAAGATCGCCGCCGGTGCCGTGGGCGGCTCACAACTCGGAGCGGGCGCGGTGACGAGTGCGAAGATCGCAGTTGGAGCTGTCGGGTCTGGAGCGCTTTCTTCAAATGCGGTGAACACAAGCAGCATCGCCGATGGCAGCATCCTCAACGCGGACATTTCCAATTCCGCCGCCATCGACGCGACGAAGATCGGCTCCGGCAGTGTGAGCAACACGGTGTTTGGCTATTTGAACGGAGTCACCGCACCGATCCAATTTCAAATCAGCAATGTCTTGAACGGCGCCACGAGCGGCACTTACACCGGCAGTTTCTCGGGCGCCCACACCGGTAACGGCTCCGCTTTGACCAGCTTGAATGGTAGCAGTCTCCAACCGGGCTCGGTCGGGTCGGACAGCATCGCCGACGGCAGCATCGCCAACGCGGACATCTCCAATTCCGCCGCCATCGCTGACACCAAGCTCGCGACCATCAGCACAGCGGGCAAAGTGGCCAACTCCGCCACCACCGCCACGACAGCGGGCACGCCCAACTCCATCGTCCTGCGGAGCGCCTCTGGAATCATCGTCGGCACAATCGACGGCGGCGGGCTGATCTCGGGCAGTGTGAGTGGCACCAGCATCGCCAACGGCAGCATCACCGACTCCAAACTCGCCACCATCAGTACCGCGGGCAAAGTGGCCAACTCCGCCACCACCGCCACGACAGCGGCCACGCCCAACTCCATCGTCCAGCGCGATGGCGCCGGATTGATCCCCGGCACATTCAACGGCAGCAGCATCGTTTCGGGCTCCATCGGTTCCAGCGCGTTAAGTTCGGGCACGGTGAATACCAACAACATCGCCGACGGCGGCATCTTCAACGTGGACATCGCTTCCACGGCCGCCATCGATGCCGCGAAAATCGGTTCAGGGAGCGTGAGCAACACGGAGTTCGGTTTCCTGAACGGAGTAACCGCGCCGATCCAGTCGCAGTTCAGCAACGTGCTGAGCGGCGCTCAAAGCGGCTCTTTCACCGGCAGTTTCGCCGGCACGCACACCGGCAATGGTTCGGGCCTGACCGGAATCTCCGCCACCAACTTCAGCGGCTCGCTCGCAGGCGATGTCACCGGCACACAGGGCGCTACCGTCGTCAGCGCGGTGGCCGGCGTCACCGCCGCCGATGTCGCTGCCGGGGCGACCCTCGCGAATGAAGCAAGAGTCGCAAACATCGCCAACACGCTTGTGAAGCGGAGTGCGGGCGGGAACTTCTCCGCCGGCACGATCACGGCGGAGAACCTCAATGTGAGCGGCACGGTGACGGCAACGGTGATCCAGGGCGACGGCTCGGGTCTGAGCGGTGTCACCGCCAGCGCGCTGTCCAGCGACGGCGTCAATGCCGTCCTGTCAGTGCTAGCCGCCCGCGCGCAAGCAAAGGCGGATGCGCTTACGGCGATCATTCCGACCCTCGGCCCGGCGATCACTCAAAAGCAGGCCGACATCACCGCATTGACCACCCAGATCAGCAGTCTCAATGCGCAAATCCAGATGATTGAGGTCCAACGTTCCGTGGCTCAAACAAACTACGATGAGCAGCGGGACGACGCGATTTTCGATTACACATGGGGCAACCCCTTGAATCAGCCTAATCCGTCCGACCCCACGACCTGGGTGCCCATCCACACCCAAGCCGAAATCAATGCCTTCATCGCTGCATACCCGCCCTTCGATGGATCATCGTTTGATCAGCAAGTTGCAAACGTGAACGCCACCAAGGCTGCCGCTCAGGCAACGAAGACAACTGCGGAGCAGGAATTGGCGGCACTTCAAACGCAGTTGGAAAATGTGAACATTGACCTCCGGGCAGCATTGACCCTCGCAGACATCGCGGGCGGACTCTGAATCAACCCAAAACACCACACCGACCCATGAAGACTCTACTTCTCTCACTCGCCACGCTAATCCCCGCCGCAGTCCACGCCGACCCACGCTCATCGGCCAACTACACCCAGCCCGCAGAAGTGTCAGACGCAGGCGGTCGGCGCACGACGAGCGCGACCTACGCGAATGATGGCAGCGTTGGCTTCGTGACCGGCATCTCCATCGCTGCCGCTCCGGCGCAGACGGCGAAGGCGGGCTACATCGGCCAGCTCTACGACGTGACCGGCCTCGCGCTCACAAGCGACGCGCCGGAGGTGGAGGAAACCAAGCGGCTCCAGCTTGCCGCGTGGCAGACGCTAGACGATGCGACCTTCCTCTCGGTCCTCGCAACGGACGTGACGTGGAGCGTGCAGAGCGGACCGCTCGTCAATGTGAGCGCAGCCGGGAAAGCGAAGGCGGATGTCGTCTATGAAGACACCTCCGCCGTGGCGCAGGCGGTTTATGCCGAGGGCACCGCCACGATCGGTTTCACCGTGCTCGACACCATCGCCGACAACTTCGGCACCTACGCGGGCGACGGGCTCGGCGACGACTGGCAGGTGCAGTATTTCGGCGGAAACAATCCGCTCGCCGCTCCCGCGATCGACGCCGACTTTGACGGGCAGAGCAACCTCTTCGAATTCACCGCCGGACTCGTGCCGACGGACAACGCCTCGCGCTTCAACCTCACCATTGCGCCCGTCCTCGGCCAGCCCACGCAAAAGCACGTTATCTTTTCACCCATCATTGCCGGGCGCAACTACACCGTGGAATTCCACACGTCGCTCACCGACGGCGCGTGGCAGACGCTCACCGGCACGACGCAAAGCGACTCCGGCAACGAGCGCACCGTGACCGATCTCAACGCGACGGAAGCACGGAAATTCTACCGCGTGAAAGTCGGGAAGCCGTAGGGCCCTGGCACCGGGTGTGTTGTGGAATGCGCCTTGCGGTGGCGCGTGCCGTGGCTATAACCTTGCCAATCGCCATGCCGCAAAAGACTGCCAGCGCCGTTGCCTCCACGCACCCGCCGGAATCGAAGGGGGATTTTCCGAAGACGCGATGGAGCGTGGTTCTCGCGGCGCAATGTGGCGGGGCCTCCAGCGGGCGGGCGCTGGAGGATTTGTGCCGTGCGTATTGGTATCCGATTTATGTCTATCTGCGGCGGACGGGATCGGGACCGCATGATGCGGAGGATCTTACGCAGGGGTTCTTTCTCGAGTTTCTCGCACGGGATTCGCTGAGCAGGGTTACACCGGAGCGGGGGAGGATGCGGTCTTTCCTCCTCACCTCGCTGAAGCACTATGTGACGAACGAATGGCGGAAAGAGACGGCACAGAAGCGCGGCGGCGGCGCGACGATTGTTTCGATTGACCAGATGAGCGCGGAGGAGCGGTTTGCGAACGAGCCGAGGCACGATGATTCACCGGACATCCTTTTTGATCAGAGCTGGGCGTATGCGGTGCTGGACTCCACGATGGCGCGGCTGCGGAAGTATTACGAGGGGTTCGGAAAGGCGGCGCTTTTTGCGGAGATCGAGAGCTGTCTTTCGTGGGGAGAAAAAGATGGCTCTTATGCGGAGAAGGCGGCGCGGCTGGGGCTGACGGAGGCGGCGGTGCGGTTCGCGGTGCATCAAATGCGGAAGCGCTACCAGTCCATCCTGCGCGGGCAGATCACGGACACGGTGGCGACGCAGGAGGATGCGGAAGCTGAAATAGCTCATTTGTGCGCGGTTCTCTCAGCTGGATAAATGCGATGGCTGACAATGAATCGCTGACGTGTCCGAAGTGCGGGAGCGCCTACAAGGCGAACGCCTTCGGAGGGCAGTGCCCGCAGTGCCTGATGGCTGCGGCGTCGGCGGGATCGGGGTTCGCGGGATTCGAGGTTTTGCCGCCTGCGGAATTGAATGCGGCGCTGGAGGAGTTCGACGTGACGGACCTGGTCGGGCGCGGCGGGATGGGAGCCGTCTATCGCGCGAGGGAGACGCGGCTGGATCGAGAGGTGGCGATCAAGCTCCTCGCACGGGAGGCGGGTGCGGACCCGGAGTTTGCGGCGCGTTTTGCGCGCGAAGCGCAGGTCACGGCAAAGCTGGACCACCCTTCCATCGTGCCAGTTTATGGCGTGGGCTATGATGCACTCGGACGCTGCTACTACTCGATGCGGCTGGTGCGCGGACGGGAGCTCGGGGAAATCTTCCAACTGGCGAATGCAGGCCGCGAGGGGTGGAATGTGGCGCGCGCGGTGGCGGTGATGGTGCGCGTTTGTCAGGC
Source organism: Verrucomicrobiaceae bacterium UBA2429 (assembly GCA_002343505.1). Taxonomy (GTDB): domain Bacteria; phylum Verrucomicrobiota; class Verrucomicrobiia; order Verrucomicrobiales; family Verrucomicrobiaceae; genus Prosthecobacter. The sequence continues at coordinate 23,911 of DDQZ01000112.1, read as the reverse complement.
CGTGGCGTTTGCCCATGGGAAAGGCGTCGTCCACCGGGACCTGAAGCCCTCGAACATCATGGTTGGCGACCTTGGCGAGGTTTACATCATGGACTGGGGGCTGGCGAAAATGGCGGGTGTCGCCGACCTTCGCGACATCCGTTTGCGGCTGGAAAGTGGCGGAGTCAGTGCGCTGGATACGATCGTCACCAGCGGCACAGCCGGAGATTCGGCGCTGATGACGATGGATGGCTCGGTGGTCGGCACTCCGGCCTACATGCCGCCGGAGCAGGCGCTCAGCCGCGTGGACGAGGTGGATCATTTGTCCGATATCTACTCGCTCGGTGCGGTGCTCTACGAACTGCTCGCCGGTCATGCGCCATATTCGCCCAAAGGATCGAAGAGCACGCCTGCGGAGGTCCTGAGTACGCTGAGCAACCAGCCGCCGACGCGCGTGCATGGCGAAAATGCGAAGGCACCCGCCGAGCTTGTCGCCGTGTGTGAAAAGGCGATGGCTCGGAGGCGGGAGGATCGCTACCCGCACGCGCTCGACTTGGCGGAAGACCTACAGGCGTGGTTGGATGGCCGCGTGGTCGGCGCACACGGGACCGGCGCGCTGATCGTCGCGCGCAAGTGGGTCGGGCGGAATCGGGCGCTCGCCACGGCTTCGGTCGTGCTCACGATCCTGGGGCTCCTCGCCGTGGCCGTCGTGCAGTTTGTCGCGAATCGGGACGTGACCGCCGCACTTGGCAGCGAGCAGCAGGCGAAGACGGAGGCGCTCGCCACGCTGGCGGAATCCTTCGCCAAGGCGGGATTCGAGGCGGACAAGCAGGGTGAATTGGCGAAGGCGGCGCTGCTTTTCGAGCGCGCATCGGCGGTGGCACCCCATGAGTCCGCACAACTCGCCAACCGCGTCCGCACGCGCGAGTGGAGCCGCCGGGCCACGCGGGTGATCCGCGCCTTTTCCATCGGCGCGTCACCGAGCCGTCTCGACCTGTCTCCCGACGGCCGGTTTCTCCGCGTGGCGTCGGAAAAGGGCTGGCAGGTCTTCGATGTCGCTGCGGAAAAGGAGCTGGACCTCGCCCCGCCGGGTGCGCCGCTCACCGCTGCCGCTTGGTCGCCGGATGGCTCCGTGCTCGCCGTGGCGAGCAGCGCGGAGCCGGCGGTGCTGCTTTATGAGCTGCCGACGGGCACGCCGCGCGGGAGAATCCCTTCGCCCATGAAGAACGCGCAGATCGCGGAGTTGTGTTTCAGCCGTGATGGCTCGGTGCTCGCCGCTGGAGGGGATGGCGGCTGCTTTGTCTGGAGCCTGAATGAAAAGCGCCATATGGGCCACACGGAATCCGCGCCGGGCACGGCGCGGGTGCCGGTGGACATCTCGCCCGATCACACACGCCTGCTGGCCACGGACGGTAAGGATCAGTTTTGCCTGTTTGCCCTGCACGATGCACCTGGTGAAACGCTCGATACGGTTGCAGGGCCCTTCGCTTTTGCACCCTCCTCCCGGATCATGAATGCGCGTCAGGCCCCGCCCGCATTCCTCGCGGACGGACGACAATTCATCCATTCACGAATCGCCACAATTCCCGGGGACCTCATCGACGTCGTCCAGCGCGACTCGACCACTGGTGCAGAGATCAAGGTGGTCCCCGGATTCGACAATGTGCTCGCGCTCGATGCCAGTCGTCGGCGTTTCCTCGGATATAGAAAGGATAGTGTCGCAGCGCAGTTCGACGCCAGGACGGGCGAGCGTGCGAGTCCCCGCTTTGCGTGGGGTGAAGGCGTCCGCGATTTCCGCCTCAGCGGCGACGGTTCGCACGCCATCCTCGGTTCCGGGCTGGCCTGGGTTCCGCTCTATTCCACAGCGGACGGCGCGAAAGTGGACGATCTGGCCCTTTTCCCGATGGACGCCGTCCTGGCGTGCCTTTCGCACGACGCCAGTTTGGCCGTCACCGCGCAGAGATCCGGCGAATTGATGGTCTTCGCTCTCAATCCGCCGCCACCGAAGCCTCCCGAGCACACGATTTCCCTCGCCGACTACTGCGCCAAGCCAGAATCGATCAGCTCCGCAGTCGCATTGCATCCCGGAGGTAAACTGCTCGCCCTCTCCGGGACGCCCTACGCGCAGACGTTCACCATCACACGCAGCAGGGTTTTTGAAATCGCCGGCGGCCAGCCTGCCGGGCCGGTGCTCGACCCCGGCGGACACGTGCTGTCGGCGGAGTTTTCGCCGGATGGGGAAACCCTGGCCATGCTTGCGACCATCGGCACCCCCGTGCGGTATGAGACGATGCATTTGGCGGGAGGGCACCCGGGGACCCTGCAGTTCTGGGATTGGAAATCTGGCAAGCGCCTCGGCGAACCCGTGCCGATGCCTTCGGAACCACGCTCCTCCGTCTTCATCCGTCATGGAGCTGCGATCGCGGTCTATTGCGCCGGCGGGCAGGTGGTGGAGATCGACCGGACGACCCATGCCGTAACGCAACTGTTCCGGACCAGCGGGCTCGGAGCGGCTCACGCCCTTTTCCAGGGTGACATCGCGTGCAGTCCCGACGGCAGCACCTTGCTCGTTTCGGAACTGAACACCGTGATTCACGCCTGGGACATCGCCGCGCGACGCCCGCGCTTCGACCCGCTGAAGATTCCCTTCCGCTGCACGGATGTGGGTTTCCTGCCAGTCGCGACGGGGCCCGGCGTTTTTTCAACCGTCGAGTATTTCACGGACAAGCCCGCCGTCCGTTTTTACGACACCGCCACGGGGAAGGAGGCCGCCCGCCCCATACCTGTGGCGTCCGATTCCTACTGCGGCCGCTTCGGCCCGGATGGGTCACGCTTCCTTTACTGCGGCACCCGCAGCAATTCCGCCCGCCTCTATGACTGGCGCACGGGCACCGCGATCTGCCCGGAAGTCTCCCACGGTTTTGAAGTCTTCTCAGGGGCCTTTGTACCCGACAGTTCGTGGTGCCTGACCGGGGACCAGCTCGGCAGGCTCTATCTTTGGGATGGAAACACCGGGCGCTTCCTCATGCCTGCCTATCCGCAGAAAGGCCGCCGCGCTACTCCGGTGGTTGATATCAAGGTCACGCCTGATTCTCGCTTCGCGATCATCACGACCTTCAACACCGGCGGGATTCGGATCCTCGACCTCCGCGCCCTGCGCGAGGAATTCCCCCTTGATGCGGAGGGCGCGCGCCTGCTGGCGGAAATCAATGCCGCCGCGTGGGTCCACCCCGGCGGCGACACCGTGCGCCTCGATCCCGGTGGATGGATGGAGCGCTGGCAGGCGTTCCGGCGGCGCTACCCTGCCTACCACCTATTCCCAGGCGGGAAATAGACCGGTCCTCCAAGGACAACGGCGAACTGCGCGCGCGCGTGGGAACGGGGCGGGCGCCCTCCGTCGAAAAAAAGTTCCGAATCCTCCCAACAATTTTCAGGGGATTACGCAGTAAGCGGCAGAACCACCATGCACGCCCCCCGCCCAGCCTCCTGCCGCGCCCTTTTCCTGAACAAAACGCCCGTCATGAACAAACGCCCCGACACCATGAAAACCACTGCCCTTCGCCTCTTAGCCATCGTCCTCCTCGTGCAGGTGTCCCTCGTCGTCCCGCTCGCCGCAGCGCCGCCGAATATCCTCAACTACCAGGGCCGCGTGGCGGTCAGCGGCGTGAACTTCGACGGCACCGGCGGGTTTCGCTTTGCGCTGGTGAATGCCGCGGCCACGGAGACCTACTGGACCAATGACGGGACGAACACTGGCACGCCCGGCGGGCAACCCACGGCGGCGGTCTCGCTAACGGTGACCAAGGGCCTGTATTCGCTGGGTCTCGGCGACACGGCGCTGGCAAACATGACGACCGTTCCGGCAGCGGTTTTTGCCGACCACAGCGACGTCTATCTGCGCGTGTGGTTCGACGACGGCACGAATGGCAGTGTGCTGCTGGCACCCGACCAACGGATCACTTCGGTCGGTTATGCCCTGAACGCCGCACGGGCGGAAAGCGTGGCGGACGGGGCGGTCACCGGAGCGATGCTGGCGGCGGGTGCCGTGAGTGGTGCGCAACTCGCCTCTGACCTCACTCTGGGCGGAACGACGACCGGAACCTTCACGGGCACGCTCAATGGCAGCGCGACCACGGCCGGGAGCGCCCTCAACTTCACGGGGAATCTCGCGGGCCATGTCACCGGCACGCAGGGGGCCACCATCATCGCACCGGGTGTCATCACGAACGGGCAAGTCGCGGCAACTGCCAACATCGCAGCCACCAAGCTCGGGACCGGCGTGGTGAACAATACCGAATTCAACTATTTGAACGGGGTGACATCGGGCATTCAGACGCAGTTCACCGGCAAGGTGAGCAAGGACGGCGACACGATGACCGGCGCGCTCGTCCTTCCCGCCGATGGTCTTACGCTGGGCGGCACCCAGCTCGTGGCCGACGGCGGCAATGTGGGCATCGCCACGGCGTCTCCGCTGTCGAAGCTGCATGTGGAAAAGGGCGGAGCCTCGGGTGCCGCCGTCTCGAACTACACGGCTGCGTTCGATGCCGCCGACCACAACTCCATTGCGTTTGCTACAGGCAATGATCGCGGGACTTTTCTTTTGTTCAACCGGCCGACCCCGGCCAACAACGGTTCGATTACCTACAGCGACTACCTGAACTACGGAATGGAATTCACGACGAAGAATGCGCTGCGGATGTCCATTGATAACGCCGGCAACGTGGGGATCGGGACGGCATCCAATACGGCGAAGGCCGCCAAGTTGCATGTGGAGGGCGATGTCTACGCCAGCGGTGGTTTCATTGGCAGTCTCAATGGCAACGCCAACACCGCTACGACCGCGGGATCGGCCACCACGGCGGGCAGCGCCCTCAATTTCACCGGAAACCTCGCGGGCGCGGTCACCGGACCACAGGGCGCCACGGTGATTTCCAACGGTGCCGTCACGGCGGCCAAGCTTGCCAGCAACCTCACCCTCGGCGGGACGACGACCGGAACCTTCAGCGGCACGCTCAATGGCAATGCCACCGGGTTTACCGGCAGCCTGGCGGGCGACATCACCGGCACGCAGGGCGCCACGGCCATCGCGCCGGGCGTGATCGTGAACGTGGACGTCAGCGCGACGGCGGCCATCGACGCCACGAAGCTGGGCACCGGCATCGTGAGCAACACGGAGTTCAATTTCCTGAACAACGTGACTTCCGCGATCCAGACGCAGCTCAACGGCAAGGTGGCCAAGGCGGGCGACACCATGACCGGCATGCTCACCCTGCCCGCCGGCACCACGACCCTCGCGCCGCTGAAGCTCCAGACCGGCACGAACCTCACCACGCCGGTCTTCGGCGCGGTGGAGTTTGACGGCACGAATCTCTTCCTCACCAACAACAGCGTCTCGCCCACGCGCAAGACGCTGGCATTTACGGACTCGACGATCACAGCAGGACAGATCGCGAATGGCTCGATCACCTCGGCGATGCTTGCGAACGGCGCGGTGACCTCCGCCCAGATCGCGGCGGGCACCGTGCTGCCGACTCAGACGGTCGCGGGGACGACGCAGGCAGCGGTAGTGAACACCAGCTACACGGCGACCAGCGACTCGCTCACTGTCTTTACCTTGCCCGCCACGGCGAATATCGGCGAGGTCGTGCAGATCACCGGTGCGGGCGCGGGCGGCTGGTTGGCATACCAATACGATTCGGCTTTTTGGACGGCGCGGGAAAGCAACCGTAACTGGGATTCCGTGGCCTCGTCGGCCGATGGCAGCAAGCTGGTCGCAGTGGTGCAGGGCGGCCAGATTTACACCTCGACGGACTCCGGGGTAAGCTGGACAGCGCGGGAGAGCAGCCGTAGCTGGAATTCCGTGGCCTCCTCCGCCGATGGTAGCAAGCTGGTCGCGGCGGTGTATAACGGTCAGATTTACACCTCGACGGACTCCGGGGTGAGCTGGACGGCGCGGGAGAGCAACCGCGAGTGGCGATCCGTGGCCTCCTCCGCCGACGGCAGCAAGCTGGCCGCGGCGGAGTGGAATGGCCAGATATACACCTCAACGGACTCCGGGGTGAGCTGGACAGCGCGGGAGAACAGCCGAAACTGGACCTCCGTGGCCTCCTCGGCAGACGGCACCAAGCTGGTCGCGGTTGCGAGTGGTGACCGGATTTACACCTCGACGACCTCCGGGGTGGGTTGGACGGCACGTGGGCCCACCCACAGCTGGCTGTCCGTGGCCTCGTCGTCCGATGGCAGCGAGCTGGTCGCGGTGGCGTATGGCGGCTACATTTACACCTCGACGGACTCTGGAATGAGCTGGACAGCGCGGGAGAGCGTCCGCCTGTGGCATTCCGTGGCCTCCTCGGCCGACGGCACCAAGCTGGCCGCGGTGGTGATTGGCGGCCAGATTTACACCTCGACGGACTCCGGGGTGAGCTGGACGGCGCGGGAGAGCAGCCGTAGCTGGCGGTCAGTGGCCTCCTCGGGCGACGGCAGCAAGCTGGTCGCGGTGGCGAGTGGCGGCCAGATTTACACCTCGACGGACTCCGGAGTGAGTTGGAGGGTACGTGAGAGCACCCGCGATTGGTGGTCTGTGGCGTCCTCGGCTGACGGCAGCAAGCTGATCGTGGGGGTTCGTGACGGCCAGATTTACACCTCGACGATCGTCTCCGACTTCTTCGGGGCACAGGGCACGAGCACCACGCTGCAATATCTCGGCAACGGTCAGTGGGTGGCCGAGGGCACGTGGTTAGCGAATGGAGCTGATGTTTACCGCACCTCAGGCAGGGTCGGCATCGGGACGAATAATCCCACGCAGGCGAAGCTGGTCGTCAATGGCTCAGTGACCTACACCATCGGCACGCATGGAGCAGTCGCATGGAACGGATATACACCTAGCAACGGTGGAGGCCCCCTCCCCGCTTCGATCTATGCCAGCAGCGACATCGTCGGCGCCGTCCTGCGCGCCTTCTCCGACGAGCGCATCAAGCACGTGGCGGGCCGCTCCGATGCGGCGCGCGATCTCGACACCCTGCGCGGCATCGAGATCACCGACTACACCTACATCGACACCATCGGCAAAGGCACGACCCCGCAGAAGAAGGTCATCGCCCAGCAGGTGGAAAAAGTCTATCCCCAGGCTGTCACCAGGAGCACCGACGTGGTGCCGGACATTTACAAGCTGGCCGTTTTCAAGGATGGTTGGGTGGAACTGGAGACCAACCTCAAGAAAGGCGAGCGCGTCCGCCTGACCGACGACAAGACCACGGAGGTATTCGAGGTGCTGGAGGTGGAGAAGGGCAGATTTCGCACCGCCTTCAAGCCGGCAGCGGACAAGGTCTTCGTCTATGGCCGCGAGGTGAAAGACTTCCGCAGCGTGGACTACGAGGCCATCGCCATGCTCAACGTGAGCGCCACGCAGGAACTGGCCCGCAGGCTCGAAACGGAGAACGCCGCGCTGAAGAAGCAGCTCGCCGGGCAGGGAGAACAGCTCGCCAAGTTGCTGGCCAGGGACAAAGCCCGCGACAGCAAGCTCGCCGCCATCGAAAAACTCCTGCGCAGCCAGCAGGAACCCGCCGCGCGTGCCGTCGTCCTCAAGGTCGCGAAGTAGCCCGCCAGCCGAAGCAACGCCATGAAACGTTTCATCTGCATCCTCATGCTGCTCGCCGCAGCCCCTGCCCACGCCGGCCCGCGCACAGGCGCGAACTATTCCATCACCACCGACACGACCGACTCCGGCGGTGGGCGGACCACCGGAGGCGGCGTGGTAAACGACGGCAGCCTCGGCGGCATCGGGGGCATTTCCTCGGCGGGCGCTGCCGTGGCCAAGGACGGCTACGCGGGCCAGCTCTACGACGTGACCGGACTCACCCTCACCGCCGGTGCTGCGACGGTGAACGAAACCGCGACGGTCCAGCTCGGCGCACGGCAGTCGCTCGACGACGCCACCTTCCTCGCCGTCGCCGCAAACTCCGTCGCGTGGAGCGTGGTGAGCGGACCGGTGAGCGGCATCAGCGCCGGCGGCCTAGCCACCGCGGGTGTGGTCGCACAGGATACACCCGCGACCGTGCAGGGCGGCTTCAGTGGCTTCACCGGGACATACAACTTCACCGTGCTCGACAGCATCCCGGACAACTTCGGCGCCTACGCCGCTGACGGCATCGGCGACGACTGGCAGGTGCAATACTTCGGCCCGAACAACCCGAATGCCGGGCCCGGATTCATCAGCGACGGCAGCGGGTTGACGAACCTTTTCAAATACACCGCCGGCCTCGTGCCGAACAATGCGGCATCCACCTTTCTCCTGAACAACGCGCCAGTAACCGGCCAGCCCGGCCAGCAGCAGATCACGCTGGGCCCCACCTTCAGCGATCGCACCTACACCATTGAATTCAGCCTCGACCTCAGCGGTTGGAACACGCTCGGCCCAGCCTTCCCCGGCAACGGCGGCACACAGATCATCACCGACACCAACGCCTCCGGCCCGCACAAGTTCTACCGCGTGAGCGTCAACAAGCCGTAATCAGCCGGAGGTGCCCGGTTCACGTCGGGCTGCGTCGTTCGATGCGTGGGCATCAGTTTGATCATCGCGTCCGCCGGAAACTCGCACGCCATCAGGCATGCCTGGCACAGACTCTCCGGCGTGTCAGCGGCTTGAGCTGTGCCTTGCTTCCGGCATTGATGTGGAGGAATCATGGCAGGAATTCGTTGTGCCCGCTCCTTCTTGGAAGAAAACAGGGGGCGGGCTGCGAAAAAGTCACGACGAGCGCAAAACGGCCACCAGATGCCGCATCTCGTCCTCGACATCGGCAGGAAAATTGACCGTCTCGGCGATCTCCGCGCGCAAAACCTCACGATACCGCTGCCGCAGGCGATGCACGGCCACCTTGAGCGCTCCTTCGGTCATGCCGAGTTTTTTCGCCAGCTCCTCACGCGCCGCCGCCGCGCCGCTGAGCGTGCCTTTGAGCGCGTCGAAGGTCGATTCGTCCTTTTTGGCCGCAAACTCGGCGCGCAGCCGTTTCATGGCCCGGTCGAGCAAATCGAGCGCCCAGCGGCGGTCATAGAGCGTTTCGGCATCCGTGTCCGCCGCAGGCTCCAGCGCGTAATGCGCTTCCGGTTCGAACGCGTGCCACTCGACGAGCTGCTGTCCGCCACCGCGCTTCTGCGCGTTCGCACGATGAAAATCATTCGCCAGGAAGTGCTTCAACGCGCCCAGCAGATACGAACGGAAGCGCCCGCGCTGCGGATCGGCCGCCGTCGCATTCGTTTCCATCAACGTGGCAAAAAACGCCTGCGTCAGGTCCTGCGCGTCATGCGGCGCATGGCCACGGCGACGCACAAAGGCGTAGAGCGGATACCAGTAGTCGCGGCACAGCTCCGACATCGCCTTCAGCGCCCGCGTGCCATCCCCGCCATGCTGCGCCGCCAGCACCACGCTCCATCGCGTGGTGTGAAACTCACGCGCGCCGGGTGCGATGGAGTCGTTCATAGCGCCGGCATTCAAATCTACGCAGGTGGCTTTCGTCAATCTCCTTCCCTCCCGCCGCCGAACGGCGTGGCTCATCGAAGCCCGCTCAGAGGGTGCGCTTTCGCCGCTTCCCACGCCAGTTCTTGCAGCAGGCGGTTGAGAGCCTCGCCGTGTGGTTCTTTGCCCAGCGCCGCCGGACAAGGCAGACCGACAGGCGAGCGACGGTAGATCACGGCGAAATGGCAGTAGGCGGTGAGCCATTGCAGCGGCGCGGTCGCATGGCCGATGGCGTCGGTGAACAGGTCGTTCTGCTGTTTGAGGCCCGGTGCCTCTCCCGCGATGATCTTCGCACGCAACGCCAGCGAGGCCTGCCCCACAGGAACGACGAAAACGACCTGCTTCCCGAATTTCTCATTCAGAGCACGCACATGGTCATCCATGCTCTTGTAATACGGCTCATTGATCGTGCGCAGCTCCGCGACGGTGCGTGCGTTGCGGTCCACAGGCTCGGGCTTCTGCTTTTTGTAGTTCACGTCAAAGACATCGAACGGCAGCCAGAACTCCTGAATCGTCACGCGGATGTCAGGCTGGTGCTCCACGCCCAGTTTCGCGAAATTTTCGATCCCGTCGTCCGGCAGATAGATCGGCGAGAGCGTGAGCACATCCACCTGACCGGCACGCAGGGTGGTTTTGAGCGTGTTTTTCTCATCTGCCACGTTCCAATGCTGATAAACATAGGAGCCGCCGATCGAGCTGAGGCCCGCCTGCTGGTGATCCGGGATTTTGGCTGCCTTGGCGAGTTCGGCGAGCATCTTCGGCATGAACATGTGGAAGCTGTGCCCCGCTGAAAAAACGCGCTGCCCCTTGTCGATGGGTTCCGTCGCGAAAACCGGCGATCCCATGCTGATGAGCAGCAAAGCGGTGATGAGGTGTGTTAGCTGAAGCGTTTTCATGGTGCGTTGTCTCTCTATTGGACGGTGAACTTGGTTTTCAGCTCCACGGGCTTCTTTTCGCCGGGTTGGTCATCCACCGGCCAGTTGGTCTGGTAGTTGTTTTGCGCCTCGCGAGGCTTTTCGAGCTGTTTAAAGACCAGCGGCTTCACGATCCACGTCACCGTGTAATCGCCCGCAGGCAGCTTGCCGAGGTTCACGGCGGTCACTTCATACCAGGTGAAGGTTTTGAAGTAGTTCCCCTGCCAGATGGCCTCGTGCATCGTGATGGTGAACGCGTTGCCGCTGCGCTCGATCTTCTCGATCCACACGCGGTCGTTGTCATCGAGCTGGCGCGTGCGGAAAAGCAGCCAGTTCTCGTCCGCGGTGGTCACAGCGTGCTTTTTTTCGCTCGCGGCATCCATCCAGTCGTCGAGCGGCATCCCTTGGGGCTTCGTGGTGTGCAGCAGCATCGCCGCGTCGTTCCATTTGCCCGTGTCGCCCCGCACGAGCTGACGTTGATCGCTCAGCGTTCCGCGCTGGGCGCGTTCCTGGACGGATTTGAGGACTTCCTGCGCCTGTAGCAAGCCGGTGAAGAAAAGGAAAAAGCACGCGAGTTTCATGACGGGTCACTTCTTGTTTTGAAACCGATACAGCCACGAATAGGTGCGGATGAACAAACTGCCGCGCGCGATGGCCGGCGTGGCCCAGGCGACATCGCCGAGCGAGTTTTTACGCACGAGTTTGTATTCGGGGCCGTCCTCGATCACCCAGGTGTCGCCGTTTTCGTTCAGCATGAAAACGCGGCCGTTGTAAGCCCATGGCGAGGCATAAAAGCGACCGCCCTTCGTGTTCAACCGTGTCATCGGAATGATCTCCTCGCCGGTTTTCGCATGAAAGCAGCCGAGCAGGCCGGAGTCGTAACACACGAAGAGCCGCTCGCCGCTGATGAGGTAGCCGGGATGAATGCTGGAGCCGCGTTTCTGCGACCACGCGATGAATTCATTGCTCGTCGCCTCGCCTTGCAGCGAGATGTCGCCCTTCGCGCCGGGTTTGATCGCATACAGCGGCCCGTAGTGATAACCGGCGCCCGCATAGAGCAGGCCGTGTTTCGAAAGCGGGATCTGACTCACGAGTCCGGCCGTGCCGCTGATCTCCCACAGCAGCGCGCCATCCTCCACCGCGTAGGAGCGCACCTTGTTCATGCCGATCGTCACCAGTTCGGTGCGCTGGCCGTTTTCCCAAACGTAAGGCGTGGACCAGGTGCTGCGCTCCTCGCGTGGCACACGCCACAGCGTTTTGCCCGTCAGCTTGTCCACCGTTTCAAGGAAGGACGCTTCATCGTTGTCATTCTGGATGAAGACACGTCCGCCATGCAGCACGGGCGAGGAGCCGGTGTTCCAGCCATCGCGCATCGGATAGCTCGGCCAGCGGCGCTCCCAGAGTTTGTGGCCGTTCATGTCGCAGCAAAACAGGCCGATGTTCGCAAAGTAGGCATACACGCGCTCGCCATCCGTCACCGGCGTCTCGTTCGCGAACGAACTGCGCGGATGCCGCATCTGCGGTGGGATGCCTTGATGCGCCTCGAACTCCCACAGCATCTTCCCCGACTCAAAATCGAAGCAATACAGCATCCACCGATGCACCTCGCCGGTGCCGACATGTCCGCCCGGATACCCGCCCACCGTCGGTGTGGGCAATTCCTTCTCGCCCACCGCCGCGGTGACGAAAACCTTGTCACCCCACACAATCGGCGAGGACCAGCCCCAGCCCGGCACCTTCACCTTCCACGCCACATTCTCCGTGTCGCTCCACGTTTCCGGCAGCGTCGCCCCCTCACCGAGCCCATCCGATGCCGCGCCACGAAACTGCGGCCAGTTTTGCGTATCATCTGCCAGCACTATGGCTGTGAGCAGAAGAAAAAGGAGGCAGCGTTTCATAGTGGTGATGAGTTGGAGTGAAACAAGCCGACGGCTGCCATCACGGAGCCTTGGCCGGTCTTCTTTCGCGTGGTAGCGGTCCGATGCGCTTCGTTCCGACGACCATCTCGTCGATCCACAGCTTCTGCGCATGTGGCAGCAGGCCGGGGCCGAAGTAGGGGGCCATGAGGAACTGGTTGAACTTCATGTTCGGAAAATCGGTGGAGCGCAGGATGACGTCCGTGCGGTCGATGACCAGTTTGCCATCAAACCAGCCGCGCACGATGCCGTCGGCATTGGGCTTGTCGTTTTGGAGATCGAGCGTGTTCAGCTTGAACTGGGCCTCGATGCAATGCCACGAGTCGTCGGTGAACAGTTCGTCCGCGCTGTCGAACATCTGACCGTTGTAGCCGCCTTTGAGCGGTCCTTGCGTCAAACCATGCGGCGCGTCCTTGTTCTGAATGTCCTGCGCTGCGAGCCGCAGTTTGCCGTTCACCGGCTCGATGTAGAGTGTGAGATGGCTGGCTGCTGGTCCATGCCATTTCGAGTTCTCCGTCGTCATGAAGTGCGTGAGATGCGGATGGTAGCTCCGCCCGCTCCAGCCCCAGCCTTTCGAGAGTTTGAGGTAGTAGCGGATGAAAACCTCGTCCGTGGCCTCGAACAGATGCCGTTTGGCGGAAGAGCCCGTCACGCTGTCGCTGCCATCGGTCCATTCATACTCGATACAGTTCCCACGCATGCCACCAGGCACGATGTGGACGCTTTTTCCATCATACCAGCCGCGTGCATCGACCGACGTGTCTTCGAAGTTCTCATGGAACAACACGCCTTCGAGCTCCGGCTCGATCTCCGCCAGCCACATGATCTTTCCCTTCGCCATGTTGCAGAAGAGCAGCTCTCCGTCGCGTGGATCGGCGCTGATGCCGGTGATGGCCGGCTCAAAAGCGATGATCTCATCCTCCCAGCGGCCGTTTTTCTCGCGCAACACGATCACACGGCCAAACGCGTAGTCCGCGCAGATGTACGCGTCTTTGAACTCCGGAAACTTCGTGCCGTGATAAACGCAGCCGCCGGTGATGCTGAGACCGGTGGTGCGTGGATACTCGTAAATGGGCACCTTCGGTGCGAAACCGGGCGGAACCGCGTCTTTACCCGGTCCGAGGTCGAACGCGTGCAACCCCTCGCGATGGCTCCAGCCGTAATCGCCGCCTTTTTCGATCAGATTGACCTCCTCGTAAAGATTCTGGCCCACATCGGCCGCGAAGAGCCTTCCTGTCGGCGGATCGAAGCTGAAGCGCCACACGTTCCGCAGTCCCGTGGCCCAGATTTCCGTGCGCACGCTCGCAGGGTCGATCTTTTCGCCGTGATGCGTCGTCGCGCCGATGAAGGGATTGTCCGCGGGCACCGTGTAGGTGCCGGCATGCACCGCGGGATGCGGATTCGGCGGCAGGCTGCCGGGCTTCTTGTCCACGTCGATGCGCAGGATCGCGGCGTGGAAGCCTTTGTTGATGAAGCGCGCGTTGTCGAAGGCGTCGTTCGCTCCGCCGCCATCGCCCGCGCTGATGTAAAGATAACCATCAGGCCCGAAATGCAGATCGCCGCCGTTGTGATTCCCCGCTGGATCGAGCTGTGTGATCAGCGGCTGCTCCTGGCCACCCTCAAAGCACGATACGCGTTGATGAAGCTGCCCGCCGATGCGCAGGCTGTAATAGACGAAATAGCGGCCATTGCGCGCGAAGTCGGGATGAAAGGCGAGACCCAGCAGCCCGCACTCGCCCTTGTCATCGAGCTTGCCATCGGGTCGTTCGATGAGGTTGGCGAACTCGCGTTTCTCAGGCATCGGCTCATCGAGGCGCGTCACCTCCTGGATGCGGCCGGTCTTTTCCACGACAAACAGCCGGTCCTTCTCGCCCGGAGCGCTCACCACGGCCACCGGCATTGAAAAGCTCAGCCCGCCCAGCGCCTCCTCCATCGCATACGCCAAAGCCGGGAGCGGGGGTGGCACGGGCGGCGGCTTTTTGACCTTGGGAATTTGTGTCTGCGCGTCTGCAGACACCGCACACAACAGAGACAGAATTGCGGGAGTGAGTTTCATGTCATTTTGTTTCACCCGCAGTTTAACACCGGGTTGTTTTACGCTTCGGAGCCACAGGGAGACCGCGACGGCTTTTGTGGATGCTGGAAACCGCGTCGGGAACCTGGCAGTCGGTATTCCCCATGTCCACGTCGACGGGACCGATTTCACCCGCGACAGCCAGGGCTTTTCCAGCAAGTGGAGCCACATAGGTTCCGCAGCAGATGACAAAATTGTTCATTGCGTAGCGAACCCGGTTGGGGGACGAGCGGATTGTCTTCGCAACCCGAGCGAGCAGGGATGCGATTTCTCGAATGGGCAGTTCGTCATCTGGAGTTACCGCGAGGATGGCGGCCAGGGTGGACCAGCCGGAAACAGCGACACGCTCCTCGGAGGCTTCAATCCACTTCATGGCAATTTCAAACCCCTGAGGATGCTCAGAGGCAACCCACGGGACTGTGCAGCCTGAAATCAGATGCCATGTGGCCTGCTTTGCCCAGCGATTCAGCAGGGCGCGGGGCATCCTGCCGCCATTGGCAACAAGACCCGCAAGATACATCGCATCAGAATTGCCTGTGGCGTAGAGTTGCATGGCGAGATTCTGGTCGCCTTTGATCAGTTTTTGGACCGGCTTCAAATCACCGATTCGAACGCCAAAAAGAGGTTCCGGAGCTCCGTGGCGCATGTATGTGCGCTTTGTTGCGGCGTTGCCTTTGGCAGCCAGAATGCTCATGGTTTCTTCAAGTGTCATATGGGTTTCCTTTTCGTGCGGTCGCTGAATTTTGAAGGCGGTTGAGGATACGATGTGGAAAGAACGCGCCCAGTTGCCTGCTTATTTGTCTCCTCATGTTCCAACGCTCCCAAGAACTCTTCGAACGCGCGCAGCGCAGCATCGCCGGCGGCATCAACAGCGGCATCCGCAAAATGGAGGCGCCGGTGCCTCTGTATTTCGACCACGGCAAAGGCTGCCGGCTCTGGGATGTGGACGGCAATGAATACATGGACTTCCAGACCGGCCAGGGCGCGCTGCTATACGGCCATGCGCCGGAGGGCATGGCGGAGGCGATCTCCGCGCAGGCGCGCAAGGGCACGCATTGGGCGGCGCAGTGCGAGCTGGAGATCGAGGTGGCGGAGCGGCTGCAAAAGATGATCCCCGGCGCGGAACGGGTGCGCTTCAACAACTCGGCCACCGAGGTCGTGCTCTCCGCCTTTCGGCTGGCGCGCGCCCACACGGGGCGGCCGCTGATTTTGAAATTCGAAGGCCATTACCACGGCTGGGGAGATGAAGGCCTCGTCGGCTTCGCGCCACCGCCGGACCGGTGGGGGGATGAGGAGAATCCGGCGCGGCTGCATCCGAGCCAGGGTGTGATCCCTGAGGTGCTGGAGCAGTTCGTGGTGGCTAGGTGGAACGACATCGAGCACCTGCGCCGCCGGGTGGACGAGCATCGCGGGCGCATCGCGGCCATCGTTTTTGAACCGGTGCTGTGCAACACGGGCTGCATGGAGCCGGTGCCGGGGCTGCTGCAAACCATCCGCGAACTGTGCGACCGCGACGGCATGATGATGATCGCCGACGAGACGATCACCGGCTTCCGCTTCGGCGCGGGCGGCGCGCAGACGCATTACGGCGTGGTGCCGGACCTCACCATCCTCGGCAAGGCCATCGGCGGCGGCGTGCCTTTTGCGGCGATGGCGGGAAAAGAGGCGTCTTTTGCCAAAATCCTCAGCGGCGAGGTGGTCCACGCGGGCACCTTGAACGCGAACCCGCTATGCCTCAGCGCGGCCAGGTGGTGCCTGGATCAAATCCTCGCGCTGGGTGATAGCCACCCCGCCGGGATCATGGCGCTCGGAAAAAAAATGATGTCAGGCCTGCGCGCTCTGGCGGACCAGCACGGCATCCCATTGCGCCCGCAAGGGCCCGGCCTCGTCTTCCATGCCTCCATGCTGAAGCCGGGAGCCGGGGAAGGCGCCATCACCAGCTATCGCGATTATGTGAAGCGGCACGACGCGCCGCGCTGGGCGCACCTGCGGCGCTGCCTGCTGGAGAGCGGCGTGCGCGCCATCGAACGCGGTCTATGGTTCCTCAGCCTGGCGCACACGGAGGCGGATGTGGAGGAGGCGCTGCGGCGAACCGACGCGGCCTTCGCGCGCCATGCGGCGGAGTGGAAATAAGGCGCGCTCACGGCAGGAACACTTCCAGCTTCACAAACAGGCGATCCCCGTCCAGAGGGAAGTCCCGCCAGTAAGCACCCGCGCCATCGTTCATCTCCGGTCCAGATGCAAGGGGCCACGGACTTGTTCCAGGCAGGTCCGTGGAGACGCGCACCTGATACGTCAATCCCGGCGCGGCTTTGCGATACTGAAAGCGCAGATGCCCGCCCTGGCTCATGGCAAAGGGGGCCAGATGCGCGTCCGGCTGGAGCGGATGCATGCCCTGCGAAAACTCGATGAGATTGGCCACGAGGTCGAAGTCCGGATCACTCAGCGCATCCGCGCCCGGACCACCGTCCGGCTTCTGAAAATGCGAGTCGCGCCAGGACTGCCAGGGCGTCATGAATTCGTGCATGCCAGCGTCCACACGTCCGCCCGCCACCCGCGAGGCGCCAAAGAAGTCTTTCTCCCCATCCACCGGGACGAATCCAGGATCACCCTTGTCCCTGGCAAAAGACGCCCCGGTGATTTTGAAGTCCGCCGCCACTGGACTGGCGGACGGCGCGGGTGTGACGAAGCCCGGATCGTGAAAGGCGCTGGCCGCATCACCTCCGACAGCCGTCCTCCAGGCGGCGAGGCCGTAATACGACTGGTTGCCCTGGCTGGTCCCGGAGCCTGTCGGATTGAGGCCAAACTCCGCCTCCGACTCGGCACCTTCGACAAAGTAGAGATTATTATCGAAGACATTGCCCGCCGGGAAGGCTCGCTGGGCCGCCGTGCCGCCGGTGACATAATGCACGATCATCTGCTTCGTCACCGGGCTGGCCCAGACGATGTTGTTTTGGAAGATGTTGTCTTCGAAATAAAACTGGATGGCCACCTGGCCGGACCAGTTTTCATCCGTGTCGTTGCGGTAAAAAGTGTTGTTCAAGATTTTGCAGTTCCGGGTGCGCCCGCGCAGGCGGTCGTAGCCGCCCATGATGAGGCCCGCGTTCATGTTGTGATGGAAGAGGTTGTTGCGCAGGATGATGCCCTCGGTGAAGCCGGAGGCGTCCTCGCTGGCCAGCTCCGCGCCGAAGTTGCAGTGGTGGCAGTGGTTGCGCTCAATGATGATGTCCCTGCCGCCGTCCACATAGATGCCCGCCGCCGAGCGGTCGCCGCCGCCGCTGGTGAAACCGCCGCCGTAGCCGGGATTATAGGCGGAGTCTATGTTGTAAACCGTGTTGCCGGCGCACAGGCCGTTGCGCGCGCGGTCGAAGCCCTCAGGCGCGCTGCCCTCGTAGCCGATGAAGTCAATGCCGATGTTGTTGCAGTCATGCACGGTGTTGTTGATGACGGCGAAGTTTGTGACATTGCCGTTGAGCACCACGGACTCGCTCTGCCCCGTGCGCAGGTCGTGGACCTCGCAGCCCTCGATCACCAGACCGTCCAGCGGCGCGGACGAGGTGCCATAGACGGCGATGCCGAAGCCGTTGGCTGAACCATTCGTGCTGCTCTGCCAGATGTGGCGCACTTTGCATCCGCGGATTTGCAGTCCCGAACCCGCTCCCTCGATGTGAATGCCGGCCGGGATGCGCGCGGCGGCGGAGGTGACGAAGTTCGCCACCTCGATGCCCTCGAAGCGCAGGTGGGAGCAGTTTAAAAAAGCCACGAGTCCCTGGATGCCGCCCGAGGGCACGGTCAAAGTCTGGCCATCCACCACCGGCGCGTGCCCTTCCGCGTTGCGGATGGTGACAGGCTGCGACTCGGTGCCGTTTTTGCCGTTCAGCACGAGACGCTCCGCATAGGAGCCGCCGCGCACGAGCAGCGTGTCACCCGGCTGGAGCTGCGCCGCCGCGTGGGTGAGCGTGCGCCAGGGGTGTGAGGAGGATCCGTCATGGGTGTCGAGTCCGTCCGGGCTGACATGATACTCCGCAGCCTGGGAAAAACCGAGACATGAAGAAGCGGCAAGTGACAAGACGAAGCGACGCATGCGCCGGAGTCTAGGCCGCGCGGCGCATCCAGGCAACCCCGCCGCTTGTCATTCATCCGGCACGCGCCATCATCGCGCGCATGAATCTTCAAGACCAGGTCTGTGTCATCACCGGAGCCGCGCGCGGCATCGGCCTCGCGGCAGCCAAAGCGCTCGTCACACGCGGCGCGCGAGTCGTGCTGGCGGACCTCGATGCCGCCGCGCTTGCTGAAGCCGTGGAGGCCTTGCCGGAAGGCCGGGTGCTCGCCGTGCAGGCGGATGTGACACGCGCGGAGGACATGGAGCGCGTGGTGGCCGAGGCCCGCGCGCGCTGGGACGAGATCGCCGTCTGGATCAACAACGCCGGCCTCGCGCGCCACCGCTGGATCACCGAATACAGCGAGGGCGAGATAGACCTCATGCTGGCGGTGAATTTGAAGGGAACCATCCTCGGCTCCCAGGCCGCGCTGCGCGCCATGCGGCCGCAAAGGCGCGGCCACATCCTCAACATCATCTCCACCGCCAGCCTGCGCGGCATCCCGAGCGAGACGGTGTATTGCGCCGCCAAGTGGGGCGTGCGCGGCTTTACCCAGGGCCTGGCCGAGGAGGCCGCGCCGCACCGCGTCCGCGTCACCGCCATCCTGCCCGGCGGCGTGGACACCGCCTTCTGGGACGACGCCTCCGAGCGCGCCGCTCCGAAACAGCTTTTCCTCAAGCCCGAGCACATCGCCGACGGCATCACGCGCTGCATCGAGATGGACGACTTCTGCGTGCCGCGCGAGCTGGTGCTGCGCTCGCTGGATGACTCGGACTTCTCCGTGCGGCCGGAGTGAGGCGCTTTGGAAACAGGTTTTTCGCATCGGGCACAGTCAGGATGCCCGTGCCCCGTAGCAGAGTGGCCGCATGCGCCCTGAAAAGGTTTTTTCCATCCGCCCGCCCCGCGCCGCTGCATCGGGTGTATGAAGACTCCATCCCACACCCCATCGTCGTCAGACCGTCTCAGTTACGGACTGGAATGCCCCCTCCGCCAGGCGGCCCGCGTCATCGCCCGCAGCCGCTGCCCGGAGGTCACCCGCCATGCCGTGCTGATGCGTTTCCAGCAGCTCGTGGCCGAGGAAAAGACCGCCATGCTCCATGCCCGCGCGCGGACTGCGGAGTGGCAGGGGCATTTCGCGGCCTAAACTCCCCG
>DDQZ01000112.1:0-4148 GCA_002343505.1 Verrucomicrobiaceae bacterium UBA2429 | reverse complement strand
GCATTTCGCGGCCTAAACTCCCCGCCGTGCCGGCTGCGGGCGGGGAGTCCCGCCTCCACGCCGGCTGGCGATCCCAGGAGCAAACCGCCAGCGCGAAAAAAAATCCAGTTTTCTTTTTTCCACTTCCTGCTCCCGCGCCGCTATCCCTGGTGCAGGCCGTTTTTTTCACCGCGCAAGCCCCAGTTCACCCCATGCACACCTCCGACCATCCACCGCCCTTGTTGAAAACCGCCGGGACCGCCGTCCATGCGCCCGGCATTGCCGCCTCCGCTTCCACCCCCAAGGCCGTGGACGGCTTCGCCGAAAAATTCGCCGAATGGGAGAAGGAAAACCGCCGCAGCCTGCTGGCCTACGCCCTCACCCAGACACAGCGGCGTCTTCCAGTGGGTCAGCGCAAGGCCGAGGCTGAGGACATCCATGCCGATGCCAGGAGCTACTTTTGGCGCAAGCGGATCATCCCCGGCCCTCTGCAAGCGCGCGAAAAAATCCGCTGGGTGGCGCGGGACAGGTATGGCAAAGCGGCGCACCAGCCCGGCAATGAGCAGGTGCCCGCCTCCTGGCTGGCCAATTCCCAGGCCGTTGACGGCGGCGTCGAGGGAGTGGAGGACGACCATGCCTACCACGGCGCGGCCTGCGCCGGGTGGGAATGGCTGCAGCAGGCCTTTGCCAGCCCGGATGCCGAAGCCCAGACAAACGAACTTTTGCGCGTCGTCCACCAGGCCGTCGCCAGTCTTCACGAAGACTTCCGCACC
The DNA here is from genome assembly GCA_002343505.1 of Verrucomicrobiaceae bacterium UBA2429. Taxonomy (GTDB): domain Bacteria; phylum Verrucomicrobiota; class Verrucomicrobiia; order Verrucomicrobiales; family Verrucomicrobiaceae; genus Prosthecobacter. The sequence goes on along the minus strand of DDQZ01000112.1, from coordinate 3,396 downwards.
GTCATCGTGCTTCATTACTTCGAAGACCACGCCATCTCCGACATCGCAGCCCTGCTTGGCCTCACGCGCCAGGCTGTCAATTACCGCCGGCGCGAGGCGGAGGCGGCTCTGAAAGCCCTGCTGAAAAATCTCATCTGAACTCCGACCATGCCCCACACCCATCCATCCGAACCCTCCGCCGGGGACATCCGCGCCGCCGCGCGCGACCTCCAACGGCAGATCACCGAAGAACTGCTCATCGAATACGCCGAAGGCCGGCTCGACGACGATCCCGCCGCCAGGGCGCGCGCGGAGGAAATCCTGGCCGCCGACCCGGAGGCCCGCGCTTTCGTCGAGGACTACCGCCTCGGCCTCACCCTCTGGCCGGAAGAAACGGCAGCCGCCGGGCAGCCCGCGCCGGCCATCCGGCCCGGCCTCACCCTCCTGCCCTCCATGCAGCCCGCTGCGGAGGAAAAAAAGCGCCCGGACAGCTTCACCCGCCCCTTTGCCGCCCTGGGGGCCAATCCCGCCCTGGCACTGGCCGCCCAGGAGGTGAGCCTGCCCGAGCGCCTTGTCCTCCAGCCTCCGGACATGCCCGGCTTCACCCTCACCGCGCGCGGCTCCGTGCGCCGGCCCGGGGAGGCCACCGTGCTCACCGTCTGCCGCCCTGTGGCGGCTGGCGAGTCCGCGCCGCCAGCGCTGCGCGCGCAGTGGCCCGGCGCGGAGGAAGTGGAGCCGCGCCCCTTCCGCGAGTTCTTCGGCGAATGGATCGCCGAAATGGAGATCCCCCTGCCCTGGCCGCAGGCTGTGGGGCTGCTTGGGAGCGGGGTGCTGGAGTTGCGCACCGCCTAGGCGCGCCTGCCAGGCGCGGGCGATGCTCCCGCTCGCGAAACCGATCCCCGCATTCTGGCGAATGCGCCTACGGCACCCCGTAGGCGCGCTTGCCAAAGTGCGGACCTTCCATTCCACTCAACCCTGCCACCACACTCTCTCATGACCACCAGCCCCGCTCCCATCTACCACCCGCATTTTCTCACAGCGGCGGAGTCCCTGCTCCAGCGCCAGCGCCCGCCGGACCTGGCCGCGGCCCATGCCGCCCTGGCGGGTTTTGCCAGCCAGCACGGCCAGCCGCCGCTGCCGGGCGGCCTGGTGGCCGATCTCTGGCACGCGCTCCCCACGGGCAATGACCGCCCCGCCTTGCGCAGCGTCAGCCCGCCGCTGGTGCTTGTGGATGTCACCGCGCAGGGCCGCCTGGCCCGCCTGCAGATGGAGTGGATCGAGGGCGCGGGCTGCACCGGCAGTCTCTACCCGCACCGCCTCATGGCCGGCTGCATGGACGCCGAAGGCAAAACCGGCGGCATCCACACTGATGCCGCCTGGGACGGCGCGCTCACCGCCGCCCTCGGCCACGCGCGCGGGCACGACTGCGGCATCCCTGGAAATGCCGACATCCGCTGGCGCGTCGAGCTGGTGCATGAGAAGGACGCCTTTGCCCGCCAGAGCATCGCGGGCGCGGAGACCGAGCCGTGGCTGCCCGGCGCCAGCCTGCACGGGCGCAGCGCGGGCGCGGCCTTTCTCATTGGGCTGGTCTATCTCGCCCGGCGCGCGCGCGCGGGCGAGGCCATCGGCGCGCAGGCGCGGGAGGACCTCGTCTCCCTGCTGCCGCTGCTGGTGCTGCCCGAGCTGCCCGGCACGGCGCTCGACGGCCTCGGCGCCGCCGTGCGGCCAAAGCTGGAGGCCCTCCAGCGCCATCTGGCCAACCTGACCCTCATCTTCCCGGAGAGCCACGGCGCGCCGGACATCCAGGGGGCCTTCCTCGCCGCCGATGTGGCCGCGCTCATCGGCCACGTCACCACCCGCCTCCAGAGCGAGGCCGTGCCGGACACCATTCCCGCCTCCCTCCAGGTCAGCCACTACGTCGGCGGCGCGGACGAGATCGCCGCGCTCGCCCGCGACCTCGGGCAGCCCGGCGTCGTCACCGTCCACGGCCCCGCCGGCGTGGGCAAGACCGCGCGCGTGCTGCGGGCCGTGCGCGATGCCGGGGCGGCGGGCGCCTTTCCCCACGGGCGTCTCTTCATCAATCTCTACGCCGCCGCGCGCGCCGGCGGCTCCCTGCCGCAGGCGGTGCAAAAAGACATCATCGCCGGTCTCGGCCACACACCCTCGGACAACATTCCCGAGCGCGAGGCGCAGGCCCGCGCCCTGCTCGCCAGCAGGCGCGTGCTCGTCATCCTCGAGGGCGCGGAAAACGTGCCCGAGAGCGACGCACCCTCCATGCTCGCCCTTTTCTCCGGCAACACGCACCTCGCCTGGCTCACCCGCCGCGACAGCGACGCGCGGCTCGACGGCTTCGACTCCCGCCGCGCCCACGAAGTCCGCCCGCTCGATGCCCCGCACAGCCGCGAGCTGCTCTGCCACCACGCCGGCATCGGCGAGGCCGCGCTCGATGCCGCCGGCCTCACCGCCCTCGATGCCATCGCCCTCGATGCCGGGTTCACCCCGCAACTCCTCGTCTGGGCCGGGCGCGCCATCGGGCACGACACCCTCGCCACTCCCGCCCTGCTCGCGCAGGAAATCCACGCCGCCCCGCTCGCGGAACTCGCCAACCCCGAGAAACGCCGGGAGGAAAACGCCCGCCGCTTCTTCGAGCGCGCGCTCGCCCGCGTCCTGCCCACGCAGGACTTCCCCGCCCTGCCCGGCACCGCCCGCCGCCTCTTCGCCCTGCTGGCCGCCTTTCACCCCGCCCACGGCGCCGGGCCGGAGATGTGGGCGCTCGCCGCCGGCCTTGATCCCGCCGTGCCGGAGCAACGCCGCGAATTCGCCGAGGCGCGCCGCGCCCTGCTGGCCCTGCGCCTGGCACGCCTCGAGGATCAAGCCGCCCACCCCGTCCACGCCCTCGCCGCCGCCCTCGCCGCCGCGCTCTGGCGCGAGCTGCCGGATGAAGACCGCGCCTCCGCTCTGGCCCGCCTGGCCCTCGACAATGCCGCCGCCCTCGCCGCCCCGCGCCCGCCCGCCTGGCCCACGGACGCCGCCTGGCTCGCCGCCACCACCGCCCGCTCCCGCCACTGGGAGCACTGGACCACCACCGCAGGGCTGGCGGCGGAGGCTGACCTGGCGCGGTTCCACGCCGCGCAGTGGACACAGTTCTCCGACAAGGTTCTTGAACCCCAGCCCTGCCTTTCCTTGAAGGCAGCCGTCGCCTCAGCTTGCAACGCCCACTTCGCCGCCCTCGCCGCCGCCCATCCCGACGTGCCGGACTACCAGCGGGTTTTGTCGGTGAGCTGGAACAAAGTGGGCGACGTGCGCCGCGCGCGGCAGGACTGGAGCGGCGCGGAGCAGGCCTACGCGGACGGGTTGAAAATCCGCCAGCAGCTCGTGGCGGCGCATCCCGACGTGCCGGACTACCAGCGGGATTTG
>DDQZ01000034.1:102637-102885 GCA_002343505.1 Verrucomicrobiaceae bacterium UBA2429 | reverse complement strand
AAAAGGCCGTAAAGGGGCGTTTTGAAACCAAGGGGAAGGGTGAAAGCAGCCCCAAGAGGTCATGGCCGCAGCCCATGCTGGCAACCGAGTCAGCCAGCCTGAACGCCGCCCACAAACCCCAGACCCCCACCCCACGTCCCCCAAAGACCGCTCGGAGGAGTTTTGACACAGTCTCGCCAGAATGCGATGGATGGGTGCGCGGATGGCGTCCATCCCGCGCTTTGACAAGCGCGGCTACGGCCCCGTGT
>DDQZ01000034.1:102072-102451 GCA_002343505.1 Verrucomicrobiaceae bacterium UBA2429 | reverse complement strand
GTGGCCGCCGCCGCAAGGCGGTGGAAGCGGCGGCCTGCTCCGCGCCGTGCGCGCGGGCGGGGTCTCAGCCCTGGTCCCACTGGCTGTTCCTGCTGCCGATGTAGCTCATGATGAGGCCGGTGAGGATGTGGGCGCCGAGGACGAAGGCGGCGAGCGCGGGGGTGACGAGGGTGGTGCTGGTGACTTGCTTGACGGCTTCGTAGAAGGCGGTGTCGCTCATGCTGCGGAGGCTGCCGGACCAGGACCAGAAGGCGGCGATGAAGGGGTTGACGGCGCCTTCGAGCCACGCGGGCAGGGTGAGCACGGCGCCGGAGAGGGGGAGCTGGAAGCCGACGAGGTAGATGCTGAGGATGGTGGCTTTCTCGGGGCTGCGGCTCAG
>DDQZ01000034.1:45335-101965 GCA_002343505.1 Verrucomicrobiaceae bacterium UBA2429 | reverse complement strand
ATGTGTATAAGAGACAGGGCTTTCTCGGGGCTGCGGCTCAGGGCGCTGATGCCGAGGCAGACGGAGGTCATGGCGGCGGAGGCGAGCACGAGGAGGGCGAGCTTCACCAGCAGGTGCCCCGGCAGGCCGCCGACGACCATGTCCACGAACACGCCCATCCACAGGCTCTGGGCGAGGACGAAGACGCCGAGGAAGAGGACTTTGCTGGCGAGGTAGGCGCCGGTGCTGAGGCCGCCGAGTTTTTCCCGCTCGAGGATGAGGCGCTCGCCGGCGATCTCGCGCGCGGCGTTGTTGCTGGCCATGAGGGTGACGAGGACGACCTGGAGCATGATGAGGCCGCTGACGAGGCTGCCGGCCTGGAGCTGCTCGAGCTGGTGCCTGGCCTGCCGCTGGACCTCGTAGAGCACGTCGCTGTCCTGGCGCTGGTCGAGCTGGCTGAGGGGCTTGACGCCGTCGAGGGCGAAGATGACGACGAGCAGGGGGAAGCCAAGGAGCATGGCCAGGTGCAGCCAGACCTGCCCGGCATCCCGGCGGAAGATGGTCCAGCGCCGGCGCAGGAGCACGCCGACCTGGGCGGCGAGGCCGGGCAGCTCCTCGGGGGCGTGGGCGTCGTCCTCGCCGTCCCCGCCGGGCGCGGCGGCGGGGCCGCTGTCCGCGTCTTGCTGTGCGGCGCGCGCGGCGGCGGCTTTGTCGGCGGCGCGCGCGGCGGCGTCGGCGGCGGCGGATTCGACGAGCATTTTTTCATAGTGCCCGCGCTTTTTCCCCCAGGACTCGGCCCACGCGCCGGCCTCGCGCTGGGTGAGGCGGAGGTAGACCTCCTCGGGGTGGGCGGCGGAGAAGTAATGGGTGAGGAGGGCGGGCGGGCCGTGGTAGACGAGGCGGCCGCGGTACATGACGAGGACGCTGTCAAAGGCTTCGAGGCTGGCGAGGCTGTGGGTGACGTTGATGACGACGCGGCGGGGGTTCTCGCGGGAGAGGAGGCGGAGGAGGTCGGTGATCTCGCGCTCGGATTTGGGGTCGAGGCCGCTGGTGACTTCGTCGCAGAGGAGCAGGCAGGGGTTGGTGACGAGCTCGAGGGCGAGGCCGAGGCGGCGCTTCTGGCCGCCGGAGAGGACTTTGACGCGGCGGTCGGCGAGGTCGGTGAGGCCGGTGATGTCGAGGATGTGGTCGAGCTTCGGCTCGAAGTCGTCAGTGCCGGGGAGCTGGGTGCGCAAGGACATGCTGGAGGCGATGCATTCCTCGACGGTGAGGAGCTCGTGCGCGACGCTGAACTGGGGCACGTAGCCGAGCTCGCCGGGGTGGAGGTCCTCCTCCTCCTGGAGGTCGCGCCCTTCCCAGAGGAGGCGTCCGGCGGTCTGCTCGGTGATGCCTGCGATGACTTTGAGCAGGGTGGTCTTGCCGCAGCCGGAGGGGCCGACGATGGCCATGAGGTGCCCCTGGGGCAGGGAGAATGCCACGTCGCGCAGCAGGTGCAGGGTTTCCTCCTCCGCGCCCGGGGGGGCGTCCACTTCCAGGCAGAGATTTTCGGCTTCGAGCATAAGGCGGGCATTCCGGCAAAGTCCGGGGCAAAAGGCAAACCGGAAATGCGGGAGGGGCGGTTTTTAGTCCGGGACGCCGGCGGCGGCGGCGGGCGGGCGGGCGGCGCCAAGGCCGAGGGCGTGGCGGAGGATGGCGTCGTTGTGGAGGATGGGGAGGGAGTAGTGGCCTTCGTTTTCCAGCCAGTGGATGTCGGCATGGGGCATCAACTCGGCGAGCTGGGCGCTGTATTCCCAGGCGATGTTGCGGTCCATTTTGCCATGCCAGAGGTGGACGGGGAAGGTGACGGAGCTGACTTCGAAGCCCCACTCGGAGAGGTAGATGTCGGCGTCGCCAATGACGGCGCGGGGGCCGCGGCGCAGGCTCTCCATCATGCCGGCGCGGACGACGCGGAAGACTTCGGGGTCGGCGAGGACGCGGCGGTCGGGCTCCAGCAGCAGGCGCATGAGCCACTTGAGCGGGGGCTTGTCCGGGCTGCCCCTGGCCAGGAGCGCGCCGAGGCGCAGCACGGCGCCGAGCACGGAGGGGAAGTGGCCGCGGAGGCGGATCATGAGGCGGTAAAGCCAGAACATTTTGGCGTCGCCGAAAAAGGCGAGCGGCGGCGCGCCGCAGACGATGGTGGCGCTGAGCAGGCGCGCGGGCATTTTCAGCGCGGTGGCGAGCACGTAGGGTCCGCCGCCGGACCAGCCGAGGACGTGGAATTTCTCCGCGCCGGCATGGGCGGCCAGCTCCTCGAGCACGGGCGGCCAGTCCAGCAGCCGGCGCCGCGGCTGGAAATCGGAGAGGCCGATGCCGGGCCTGTCGGGGGCGATGATGCGCAGGCCGTATTTAAGGCCCGCCTCATACATCAACTCGCCCTGCACGCGGCCGCTGGGCCAGCCGTGGAAGTAAAACATGGCCGCGCCGGCGGGGTCGCCGTATTCGGCGTAGCCAAGCGTGAGGCCGTTGGAGAGGGTGAGGGTGTGGTCAGCCATGTGGATGCGCGGGCCGGAGGGGACCGCATTCTTATTGGCGTGGACTTCACAAGAAGCAAGGATCGTGACAACCACGGAACCATCCAGGCATGACTTTGCATGGATTGCGGAACGCCTGGCTCCGCGCCGGCGGAAGAGTCAGGAGACTTGATTGATGTCGCTTTCGTGCTGGCCCGTTTTAGCGATGACAGACTTCCAGAAGATTCCCGGAGTGTAGATTTGCTTGCGACCGAGGACCACCAAGGAGAGCGGCACCAGGACGAACTCCGTGAGCCATTGGGAGATCATGAAGTCCGTATAGCCTCCCATTGCGTTGTCCACCGCCAAAGTTCCCAGCCTCTGGCAGTTGATGATGTCCGAGCAGCTTGGAGCCGCCGAGCGAAGGAGATGACGGGGTTCGTTCGTCAAACAGCGGAGGTTCTGCCATTGCAGTCCGTTCGTGTCGGGCGTGCTTTTCAGCAGGTTTGCGAGACCCGTGCTCATGAGTTTGAGGCCGGCTCTGCGCAGTGAATCGCTGGTTTGACCGGAGATGATATTTTTGTTTTTCAGGTAGTCCTTGAGAGCTTTTTCCTCCTCATCGGTCAGCTCGACGCGGTAAACCGCATGAGGGTCAGGCTCGTCTTTTGATGCCGGCTTGTCCGGCAAATCGAGATACTTGTCAACGTCCGTCGGAATCGCTGTTTCTGCCATGACGATGAGGCCGAAAGGCATGTCATGACCTTTTGCGTTGGCATTCGCCGCCATTTTCTTGCGCATGTGCTCAGCCACTCCCTCGATGCTAAAGGGCACCTCCGGGATCAGGGCCAGTTCACAGTGACCCGTGGAACTGGCCAATACCGCGTGGCTGACCACAAAACCGGAAACCGAACCAAAAAGCTGGACCACCCCAAGGCGTGGATTGGCGGAAACCTCGGTGTAAAGGCTTTCGATCACCTCGCGGGCTTTTTCGACGGCGGACATGAAACCGAATGACTGCCAGACCCAGAGAATGTCGTTGTCCATCGTTTTGGGCACACCCACGATGGACAGGATTTTCTGTTTTCTCTGTTTGCCTTCCTGCTTTTCCATCCTTTCCAGGGCCACCGTCCACAGTGCGTGCGCTGCTCTCATGCTTCCGTCCCCCCCAATCACATAAAGCACGTCAATTTCATCATTCAAAAGTGTGCGCGCCATGTCCTCAAGAAACTCGACCGAGTCCGGAGAAGTGAGTTCATCCACTCTCGATGTTCCAATAATCGAGCCACCTTCGTTCGCATACTCCGAAGTGATGATCGAGTTGCTTCGCCCGTGGACGCCCTGGCTCGTGTATTCATCTTTGTGCTTTTTGCACGCAGCCAGCAGTCTGTAGGGCTGATTGGCGCGGCCGGGGCCAAGAAGAGAGCTGAAGCCGTTTTGGTAGCCGTATATCACCGGGCATGCCCCGTTTTCGTTCCTGGTATGATAAAGCCAGTGCCTTTGCACAATCCCGTCTATGACGGCGTTTATGCCAGGTGCTATTCCGCCGGAAACCAGCACTCCGACTTTAAAGCCTTTGGCATTCTTCGGGGGAAACCACAATTTGCCCCTGGGTCCCGCCTCAGGCAGGGTGTATTTTCCAGCGTCGTGCGAGCCGTCGGAACCATCAACTGTGGCCGACATGCGCACACGGTGATTTTCTGTTCTGACCACGCCGAAATCGAATCCCGTGCTTCCTTCCACGCCGACCCAGGGATTTGGAACAGGAGCGCCATTCATGAACTCCTTGATCTCGCGAACTTGCGGCCATTCCAGGGGCGCTCCAGCAAGACTGAGACGCCGCAGTTCCTCAAGCAAGAGCGAGGTTTTGGCATCCTGCTTTTGATGGTCCAAATACAGGTCTCCCTTGTGCTTTTCGACATTCTCAAGATGCCTGAGAATCATCTTCTCATAATTAAACAATCTCGGATTCGAAGGCAGCCCATTGACGACAGTGGGCACATGGAAATAAAAGGCGATTTTCCGGGCAACTTGCTCGGATGAGCTTCCCGAATCGTAATCAATGCGCGGTAAAAATTTAGGATCGGCGGTTCCATGAGGAACTGACTTGAAGTCTGCTTTCGCCGCGACTGCCACAAATACGAACTGCTTCCTGGATTTTCCGGCATTGACGCGGACTTCACTCTCATTCCACGCGGTGGTGATCTCTTGTTTTTGGGGGTCGGATAACTTTCCACCGACAAAAATAACCATGGCGGGGCACTGCCGGGCCTCTTCGCGCATTTGGACTGGCCATTCCTTGGAAGCGCATTGTTCGCGGGTGTAGTTGAATGTCCCCAATCCGAACCGCCTGAGCCATTTGTCAACTTGGTCAACAAATGCCTGATCGTTGGAGTTGTGGCAAAGAAATGCTTTCATAATCAATAATTCGCGGAATCAAACTTTGATTGTCTGGCTGATGTCAAGACGGATATGAGGCAAAAAAGTTTGCCGCGCCTGTAACGCCCGCCGGAAAGCCGTGCATCACCGCCATGAAGCAACTGCTGGCGGCAACCTGCCGCTGGAGAAGCCTTCGAAACACTCATCCGCACACGCCACCTCCCATGAAAACGAAATCCACCCTCCTCATCGCTCTCGCGCTGGGCCTCGCCCCGTTCTCCACCGCTTCCGCCGGGCTCATCACCGATCCACTCTGACAGGGCGGCCCGCTGCCAGGACCGAAGCCTCCTGTCAATGTCTCCGCCGCGGCGCAGTTCCTCGCCGACGTCATCGCCGTTGGCGGGCCTGGCGTCGGACGGCAACGCGAGGCGCCCGGAGCTTGGCAGACTCTTTTCCATGTGCCATTCATCCCCGCATGTCCAAGCCTGATCCCTCCACGCTTCCATGCAGCCCGCTCGATGAGACCGCCGGTCTGAAATACTTCCCGCGCATGACGGCCAAGATACGCCTGCACGCGCAGGGCAGGCTGTGGGAGGACCTGCACGCGAATCTCGGCAAAGGCAGTGATGGCGCGCTGGCCGGCTTTCTGCATGTGGACTACGAGGACATCAAGGCGCGCGTGCTCCAGGGCGGCTCGGATGAGGAAATTCTCGAATGGTGCCAGGAAAGAAGCCGTCCGCTCAACGACACCGACCGGCTCGTCTGGAACCACTATGTGCAGACCCTCGGCTGGAACGACCACATCTCGGCCATCCTGGCGAAGCGCAAGGCCGACGGCGGTCTGGAGAGGCGGGATGACATCCAGACCATCGCGCATTACATAGACGTGGACGAGGGACGGCGGCCATGAGGGGCGCGCGGAGGCGAATGCCCGCTTGCGCGGCGCGCGCATCCTTGGTTCCATCCAGCCCGTCATGACCGCCGCCGCCGAAGTCACCAACATCTCCTGCTACCTCTTCGCCCCGCTGGCGGATTTGAAGAGCCTGCGTCCGCGCTTGCTGGAGCTGTGCCGCGCGCAGGGCTTGAAAGGCACCATCCTGCTGAGCACCGAGGGCATCAACATGTTCGTGGCTGGAGACGCGCGCGGGATCGAAGCCCTGCTTGATTTTTTGCGCGCCATACCCGGACTCGCACGGCTGGCGCCCAAGTTCAGCCTCAGCGCGCGCCAGCCCTTCCGCCGCATGCTGGTGCGGATCAAAAAGGAGATCATCGCGTTTGGCGTCGAGGGCATTGACCCCGCGCGGCACACCTCGCCGCGCGTCTCCGCGCGCGAGTTGAAACAATGGCTCGACGAGGGCCGCCCCGTCACCCTGCTGGACACGCGCAACGACTACGAGGTGAGGCTGGGCACCTTCAAAGGCGCGCTGCCGGCGGGCATTGACCACTTCCGTCATTTCCCCGACGCCGTGCGCCGGCTGCCAGCCGGGTTGAAGAAGCAGCCCGTCGTCACCTTCTGCACCGGCGGCATCCGCTGTGAAAAGGCCGCCCCGTTTTTGGAGCGCGAGGGTTTCGAGCAGGTCTGGCAGCTCGACGGCGGCATCCTCAAATACTTCGAGGAGGTCGGCGGCGCGCATTACGAGGGCGAGTGCTTCGTCTTCGACCAGCGCACCGGCCTCGACCCCGCCTTGAGCGAGACCGGATCCGCTCAATGCCACGCCTGCATGGCGCCGCTGACGGCGCGGGACCAGGATGACCCGCGCTTCACCGAGGGAGTCTCGTGCCCGTATTGCTTCAAGACCGATGACGAGCGCCGCCGCGCCAGCCTGGCCGCGCGCCAGGAGGCCCTGCGACGTGCCGCCGATCCTCTGCCCGGCTCCACGCCACAGGACAACCACCGCCCCATTTCCATCCCCGCGCGCTGCCACGGAATGACGCTGCTCGACGCGCTCTGCCTCCTGCTGCCCGGCGTGTCGCGGCCGGAATGGCTCATGCTTTTTGAAAATCAGAGAATGCTCGCCCAGGACCGGCAGCCTGCCTCACCGGAGCGCGTTGTCCAGGGGGGCGAGCGCTACCTGCGGCTGCAACCCGCCGATGTCGAACCCGCGGTCAGTGCGGACGTCCGCATCCTGTTCGAGGACGAGGCTGTCATTGTCCTGCGCAAGCCCGCCCCGCTGCCGATGCATCCCGGCGGCCGTTACCACCGCAACACGCTCCAGCATTTCCTCCAAACCGCCTGGCATCCGCAAAAGCCGCGCCCCGCCCACCGGCTCGATGCCAACACCACCGGCCTGGTCATCGCCGCGCGCACCCGTCATTTTGCCGGACTGCTGCAGACCCAGTTCGCGCGCGGGGAGGTGGAAAAAGAGTACCTCGCCCGTGTCACAGGCCACCCGGCCTGGGAGGAGCGTCTTTGTGACCTGCCCATCAGCGGCGCTCCCGGAGAACTGGGCAGCCGTGACGTGGATGAGACAGCCGGGCTGCCTGCCCGCACCGCCTTCCGCCTGCTGCGTCGTGATGAGGATGGCACCTCTCTTGTGGAGGCCAGACCCCTCACCGGGCGCACGAATCAAATCCGCGTTCATCTCTGGCGGCTTGGCCACCCTGTCTGCGGCGACCCCGTCCATCTCCCCGGCGGCGCGCTTGGCGTCACGCAGACCCTGGGAGTGGACGCCCCTCCCATGTGCTTGCATGCATGGCGGATCACCTTCACGCACCCGCTCAGCGGTGAAAGGCTGGGTTTCGAGGACGATCCGCCATCGTGGCATTGACCCGTCCCGCTCCTGCTCCATCCATCCACCATCAGCACTGACTCGACAGCATCCACGAACCACGCCACGCGCCTGACCTTCCGCAACGAAGTCTGGCGCTCGCTGCCATCCGGCGTGCTGGAGACGCTGCAGACCACTTTCGGCATGCTCATCGCCGTGCGCGTCTTCGCCATGGATGACATGGGCAAGTCCGTCTTTCTCAGCGCCACGAGCGGCGGCCTCATGACCAGTCTGTTTGTCGTCCCTCTGCTGCTGCGCTCGCGCTCGACGCTGGCGGGGACGGCGGCGCGTGTGCAGTTCCTGGGCGGCGTCTTTCTGGCGCTGGCGGCCCTCATGCCCCGTTCGCCGTGGATGTTCGTCGCCGGCCTCAGCCTCGGTCTGTTCTGCTTCTCCATGCAGATACCGCTGCTCACCCAGATCTGGCGGCTGAATTATCCGGAGGCCGCGCGCGGCAGGCTCTTCTCCATCGCCGGTGTCGTGCGCGCCGCCGCCGCCATGGGCTTCGGCTTTTTCGGCGGCTGGCTCATCGGGCAGGACCTTGGTCATTACCGCTGGCTGCTCTGGATTTTCGCCGCCTGCGCCTTCATCTCCGGCCACCTCACGCGCCGCCTGCCCTCCGTGGTCTGGAGCGCGCGTGAGGACACGCCGCCCGGACTCTGGGCCGCCTTGCGCTGGGTGAAAAAGGACCGCGACTTCCGCACCCTGCTCATCTCCTGGATGATGATGGGCATCGGCAATCTCGTCGCCGCCTGCCTCTTTGTGGAATACCTCGCCAACCCGGTCCACGGCATCAACCTGCCGGGTAGGGATGTCGCCTGGATCACCGGCGTGGTGCCCGTGCTCTTCCGCATGCTTTGCGCTTATCCTTGGGGAGTCATCTATGACAAGATGGGCCTCTTCAAAGTCCGCGCAGTGCTCAACCTCATCTTCGCCGCCGGCATCCTCGTTTTTTATCTCGGGGAAAACATGTTTTGCTGGACGCTCGGCATGGCCTTGTGGGGCGTGGCCAACGCGGGCGGCAATGTCACCTGGGGCCTGTGGGTCACGAAGCTCGCCCCGGAGCACGCCGTGGCCGAGTACATGAGCGTCCACAGCTTTCTCACCGGCCTGCGCGGCGTGCTCGCCCCCTACCTCGCCTTCGCCGCGCTCGGAGTCATGAGCTTCCAAACGCTCGGAGTCGTGTGCAGCATCGGCATCATCGCCGCCAGCGCCTTCATCACCTCCCGCTCTCCCGCCGACCGCTCCGGCGCGCGCGAGCGGCTGTGAGCGCGAGCCTCACAGCCGGCGCAGCCCGTCCTCGGTCATGGGATTGGGGATGGCGGTGTCTATCTCGTCAATGCGGCGCAGGGTCTCCGCGTCGAGGATGAGATCGCGCGCCTGGAGGCTTTGCTCAAGCTGGGCCACGGAGGTGGCGCCGATGATGGTGGAGGCCACAAAATCATGCTGCCTGCTCCATGCCACGGCCAGCGCGGTGACGCTGACGCCGATGTCCGCGGCGATGACGGAAAGCCGCGCCGTGGTCTCCAGGGTGCGCTCGTTGACGAAGCGCCGCGCCATTCGCTGCTGGCGCTCGCCGCCGCTGACCAGATACTCGCTGAAGCGCGCGCCGGGCGGCAGGGCGCCGTTTTGATATTTGCCGGTGAGCACGCCGCCGCCGAGGGGCGAGTAGGGAAGCAGGCTCACGCCCTCCATGCGGCAGACCTGCGCCAGCTCGCTCTCGCAGCGGCGGTTGATGAGGGAGAAGTTGTTCTGCACGCTGTCAAAGCGGGCCAGGCCGTGCTTTTCGGAGGCCCAGAGGTTTTTCATCAGGCCCCATGAGGTCTCGTTGCTGCAGCCGATGGCGCGCACCTTGCCCTGCTCGACGAGTTCGGTGAGCGCCTCCAAAGTGTCCTCCTGGCGCATGTGATGGTCAGGCCAGTGGGTCTGGTAGAGGTCAATGTAATCGGTTTGCAGCCGGCGCAGGCTGTCCTCGCAGGCGCGGTGAATCTGGCGGCGGTCGAGCGCGGTGAAGCCGCCGCGCACCGGCGGGCGGAACCAGCCGTGGCCGGGGCCGGTGACCTTGGTGGCCACGATCACGCGGCCGCGCTCCCTGGTCTTCAACCAGCGGCCGACGATCTCCTCCGTGATGCCGAAACGCTCCGCGCTGGGCGGCACGGGATACATTTCCGCCGCGTCATAAAAATCAATGCCCGCGTCATGAGCGCGGTCCATGATTTCGAAGGAGGTTTTTTCATCGGCCTGGAGGCCGAAGGTCATCGTGCCCATGCAGATGTCCGTGACTACGATTCCGCTGCGTCCGAGTCTTTTGCGTTCCATGCGCGCCATGATGGGAAGGGGAGGCGGGCCGGTCAAGCCGCATGGAGGGCCGACGCGGGGCAAACATGGAGCGCTGGCCGCTGAATGCCGCAACGGCCCGTCGTTGACAAAGCCCGCCGCCGCTCCTTTTTAGCCAGCCCTTCCCGCAACCTCACTTTTTGATCCCTCAGACCGCACCTTATCCTATGGACTTCATCGCCAAAAACGTCGCCGAGCTTTCGCCTTCCATGACCCTGTCCATCACCAGCCAGGCCAAGGCGCTCAAAAAGCAGGGAGTGGACGTGCTGAGCTTCGGCGCGGGCGAGCCTGATTTCAACACCCCGACGCACATCACCGCGGCCGCCATCGAGGCGCTGAACAAGGGACAGACCCGTTACACGGAGAGCGCCGGACTGCTGGAACTGCGCGAGGCCGTCGCCGCCAAGCTGCTGATAGACAACAACCTCCAGTACGACCCCTCGCAGATCAGCGTGAACTGCGGCGCGAAGCATTCCTGCTACAACGCCATCGCCGCCACCATCAACCCCGGCGACGAGGTCATCATCCCCGCCCCCTACTGGACCAGCTACCCTGAAATGGTGAAGCTCGTCGGCGGCATCCCGGTCATCGTCGAGACCAAGGCGGAAAACGGCTGGAAAATGACTGCCGACGAGTTCGAGGACGCCATGTCCCCGATGACCAAGATGATCATCCTCAACAGCCCCGGCAACCCCACCGGCTCGGTTTACAGCCGCGAGGAGTTGCAGGCCATCGGCGAGATCGCCGCCGGCGAGGACATCCTCATTCTCTCCGACGAGATTTATGAAAAGCTCGTCTATGGCGAGAACAAGCACGTCAGCATCGCCAGCCTGAGCAAGGAGATCTTCGATGTCACCATCACCATCAACGGCTTCTCCAAAGCCTACGCCATGACAGGCTGGCGCCTCGGCTACACTGCCGCGCCGAAGAAGATCGCCGACGCCATTGACACCATCCAAAGCCACACGACGAGCAACCCGACCACCTTCGCGCAATACGGCGCCATCGCCGCCCTCTCCGGCGATCAGCAGATCGTGGCCGACATGCGCGACGAGTTCGACGTGCGCCGCCAGTACATGCTCAGCCGCCTTCAGGGCATCCGCAACGTGCGCGTCGTCGAGCCGCTCGGCGCCTTCTATTTCCTGGTGAACATCGAGCCCATGGGCATCAACTCCGTCAACTTCTGCGAGAAGCTCCTCAGCAAGGCCAAAGTGGCCGCCGTGCCCGGCGTCGCCTTCGGCGCGGAAAACACCATCCGCTTCAGCTACGCCACCGGCCTGGATGTGATCAACGCCGGCATGGACCGCTTTGAGGAGTTCTGCGCGCAGCATTGATCCCCTCTTTGACAAAGAGCCATTCAACCGCGAACCGAAACCGTCATGATCTACAACAACATCGTCGAGACCGTGGGCAAGACCCCGCTGGTGAAGCTGAACAAGGTCACCGAAGGCGTGAACGCCACTATCGCCTTGAAGTGCGAGTTTTTTAACCCGCTCGGCAGCGTCAAGGACCGCATCGGCATGGCTATGATCGAGGACGCGGAGCAGCGGGGCATTCTGAAAAAAGACACCGTCATCGTCGAGCCCACCAGCGGCAACACGGGCATCGCCCTCGCCTTTGTGGCCGCGGCAAAGGGATACAAGCTCATCCTCACCATGCCCGAGACGATGAGCCTGGAGCGCCGCACCCTGCTGGCGCTGCTCGGCGCCGAGCTCGTGCTCACGCCCGGCCCCCAGGGCATGAAAGGCGCCATCGCCAGGGCCGAGGAGATCCTCAAAGAAACGCCGAACGCCTGGATGCCGCAGCAGTTCGAAAACCCCGCCAATCCCGCCGTCCACATGAGGACCACCGCCGAGGAAATCTGGGCGGACACCGATGGCTCTGTGGACATCCTCGTCGCCGCTGTCGGCACCGGTGGAACCATCACCGGCTGCGTCGAGGTCATCAAACCTCGCAAGCCATCCTTTCAAGCCATCGCCGTCGAACCTGAGGCATCACCGGTCATCAACCAGACACTCGCAGGCGAGCCTGTGCAGCCAGGCCCGCACAAAATCCAGGGCACCGGCGCGGGATTCGTTCCAAAAAACCTCCACCTCAAGGACAGCGCGGGCAACGCGCAGATCGTCGAGTGCGTCAAGGTCTCCAATGAGGACGCCTTCGCCATGGCGCGCCGGCTCGCCGCCGAGGAGGGCCTTCTCGTCGGCATCAGCACGGGGGCCAACGTCGTCGCCGCCTTGCGCGTGGCCCAACGCCCCGAAAACGCCGGCAAACTCATCGTCACCATCGCCTGCTCCACCGGCGAGCGTTATCTGTCCACCGCCCTCGCCGACGAGGCCCGCGCCAAGGTAGGCGCCTGATCTTTCCGCCCCATCAAACCCCGGTCCATGTCCACCCCACCCGCCCAGCCCGATAGTCTCGAAAAGCTCACTCCCATGGAGGAGTTTCTGGAGGCCAACTTCAGAAAGATCGTCCGCGCCTGCCTCGCGCTCATCGCCCTCGTGGTCATTTACGGACTGGCCCGCTACTTTGGCTCGGTGAGGGATGCCGAAGCAGCAGCAGCCTTCGCCGCCGCCAAAACGATCGAGGATTACGACATCGTCATCGCCGAGCGCGCCGGCAGCGACGCGGCGGGCAACGCGCTCCTGATGAAGGCCGACCTGCTCTGGCGCGACAACAAGAAGGACTCCTCCATAGACGCGCTCAACACCTTCCTCGCCAAGCACTCCGGCCACCCGCTGGAATCCCAGGCGCAACTCGCCCTGGCTTCAAAGCTCGACAGCATCGGCAAAAAAGCCGAGGCGAAGGCCGCCTTTGAGAAACTGGTGGCAGGCAATCCCGGATCCGACGTCGCCG
This sequence comes from Verrucomicrobiaceae bacterium UBA2429, assembly GCA_002343505.1. Taxonomy (GTDB): domain Bacteria; phylum Verrucomicrobiota; class Verrucomicrobiia; order Verrucomicrobiales; family Verrucomicrobiaceae; genus Prosthecobacter. Next base: position 89,166 of record DDQZ01000034.1, on the reverse strand, counting down.
CCGTGGCTCAGATCCGCCTTGGCGACATCCTCTGGGCCGAGGGCAAGGAGGACGAGGCCAAAACAGTCTATGAATCCCTCCCCGCCAAGTTCAGCAACGCCAGCGAGGACATCCTCAACCAGGGCGAGACCCGCCTCAAATGGATCGCCGCCAAACTCCCCACCACCGAAGTGGACGGTCCCCCGAAACCCAAGGAGGAAGCCGCGCCCGCTGCTGGCGCCCCCCAGATCAAGCTTGACTCCGGCACTCTCCTGTCACCGGGCGTCAGTGGTTTGTCCACCATGCCTCCGATCAATCTGACCCCTTCCCCCGCTCCGAAATCCGCGACCACGCCACCGGTTGAAGTTTCACCGGACAAACCTTCCGCACCTGCGGCACCGAAGAAGGATGAAGCAAACCCCGCCGAGCCGAAAGCGGAGCCAAAGGCCGCCAAGCCTGCGCCGTCAGCCCCCAAATCCGGCGATGCGCCCGCCGAGCCGGCGGCTCCCAAGGCTCCCTGACACGCTGCCGCTCCAGACTCAAACCGGGTTGCCGCGCCGCCAGCGGAGCAGCGGTTTCCTTGTCTCATGAATCTCGAATGGCTGAACCAAATCCTCCCAATTCTGCGCTGCCCCGACACCCGCGAGGAACTGCGCTGGGCTGCCAGTGAGGAACTGGCCTGCGAGGGGTTGCCGCCGGGAGAAAAAGCCCTCATGCGCAAGGATGGCACCCGCCTGTTCCGCATCGAAGACGGAATCCCAAACCTTCTCCCCGGCGGGATGGATTGAAACGATTCCACCGCCGCGCTCTCCGCTCTTTGTATGAGGCGCTAATCGTTGAGAAAGCCGGACCGATGCCTGGCCGGGTTTCTTGGGGAGCAGCGCATCAGGCCCGCACAGCGAGGCTTTGATATTGCACCACATCTTTTGCCCCATGCCGCGCAGGATGGCGGCGCGCGATTGAAGATTCGGATCGCCCCGCCTTGACTGAACGCACGACGGCGGTCCATTCGGGCTTGAAAAGCCGTTTTCCCGCATTGAACGCGCGCTCATTCCTGCTTACCCTCCAGTGTAATTTCCGGCGGCGCAGCGCGTTTTCCGGCTTCCCCACACCACATCCAACACCAAAGCACATGGCATTGAACATCATCTCACGCCGTCATTTCCTGGGCCGCACGGCGGGCCTGGCAGCCTCCGCCTTCGCGGGGCCGAACCTCCTCCTGCGCGGCCAGGAGGCCGCGGGCAGACGCTTGAACATCGCCATCATCGGCGCCAACGGCAAGGGCCAGTCCGACACACAAGCTGTCACGCTCGACCACAACATCGTGGCCCTCGTGGACGTGGACATGAAGCGCCTGGAGGAAGCCGGCAAAAAGAACGCCGACCACCATCTCAAATCCGGCAAGAGCGAGCCGCGCGCGCCCAAGCTCTATCAGGACTACCGCAAGATGTTCGACGAGATGGCCAACGAAATTGACGCCGTCATCGTCTCCACGCCGGACCACACGCATTTCACGGCCGCCATGCACGCCATCAAGCTCAAGAAGCATGTCTGCGTGCAGAAGCCGCTGTGCAATTACATCAATGAGGTGCGCGAGCTGCACCAGGCCGCCAGGCAGGCGGGAGTGGTCACCCAGATGGGCAACCAGGGCCGCACCATGGAAGGCCAGCGCCTCGCCAAGGAATGGATCGAGCAGGGCGCCATCGGCACCTTGAAAGAAATCCGCCTCTGGACCAACCGCCCCATCTGGCCGCAGGGACCGCTGGCGAAAAAAGCCGCCGAGTGCCCGCCAAACCTGGACTGGGACCTCTGGCTCTCCTCCGAGGCGGACGAATCCTACTTCGAGTTCGTCCTGCCCGAAGGCGTGACCAACAAACGCAGCGGCAACAGCATCCACCCCTTCGCGTGGCGCGGCTGGTGGCAGTTCGGTTCCGGCGCCCTGGGTGACATGGGCTGCCACATCATGGACGCCACCTTCAGCGTGCTCGGCCAGCTCATCCCTGAAAAAATTGACGCTGTCAGCAGCCCCATCTCCACGACCTGCGCTCCGGTCTGGTCCGACCTCGTCTATCACATGCCGGCCGGCAAGCATCCCGCGCTCAAGGTTTCCTGGAACGACGGGTCCAAGGACGGCATGCCGAACAAGCCGGAAATCTCCCCGCATATGACCAGCGACCTCGCGAAGAAGGCCTTCGAAAAGGCCAGCAGCGGCATGATGTTCATCGGCACCGAGGCCACCGTCTTCGAAGGCGAGGCCTACTGCTCCAGCCCGGTCATCTACAACGAGGAGCGCTACACCCAGGTGCGCCTCGACATGAAGGCTGAGAAGATCAAGAAAACCGAGACGCGCAGCGTGCTTCCGAACAATCCGCAGGGCGAGTGGGCCTGGCACATCGTCAACGGCGGCAGCCCAAGCTCGAACTTCGACTACAGCTGCCCGCTGACGGAGTTCGTCCTGCTTGGCAACCTGGCTGTGCGCGCCCAGCAGACCGTGCAGTGGGACAAGGAAGGCATGAAAGTGCCCAACGCCGAGTCCGCCAACCAGTACGTCACCCGCCCGGCCTACCGCCCCGGCTGGAAAGTCTGAGGCTGGCCTCACTAAACTCATCCCCGGTCCTCCAAGTCGAGGGCCGGGGATTTTTTTATCACAAAAACTGCCGCCGGTAGCTCAGCGGCGTCTGGCCCATGTGGCGGTGGAACTGCTGGGTGAAGGAGCTCTGGTCGGCGAAACCCACCTCGCGCGCCACCTCGCCCACCGGCTTGTCCGGATACGCCAGCAGCTCGCACGCCGCCTGGATGCGCACTTTCATCACCACGGCCTGCGGACTCATGCCAAAAGCCTCGACAAACTTGCGGTTCAACTGCCGCGGCGAAAGCGCCGCCATCTCCGCAAGTTCAGGCACTGTGATCTTTTCCCGGAAGCGCGTGCGAATGTGCTCCACCGCGCGCTCGATCTGGCGGTGCGGATGCGCGTCGTCCGGCGCGCTGCCGTGCGCGCGCACGATGCCCATGATGCCCATGACGCTGCCTTTGCGGTCCAGGACCGGCAGCTTGTGTGTCACAAACCAGTCGGGGATGCCCTGGCGGTTGAAGAACAGCTCCACGATGCCCAGCTTCGGCTCGCCGCTGCGCAGCACCTCCTCATCATCGCGGCGGAAGTTCTCGGCCAGACGCGACGGGAAGACATCAAAGTCTCCCTTGCCCAAAAGCTCAGCCTCGCAGGAAAAGCCGAGACGCTCCACAAAGTGGCAGTTCGCCGCCACGAAGCGGAACTGCGCGTCTTTGGCAAAAAAGGACACCCTTGGCAGGTGGTTGAACAAAAGATAAAACTGGCTCTCCGGCGCCATGCTCCGGAAAAAGGCCTCTCGGCTGGATGCTGGCCCGCTCATGCCGCAAACTGTCAGAAACAGACGCGCCCTTCAAGGGCCAGTGTCCGATTTCACACAAGGAATGTCCGCGCGACCATCGGTATCGCGGCGTTGGTATGGCGCATTCTTCCAGCCATCCACATGACCATTTCATGCCTGACCTTTCTGCTCGCCGCCTCCTCCGCCATGGCAGGTCCCATCCGCGTGCTGTACCTCGACACGCCCGGTGCCGATACTGCTCCGCTGCACAATGCCATGCGTGACCTCGGCCGTGACGCGATCTACTTCGACTACGCCAAAGAGAAGATCGATGCCGCTTACGATCTGACGCTGACGCCGTCCGACTTGTCCGACCCGTCCGACCTCAAGGCTCGCATTCTTGGAAAGCTCTCCCCCGAGCGCAAAACCGCCTACGAGGCTTTTTTTGCCCAAAGGGAGCCTGAGAAACGCGAGAAACACCCCCAAGTGGCCAATTACGAGAAGCGCCCGGAGCCGCTGACCTTTCAGAAGCCGTTTTCACCCAAAGGCAGCATGGAGCGCACGCAGGTGCCGGCGGATTGCGAGTTGAAGCTATTCGCGGCCGAGCCGGACATCGCGAAGCCCATCGCGTTCGCTTGGGATGAGCGCGGTCGTTGCTGGGTCGTCGAGACGCGCGACTACCCGCACGGCATTCAGGAAAGCGGCGAGGGCCAGGACAGCGTGAAAATCTGCGAGGACACCGATGGCGACGGCAAGGCGGACAAATTCACCGTCTTCGCCGACAAGCTGAACCTGCCCACCGGCATCGTTTTCGCCCGCAAAGGCATCATCGTGGCCGCGCCGCCGAAGTTTATCTATCTGGAAGACACCGATGGCGATGACAAGGCCGACAAACGCGAGGTCATCATGGACTGCTGGGGCATCAAGGACACGCACGCGCAGGCCAGCAGCCTGCATTACGGCTTCGACAACTGGATCTACGGCTGCGTCGGTTACAGCGGCATCGAGGGCTATGTCGGCGGCAAAAAACAGCAGTTCGCGATGGGAACGTATCGCTTCAAGCCGGACGGCAGCGCCATTGAGTTCCTGCATCAGTTCACCAACAACGCCTGGGGCCACAGCACCAACGACGCGGGCGATCAATTCGGCGGCACAGCCAATGGCGCGCCGCTTTTCTTCGGCGGCATCCCCGCCACCGCCTATGAAGAAGGCAGCCGCGGCATGACGGCGAAGAAGATCAACGTCGTCGATACCTGCCACACCATCACGCCGAACTTCCGCCAGGTGGACGTCTTCGGCGGCTACACCGCCGCTGCAGGCTCGAACTTCATCTACACCAACGCGCTGCCGAAGCGCTTCCAAGGCATGGCCATGGTCTGCGAGCCCACGATGAAGGTCGTGTCCCTCATGGACGTGCAACCCGACGGCGCAGGCTACAAGGCACTCGATGCCTTCAACATCTACGCCAGCAGCGATGAATGGAACAGCCCCGTGCACGCCGAGGTCGGCCCTGATGGAGCAGTCTGGGTGGCCGATTTCCAAAATTTCATCATCCAGCACAACCCCACGCCCAGCAAAGAACGCGGCGGCTTCGTGGCGACCACGGGTGTCGGCGGTGCGCATGAGAATGACCTGCGAGATCACAGCCGCGGGCGCATCTACCGCATCGTGGCAAAAAACGCACCAAGGTACGTTGGCGGCCCAATGCCGGCTCCCAAGACGACCAGTAAAAACTGGGTTTCAGCGCTGAACCAAAATACTCAGCATGGTCGTCTTTTGGTTCAGAAGGTCCTTGTAGAAGAACAAGCATTCATTCATTCAGGAAAAGAAGAATTAGTTCCAGATCTCAAAGCTGCCGTTTCAGCAACCGAAGGTAAAATTGGCTCGATTCACTCGCTTTGGACTCTTCACGGTCTAGGCAAACTCGATGCCAAAACCCATCAAGCCGCCCTCATCTCCAAAGACGCCAAACTCCGCCGCAACGCCATCCGTGCTCTCGGAAGTGACAAAGCCGCTCAAGACCTCTTCTTCGGCTCCGGCGTGATCTCCGATCCCGATTTGACCACGCGCCTCGCCGCGTTCGTGAAGCTCGCGGACTTCCCGACGACGCCAGAAATCCAAACGCTCGTCAAAAAGCTCGCCGCCGACCCCGTTGTCAAAAGCGACGAATGGCTCGCCGAGGCCGCGAAGATGCTCGGGAAGAAGCACAAGGCGCTGAACTACCAGGAAGGCCCGAATCTGCTCCCGAACGCCGGATTTGAAGAACCCATCGCGCAGACTTGGAAAAAGCGCGATTACGGCAATCGTCCGGGCAACAAAGGCGCGGAGTGGGGCATCGTCACCGACGCGAAAATGGTCCACAGCGGCAAGCAGGCCATGCGTTGCATCACGCGTGACGACGCGGACACGAGTTTCTTTGCCGACGTGCCTTTGAAGCCGAACACCGACTACAGGCTCAGCGCTTGGATCAAAACCCACGGCTTCCGTGGCAAGGCCAGCCTCAACGATCACATCGGCCGCGCCGAGACCTCGCCAAAGATCAACCGCACACAGGACTGGACGGAGGTGGAGGTCGTCTTCAACAGCAGGAACCACCCGAAGGCCAGCATCAACCTCCTCCACGTCGGCAAAGGCGACGTCTATTTCGACGACGTGAAGCTCTGCGAACTCGTCCTCGAAAACGAAGACGACGCCTCCAAGCTCATCGGCGACATTCAACGCGGCGAAAAGATCTTCTGGGAGCACCCCGTGGCCGCCTGCAAAAACTGCCACCTGCTCAAAGGCCAGGGCAGCCCCGTCGGCCCCGCGCTCGACGGCATCGCAAGCAAGAAGGACGAAGCCTACATCATCGAGTCTCTCGTGAACCCCAACGCCAAGCTCGCCGAAGGCTACACCGCCACGCCCATTTCCCCGATGCCGCCGCTGAACTTGATCTTGAAGCCGCAAGAGTTTGCGGATGTGAAAGCCTTTATTCTGTCACTTAAATAAACAAACATGAAAACCCGCCGCTCCTTCCTCACTCAGATCCTCGCCACCGGCGTCGCGCCGATGTTTGTGCCTGCGCGCCTGCTGCGCTCGCAGACCGCGCCGTCGAACAAGATCACGCTCGGCGTCATCGGCACGGGCGCGCAGGGAATCGTGGATATGCGTGCCTTCCTCAACCACGACGATGTGCGCGTCACCGCGTTGTGCGACGTGAACACGCAGAACCTCGACCGCGCCAAAGGCCACATCGCGGAGCGCTACGGCAGCGCGGACGTGAAGAGCTTCGCCGACTTCCGCGAGCTGAATCGCGACGCCTCCATCGACGCGGTGCTCATGGCGTTGCCGGTTCACTGGCACAGCATTCCGTCGGCGGATGCGGTCTTGCACGGCAAGCACATCTACCATGAAAAGCCGATGGGCATGTCCATCGAGGAATCGAAGCTCGTGCGCGCGGCAGTGCGGAAGAAAAATGTCGTGTTCCAGTTCGGCACGCAGCAGCGCAGCGATTTGAAATTTCGCTGGGCCGCCGAGCTCGCGCTGAACGGACGCCTCGGCAAGCTGCGCGAAATCCAGGTCGGCGTGCCCGGCGGCAAGACGATGCCGGCCTTTCCCGAGGAGAAAACCCCCGCCCATGTGGACTGGGAGCGCTGGGTCGGCCCCGCACCGATGACGCCGTTCAGCGGCGAGAAGCTCAAGCGAGACAATCACGAGAACATCACGAACTTCTCCCTCGGCATGATCTCGTGCTGGGGCATTCATCACCTCGACATCGCGCAGTGGGGCAATGGCACGGACGACACCGGCCCGGTCAGCGTCGAAGGCGAGGGAACGCATCCCGACAATGGCGGCTGCGACGCGGTGCTGACCTGGAAGATGCGTTTTGAATTCGCCAAGGCCGCGCCGATCACCTTCGCGAACATCGGCAGCATGGGCCTGCAAATGGGCGCGCGGTTCATCGGCGAGAACGGCTGGGTGCATGTCACGCGCGGCCAGATCAGCGCCAGCGACGACGCCATTTTGCGCGATCCGCAGAGCAAAGCCGGCACCATGCCCGTGAAGCTGCCGGTCAGCCTCGAACACACGCGCAATTTCGTGGATGCTGTTAAATCCGGCAAAAAGCCTGTCTGCGACATCGAGACCGCTGTCCGCTCCGACACTCTCTGCCAGCTCGCGGCTGTCGCTTTGAAAGCCGGGCGCAAGCTCGCGTGGAATCCGGCATCGGAAGATTTTGAGGCGGATTCCGAGGCAAACGCCCTGATGGCAGCGCGTCCGTTCCGCGGAGATTGGAAGCTGCCGCAAATCGTCTGAGCACCAACCGGCCTGACAGCTTCATCATACCGGGTTTATTTTCCCGCAAGGATACCTCGCGGGAAGGGAGTATGGTATTCCATGCGCACGGTTGCAATCCCGGCTCCCGGCACTAGTCTGCGCGCCCTTTTTCAGACCAAGCCCAAACACATGAGCAATCTCAAACACGTCGCAGTCGTCGGTGCCACCGGAGCGGTGGGCGCGGAAATGCTTCGCTGCCTGGAGCAGCGGGCTTTCCCCGTCGGCCGGCTTTCCCTCCTCGCCAGCGCCCGCAGCGCCGGAAAAAAGCTGAAGTTCAAGGGAGAGGATGTGACCATCGAGGAACTCACCCCCGAAAGCTTCGCCGGGGTGGACATCGCCCTCTTCAGCGCAGGAGGCGGCATTTCCAAGGAATTCGCCCCGCACGCCGTGAAGGCGGGTGCCGTGGTCGTGGACAACTCCTCCGCCTTCCGCATGGACCCCGCCGTGCCGCTCGTGGTGCCCGAGATCAATGGCGGCGACGCGAAAAGCCACCAGGGCATCATCGCCAACCCGAACTGCACCACCGCCATCTCGCTCATGGCGCTGCATCCGCTGCACCAGGCCTTTGGCGTGAGGCGGATCTTCGCCAGCAGCTACCAGGCCGTCTCCGGCACCGGCGCGCAGGCCATTGAGGAACTCGCCCGCCAGACCCGTGAGTGGGCCGCTGAAAACCGCGCGTGGGACGCGCCGAAGCTCGCCTCCCAGCCGCACGTCTATCCGCACCAGATCGCCTTCAACGCCATCCCGCATGTGGACAGCTTCCTCGACAGCGGCTACACGAAAGAGGAGATGAAAATGGAAAACGAGGGGCGCAAGATCATGCACCACCCTGACTTCCGCGCCTCCGTCACATGCGTGCGCATCCCCGTCTTCCGCGCCCACAGCATCGCCATCAGCGCCGAATTCGAAAAACCCGTCACTGTCGAGGCCGCGCGCGCCGTGCTGGCAAAAGCGCCCGGCCTTGATGTCATGGACGATCCCGCCGCCAAGCAGTATCCGCTGGCCCTCGACATCGCCGGCCGCGACAACTGCGCCGTCGGCCGCCTGCGCCTGGACTGCGCGCTCGACAACGGTCTCGCTTTCTGGGTCGTCGGCGACCAGCTCCTCAAAGGCGCGGCGCTCAACGCGGTGCAGATTGCTGAGTTGCTTGTCTAAGTCTCGTCTTCCAATCCCCCAAGTCTTCGCTTGCCACGCGGTGCGCGGACGCAAGACTGCGCGCCGCGCGGCGTTGACTCAGCCCGCAATCCCATACCCTGCTCCTGTCCTCATGAACTGCCCCCTTCACTGCCTCCTCGGCGGCTCGCTGCTCGCAGCGGCCGGTCTTTCCGCCCAAACCAGCGCCCCGGTTGAGTGGGGCAAATTCCGCGGCCCGAACAATGACGGCACCGTTCCAGCGCCGCAAGTCTCCAATTGGAAAGGCGCTGGTGTCAAAACCCTCTGGAAAGCCGAGACTCCCAAGGGCTTCAGTTCATTCGCCGTGGCCGGCGGCAAGGCTTTCACACTCGTCACCGGCGAGTACGATGGCAACAGCGGCGAGATGATCGTCTGCCTGGATGTGAGGACCGGCAAGGAGCTGTGGTCCAAGCCCCTCTCCATCATCGGCAAATACGACGGCGGCGGCGATGCCGGCACCAATGACAACAAAGGCGGCGACGGCCCGCGCTCCACCCCTGTCGTGGATGGCGACAAAGTCTATGTCATTGACTCCAGCCTCGGCGTCCATTGCTTCAGCGCCGCCGGCGGCGATCTCGTCTGGAACCGCGATGTGCTGAAGGAAAACGCCGGCGTGCAAATCCGCTGGCAAAACGCCGCCTCGCCAGTCATTGAGGGCAATGTGCTCATGATGTGCGGTGGCGGCGAGGGCCAGGCGCTGCTCGGCCTCGACAAAACCAGCGGCAAGGTCCTGTGGAAGGGTGAGGACGACAAAATGACCCACGCCACGCCCGTCGTGGCCGATCTGCTCGGCACACGCCAATGCATCTTCTTCACCCAGACCGGCCTCGTCTCCGTGCTGCCCGAAAGCGGCAAGGTGCTCTGGCGCCAGCCTTATCGTTTCAATATCTCCACCGCCGCCAGCCCGGTCGTCTTTGAGGACATCGTTTATTGCTCGGCCGGATACGGTGTGGGCGCGGGCGCCTACCAGATCAGCAAGTCCGGCTCCAGTTGGAAATCCAAGGAAATCTGGCGCAAGGAAAACGATGACTTTGCCAACCATTGGAGCACTCCTGTAGTCAAAGACGGCCACCTCTACGGCATGTTCAGCTTCAAAAAATACGGTGAGGGTCCCCTCGCTTGCGTGGACATTCGCACTGGCGACATGAAATGGTCCACCCCTGGCTTTGGTCCTGGCCAGGTCATCCTGGCGGGAGACAGCATCATCGCCCTTAGTGACAAAGGCGAGCTTGTCGTCGTCGAAGCCAACCCAAGGAAATACACTGAGTTGAAACGCGAGGAAGTGCTTGAAGGCAAAGTGTGGAGTTACCCCGTACTGGCATACAACCGTCTGTTTGCCCGCAGCACGACCGAGGGTGTCTGCCTCGAATTTCAGTGAGCAGAGCGGTGCCCTTCGATCACCGGCTGGCAAGGATATCACACACGCGGGCGTGTCATGCTCAAGCATGGCGCGCTTTCCGTTTGGTACTGAAGCGCCCTTTTCAAGAGCAGCCTGAACACACCATCCCGCTCACGTTCCCGCAGGCTTGATGTCCAGGCCCGCCAGCCAGGGCGCGGTGATCTGGGGCGGCATGCCGCCAAAAGGCTGGTAGGCGGGGAGCTGGATGATGCTCATGCTGTGCGGCTGGCTGGCGATGAAAAACAGCGCGTCAGCGCAGTCGGCGCAGGTGATCATGGCGCTCTTGTGCTCCGCCGCCGGCTGCACCGGGCGTTTTTTCACCAGCGGAGTATCCGCCTCTCCGGGGGCATACTCGGAGACGACGATGCCGCGCGCGTTGAGCTGCATGCGCGCGGTGAACAACATGCCATGCACGGCCCATTTGCTCGCGGTGTAGGGCACTCCCGCGTAGGAGTCGAAGCCGTGGCCCGCCGTGGATGACACGACCACGATGCGCCCGCCGCCCGCGGCCGCCATCGGCTGAGTCACGGCCTGGATCATGTTTGCCACGCCGAGCACGTTGATCTCCATCACCCTCCTCCAGCTCTCCTCGGACACCAGCCTGCCCGGGTCGGCATGATCCAGGAAGCGGTCCGGCGTGTTGATGCCCGCGGTGTGAATGAGCGCGAAGGGCGCGCCCTCCGCCAGCACCACCCGCATGGCCGATGCGATGCTGGCCGTGTCCGCGACATCACAGACCACAGGGATGATCTCTGGGGAAATCGTCGCCGCCGCCTGCAAAGACTCCAGCGTGCGCCCAAAGACAAATGTCCGCGCGCCCGCTCCGGCGAAGCGCTGCGCCGCCGCCTGTCCCATGCCGCCGCCACCACCGGTGACGATCACGATTTTTCCTTTCCAGTCGGATTCCATGCGCGCGAGACTAGCCGCCGCGCGTGAATCGTCCAGTTTCGGATGATCGGCGCGGCAAAAAAGACGGGTCATGCGCGCGCCGGGTCCGCATGGACAGAGGCTGCCAAATCCCGGCAACGAACCTCGTTCTTCAAGGCCCGCCATGAACCGGCTTCCACACTTTTCCATCGCCTTCTGCGCTCTCAGTCTCACCGATCTTCAGGCGCGCGATGACGCCGCGTGGCTGAGCGAAAACGGCGCTCTTATTTTCCACGACGCCTTTGAGCGGCAGGAGGACGGAAACCTGGCAAAGGCCATCGGCAACGGCTGGAACAGCGCCACGGCGGACCGCGTGCCGCTCCTCAAACAGGCCGACCTCGACGAGGGCATCCTCAAAATCGCCAGCGCGACGAAGGAAGCCGGCCACGCCGCGCACATCCATCATGCGGCGGGTTTCCAGGACGGGGGAGTCGTGGTGCGCTTCCGCTTTCCCGGCATCAACCAGGGCGAGACCCTGCAGTTGGGCTTTGTGGACCGCGAGACCCCGGGCGTGCATGCTGGGCATCTGTGCTACGGCATCCTGAGTCAAAGCTCGGTCACGCTCATTGACCAAAAAACCGGTGTGATGGACCTCGGCATTCGGGCGCGCCGCCAGGGTTTCCTCGATAGGAAGGAACAACTTCCCGACGATCTTGAGGCCCTGCTCAAATCCAGGCAGGTCGTCGTGCTGTGGAAGGCGGACAACGAGTGGCACGAGCTCGCGCTCGTCACCGAGGGCGATGAAATGCGGCTCAGCCTGGATGGCGCCCTGCTGGCCGCGCACCGCTCCCCCGGCTTCGCGCATCCGGTGAAGCGCTGGTTCAGTTTTTTGGCGGGCAGCACCGTGTGGATTGATGACGTGAAAATCTGGCGCGTGCGCTAAGCGCCGGCTTGTGCGAATTCCAGCGCGCGGCGCGGGCTTTGCGCAAGACACGCGCCGCGCCGCGGGCACCTTGCGGGCATGTCCACCCGTGTCGTCATCCTGGGAGCCGGCGTCGTCGGCCTTTGCACCGCGCTCTATTGCGCGCGGCGCGGCATGAGCGTGACCGTCATCGAGAAAAAACCGCGCGCGCGCGATGGATGCTCCTTCGGCAATGCCGGCATGGTCGTGCCCAGCCATTTCATCCCGCTGGCCGCGCCCGGCATGATGCGGCTTGGTTTGAAGTGGATGCTGAACCCGGAGTCGCCGTTTTACATCAAGCCAAGGCTCGACCCCTCCCTGCTTGCGTGGGGGCTGCGTTTTTGGCGGGCCTCCACTCAAAAGCGCGCCGATGCCGCAGGCCCGGTGCTGCGTGATCTCGGCCTTCTGAGCCGGCGCTGCTTCGAGGAATGCGGGCTCGACACCGGACTGGTGAAGCGCGGCCTGCTCATGCTATGCAAGGAGCCGCGCGCCCTGGAGGATGAGGCGCGTTTCGCCGAAAAAAGCCGCGCGCTCGGCATGCCCGCGCAAGTACTTGATGCCAAAGCCACCGCCACGCTCGACCCGGCGGTGACGCTGGATGTGGCGGGCAGCGTGCATTTTCCACTCGACTGCCACCTGGCTCCGGGCCGTTTCATCGCGGCGCTGGAGAAGGAGCTTGAATTCCTCGGCGTGAACTTCCGCTTCGACACGGAGATCACCGGCTGGAGCGCGCGCGCGCTGGCTGGTGGGCGGCGGGAAATCTTCCGCGTTTTCTGCGGGGATGATGAGCTGCCTATGGACGAGCTGGTCATGGCTGCCGGTGTGTGGTCGGCGGACAGCGCGCGCGAGTTTGGACTCCGTATTCCCATGCAGGCGGGCAAAGGCTACAGCCTGACGCTCGAAAAGCCGCGCCAGCTTCCAAGCCTCTGCGCCATCTGCACGGAGGCGCGCCTTGCCGTGACGCCGATGGACGGCGCCCTGCGCGTGGGCGGCACGATGGAGCTTGCAGGAGTGGATGAATCCATCACCCGCCGGCGCGTGCGCGGCATCATCCGCGAGTTCACACGCTACTATCCGGCTTTTCATGAGGACGACTTTTCATCCGTCACTCCCTGGAGCGGATTGCGCCCCGTGTCACCCGATGGCATGCCTTACATCGGCCGCGCGCGGGAATGGGCCAATCTGACAGTCGCCACCGGCCACGCCATGATGGGCCTGAGCCTCGCCCCCGCCACAGGCATGATCGTGGCGGGTTTGCTCGCCGGGGAGGAACCGCCCGTGCCGTTGGATTTGATGTCGCCGGATCGTTTTCGATGAACCCGCGGAGATGGCGGATTTTCATCGCGCAGACACAGATCGTGACGCTGCTTCAATGAGGCTCCAGCGCGCCACTGGAGCCGCCAAAGAGGGCCTCAGCAGCCTGGGGGTGGGCAAAAAGCGCCTTCGAGTCATGCGCCACACCGGGTGCCTCCACCAGACGCCAGCCGAAGGGCCAGCCTTTTTCCCGCGCCAGCGCCTCCCCCATGCGGAAGCAGGCGCGTCCGCGCTCGATGCGCGTGGCGCCCTGCCGCATGGCGTTTTCGGTCATGTCCAGATTCGCCGTGCCCGTGTCATCCAAGCCCAGATAAAGCGTTAGCGGAGCGGCCAGATAACTCTTGAGCGCATCATCGCCTGCGAGAGCCTCTGGCAAGCCGCCGAAGCCATATTGGAACGGCATGTCATGCGTGGGGAAAAGCAGGTTTCCCGGATTGCCGGCGATGATGCGCACCGCGTCGCCCGGCATGAAACCTGCAAGCCGGGTGAGGAACTGCCCGCCCGCCGAGTGCCCGATGAGACGGCACTCCATGCCGGGGCGGTCCTCGCGCCTGCGCATCTCGCCGACCACGTCCCAGACGTAACGAAACGTCCACTCCGACTCCGGCTGCGGCTTGCTGTCCCTGGTGACTCCGCCGCGCTGGTAGGCCTCCACGGGAAACTGCCCCAGGTCAAAAGCAGGCGCTGCGATGAGCGCCCCGAACCTGTCTCCCAGCGTCACCGCGTTGTCGAGGTAGTCACGCGCGTTCCGGTTCATGCCGTGCATGACCACGATCAAACGCCCGCCGTCGAAATTCTTCGGGCGATAGGTGAAGACCTCGATGGACTTGCCCCTGATTTCCAAAGTGAAGGCATCCTTGCCGTCCGCCTCCGGCCCGGCGAAGGCCGGAAAACGTGCGCAAAGCAGCGGCAGCATCACCACTGTCGCGCAAACGCGGGTCATTCTGGCATAAAAATGCGGGGTGGAAGGAAAAGGCATGGCTCTCATGAGTCGGCGGCATCCTATCGCGCTTTAGCACTCCTTTCCTTCATCCAAACCGCCCCGTTATCATTCCCGCGCTTTAACAGATGGGGCTTTGCAAGGCTCGACGAAAAACACGGTCCCAGGCGCGTATGCTCCTGCCCCATGAAACGCACCGCTCCTCTTTTCATCCTCGCCGGCATTCTCTGCCTGCCTCCCGTCAACGCACCGGCGCAGGAACGCGCGGAGCGGGTCTTCAAAGCGGGCGCGGCCACCAGCAACATCACGCCGCCCCTTGGGATGGAGATCGTCGGCAATTTCGCGCCCAGGCCAATCGCCGCGCATGTGCATGACGAGCTGCGCGCGCGCTGTCTGGTGCTGGATGACGGCTCGACAAGACTGGCCTTGGTCGTGGCCGACACCATCTCGCTGGCGCGCGATGTCTGGGACGAGGCCAAGTCAAAAATCGAGGCCGCAACCGGCATACCGGCCGCGCACATGATGTTCTCCGGCACGCACACGCACTCCAGCGTCTCCGCGATCACGGATCCCGACTCATCGTTGAACTATCGCAGCCTCATCATCTCCCGCGTCGTGGATGGCGTGCGCCGCGCGGTGAACAACTTGGAGCCGGCGAGGATCGCCTGGGGCGCGGGCGCGGTGCCGCAGCATGTTTTCAACAGGCGCTGGCTGCTCAATGAGGGCGTGACCAACACGAACCCCTTCGGCGGCCAGGACCGCGCGGTGATGAATCCCGCCAGCCTGCTGCGCCCCCGCATGGCCGGTCCCGCCGGCCCCGTCAATCCCGAGGTTTATTGCCTCTCCGTGCAGGCGGCTGACGGACGCCAGATCGCGATCATGGCCAACTACTGGCTGCACTATGTCGGCGGCGTGCCGCGCGAGCATTTGTCGGCGGATTACTTCGGCGAATTCTGCCGCGTCATTGAAAAGGAACTCGGCTCGGATGACGCGCACCCGCCCGTCGTCGGCATTCTGGCCAACGGCCCCTGCGGCGATGTGAACAACAATGACTACAGTGGCAAAACTCCCGCCGTCCAGCGCGCGCCCTATGAGAAGATCAAGCTCGTCGCGGGCGATCTCGCCGCCGAGGTTCTCCGCGTGCGCGGTGCGTTGAAACATCAGGACTGGGTTCCACTGAAGGCCGCCGTGGAGGACTTGGAACTTGCCGCGCGCCGTCCCGCACCGGAGATGATCGAGTGGGCGAAAGGCGTGCTCGCCAAACCCAGGGATGCCGAGCCCGCGCACAGACTGGAGCAGCCCTACGCCGAGCGCGTGCTGGCCGCGCGCGACTCGAAGGCGGACACGGTTAGCTGCGTCATGCAGGCTTTCCGCGTCGGCGATCTCGGCATCGCCGCGATTCCCTTCGAGGTCTTCACCGAGATCGGACTGGAGATCAAGGCTCGCAGCCCGTTCAAAGACACCCTCACCATCGAGCTGGCGAATGGCAGCAACGGCTACCTGCCCACGCCCGCGCAGCACGAGCTTGGCGGCTACGAGACCTGGCTGGGCACCAACCGAGTCGAGCGCGAGGCGTCGGTGAAAATCACCGCGAAGATCCTTGATCTGCTTGGGCGTGTGAGTCAGTGACGGCCGGAAGGCTCACACCACCACGCAATGCACGCGGCTGATGCCGGGGATGGCCTCCAGTTCGGCGATGACCTCAGGCGAGGGAGTGGAGTCGAGAGTGAGGAGCGTCAAGGCGGTGCCGCCCTCCTTGTTCCGGCTCAGCGACATGTCGGCGATGTTGACCTGGTTTTTACCCAGCGCGGCGCTGTAGGCGGCGATCATGCCGGGGCGGTCAATGTTCTCGATGAGCAGCAGAGTGCCCTCCGGTCGCGTCTCGATGTGGCGGCCGTTCACCTTCACGATGCGCGGCGATCCCGCGAAGAATGTGCCCGCGATGCTGGCCGTCTCCGCGCCGTTCGCGGCCTGCACTTCAATGAGGTCGCTGAACTCGCTGGCATCCGGCACGCGGCTTTCGTTGAAGCGGATGCCGAGGTTTTCCGCCACGCCGGTGGCGTTGATGTAGTTCACCTGCTCGGTGCCGCAGGGGCGCTCAAGATAGCCTTTCAAGATGGCGCGTGAAATGAGCGATGTATCACCCGTGCCCACTTTTCCGCTGTAACTGATGGTGATCTGCCCGGAGCGCGCCGGGGCGAACTGGGAGAGCAGGCGGCCGAGCAGCTCGCCGAATTTGAGGAAGTGCCCCTTCTCGGCCAGCGTCTTGGGGTCCACGTTCGGCATGTTCACCGCGTTGACGATGGTTCCGTGCAGGAGGTGCGCGGCGATGACCTCGGCGATCTCGATGCCGACGTTTTCCTGGGCCTCGCCTGTGGAGGCGCCGAGGTGGGGCGTGAAGACTGTGTTCGGAGCCTTGAGAAGAGGGTAGTCAGCTGGCGGCGGCTCGACCTCGAAGACATCCAGGGCCGCGCCTGCCACCTTGCCATCCGTGAGCGCCTGAGCCAGCGCGTTGTCGTCAATGAGGCCGCCGCGCGCGCAATTAATGATGCGCGCGCCCTTTTTCAGCCTGCCGAGCCGCTCCGCGTTGAGCATGTGTCTGGTGTCAGGCGTGAGCGGCATGTGCATGGTGATGAAGTCCGCCTGGCCGAGCGCCTCGTCGAGGTTTTCAAAAAGCTCCACACCGAGGCTCTCGGCGCGGTTTTTTGAGAGGTAGGGGTCGTAGGCCACCACGCGCATGTTGAAGGCCTTGGCGCGCTTGGCGAACTCCGCGCCGATGCGGCCCATGCCCAGAACGGCCAGCGTCTTGCCGTTGACCTCGGTGCCCTGGAAGCTCTTTCGGTCCCATTTGCCGGCCACAATGCTGGCGTGCGCCTGCGGGGTCTTGCGCGCCAGGGACATCATGAGGGTGAAGGCCTGCTCGGCGGTGGAGATGGTGTTGCCTCCGGGCGTGTTCATCACCACCACGCCGCGCTTGCTGGCGGCGGGAACGTCAATGTTGTCCACACCCACGCCGGCGCGGCCCACGGCCTTGAGGTTCGGCGCGGCCTCGATGACCCTGGCAGTGACCTTCACACCGCTGCGCACGATGATGGCGTGCGCGTTTTTCGCCGCCTCGGCGAAGTCGGCCTCCGCCTTCAAACCCAGGTTCACTTCCACGGAGAAGGACGGCTCCTTTTTGAGGAGTTCGATGCCTGTTTCCGAGATGGGGTCTGCGACGAGGATGTTGAATTTTTGGGCCATAGGGGCGCGCAGCCTAGACGGCTTTCACTGGCTGGCAAGCATTCAGCGGTCCGACACGACGGGACTTTGCGGCGCGGCAGAGGCGATTCGCGGACGCTTATGGGACGGCCTCGTACCTCAAACGAAAGAAGCCCGGCCCCGCCTGCGCAAGCCCGGACGGCACCGTGAAAACAAGGTCCGCGCCCGACACCTCCACACTGACGCGCATCAGCGCCTGCCAGCCCGCCTGGGACAACCCTGCATTGTGCTCCAGCACGGGATAAACTCCCGGCGGAACGGATGCTCCGCCCGGCACGCGCAGGCGCAGCGCTCCGCCTTCCCGAGCGGCCAGGAGACCTGCGGGCAAGGCCTCGGCCAAATGCGGCTGGGCGCGTCTTGCGTATTCTTCCAGATTCTTCACGCCGTCGCCGTCAGGATCATCATCGGCGTCACGGAATTCAGCGGGTATTTGCGGGAAGCCGCTGATCCACGCAGTGAAGGAAGGCCACACTTCGCTGTGCAGCACGCGCAAGCGCGGACGGAGGGCCGTGGTGGCGTGCTCGCGTGAGGCGTATTTGAAGACGGTGGCGCTGTTTGTCTGGCTTTGGATGGAATGACGCAGTGAAAGCAGGCCATCCCCTGCCGCCTCGGCAGTAGTGCCCGCGGTGAGGTCAATTCGCTGCGCGTAGTCGGGGGCGAGCGGCCACGTTTGCAGCAGAGTCGAGACCGCAGGGCGGGTGTTCCAGGTGATGCCCGTCTCGCTCCAGGTGTCGTTTACCACGAAATGCGTCTGACCCGTGGCCGCCGTGTCCGGCTCGGTGGAACTTAGGCGTAGCTCCGCGGACTGCACCGTGCGGCCTGCGAGGCTGGAAAGGTCAAAGCGCATGAAGATCTCCCGGTTCACCGGGTTGCTGCTGCCGACATATTTCATCCACAGGACGGTGGTGTTGTAGTTCGCATCCGCGGTGCCTTCCTGCACATGGGCGTCCGCGACGGGGGGCAACTCCGTTTCCACCGTGCCTGCGGGCAGCACACGCACCGTGGCGGGGGCGCTGGCAGCCCAGTCCTCCTCCAGGCTGCCGTGGCGGCTGATGGTGAGCGTCAATGTGTGCGCCCCCGGCAGGAGAAAGGCGGCATTCACGGCAAAGCCGCCCGCGCTTTGCAGATCGGCAGCGCCGGGTCCGCTGGTGCATGCCCAGGTGAAGACGGCGTCGGGTGGCGCCGTGGTGGAGTCGCCGAACCAAACCTGCGGTGTCACCAGCGCGGTGTTGTTTGGAAAAAGCACCCGCATCTCCGCCATCGCGGCGACCGTGGGCAGGCCGATCCGCCGGCGGCGCTGCTCGCGGAAGAGGGAGAAGGGCGTGAGCGTGTCCCCCTGCGCCGTGCCTTCCACATGATCCTCGGGAGCCGTTTTGCTCGTCGAGGTGCCGCCGGTGTTCACCGCCGTCAGCGTGCCGCGTGTGCCGATCACATAGCCGTAGCGGCTCTGCTGGGAATGCACCACATAAGCAGCCGCCGTGCCCTTGCCCTCCGTGTTCCAATAGACGGTGTGCGCCGCGGTCAGATTGTGCAGCGGCACCGAGCCAAAGGGCCGGTAGCGCGCCTCAAACCAACTGCCGTCCGCCGTGCAGGCATCCACCAGGTTCGAGTGGCTGAAGTGCATGTGATGATCGCTGCCCTTGCCGGAGGTGTTTTGATTGCCGGTGTTCCCCGTCTGCTTGCCGGTCGTCTTGTCCAGGCAGGCGTGCAGCACATTGCCGCTGCTGGCCATGTGGGAAAAAACAAACCCGTGGCGGCAGAACTCGGCGGTGGAATCCCGCACCAGGCAGTCGCCGCTGTTCTGGAGGCGGTACATGTAGCCCGCGCCGCCCCCGCCGCCAAACTGCGGCCTGCGGAAGTAGCAGCCCTTCACCGTCACGCGGGAGCACTCGGAGAGCAGGACGCCGTTGTTTAAAAGGTGGGTCGTGGTCGTGTTGCCCGCCGGCTGGTAAGTATGCACGTTCTTGATCCAGCCATCGCACACCCGGCTGATGCGGATGACGTAGCTGTTATGCACCTCATAAGCGGAGGTGCCTGCCGTGGTGTAATCATTTTCACCCCAGCCCGTCGTCCCCGGATGTTGCACATTGCCGATGGAGAAGCCCTCCAGCCCCACCCCGGTGATCAGCGTGGTCTTTTTGTAAATCCGCGCATTGTCCCGCGTCTTGAGGGTGTAGCGCGTGGGGATGTCGAGCGTGATGACGCTGTTCACCGCATCCAGCGCCACGATCTGGCGCAGGTACATCAGCCGTCCGTAGCTGCCCGCGTGGCCCACCCAGCCATCCTCCAGATGCTCCGTGGCCCAGTCATCGCCCGGGTCCGCGCGCACGAGGATGTGATCTCCCACGGCAAAGCCCGCCACGCTCGCCACCGGGATCTGCGTCACCGGGCCTGGCAGGTCCGTCGTGATGTTCGTCGAGGGCGACTGCACCGTCGTCCAGGCCGCGCTGGAGGGGCCGGTGACGCTGATGATGTTCTTGTCCCGCATCACCGTCTGCGTGTTCAGCAGGAAGGTCTGCCCGGTCCCCGCGCCGCGAAGCACCACGCCGCTGGCGTTGATTTGCAGGCAGTAGGTGTTCGTCCCTTGCGGGCTGATTTTGTAAAGCCCCGCCGGCAGCCACACGATGCCGCCCCCGGCCCCCGCGGCGGCATTGATGGCGCTCTGTATGGCCACCGTGCTGTCCACGGCGCCCGTCGGGTCCGCGCCATAGGTCGTTACCGCGTTGTAAGTCAGCCCCGGCGGCGTCACCGGCAGCGGCACCTCGCCGCGCCGGTAGCCTGCAAAGGAAAAATCCTGCACGATCTTGTCCTCCTCGAACGACAACGCCGGTGTGGCCTGCCAGCCCGGACCGTAAAGAGTGCTTTCCCAGGCCGGGCAAATCCCGGCGCTTAGCAGCAGTCCGGATACCAGCAGACACACCGTCCGGCGGTTCATGATCTTGGAGACAATCGGCATTTCCAGCCTTTTAACGCGCCTCTGCTCGGAACGGCAAGTTGAATCCACCGCCCCTCCAAATCGCGCCCTGTCATTTGTGGAATGGATGGCGAGGGGAATGCGGCGGGCAGCGTTATTCATCACATGATCCGCGTCCTGACCGTTCTGCTGGCCCTCGAAGTACTGGCGCGCGCCGCATTTGAAGAAGCCGCGCCCGGCATTCATGTCTGGAAGGACACCTGCAACGTCCATGTGATCCAAAGCGGGGACGCCGCGCTGCTCATCAACCTCGGCGACGGCAGTGTGCTTGACCATCTTGAGAAAATCGGCGTCAGGCGTGTGGAGTGGGTGATCCTCACCGACCACCACCGGGAAGTCTGCCAGGGTGCGCCGAAGCTGGACCGGACGGTCACCAGGGTGGCGGCATCGGAGATCGAGAAGGAAATCCTCGAAGCCCCTCTCTCCTTCCGCAAATGGCATCCGCGTCTCGGTGACAAGCACAGCGTGCATGGCGCCAGTTATGTCCGCCCGCCCGCAGATCCTGTGCGGGTGGACCACGTCCTCGCTGACGGCGGCGTTTTTGAATGGCGCGGCCTACAACTCGCCTGCGCGGGCACACCGGGTCATTCCCCCGGTGGCATGAGCCTCGTCTTGAGGCGCGACGGCCGCGCCTCGGCCTTCATCGGCGGCGTCATGCACGAAGGCGCGAAGATGACAAACTGGTTCGACACCGAGTGGGACTACGGCTTCGGCAAGGGTCTCGACGCGCTCATCGCCTCGGTGCAAAAGCTCGCCGCGCTTGACATCGGGACCGCATTTGCGTCGCAGGGGCCGGTCATCCATGACGCGGCGGCGCAGTTCGCGGCTTATGAGAAAAAGCTCGCCGACTTCCGCCCCGACTACCTGCGCGGCTATCCGGTGAACAACCTCTCCAAGCGCGGCCCGCATCCCGCCACGAAGCCGACGAAGGCGAATTACATCGTCGAGGTGACGCCGCACCTTTACATGTTCGGCCCGGAGATGGCTGGGAAGAACTTCGCCATCCTCATCGCTGACAGCGGTCACGCCCTGCTGCTGGATTGCGGCTTGTTCCCGAAACTCGTGCTCGAACGCATCATCAGCGACATGAAGGAACATCTCGGCCTCAAGCAGATCGACGCCTGCTGGATCAGCCACTCGCATGGCGACCACTTCACGCTCTTCCCCGCGCTGCAGGACCACGGCGTGAAGTTCTGGACGATGGACACCATCGCCGACAAATGCGAGAACCCGCGCTTCTACGACTACCCGGCGATGATTGGCGCCTACAATGCCGGATTTGAAAAGGCGAAGATCGACCGCGTGCTCAAAGCCGGCGATGTGATCGAGTGGGAGGGTTATCAGCTTCACATCAACTGGATGCCCGGCCAGACGGAGTTTGGCAATGCGTTGTGGCTCATGCTCGACGGCAAAAAGGTCGTCTTCACAGGTGACAACCTGTTCGGTGATCCCAGCGATCCCGCGCAGAACGGACACGAGTGCGTGAACGCCCGCAACAGCGCCATCATCGAGGAAGGTTACCTTGTGGCGGCGAAATACCTGCAAAAACTTCAGCCGGACATCATCATGGGTGCGCATGGCGTGCTCATGACCGAGCCAAAGGCCTTCATCGAGCGCTACCACGACTGGGCGCTGCGCGCGATCGGCAAATACAAGGACCTGCTGCCCGACAAGGACTATGAATACGGTTACGACCCGTATTGGGTCAGCGCGTATCCGTATCGAGTCGATGTCGCGCAGCCGGCCGAGGTGAGCATCACCGTGCGCAACTTCCGCGACACGCTGCAAAAGCACCGCGTCGTTCTGCAACTACCGCCCGGTGTGCGCGCCGAGCCCGCCGTTCTGCAGGGCAGCGTGCCCGCCAAATCCCGCGCCAGCTTTCCCGTGAAGCTTGCCGCCGACCCCGCCGTCATCCCGACTGGTGTGCTTATGATCCCGATGGACATCACCCTTGATGGCAAACGCCACGGACAGGTCTTCGACTTCATCGTCCAGGGCCGCGAGCCCGGTACAGATGGCGGAAAATAATCCGCCCTTGAACACGGGGCTTTCGGGCCGTGACTCACCCGTCTTCGGCGCGCGTCCGCTTCTCCAAGACCCTGCGCCTAGTGGCGGCTACGCGGCTGTGGCGCGGCGCAAGAACCGCCCGGTGTCCTCCATGATGAGATAGATCACCGGCACCAGAAGCAGTGTGATGAAGGTGGCGAAGAGGATGCCGAAGCCGAGGGAGACGGCCATGGGGATGAGAAAGCGCGCCTGCAGATCGGTCTCAAAAACCATGGGCATGATGCCGACGAAGGTGGTGACGGAGGTTAGCAGAATGGGGCGGAAGCGTCTCATGCCAGCTTTGATGGCGGCATCGTGGGAGTCATGGCCCAGGGCGCGCTCGCGGTTGACGAACTCGACCATGACGAGGCTGTCATTCACCACAATGCCCGCCAGGGCGACGATGCCGCACATGGACATGATGCTGAGGTTCAGCCCCATGCCGACATGGCCGAGCGCCGCGCCGACAAGACCGAAGGGGATGACGCTCATGACGATGAGCGGCTGAAAATACGAGCGCAGCGGGATGGCCAGCAGCACGTAGATGCCGAGCAAAGCGAGCAGGGCCTTTCGCCCGATTTCCCCCACAGACTGGCGCTGGTCTTTCTGCTCGCCCTCGAAGCTGTGGCTGACGCTTGGAAAGTGGTCACGCATTTTCTTCAGCACACCAGGTGGGGGCTTTTGGAGATTGAACAACCAAGCTATAATGGGAAATCGCTCAAACCATTCTGGCTCAAGTCCGGCAGTAAGGCTCTTGACGACTTCGTTGGCGTTCGCCCCAGGCACGGCCTTGTCAATGTCCGCCGTTATGCTGATGGCGCGGCGGCGGTCGGCGCGGCGAATGGCGGAGGCGCTGCGGCCCATCTTGACCTCGGCCACTTCATGAAATGGGACCTCGCTGCCGTCGGCGGCGCGGATTTTCATCTCGGTGAGGTTTTGCAGGGAGCGGCGCTCGGCCTCGGGGTAGCGGACCATGACCTTCACCTCGTCGCGCCCGCGCTGGAGGCGCTGGGTCTCGTCGCCATAAAAGGCCTGGCGCACCTGCCGGGAGACATCCATGAGGCGGAGGCCGAGGATTTCGCCGGCGGGCTTGATGCCGAGCTTCAGCTCGCGCTGGCCGGGGTTGTTGTTGTCGGCGATGTCAATGACGCCCTGGTAGTCGGCGAGGGCGGTCTTCACAAACTCGGAGGCTTTTTCCAGCTCGACGATGTCGGTGCCGGTCAGCTCCAGATCAATGGCATTGCCGCCGCCCGCTCCCTGGGTCTGGAAGGCCAGCTCGAGCGCGCCGGGGATGGGGCCGGTGAGTTCGCGCCAGCGGGAGGCGATCTCGATGCCGCTCATTTGCCGGTCCGCGCCGTCAATGAGCTCGATGGTGACCTCGCCGAGGTGGTCGCCCTTCGGCGCTCCGGCGAGGGCCTCGAAGCCGTTGAGGAATGGCTGCACGCCGGCGCTGGCGAGCGTGTTGCGGATGACGGAGGCGCCGTGTTTTTCGAGATACTCCTGGTTCAGCCGGTTCGAGGCGGCCTCGATCTTGCGCACGGCGTCACGCGTGGTCTCAAAGGCCACGCCATCGGCGAGACGCAGGCGGGCAATGACGACATCCGCCTCGACATCGGGGAAGAAGTTGAACTTGATCCAGCCGGTGCCGACCAGTCCGCCGACAGTGACGAGCAACGCCAGGAAGAGGCAGGTGGTGACGTAGCGCCAGCGCATGGCGAGATTCAGCACGGGCTGGTAAACGCGCTCAATGAAGGCTTTCAAGGTCCGGTCCACGCCGCCGAGCAGCTTGTCGGAAAGGGTGCGCTTGTTGGGATCATGCCGGCGCAGCAGGGCGAGGTGCGCGGGCAGGACGAACTTCGACTGCAGGAGGGACCACGCGAGCGTGGGGATGACCACCAGCGGGATGTTGGGCCAGATTTTTCCACTCACGCCGCTGAGGCCCAGCATTGGCGTGAAGGCCATCATGGTGGTGAGCACGCCGAAGATGACGACGACTCCCACCTCGTGCGTGCCGGCGGGCGCGGCGTGCTTCGGGTCCTCCCCCCGGCTGATGCGCTCATAGACGTTTTCGCCGACGATGATGGCGTCATCCACCACGATGCCGAGCACCAGGATGAAGGCGAAGAGGGAGATCATGTTGATGGACACGCCCAGCCAGGGCATGAGCATGAGCGCGCCCATGAAGGAGGCCGGGATGCCCAGCGCCACCAGGAAGGCCAGCACGGGCCGCAGGAAAAGCGAGAGCACGAGGAGCACGAGGATGAAGCCGAAGACGGCGTTGCGCCCGAGCAGGTCGAGGCGGCCGGAGAGGTACTTCGAGTCGTCCTTCCAGATATCAAAACTCACGCCCTCCGGAAAGAGAAGCGGCGCGTCCTCGGCGATGAATTTTTTCACCGCCGCAGCCACCTTCAGCGTGTCCTCATTGCCTGTGCGGAAGACGCGCAGCAGCATGCAGGGCTTGCCATTGAAGCGGGACTCCAGGTCTATCTCCTCGAAGCCGTCCACGATGTCCGCGATCTCGCCCAACTTGACCTGGCTGCCATCCTGGCGGGTGACGACGGTGATCCTGGCAAACTCGTCCGCGCGGTAACGCCGCGCCTCGGTGCGCACGAGCACCTCGCCCGCCTCGGTGCGCACGGAGCCGGCCGGCAGGTCGAGCGAGCTGGCCCGCACAGCGCTGGCCACCTGGTCGAAAGTGAGGCCGTAGGCGCGCAGGGTGTCCTCGGAGACCTCGATGCCGATCTCATACGGGCGGTTGTTGGAGAGCGTGACCTTGGTGATCTCCGGCAGCCCCTGCAGCTCGTCGCGCAGGCGGTTGCTCATCTCCAGCAGGCTGGCCTCGTCCGTGTCCGCGTAGATGGCCACGCTGATGACCTCGGCATTGAGGATCATCTCCTCCAGCGTCGGCGTCTCGGCCTCCTCGGGGAAGTTGGTGATGGCGTCCACGCGCGTTTTCACGTCGTCCATCACATCACGCACCTTGTAGCCGCTCTTCACCTCGATGACCACGGAGCCCATGCCCTGGCCGGCGGTGGATTTGATGCGGTCCACGCCCTCGACATCCTCCACCGCCTCCTCCACCGGCACGCACACGCCGCGCTCCACCTCCTCCGGCGTGGCGTTGGGGTAGGGGATGCGCACGAGTACCACGTCCACGGAGGTCTCGGGGAAGATTTCCTTCTTGAGCTTTCCCCAGGAGGTGAAGCCCACGATCATCACCGCCAGCATCAGGAAGTTGGCGGCGACGTGGTTTTTCGAGAACCAATAGATGGCTTTTTCCATGGCGGGGTCTCCGGGTTAAAACTTCGCCGCCTGCGCGTCCGGCCCCTGGCCGGACTCCAGCACGCGCACCTCCATGCCGTTCATCGGCGCGGGCAGGCTGGTGAGGCAGACGCGCTCGCCCTCCTTGAGCCCTTCCGACACCAGCACCGAGTCCCTGCCGCCGCGCAGCGTCTTCACGGAGCGGATCTCCAGCTTGTCACCCGGGCCGACGACGATGAGCCACGTCTCGTCGAGAAAGGCGCGGCGCGGGATCTGGAAGACGCCCTTCGCCACGCGGCCGGCGACCTCCGCGCGGAGGAAGAGGCCCGGCTTGAGGAAGGCGTTCTCCGGCCTGCTGTCCTCCTCGATTTCCACCACGAGATACACGGAGCGGCTGGCGCGCTCCACCTCGCCCTCCGTGCGCGCCACCGTGCCCTTCCAGACGAGATCCTGGCCGGCGACGCTGGCCTTGAGCAGGGCGTCCGCGCCGGTCTGGGCTTCGAGAAAGGCGAGATCGTCGAGAGACACGGGCAGGCGGATTTCATAGCGCCCCGTCGAATCAAAATCCGCCACGCGGCCGCCGGGCGTAAGGTAGGAGCCCAGCTCCGTGTGCGTGGCGCGCAGCCGCCCCGCGAAGGGCGTGCGAATCCGCGTGCGCTCCAGGTCGCGCCGCGCGCGTGCCAGCGAGTCCTCGGTGGCGCGCACCCTGGCCTCGGCGCTGAGGAGCTGCGGCTTGCGCGTGGCGAGATCTGTCGGCGGCTGGCCGGGGGCGATCTTGTTCCAATCCCGCACGGCCTGCTCCGCGCGCGCCTGCTCCTGGATGAGAGCGGCCTGCGCCTCCGCCAGCGCGGACTCGGCCTGCGTGATGGCGCTGCGGTAGTCGCTGTCCTCCAGCTCGATCAAGACCTCGCCCTCGGCAAAGCGCTCGCCCACCTTGAAGCGGGGCGAGACTTTGGCGACACGCCCGGCCACCTCGGAGGCGAGGCTCGTCTCGCGCACGGCGCTCACCAGGCCCTGGGAGGGGATTTGCAAAGGCACGTCGGTCATCTTCGCGGTCATCACCTCCACGCCCGGCAGCACGCGCTCGCGCTCCACCTTCTGCGCCTCGGGTTTGAATTTCACCATCAGTCCGACAAGCGCGCCCGCGCCGCCGAGGATGCCGAGGCCGAGCAGAATGGAGAGGAGGGTTTTCATTATTGGGAAGGTTTTGAAAAAAGAAAATCAGCTCCTGACCTGGTAGTCCCCGCCTAACGCCAAGTGCAGGTTGACGCGGTTTTCGAGGCGGAGGCGCTGGACGGCGAGGCGCTGGGAGCGGGCCTGGAGCAGGCGGGTCTGCGCGGCCATGACGGTGAGCAGGTCGCCCAGGCCCTGGGCGTAGTCGGCGCGGGCGGACTGGTCGGCCTCGGTGGCGAGGCGCACGGCCTCGGCCAGGCTTTGCTCGCGCGCGGCCAGGTGGCGCTCGTTGGCGAGGGCGTTCTCCACCTCGCTGAAGGCGTTCAAAACGGTCTGCTGGAGCGTGGCGAGGGCCTCTTTTTCCTCCGCATACCGGATGTCCGCCTCGGCGCGGATGCGCCCGCCGGCGAAGATGGGCTGGGCGGCGTTGGCGGCGATCTGCCAGACGCCGAAGTCGCTGTTGAGCAGGTCGTTCAGCTCGCCCGTGGCGGTGCCGGCGCTGCCGGTGAGGCTGAGGCGGGGAAAGACGGCGCGCCTTGCCTCGCTCAGGCTTCTGCCGCTGGCGGCGAACCGGCGCTCGGCGGCGAGGATGTCCGGCCGTCTTTGCAGCAGCTCGGAGGGCAGCCCTGCGGGCGGCATGGCGCTGGGGGAGGGCAGACGCGCGCTGGCGGGGATTTTGCCGGAGGGATAGCGGCCCAGCAAAATTTCAAGCTGGCGCTGAGCGGCCTCGATCTGCTGGGCGCGCTCGGTGACGGCGGCGCGCGCGTTGGCCACGTCCGTGTCGGCCAGCCTGAGCTGGGAGGCGGCGCCCTGCTGGTCATCGCCGGCCTTGAAGCGCTCCCGCACCGCTTTGGCCGTCTGCTCGTAGGCGGCGAGGGTCTCGCCGGCGAGTTGCTGCTGGTTTTGCGCCTCGGCCAGGCCGAACCAGGCGCGCGCCACGCTGGAGGCCAGGGAGACGCGGGCGGCGCGCTGGTCGGCGAGCGCGGCCTCCCCCTGCGCGTAGGCGGCGGACTTGCCCGCGCGGACGCGGCCCCAGATGTCGGCCTCCCAGTTGATGACGAGGCTGAGGTCAAAGGTGTTGAACATGTTCGTGGGCACCGCTCCGCCGGGCGGGCCGATGGGGATGCCGACGAAGTTCCGCTTCGAGCGGACGGGGTCGAATTTCAGCTCCGCCGTCGGGTTGCCCGCCACGCCGGCCAGCCGCGTCTGGCCGCGCGCGCGCTCCACTCGGGCGGCGGCGGCGCGCAGGTCGGGGTTGTTTTGCAGCGCCTCCTCCACCAGCGCCTCCAGGCGCGGGTCTTTGAAGCGCTGGAGCCACACCTCGTCCACTCCCGCGCGCGCCTCTTTGCTGGCCGCCCAGGTGCCGGGCACCTCCAGGTCCAGCTCCTCCAGGCGCGACTTCGGCGAGAGGCTGCCGCAGGCGCTGAGCAGAAAGGCGAGGCCGAGACCGAGCACGGCGGCCTTGACCGGGCGCGGGCCGCGCGCGCGCTTCTTTGCCGCGGGCCGGGCCTCCATGCCGCCCGTGCAGTAGGCCACCAGCCGGCGCAGCACCGTCTCCGTGTCGGGAGGATTCTCCAGCTCTCCGGCAAAACGCATGGCGATGTCCCCATGCGCCAGCGTGCTGATGAGGGAGCCGGCGGTGAAGTTCAGCCGCCAGCAGGCCTCGGCATGGGTGAGCGCGGGGTTGGAGCGGCGCAGGGCTTTGGCAAAGCGCAGGGCCATCTGCTCGAAGTGCGGCATGGCGGCGGCGGGGATTAGATTCGTGCGGTCCGCCAGGCAGCGGCCCATGAGCTTGAAGAAAAGCATCTCCGAAAGCGGCGACTCCCGCACCATGAGCATGATGGGGCGGAGAAACGCGTCCGCCACCTGCTCGGCGGGCGCGGGGGCGGGATGCGCGGCGGCCTCGGCGGCGTCCAGCAGGCGCAGGCGCTCGTCGTTCATCGGGCGCATGACGCGCGTCACCACCTCCTCGATGAGCGCCTCCTTCGAGCCGAAGTGGTAGTTCACCGCCGCCAGGTTCACCTCGGCGGCCTGGGTGAGATCCCGCAAAGACACGGACTCGAAGCCGCGCTGGGCGAAAAGCTCCGCAGCCTTCAGGAGGATGCGCTCGCGCGTGCCGGAGTCTTCGGAAGATGGGAGAGACATTTTCAAACAGGTGTTTGAATCCGGGGGATCTGTCAAACGAACGTTTGAAATGTTTCGCTGGACTCGCTTTTCGTCCGGCTCCCCGTTTGCCGCGCTTGATGCGCCAGCGGCGCGCGTCTATAGCTCGCCTGCCATGCACGATCCCCGCGTTGACCAACTCGCCCGCCAGCTTGTCCAATACTCCACCCAGGTGAAAAAGGGCGACCTTGTCTGGCTCGACTGCTACGATGTGCCGAACTGCGTGCCGCTGGCCTTGATCCGCGCCGTGGTGGCTGCAAAGGCCCGCCCCGTCGTGCGTCTGCACGACACCCGCGTCACGCGCGAGATGATGATCCACGCGGACGACTCCCAGTATGAGATCATCGGCGGGAGCGACCTGGATCTGATGAAAAAAATGGACTGCTACATCGCCGTGCGCGGCAGCCACAACATCACCGAGAACAGCGATGTGCCCGCCGACAAGATGAAGATGGTCATGGCGCGCCTGCGCCCGCTGCAGAACGAGCGCGTCAACAACACGCGCTGGTGCGTGCTGCGCTGGCCCACCGCCGCCATGGCCCAGCAGGCCGGCATGAGCACGGAGGCTTTCGAGGATTTTTACTTCAAGGTCTGCCTGCTCGACTACGCCGCGCTCATCCCGGCCATGAACTCCCTGAAAAAGCTCATGGACAAGACTCGTGAAGTTCACATCACAGGGCCGGGAACGGATTTGAAATTCAGCCTCAAGGGCCTCAAAGCCATCGCCTGCGGAGGACGCCACAACATCCCGGACGGGGAGTGCTTCAGCGCCCCAGTGAGGGACAGTGTGGAAGGCGTCATCTGCTACAATGCTCCGACGATCTACCAGGGCATCGCCTTCGACTCCGTGCGGCTGGAGTTTTCCAAGGGCAAAATCGTCAATGCCGCAGCCAACAACACCGAGGCCATCAACAAGATTTTCGACAGCGACGAGGGGGCGCGTTACATCGGGGAGTTCGCCATCGGCTTCAACCGCGAGATTCGCGAGCCGATGCGGGACATTCTGTTTGATGAAAAGATCGCCGGCAGTTTCCACTTCACGCCAGGACAAGCCTATGAGGGCGTCGCCGACAACGGCAACCGCAGCCAGGTCCACTGGGATCTCGTCTGCATCCAGCGTCCGGAGTACGGCGGCGGCGAGATTCGCTTCGACGGAAAAGTCATTCGCAAGGACGGCAAGTTCACACTGCCGGAATTAAAGCCGCTGAACTGACTCTTCGCGCGGCTTTTGCTGCGGCAATCCCATGGGCGTGATTTTACACACGCTTTGCAAACGAACGCGTCTTTCAGCGCGTCCGTGCCAAGACATTTGTTTGTCACACGTCACGCTCTTTGGTAAAACTCCGCCACGGTCATGAAAAACCTCCTCCGCCTTTGTCTCGCCGCTGCCATGTCCGCCACACTTCATGCCCAGCAAAGCGGTGATCCAGCTGCCAAAATCCGCGAACTGGCCGCGCAGAACAACCACCGCGAGGCCGCCGATCTCGGCAAGCAGGTCCTGGCTTCCACTCAGGACGCCGGCCTTGCCGCCGAGGTGCTGGATCTCACGTTCGAGTCGCTTTCCTCTCTGGGAGCACATGTCGAGCAGGAAAAGGTGATCGAGGATGCCGCGGCGCGTTTCCCTCAAAGCTGGCGGGTGCTTCTGAATGCGGGCATACGAGTGCTGAGACTGCCCTCGTATGGCGAGGTCTTGGATGGCGAATACCGGCGCGGCGGTTATCGTGGCGGCGGGCGGCATGTGCAGAGCCAGATCAGGGACCGGACGCGTGCCTTGCAGCTGCTGGAGGCCGCGTGGAAAGCGCTGCCTGCGGATGCCACCTCGCCGGTTCGTTTGGATGTCCTGCACGGGTTGGAGAGCGCCTTGCGCCACGGGCGGAATTATTTTCATCAGGCCTGGTCCTTGCAGGTGCTGACGGATCTCTCCGAACTGCCTGACTATGATGACCAAAGCGGACTGGACTCCTCCATTGGCGGCTATCCGGTGGATGCGGAGGGGCATCCGGTGTTCTTCAAAGCCGCGCAAAGCTGGGAGTCCGCCGCCAGTGATGGAGAGCGCCTGCTCTGGATCATGGAGAAGAGAGAGCGGATGGAGCCTGCCAGAGTCTGGCAGCACAGGCAAACCCGCGCGGTGATGGCAAGGCAATGGTTCTCGGTGAACACGCTGGCTTATTACGGCATTCGTTTCGACAGCAGTGAAAGCGACGAGTCTGAGACACGTGGCGGCATTGCCAGCCTGCACACGCTCAAGGACGGCGAAACCACCGCGCGGCTGGCCACTGGCGCGAAGCGTTTCGAACTGCCCGCCGAATGGGCGTTCCTCCACCTTCTCCGCGCGGTGGCGGAGAGCGCGGACGCGCCTGATTATTTGAGAGTGGGTGCGTGGTCGCAGATCGCCGAGGAAATGAACGACCGCCGCCAGTATCCCCGAGCTTCGGAGGCGCTGCGGCAGGCCATCGCACTGGAAAAGGACACGAATCAAAAAGCACAGCTACAGTCCCGGCTCGACCAGATCACCGGAAACTTGGGTCGTTTTGACCCCCTGCCGCCGCAACCTGCGGGCACGGAGGCGAAGTTGTCGCTCGTGTTTCGCAATGCGCGCAAGATCGAGCTAAGCGCGCGCCGTGTGGATGTGGGGCGGCTGCTGGATGACACGGAGGCTTACCTGCGCGGCGAGCCGCAGGATCGGGATTGGCAGAAGACGAACCTCGGCATGATCGGGCGGCGTCTTCTCGAAGAGGGCGGTGACAAATACCTGGCCCCGGTGAGCCACACCTGGACGCAGGGCCTGGAGCCGCGCGCGAATCATTGGGACCGCCGGGTGGATGTGCCAACGCCTTTGAAAGAGGCGGGCGCATGGCTGGTGGAGGGCGCGTTTGAAGGCGGCGGCAAAGCGCGGGCGCTGCTCTGGCTGGAGAGCCTGAACATTGTGCATGTGCGCCAGCCGGATGGCGGCCTGTATTACATCGCCGATGCCGTCACGGGCGAGCCGGTGCGGGACGCGCGGGTGAAATTCATGGGTTATCGTTCAGAGTGGGCGCGCCCCGGCCTGCTAAACAAGCCGCGCATGACCTACAACTTCAAAGACTTCCAGGCTAGCCCGGACGAACACGGGCAGATCCAGGTGAAGCGCGCGCAGATGGAAAATTATCAGTGGCTCATCCGCGCGGATACCAAGGCTGGCGGACTCGCCTTCCTGGGCTTCGCGCACTTTTATTTCGGCGGCTCGTATGAGCGCTTCAACGAACAGGCCAAGCTCTATGCCATCACCGACCGGCCCGTGTATCGTCCCGGCCAGGAGGTGAAGTGGAAGGCTTGGGCGCGCATGGTGGGCTATGATTCGAAGCTGGACACGAACGCCTTCGCGGGCAGCCAGATCAAAGTCACGATCCTTGACCCGCGCGGCGAGAAGCTGCTGGAGAAGACCTACCAAGCGGATGACTCCGGCGCCGTGTCAGACGCGCTCACGCTCGGTGAGGAGGCCGCGCTCGGAGTCTATCACGTGCAGTTTGAGCGGACTCGTGGCGTGCGCGGCGTAGTCCATCTGGGCAGCCATTCCTTCCGTGTTGAGGAATACAAAAAGCCCGAGTTCGAGGTGAAGGTGGACGCGCCCGTCACGCCCGTGGCGCTGGGCGACAGCTTCGAGGTGAAGGTGAAGGCGGATTACTACTTCGGCGGGCCGGTGAAGCAGGGCACAGTGAAGTACAAGGTCCAGCGCAGCGCCCACACCAGCCGCTGGTTCCCCGCCGGGCGCTGGGACTGGCTCTTCGGCTCCGGCTATGGCTGGCGCGCCACATATTATGACTGGTATCCCGGCGCGCGAAGCTGGTGCTTTTGCATTCCGCGCTGGCCGTGGATTCGCTGGCGGGATGATCCACCCGAGTTGGTGGCCGAGGGCGAGGCGGCGCTGAATGCCGACGGCACCTTCACGGTGAAAATTGACACCGCGCTGGCAAAGGAGCTGCATGGCAACGAGGACCACCGCTACGAGATCGAGGCCGAGGTCACCGACCAAAGCCGCCGCGCCATCTTTGGCAAAGGCAGCGTGCTGGCCGCGCGGCGTCCCTTTGAGGTCTATGTGTCGGCGGATCGCGGTTATTACACGGCGGGGCAGGACGCGGAGTTCAGCGTCCATGCGCGCACGCTCGACGGGCGCGAGGTGGCGGCGGAGGGCGCGCTGGTGCTTTACCGAGTGACCTATGACAAGGACGGTAAGCCCGCGGAAGAGGCCGTGCATACGGCGGACATCAAGCTGGATGAGTCGAGCTTCACGCGGAACGTGAAGACCACTCTGGCGCGCGGCGGGCAGTATCGCGTGTCTGTGAAGCTCAAGGACAAAGCCGGGCATGAGATCGAGGGTGTGACCTTCCTCACCGTGCGCGGCGCGGGCTTTGAGGAGGGCAAAGACTTTCGCTTTGACGATCTGGAGCTGCTCGTGGAGCGCGAGGAATACGCGCCGGGCGACGAGGTGGAGGTAACAGTGAACACGAACCGCCCAGGCAGCACCGTGGCGCTGTTTTTGCGCGCGCAGGACGGTCTGTATCCCGACCCCGTGTGGCTGCATCTGGAGGGCAAGAGCGTCACGCACCGCTTCAAAATCACCGAGGCCGACCAGCCGAACTTTTTCCTCGACGCCTTCACCGTCAGCGGCGCGCGCGTGCATCAGGTGACACGGCAGATCCTCGTGCCGCCGAAGAAACGCATCGCCAGTGTGGAGCTGGAGCCGGACGCGGAAACCTATCTGCCCGGCCAGGGATCAAAGGTCAAAGTGCGGGTCAAGGATGCCGATGGCAAACCCTTCACCGGCCGCGTGGTGCTCACCGCCTATGACAAGGCGCTGGAGTACATTTCCGGTGGCAGCAACCAGGACGACATCCGCCCCTTCTTCTGGGGCTGGAAACGCAGCCACTATCCACAGGTGCGCGATACGCTGCGTGCCTTGGAAACGGGCCTGCTGAAGGATGGAGAGAAGTGGATGGAGGCGCTGGGTATCTTTGGCGGGGAGGTGGCGGATGATTTCTATGATGCCAGCATGGCTGCGGCGGCGGATCCATTTTCCGCGCCAGGTCGTGGAGGTCTGGGGTCATTGCGAAAAATGGCCATGCCCATGGCACCTCCTGCTCCGATGGCCGCCATGAGCGTCGCTGCCGAAGCCGCCCCCATGGACAAAAGCGCCGCCATGCCTGCTCCAGGCGGAGGTGGCGCCCCCGAAGAAGCCCCCCAGCCGATGATCCGCACGAACCTGGCCGACAGCGCCGTGTGGGTGGCGGATTTCACCACGGACGCGGAGGGCATGGGCGAGCTGGCTTTCAACCTGCCGGAAAACCTCACCACCTGGAAGCTGCGCTCCTGGGTCATGGGGCCGCAGACGCAGGTGGGCGAGGCCAGCGTCCAGGTCATCACGCGCAAGAACCTCATGGTGCGTCTGCAAGCGCCGCGCTTCTTTGTGGAGAAGGACGAGGTCGTCATCTCCGCCAACGTCCACAACGAGCTCGACGAGGCGCAGGATGTGCGCGGCGTGCTCGAACAGGAGGGCGGCGTGCTGGAGTTCGCCGTCGCGCCCCAGACCGCCTCCGTGCAGGTGCCCGCGCATGGCGAGCATCGCTTCGACTGGCGCGTGAAAGTCACCGGCGAGGGCGAGGCGAAGCTGCGCGTGAAGGCGCTCGCCCAAAAAGACAGCGACGCCATGGAGATGACCTTCCCGGCTTACATCCACGGCATGTTGAAGACCGATTCCTGGAGCCTGGCCCTGCGCCCGGACCAGGCAAGCGGCAGCCTCACACTGAACGTGCCCGCCGAGCGCCGCCCGCGCCAGTCGCGGCTGGAGGTCGTCTATTCACCGACGCTTGCCATGACGCTGGTGGACGCGCTGCCCTACCTGGCCTCCTACCCCTACGGCTGCACCGAGCAGACCCTGAACCGCTTCGTGCCCACCGTCATCACGCTGAAAGCAATCCGCGATCTCGGTGTGGATATGAAAAAGGTGCGCGAGCGTTTGGATGCCGCCGCCCAGGCACCCATGCCTCCCGGTGAGCAGAAGCGCCTGCGCGAGGCGGTCTTCTCTGAAGCCGAAGTGGAAAAAATGGCCCGCACCGGTGTCTCCCGCCTGCTCGCCATGCGCAATGCCGACGGCGGCTGGGGCTGGTTCCCCGGCGGGCGCGAATCCTCCGCGTACATCACCGCGCTCGTCCTGCACGGGATGAAGGCCGCCGAGCGCGCCGGCTTCGATCTCAACGAGGGCCTCATCCGCAACGGCGTCGAATGGCTCACACGGCACGAAGCCGAGCAACTGCGCCGCCTTGGCCTGCCCCAAAAAGACCGCGAGCACAAAAGCGCGCCCGACAACCTCGATGCGCTGATCCACAGTGTGCTCGTCGAATACTCCGGCGGCGACCCCGCCATGCGCGCGCGGCTTTATGACCAACGCGCCGGCCTTTCCCGCTACAACCTCGCCTTGCTCGGACTCGCCTGCGACGCCACCGGCGAGCGCGAACGGCGCGACATGTGCCTGCGCAACTTGCGCCAGTTCCTCAAGCAGGACGATGAAAACCAGACCGCCTGGCTCGACCTGCCCGAGGGCGGTTGGTGGTGGTTCTGGTATGAGGACCGCATCGAGACCCAGGCCGCCTTTCTCCGCCTGCTGGTCAAAGCCGAACCCAAAGGTGAAACCGCCGCACGTCTCGCCAAATACATCGTCAACAACCGCCGCAACGGCACCTGGTGGACCAGCACCAAGGACACCGCCGCCGCCATTGAGGCGCTCGCGGAGTTTGCCAAAGCCAGCGGCGAGTCCGCGCCCGCTCAGACCGTGGAGATCCTGCTCGACGGCGTGCCGCAAAAGCGCGTCGAGATTACCCCCGACACCCTCTTCACCTTCGACAACCGCTTCGTGCTCGAAGGCGAGGCCCTCACCACCGGCGCGCACAAGCTGGAGCTGCGCAAGCTCGGCTCCGCGCCCCTTTATGTCAGCGCCTACCTCACCGTTTTCAGCCTGGAGGACATGATCCCCGCCGCTGGGCTCGAGGTCAAAACCGAGCGCCGCTTTTACCGCCTCATCGAGGAAAAGCCCGACCAGCAAGTGGCCGGCGCGCGCGGCCAGGTCATCACCCAGCGCGGGCTGAAATACCGCCGCGAGGTCCTCGCCAGTGACGCCGAAATCCGCAGCGGCGACCTCATTGAGGTGGAGCTCTCCATCGAGAGCAAGAACGACTACGAGTATGTGCTCATCGAGGACATGAAGCCCGCCGGCTTCGAACCCGTGGAGGTGCGCAGCGGCTGGAGTTATGCGGGCCTGCCCGCCTATCAGGAGTTCCGCGATGAACGCGTGGCCTTCTTTGCCGAGCGCCTGCCGCGCGGCCGCCAGAACCTCAGCTACCGCGTCAAAGCCGAAATTCCAGGCCGTTTCAGCGCCCTGCCCGCGCGCATCGAGGCGATGTACGCCCCCGAGCTGAAGGGGAACTCCCAGGAGTGGAAGGCGCGCATCGTGGAGTGATGCCGATTTCTTGCCGCGCGCGGCTCATTCCTCCGCCACGAGCCGCCGCAACTCATCCTCGCGCACTTTGCCTAGAGAGCTGCGTGGCATGGCGTTGAGCGCGCGAGTTTCCCGCACGCGCAGCCAGGGTGGACAAGTCTGGTGAAAACGCTCCAACAGCGGGCCGGCATCCGGGCAGCCGTGCTCCGTCACGAGCACCAGTTCTGTCTCCGCCCGAGCATCGGGTCGCGGCACGAGTATTGGCATCATCGGCCAGCTTAGCTCGATGGCCAAAGACTCCAGCCGCGCTTGCAATGGCGCGAGGTGAATGAGTTCGCCAAGAATTTTCACATAGCCGGTTTCCCGTCCGATGAAGCTTAGCCAGCGTCTGCCATCCGCATCCCAAAGGCGCGCATGATCGCGCGTCAGCAGGCCGTTTTGCGGATCGAGCGGCTGCCATTGCCAGTCACCGCCCGCAGCGCGGTTGACATACCCAGCGGCGAGAGCGGGGCCGCGCAAACGCAGGCGGCCATCAGCTTCAGTGGAGGTTTGCCAGTGCGGAAGCACGGCGAGTGTGTCCACACCGCCCGCAGGCCCGTCGGACGTCCATGCCTGAGTGGCGATTTGCGAGGCGGCCTCCGTCATTCCGTAGCTCTGGCAGACAGGCCAGCCGAGGGCGCGCGCGGCAGCGGCGAGTTCCGGTGTCATGCCACCTCCGCCAACGACCACAGCGCGCATGGCAGCGGGGCAGGGGAGATTTTCACGCACCAAATCATGCACCTGGGCC
The DNA here is from genome assembly GCA_002343505.1 of Verrucomicrobiaceae bacterium UBA2429. Taxonomy (GTDB): domain Bacteria; phylum Verrucomicrobiota; class Verrucomicrobiia; order Verrucomicrobiales; family Verrucomicrobiaceae; genus Prosthecobacter. Next base: position 51,739 of record DDQZ01000034.1, on the reverse strand, counting down.
GGCACCAGCGAGGTGAGCGTGGTCTTGGCGCAGGCTTCCGCAAAGGCTCGCGGACTCCATTTTCCCACCAGCCGCGCCACTCCGCAGCCTGCCAGGTGCGCGCGCGCGAGAATGGCAAAGCCTCCTACATGATGCAGCGGCAGTGCCAGCAGCCAGCGGTCGTTGGAGGATGCCTCGAAGTGCGCGTTCACGGCCTGGCCTGAGATGAGGAAGGCTTCCTTGCGCAGCGCCACCCATTTGGGCAATCCCTCGCTGCCTGAGGTTTGAAAAAAGCACATCCCGCTCATTCCCCGAGCCTTCGCCCAGGCTTCGAGGCCACTGCCTTCATGCGGCGCCGCCGGATTCCGCGCGACATGGTTGCCGCCGCTTTGCCAGTCCACCCTCATGCCTCCAGCCTCCTCCAGGGCAGGCTCTCCAGCACGGAGCCGAAGCCAAGCCCGCCGCCATCGGTGTCGGGACGCAGCTCGCCGCCGGGGCTGAGCACACGCTCCAGGAAAGCGTCCGGCTCGAAGAGATGCTGCGTGCAAAGTCCGCACAGCCCCACGCGCTCACCCAATGCCGCGCGCGCTTGCGCCGCCTCCCATGCGGCGAACATCTGCCCCAGGGGATGATCCATCGCCGAAGTGAGCATGAGCGGATGCCCTGGATGCCGGACTGCCACCGCGCGCCAGTCTCTCCGCGCCGGTTTGACCACCACCGCGTCAAAGCCGCCCACCCCTTCTTGCCAGCGTTTGTCGAGAGCCAGACGCACGCCCCAGCGGACGCGGCAGACTTCCCAGGCAGCCGCGTCATAGGGGAAAGGATCCTCCACCAGGTCAAGCCGCCGATAGACCCGCAGCGGCATGAATTCGATGAACTTCTGAAAAGTGTCCGCGTCCAGGCAGGCATTAAAATCCACTCGGAACAAAGGGCCGGAGTCTCCGCTCATGCGCGCGCAATTGTCCAGGAAGCGCGTTGTTTCCCCGTAGTTCGCCCAACCCTTGGCCTTGATGGCCGGCCATCCATCCTCCAGCACACGGTCGAATTGCGGCATCGTCGGCTGGGCGAAACTCCACGAGTAATGACTGCGCGGAATTTCCAGCCCTTCGAACAGACTGACGCCCGCCTCCCGGGCGGCCCCGTCCGCCGCCGCGCAGTTCAGCGCCAGTGCTGTGAGGGGTGTGGTGATTCCACGGGCCAGTGCCGCCAGTTGCTCATCCAGCGGAGCATCGCCAAACTCCGGCCACGGATGCACGCAGCCATAACCCGCGCCGACTCTGATAAGGGCGCCTGGAAAGACACGCCTCTGCGAGGCCGAGTTCAGAGCCGCGCCGCTGCGCAAAAGATATTCATGAATGAAAATGGGATCGCTCACTGCGGGGCAGACTACGCGCCGTGGCTTGAGCCGGAAAGGTTTTGTTCGCGCAGCCACGTCCCTTGACGGCCCCGCCGCCTTGACGCATGGACCCGTATCCCATGAAAAAACCTGTAGTTCTCATCATCCGCGACGGCTGGGGCATCAACCCCGGCGGCAAAGCCCAAGCTCAAGCCAATGGCGACGCCACCCTGCTCGCCCGGACGCCCTTCCACGACCACCTCTACGCCACCTACCCGCGCGGCACCGTCAGCGCCAGCGGCGAGGACGTGGGCCTGCCGGAAGGCCAGATGGGCAACAGCGAAGTCGGTCACCTGAACCTCGGCGCGGGCCGCATCGTCTATCAGGACCTCACCCGCATCAACAAGAGCATCCGCGATGGCGAACTGGCGAAGATGCCCGTGCTCGTCGAGGCCTTCGAGAAAGCGAAAGGCAGGCGCCTGCACTTCCTCGGTCTCATCAGCGATGGCGGCGTGCATTCGCATCAGGATCACCTCGCCGCGCTTTGCAATGCCGCGAAGGCCGCGGACGTCACCGATTTGATGGTGCATGCCATCACCGACGGTCGCGACACCTCGCCGACCGGCGGTGCGGCCTACATGGCGAAGCTGGAAAAAGACCTCGCTCCGAGCGGCGCGAAGATCGCCACCGTGATCGGTCGCTACTACGCGATGGACCGCGACAAGCGCTGGGAGCGCAACAAGCTCGCCTGGGATGCCATCGTGCTCGGTCGCGGTGAAGTGCGCACGGATCTGCCGAGCGCCGCCGTGCAGGCCGCGTATCCGAAAGATCCGCGCGGCGATGAATTCATGCAGCCGATGATCTTCTCGAACGCCAACGAGCAGCGCATCCGCGATGGCGATGTCATCCTCTGGTTCAATTTCCGCGCCGACCGCGCCCGCCAACTCAGTGACGCCTTTCTCAAGACTGGCTTCGAAGGCTTCGACCGCGAGGTGCATCCGCAGGTCGGCTACTACACGCTCACCGAATACGACGCCACCTACGAGGCCCTCGGCGCCCGCGTCATCTTCGGCACCGAGAGCCTCAGCAACAACCTCGGCCAGACCATCGCCGCCGCAGGCCTCACGCAGCTTCGCGCGGCCGAAACGGAAAAATACCCGCACGTCACCTTCTTCTTCAACAGCGGCATCGAAGAGCCGAACCCCGGTGAAGAGCGTTACCTCGCCATTTCGCCCAAAGAAGTGCCCACCTACGACAAAAAACCGCAGATGAGCGCCCCGGACCTCACCTTCGAAGTCCTGCGCCGACTGGAAAATCACGACCTCGTCATCATGAACTACGCCAACCCCGACATGGTCGGCCACACCGGCGTCGTCGAAGCCGGCGTCCACGCCTGCGAGACCATCGACCTCGGCGTGCGCATGATCGTGGAAAAAGTCCTCGAACTCGGCGGCAAGCTCTTCATCACCGCCGACCACGGCAACTGCGAGCAAATGCGCAACCCCGACGGCTCCCCGCACACCGCCCACACCACCAACCTCGTCCACGGCATCTACGTCGCCGCCGATGCGGCGAACGTCACCGTCCGCGACGGCATCCTCGCCGACATCGCCCCCACCTTGCTTGACATGCTCGGTTTGAAAAAGCCGGCGGAGATGACGGGGAAGAGCTTGCTGGTGAGGAAGTGAGTTTGAGTTGGCCTTGCTTGTCCGCGCCGGTAGGATGATTCCATGCCCCGCCTCGAAGAACTCACCCCCGGAACTGCCATCCAAGGCATTCTGCCAGATGCCCTGGTCACGGTGGTGCAGACTCAGTGGTTTGGTTCCGAGGCTCTGGAACTGACTTACAAAGACGCGGCGGGGCGTGTCGCCAACCAGCTTCTCTACCGCCACGACGAGCCGCGCCTTGCCATCGCCCAGGCAGGCAGGCCGTGGAGTTTCGATGGTGACGGGGCCATGTTCCGTCTTGTCTCCGAGGCGCATCGCATCCGGCTTGCCCATCTTTTTGACCCGGTGCTCGCCGTTCATTCCTCGGTCGTCGAGCCTTTGCCCCACCAGATCACCGCCGTTTACGAGGCCATGCTGCCCCGTCAGCCTTTGCGCTTCCTGCTGGCGGATGACCCTGGCGCGGGCAAGACCATCATGGCGGGTTTGCTCATCAAGGAACTCGTGGCCCGCGGCGACCTCCAGCGCTGCCTGATCGTCTGCCCCGGCAGTCTGGCCGAGCAGTGGCAGGACGAGCTTTACCGCCGCTTCCATCTGCCGTTTGAGATTCTGACGAACGACAAGCTGGAGGCTGCGCGCACCGGCAACTGGTTCCTCGAAAACCACCTCGTCATCGCCCGTCTCGACAAGCTCAGCCGCAATGAGGACGTGCAGGCCAAGCTCTCCGCGCCCGACTGTCGCTGGGACCTCATCGTGTGCGATGAGGCGCACAAGATGTCCGCCACGTTCTTCGGCGGCGAGATCAAATACACGAAGCGGCACAAGCTCGGACAGCTTCTTTCCACCCTCACGCGGCATTTCCTGCTCATGACCGCCACACCGCACAATGGCAAGGAGGAAGACTTCCAGCTCTTCATGTCCCTGCTTGATGGGGACCGCTTCGAGGGTAAGTTCCGCGATGGCGTCCATGCTGCGGATGTTTCCGACCTCATGCGCCGCATGGTAAAGGAGAGCCTCCTCAAGTTCGACGCCACACCCCTTTTCCCGGAGCGCCGGGCCTACACCGTGCCCTATCAGCTTTCGCCTTTGGAGACGAAGCTCTACCAGGAGGTCACCGACTATGTCCGCACGGAGTTCAACCGCGCCGACAGCCTGCAGAATGGCAAACGCGCCGGCACGGTGGGCTTTGCCCTCACCATCCTGCAACGCCGCCTCGCCTCGTCGCCGGAGGCCATCTTCCAGTCTCTCCGCCGCCGGCGCGAGCGCATGGAATCGCGCCTTCGCGAATTGGAATTGCTCCAGCGTGGCCGCGAAGTCTCACCACAAGACCTCGACGCTGGTCCTGCGCTTGATGAGGAGGACATCAACGACCTCGACGACGCGCCGGACAACGAAGTGGAAAACACGGAGGAGGAGGTGCTCGACCAAGCCACCGCAGCCAGCACCATTTTGGAATTCCGCGCCGAGATCGAAATCCTCCGCGGGCTCGAAACTCTCGCCCAGCAGGTCAGGCGCAGCGGCGAAGATCGCAAATGGTCGGAACTGTCCAACCTCCTCGCGGAGATCTTCACGCCTGCGGCCTTGGCGAATCGACTCGCCGAGGATGCTCCGGTTTATGGAGCCAAACCCGGCGAAAAGTCACCGCGCCAGAAACTCGTGCTCTTCACCGAGCATCGCGACACCCTGAACTACCTCGCCGAGCGCATCAGCACGCTGCTGGGCAGCCGTGAGGCCGTCGTCGCCATTCATGGCGGTGTGGGGCGTGAGGAGCGGCTGAAGGTGCAGGAAGCCTTCCGGCATGACCCGGAGGTAAAGGTGCTGATCGCCACCGATGCCGCCGGCGAAGGCATCAACCTCCAGCGGGCGCACCTCATGGTGAATTACGACCTTCCCTGGAACCCGAACCGCCTGGAGCAGCGCTTCGGCCGCATTCACCGCATCGGCCAGACGGAGGTATGCCACCTGTGGAATCTCGTCGCCGATCAGACCCGCGAGGGCGAGGTCTATCGCACCCTGCTCGACAAGCTGGAAGAGGCCCGCAAAGCCCTCGGCGGCCAGGTTTTCGATGTTTTGGGAAAAGTCATGTTCGAGGGCAAGCCGCTGCGCGAACTCATGATTGAGGCCGTTCGCTATGGCGAGCAGCCGGACGTGCGTTCTCGTCTCCACAACGTCGTTGCCGGTGCCTTTGACCGCTCCCGACTCCAGGACCTCGTCGAGGAGCGGGCGCTCGCTCATGACGCCATGGACGCCAGCAAGGTCTATCGCATTCGCGAGGACATGGAGCGGGCGGATGCCCGGCGGCTCCAGCCCCATTACATCGAGTCCTTCTTCATGGAGGCCTTCCGCCTTCTTGGTGGCACGGCGCGGCAGCGCGAGACGCGGCGCTACGAGGTTTCCCACGTCCCTGCCACCATTCGGAATCGCGACCGCCTCATCGGCCTGGGGGACCCGGTGCTCAGCCGCTACGAGCGCATCGCTTTCGAGAAGCACCTCATCCAGCCACAGGGGCAGCCCATGGCGGCTTTTGTCTGCCCTGGTCATCCGCTGCTGGATGCCACGCTCGACCTCGTGCTGGAGCGCCATCGCGACCTCCTGCGCCGTGGTGCCATCCTCGTCGATGAAAACGACCAAGGCACCGCGCCCCGTGTCTTGTTCTACCTGGAGCACGCCATTCAGGATGCCCACCTCACCCGCTCCGGTGAGCGCCGGGTGATCTCGAAAAAGATGCTTTATGTCGAACTCGATGCCGCCGGAAACACCCGCCACCTGCACTACGCCCCCTACCTCGACTACCGCCCCTTGAAGGAAGGCGAGCCTGATGCCGCCACTCTTCTGGCACGCCCGGAGTGCGCGTGGATTTCCGCCGGCTTGGAGGACAAAGCCCGCGCCCACGCTATCGGCACCGTGGTGCAGGAGCACCTTGCGGAGGTCCGCCAGCGCCGATTGGAACTCATCACCAAAACCGAGGCTGCGGTGAAGGATCGCCTCACCAAGGAGATCAACTACTGGGACCACCGCGCGGAGGCTCTGAGGGAGCAGGAACTCGCCGGCAAACCCAACGCCCGCCTGAACTCCAACGAAGCCCGCAAGCGCGCCGACCTCCTTCAGGGCCGCCTCGCCAAACGGCTCGATGAACTGAAACTCGAAGCCCAAATCTCCCCCCTGCCGCCCGTCGTCCTCGGTGGTCTGCTCGTGCTGCCCGTTGGGCTTCTGGCACGGCTCACCGGCCAGGCATCAGCGCCACAGGCTCAGGCTGTCGCGCCGGCGGACACCCAAGCCTCCGCCGCCCGTGCCCGGCAGATCGTCATGGAAATCGAGCGTTCCCTCGGCTTCGAGCCCGTGGACCGGGAGCTGGAAAAGCTCGGCTACGACATCGAGAGCCGCGACCCGGCCACCGGCCAGCTGCGCTTCATCGAAGTCAAGGG
>DDQZ01000034.1:42237-45178 GCA_002343505.1 Verrucomicrobiaceae bacterium UBA2429 | reverse complement strand
GAACAAGCCCGACGACTTCATCCTCGCCATCGTCGAATTCCTGCCCGAAGGGCATACCTCAAAAAGGGCGGAGCCAGGATCGAATGGTCCGGGAGGACAATTCCTCTCTGACACCGAACACCGCGTCCACTACGTCCGCCGCCCGTTCCAAAGGGAGCCGGATTTCGGGGTGACGAGCGTGAATTACGACTTTAGTGAATTGCTGGAAAAGGGAGTTGAGCCGTCATGAAAACCACCCCAAAAAAGAGAAAGGCTGCGAGGCGTGAGCCAGGCAGCCTTTCTGCGATGATTTCTACTCGTCGGGGGACGACATTGCGTTACATGGGGCTGTATAATCGTGCGTGAGTCCGTTTTATCAACCATTTCCTTGACCCATGGCCAATTTTCCTCCCGATCCATCAGTTCTCACGAATGAGAGTGACGTTGAGCAGAAGTTTGCATGGCCGCTTCTGACCATTTCTGCTCCGGCCGGCCTCGGAATCCCATTTTCCCTGATACGGACGAAGCCCAACCTGCGCGATTTCGAGATCGAGAAGAGACAGAACAAAAAGCGCTATTTTCCAGACTACGTTGTGGTCATTCGCGGCCTTCCTGTTGCGGTTTGGGAGGCAAAACCGCCCAGTGACGATCTTGCAGATGCGATCCTGGAGTGCCGCCTCTACGCCAACGAATTGAATGCGCTTTACCCTGCTGGCATCAACCCTTGCCGGTTTTGTGTGGTTAGCAACGGGCTGAGGACAGAGCTGAGGGCATCGGACTCCGATGAGTTGATCACCAGTTTTCAGCTGGCGGATGCCCATCCGGCCAGCCCTGCGTTTGCACAGTTTCTTGCCAAAGCAGGCTACGATGCCTTGAGCCAATGCGTGGCTGATCATCTGAGGAAAGCGTCATCCGTGAGGTTTTACCGCCCCGTCCGAATGGTCGGGGGTTCGTCGCTTCAAGACGAACAAGTGCCTTACAACGAGTTTGGAAAGCTGCTTTCCTCTGAGTTTCAGCACCTGTTCAATCCGTCGTCCTATGAGGACCGCTTCAAAATTGTCGAGAATGCCTATGTCAAGACCCAGCGCCGCGAGCGTTATGTGGATGAAATTGATCGAATCATTCGACTTGCCTCTCCTCCCAAGATTCAAGAGGCCCAATGGATTGAGGACACTGGAAGCCCGACGGTCATCGTGGCAAAGCTCGCTGACTTGGAGTCCCTGCGAAACAAAATCCTGCTGCTGGTGGGAGCAGTCGGGAGTGGCAAATCAACCTTTGTCGATTACCTCCAGCGTATTGCCCTGCCGGCAGAAGTGAGGGAACACATCGCATGGGTGCGTATTGACCTGAACGACGCGCCCGTCAGCAAGGACGAAATTTATTCCTGGTGCCGCCGCCACTTGGCGCAGGGCATACGAAACAGCTCTCCAGATCAGGATACAGACACACTCATCGGGTTGAGGAAGCTTTACCGAAAGGAAATTGAGGCTTTCGACAAGTGGGCGCTCGAATTATTTTCCAAAGACTCTGACGAATACAAGAGCCGGTTGGCGGATGAGCTTACCAAACTGAGGCAGGATCAGGATGGCACTCTTCAAGCACTTGAACGTCACCTTTGCACGGGCAGAGGGCGTTTGCTGATCGTGGTCCTCGACAATTGCGACAAAAGGGACCGCGATGAGCAGTTGCTCATGTTTGAAGTCGCCCGGTGGCTTCAACAGCAGGTGCGTTGCTTGGTGATGCTGCCGTTGCGCCACATCACTTTTGAAAACCACCGCAACGAACCGCCACTTGATACTGCGCTCAAGGATCTGATCTATCGGATTGAGCCGCCGCCTTTTCAGAAAGTGCTGCAAAACCGGCTCAGCCTCGTCCTGCGGGAGGCCAAAGCCTCGTCGAAGGCGCTTCAGTATGTGATGGACGGCAAGCTGGTGCAGTTCAAAGCAGATCAACTGGACAGATTTTTGGGAGTCATGATGGGCTCGCTGTTTGACCATCGCAGACATGGGAAAAACATCATCGTTGGACTGGCTGGCTGGAATATCCGACGCGCTTTCGAGATGTTCCTGGAGTTTTGCAGGAGCGGCTACATTTCAGAGCAGGACATCTTCGCCAGCCAGGCGACCGGGCAGCAAATGCATCTTCCTCAGGGTGTCGTGACCCGGATGCTGTTGCGAGGTCACCATCGCTACTATGACGGCAATCGTTCATGGGTGAAGAATGTGTTCCAGTGTGAGCCGGAAGACCCGAATCCAGATCACTTTACCCGTTACCGCATCCTGCGCTGGTTGCAGGAAGGAGCGCGCAGTGCGGGACCATCCGGCTATCGCGGTTATCACAGGGTCAGCGACCTGATAGGCTCATTATCTGCTCTGGGCACGGATGAAACTGCTGTGCGTCGGGAGTGTGCCTACCTGCTGCATCATGGCTGTGTTTTGGCGGAACATCTGAAGCGTGAACTGCTCTCTGACGAGGATTTGATCACGCTCACACCCGCCGGACATGTTCACCTCGAATTAACGGATGACTTTCATTATCTTGCCGCTTGCGCAGAAGACTCCTGGATTTCCGACGAAGCAATGGCTCATCGAGTCCACCAGCGCATTTCCGAGCAACCGCGTTGGAGGTCACAGCGCTGGCCCGTGATTCTCCAGTCTGCCGCTGACTTTGCCAGATACCTTGAAGCATGGAGGCTGGCTTCACCTGCTGTGACTGCTCATTATCTGCCGGAATCTCCGGCTGAACTTCTAGCTCCGGACTTGATACGGATTGAGGAGCAGAGTCAAAAGGCACTCCAAGATTATCGTGCTTCACGTCAAAGCTAAGAACCATTCATGACCCCCACCTACCGCAAAAAGCTCATCGAAGTCGCCCTGCCTCTGGAGGCCATCAACAAGGCTTCGGCGCGGGAGAAGTCCATCCGGCATGGGCATCCGAGCACGCTGCACCTGTGGTGGGCGCG
>DDQZ01000034.1:34434-42063 GCA_002343505.1 Verrucomicrobiaceae bacterium UBA2429 | reverse complement strand
CGGCGGCCGCTGGCGGCGGCGCGGGCAGTGATCTTTGCACAGATGGTCGATGATCCTTCGGGGTATGTGGATCAGTTGAAGGGTGATGCGAAACTGCTGCGCCGGGCGGAGAAGGAGCTGAAGGCAAAGCATAAGCTCTGGCAGGAGGCCGCAACTTTGAAGGAAAAGGCGGACGCCGCCGGCATTGATGCACCGGAGCCGGGGCCGGAGCCAAAGCTCGATGACATCCTCGCCGAGGAGGAGCGCCAGCGGCTCTTCCGCATCATCGAGGAGCTGGTGCAGTGGGAGAACACGACGAACGAAACCGTGCTGCAAAAGGCGCGCGAGGAAATCTGGCAATCCTGGCGGCGGGCCTGCGCGGAGAATGCCGGGCACCCGCGGGCGAAGGAGATGTTCGACCGGCACAAACTTCCCGCGTTCCATGATCCGTTTGCCGGCGGCGGCGCACTGCCGCTGGAGGCGCAGCGGCTCGGGCTGGAGGCGTATGCCAGCGACCTCAACCCCGTGGCCGTGCTCATCAACAAGGCCATGATCGAGATTCCGCCGAAGTTCGCCGGCCGGCCGCCGGTCAACCCGGAGTCGCGCAAGGGCCAGCTCGGCACCAAGACCTGGCGCGGCGCGCAGGGGCTGGCCGAGGACGTGCGCCACTACGGCCAGTGGATGCGCGACGAGGCGGAGAAACGCATCGGCCACCTTTACCCGAAGATCGAGATCACCGCCGCCATGGCGCAGGAGCGGGAGGATTTGAAGCCGCTCGTCGGGCGGAAGCTCACCGTCATCGCCTGGCTCTGGGCGCGCACGGTGAAAAGCCCGAACCCCGCCTTTCGCGAGGTAGAAGTGCCGCTGGCCTCCACCTTCATGCTCTCGACCAAGCCCGGCAAGGAAGCCTGGGTCGAGCCGGTGATCGAGGACGGCGGCTACCGCTTCACCGTGCAGGTCGGCAAGCCGAAGGACGCCGCAGCGGCGAAGGCCGGCACCAAGCTGGGTGAACGCGGCGCGAACTTTAGGTGTTTGATGTCCGGCACGCCAATCGCCGCTGATTACATTAGGGCCGAGGGCAAGGCTGGGCGGATGGGCGAGCGGCTGATGGCTATCGTAGCCGAGGGCGAGCGCGGGCGGGTTTATGTCCCACCGACACCAGAGCACGAGGCGGCGGCGGAATGTGAACCCGCTCCTGACGCTCCCTTGCAAGAACTGCCAAAGGAGGCCGGCGGAGGGGGAAGAACCAATTTCTGGTGCGTTATCTACGGGCTCGAGCGATTCTCTGATCTATTCGCACCCCGGCAACTCATGGCGTTGAGCACTTTCTCCGATCTCGTGGGGGAAGCGACAAGGCGCATTCGCGACGACGCTTTGTCAGCTGGTTTTGGGAAAGGTGACACGGCGCTGCGCGACGAGGGCAACGGGGCGGCAGCATACGGGGAAGCAGTCGGTATTTATCTGTCGTTCGCCATATCCAAAGTGGCCAACATCAATTCGACGATTGCATCATGGATGAGCGACCGTGGGGCATTTCGAGAAACATTTGCTCGGCAAGGGATCCCGATGACGTGGGATTACGCTGAAGCGAACTCATTCGCTGACGCTGGTGGAAGCATTGCCGCTGCTCTTGAGAAAGGCGCAATGGCGATTGAGGCATTTCCATCCTCCCCCGCAGGCTTTGCTGCTCAATCCGACGCTTCCGCCCAAACTATTTCCTCAGGCAAGCTGATCTCCACGGATCCTCCCTACTACGACAACATTGGCTATGCCGACTTGTCCGACTTCTTTTACGTCTGGCTTCGTCGATCGCTTCGCTCGGTCCTGCCCGACATTTTTGCGACTCTGGCAGTCCCGAAAGCCGAGGAGTTGGTCGCGACGCCATACCGGCACGGCGGCAAAGCCGCGGCAGAAGCGTTTTTTCTCGCCGGAATGACAAACGCAATGAACCGCCTCGCCGCGCAATCGCATCCCGCATTTCCGGTCACGATTTACTACGCCTTTAAGCAATCTGAGAGCGAGGATGATGGTGGAATTGCCAGCACGGGCTGGGAAACATTTCTCGATGCAGTGATTCGTGCCGGCTTCGGAACGACTGGCACTTGGCCCATGCGGACAGAATGCGCCGGGCGCATTGTTGCAAAGGGAACCAACGCCCTTGCCTCCAGCATCGTTCTGGTCTGCCGGCCGCGAGCGGCGGATGCGCCGACGGCGACGCGGCGGGAGTTCGTGGCGGCGCTCCAGCGGGAGCTGCCGGAGGCGTTGCGGCATTTGCAGGCGGGCAACATCGCCCCGGTGGACCTCGCGCAGGCCGCCATCGGCCCCGGCATGGCGGTCTTCACCCGCTACGCCCGCGTGCTCGACGCGCAGGGCAAGGCGCTCTCCGTGCGCGAGGCGCTGGCGCTCATCAACGAGACGCTCGACACCGCGCTGGCCGAGCAGGAGGGTGACTTTGACCCGGACAGCCGCTGGGCGCTGGCGTGGTTCGAGCAGCACGGCTTCGAGGAAGGCGAGTTCGGCGTGGCGGAGACGCTGAGCAAGGCCAAGAACACCAGCATCAACGGCCTGGCAGAGGCGGGCATCCTCGTCTCCAGCCGGGGGAAAGTGCGCCTGCTAAAACCGGAGGAGCTGCCCGCCGGCTGGGACCCGGCCACCGACCCGCGCCTGACCTCATGGGAGACGGTGCATCACCTCGTCCGGGTGCTGGCGACTCACGGTGAGACCGGAGCGGCGGAACTCGTGACGAAACTCGGCCCCAAGGCAGACCCGGCACGCGAACTGGCCTACCGCCTGTATTCCATCTGCGAGCGGAAGAAGCGCGCAGCGGAGGCGCTGGCTTACAACGGGCTGGTGCAGAGCTGGCCGGAGCTTTTGAATCTGGCCCAAGCCGCCCCCGCAGCGCAGCCAGTCGATCCGCAGGGACATCTTTTCTGAACGCTTGCGGCATCCTGTAAAACTGGCTACCTGTAAAACATGAAAGCCACCATTGAGATTCCTGATGAGCTTTACCGTCGGGTGAAAGCCAAGACCGCGCTGCAGGGGCGTGCCATCCGGGAGGTGACGGTGGAGCTTTATCAGCGCTGGCTGGAAGGGGATGCCGCTGGAGAGGCGGCCGAAAAACCTTTCGTCTCCGCCTATGAGATGATGAAAGATTACTGCGGCAAATACAACTCGGGCATCTCAGACTTGAGCACCAACCCGGTCCACCTGGAGGGTTTCGGCAGTGATTCGATGGGTCATCGTTGATGCCGGCCCACTGACAGCGCTGCTGGACGCCGGTGATGCGTGGCATCCCTGGGCGGTGGCACGGTTCAAGGAGATCGCCGGTCCGCTGGTGACAGTGGAGGCGGTGATTGCCGAGGCGTGTTTTCTTTTGCGGCGCAATCCAGGTGCCCAAGAGGATTTGTTGCAGATGGTCGCAGACGGGCTTTTGCGCATTCCCTTCAGCCTGGAGAATGAAGTCGAGTCCGTGAGGCAGTTGCGGGCCAAATACCGGGACTTGCCGATGTCTCTGGCGGACGCCTGCCTGGTTCGGCTGGCTGAAGTGCTCGGCGACCATCATGTCTGCACGCTGGACTCGGACTTCAGGATCTACCGGAAGTACGGACGCACGCCGATTCCGCTCATCTCTCCGCATCCCTGACTCTTTATGGCACTCACCAATCACGATCGCGTCGGCAAGATGCTGGAACTCCTGCGGGACGGACTTTCTCCCTTCGTGGAGCGGGAGCTGAAAACCTGCTGGGGAGAGAAGTGGCAGCAGGACGTGAAAAGCGCCCTGAGCGACACCCGGCTGGCCGGACTGAAGTCCGAGCCCACCAAGGATGTGAACGGGCTGCTGGTGATCATGGACCGGAACTGGAAGGACGTGTTTGCCATGACGCTGGGGAAGGCGGAGCGCAGCATGATCAATGAACTGCTGTCTGTGCGCCATGAGTGGGCGCACCAGCGGCCTTTCAGCAGTGACAACACCTACCGCGCGCTGGATACCGCCAGCCGCGTGCTGGCCTCCATCAGCGCCGCGCAGGCGGATGATCTGGAGAAGATGAAGATGGAGCTGCTGCGCCTGCGGTTTGATGAGCAGGTGCGCAGCGAAAAACGCCGCAGCACCACGGTGGCGGTGGAAACACCTGCCGCCGGCGGATTGAAGCCGTGGCGGGAGATCGTGACGCCGCACAAGGACGTGGCGAGCGGCAAGTATCAGCAGGCGGAGTTTGCGGCGGACCTTTGGCAGGTGCATCTGGGCGAAGGCTCGGATGAATACAAAAAGCCGGCGGAGTTCTTCCGCCGCACCTACCTCACGGAAGGGCTTAAGGGCCTGCTCATCGGCGGCCTCCAGCGTCTCAACGGGCACGGCGGCGATCCCGTGGTGCAGCTCCAAACCAACTTCGGCGGCGGCAAAACACACTCCATGCTGGCGCTGTATCATCTGTTCTCCGGCACGGCGGTGAGCGATCTGCCCGGCGTGGACGCCCTGCTGGCCGAGGCGGGCGAAACGTCCATCCCCAAAGTGAAGCGGGTGGTGCTGGTGGGGAACAAGATCTCCCCCGGCAATCCCTCGGTGAAGAAAGACGGCACGGTGGTGCGCACCCTCTGGGGAGAGCTGGCGTGGCAGCTCGGCGGCAAAAAGGCCTATGCCCGCATCGCCGCGGACGACGAAAAAGCCACCAACCCCGGCGACGTGCTGCGGGAGCTTTTCAACGAGCACGGGCCTTGTTTGATCCTGATCGACGAATGGGTGGCCTATGCGCGGCAACTGCACGCGGAGAGCGATCTGCCGGGCGGTAGTTTTGAAACCCACTTCACCTTTGCCCAGGCCCTGACGGAATCCGCCAAGCTGGCGAAACAGTGCCTGCTGGTGATCTCCCTGCCTGCATCAGACACGGCGGTGTCTCCACACACGCAGGCGGATGACATCGAGGTGGGCGGCCAGCGTGGTCGCGAGGCGCTGGACCGGCTGCGCAATGCGGTGGGCCGCGTGGAGGCCTCCTGGCGTCCCGCCAGTGCGGAAGAAGGCTTCGAGATTGTGCGCCGGCGCTTGTTTGAGCCGCTGGTGGAGAAGGAGCAGTTCGTGGGGCGTGACACGGTGGCAAAGGCCTTTTACGACGTGTATCGCACGCAGCACCAGGAGTTCCCGCCGGAATGCCGGGACGTGGATTATGAAACACGCATCAAAGCGGCCTATCCGATTCACCCGGAGATTTTCGACCGGCTCTATGGGGACTGGTCCACGCTGGCGAAATTCCAGCGCACCCGCGGTGTGCTGCGCCTGATGGCGGCAGTGATTCACAGCCTGTGGTCGCAGAACGACCGCAGCCCGCTGATCCTGCCTTCTTTGATCCCCATCGACGACCATCGGGTGCGTGATGAGCTGACCCGCTACCTTTCGGACAACTGGGTGCCGGTGATCGAAAGGGACGTGGACGGCCCGCATTCGCTGCCCCTGCGCACCGATGGCGAGGTGCCAAACCTGGGCAAATACTCCGCCTGCCGCCGGGTGGCGCGGACGGTTTACATGGGCTCCGCGCCCACCTTCAAAGCAGCGAACAAGGGCATCGAGGACCGCCGCATCAAGCTGGGTTGCGTGATGCCGGGTGAATCGCCGGCCATTTTCGGTGATGCCCTGCGCCGTCTGAGCACGGCGGCGACCTATCTTTACCATGATGGTGCTCGCTATTGGTATTCCACCCAGCCCACTGTCACCAAGCTGGCAGAAGACCGTGCGGAACAGCTCAAGGCCGATCCCGAATCGGTGGTGCAGGAACTGGATCGCCGGGTGAAGCTGGATGTGCGCCGTGTGGGCGACTTCAGCCGGGTGCATCCGCTGGCCCGCACCGGGGGAGACATCGCCGACGACATGGACGCCCGTCTGGTGGTGCTGGGCATGGAATACCCGCACAGCAAGGACGCGGAAAGCCCCGCCTTGCGCGCCGCCGCGACCATGCTGGACAGCCGCGGCAACTCGCCCCGGCTTTACCGCAATGCGCTGGTGTTCCTCGCCATGGACAAGGCCCGCCTGCAAGATCTGGATGAGGCACTGCGCCGCTTTGTTGCCTGGCAGTCTATCGTGGATGAGGCCGAAACGCTGAATCTCGATCCTCATCAGCGCAAGCAGGCGCTGACCCAGCGCGACAACGCCACGTCCGTGGTGGATGCCCGCCTGCCGGAGGCCTACCAGTGGTTGCTGGTGCCCACCCAAACCACGCCGCAGCAGCCGATGGAGTGGCAGGCCTTCCGCCTGACCGGGCAGGACGCCCTGGCCGTCCGCGCCAGCAAGAAGCTGCGCAATGACGAACTGCTCATCACCGGCCTGGCCGCGACTCGTCTGCGGCTGGAACTGGACAACGTGCCGCTCTGGCGCGGCGAAAACGTGCCGATCAAGCAGCTCGTGGAGGACTTTGCCCGCTACACCTACCTGCCGAGATTGCGCGACACCGGCGTGCTCATCCAGGCCATCCGCGAGGGATTGGGCTGGCTGACCTGGCAGAAGGAGACTTTTGCTTTTTCCGAGAGCTATGACGAGGCCAGCAGCCGCTACCTCGGCCTGCGGGGCGGCCAGAACATCGGAGTTTCCGAGGACAGTCTGTTTGGCCTGCTGGTGAAGCCGGATATCGCCTGGAAGCAGATGGAGGCAGACAAACCCCAGTCCGTGATCACGACGGGCAACACGGCGGTTTCTGCGCCCTCTGGTGATGCGAGCACTAGCGTAGCCCCTCAAGCCACCACCGTGCCCGTCAATCCCGCCGAGGCCCCGAAGCCCAAGCGTTTCCATGGCACCGTGACACTCGATCCGCAGCGCGTCGGCCGCGACGCGGGCAAGATTGCCGAGGAGGTGATCGCCCATCTCACTAGCCTGATTGGTGCTGATGTGACCGTGCGGCTCGACATCGAGGCGTCCATCCCCTCCGGTGTCCCTGACAACGTCGTGCGAACCGTGACCGAGAACGCCCGCACCTTGAAGTTCACGAGCCAGGGATTTGAAATCGAGTGAAGCTTCTCTTCAAGTTGATCCGGCAGCGGGTGGAGCCGCTGCTGGAAAGGGGCGAGGGTGTTTGATAGCAAGGCGCCGGCTCAGGCCTGCTCGGTGGTCTGGAAGTCGGGGTAGGCGTTGGCGGAGTGCTCGCTGAAGTCGAGGCCGTTGATTTGCTCCTCATCCGTGGCGCGCAGGCCGACGAGGAGGTCCACGGTTTTGAAGACGGCCAGGCAGAGGATGAAGCTGGTGGCGGTGATGCTGAAGGTGCCGAGGGCCTGGATGCCGAGCTGGCGGGCGTCGAAGCCTTTTTGGTCAAAGAGCGCGACGCAGAGCGTGCCCCACCAGCCATTGACGAGATGCACGGGCACGGCGCCGACGGCGTCGTCGAGGCGCAGGCGTTCCAGGCCGATGGTGGAGACGGTGGTGAGGATGCCGGCGACGAGGCCGACGGCCAAAGCGGAGGCGGGGGAGATATTGGCGCAGCAGGCGGTGATGCCGACGAGGCCGCCGAGCGCGCCGTTGAGGGTGATGCCCACGTCCGGCCGGCCTTGCACGAACCACATGGAGAGCATGGCGGCGAGCGCGCCGCTGGCGGGGCTGATGGCGGTGTTGACGACGATGCGGCCGATGCTGCCGCTGGCGGCGAGGGTGGAGCCGGCGTTGAAGCCGAACCAGCC
>DDQZ01000034.1:0-34317 GCA_002343505.1 Verrucomicrobiaceae bacterium UBA2429 | reverse complement strand
GAAGCCGAACCAGCCGAACCAGAGGATGAAGACTCCGAGGGCGGCGAGCGGGATGTTGTGCCCGGCGATCATGCGCGGGCTGCCGTCTTTGGCGAAGCGCCCGTGGCGCGCGCCGACGACGAGAATGCCGGCCAGGGCGCAGGCGCCGCCGCAGCCATGCACGACGGTGGAGCCGGCGAAGTCCACAAAGCCGAGGCTCTCCAGCCAGCCGCCCGTGCCACCGACTCCGTAGGCGCCGGCGAAGCTGCCCCAGGCCCAGTGGCCGGTGAGCGGGTAGATGACGCCGGAGAGGAAGCCGGCATAGACGAGGTAGCCGACGAATTTGGTGCGCTCGGCCATGGCGCCGGAGACGATGGTGCAAGCGGTGCCGGCGAAGACGACCTGGAAGAACCAAAAGCCCCAAAGCGGGCTGTCCTCGGGGAAGTTGGAGAGCCAGAAGCCGTCGGTGCCGATCCAGCCCCCGGCGCTGCTGCCGAACATGAGGCCGAAGCCGAGGAACATGAAAACGACGACGGCGATGGAGAAGTCCAGGAAGTTTTTCATGACGATGTTGATGCTGTTTTTGGCCCTGGAGAAGCCCAGTTCGAGAAGGCCGAAGCCGGCCTGCATGAGGAAAACGAGCGCGCCGGCGAGGATGACCCAGACGAGGTCCACGCTGGCTTGCGCGGCGCTGCCGGTTTCATCCGTGGGCGGAGGTGATTCGGGCGCGGTTTTGTCCGCGCCGACGGCGGCGGCCACTCCGTCGAGCTTGGTGATGATGGTGTCGAGCTTGGCCTCGATGCGCGTGTTTTCCGGAGACGGGGTTTGAGAGGCCAGGGGGCTGAACGCGGCTCCGGCGAGCAGCAGCATGGCGGGGAGTAGGCGCGGAAGACTCATGGTGGATAGCGGGGCTTGTCAGTGATCGGGGTGGATCTCCTCCAGGGCGGCGCGCAGCTCGGTGGCGAGCTGGCGGCGTTTGGCGATGTTCGGGATGTTGTCGAGGACATGGAGCGCGGTTTTTTCGATCTGCGGGCGGGGGAGACGCCAGGGATCGTCCACGCCTTTTTCCGCGAGCACCCGGTCCACGAGGTTGGCGGCCTGGGCGCGGCCCATGACTTTGCCGAGCAGTCCTTCGAGGGCCTTGCGGACGGCGCCCCAATGGTTGACGACGGGCGCGGCTTTTTCGGTGATCTGTTCGAGCCTGCGCGGACTGGTGACGATGAGTTCCTCGACTTCGTCAGCCGCCGGGGGAGCGGCTTCGGAATGAGCGGGCGCGGCTTCGAGGGCTTCCGCGTGGTCCTCCAGCAGCACGAGTCCGGCGCTGCCGACGAGGTCGGGGTCGGCCTGGGCGGTGAGGAGGAAGACGAGCGCGGTCCCTCCCTGGACGAGGATGAGCAGCAGCCCGGCATCGAACTCGAGACACGCGAGCCGGAGCTTCCGCCGCACTTCGCGGTAGCCGGCGAGCATTTCATCGAGTGCCTCGCGCAGCTCGCGGGCGCGCGCATCGGAGAAGGGCATCTGCTTGTGGATGACGTTCGCGCCTTTGAAGAGCAGAATTCCGGCGACTCCATCCAGCCTCTGGAGAGTGGCGGTGGCGGCGATGAGGGGATCGAGGTTCATGCGCCGTGATCAGCCTCTTGCCAGGGATTCGCGGAGCTGCCTCAAGGGACGCCGGCCGCCGCTGACGACACCGTGCCAGCCGTCGCTGGAGATGTGAAAGGCGGTCTGGCCCTCGCGGTCTTCGACAATGCCGAGGCGCAGGATGGACATTCCGAGGATGGGGGCGATGCGGCGGGCGTGCCAGGTGACGTACTGAATCTCGCTGGCAAATCGCCGGGAGGATTCGGCGTCGCCGCCGGAGATGTTTTCGCGCCCCTGTGACTGGACGAGCTTGATCAACTCCGGTTCATGGGCCGGCTGCGAGCGTACGGGAAGCTGAATGACTCGGGTGGATTCCATGTCCGGCTTTCAAGCATCCCGCGTGCCATGAGGACCGGGAAGCGGAGCCGCGGGTTTTTCAACCCAGGGTCAGCGCGATCCCTTGGCGAGCGCGTTGTATTTTTCGACGAGCGCGTTGAACTCGCGTGTGCGCGCGTTGAGCTGCTGGATGGCGTCGTCGCGCTCTTTGGCGAGTTCCCGCAGCCGGGCGTTCGCCTTTTCGATGGCGGCGTTTTGTCCGGCGACGGTTTCGTTGCGCTGCTGGATGGCGCTGGTTCCCTGGCTGGCGAGTTCGTGCAATGCGGCGGACTCTGCCCGCGCGCGGAGAAGCTCGCTGGAAAGGACGGCGATGCTGTGGCCGCGGGCCATTTGGTCCGAAGCGGTTTGCCGGAGGGTTTCGGTGGCTTCGAGCAGGGCGGCCTCGGTCTGCGCGCGCAGGGTGGTGACGCGGGCGATCTCCTGCTCGTAGCGCATGGCTTTTTCCTCGAACTCGACGCGCCTTTTGTTTTCCTCGGCAAGCTGGCGGGTGAGGTCGGAGATGCGCGCGCGGAGCCGGTGCTCGCGCTGCCATTGCAGAGCGCAGACGGCGCACAGCCCCAGGGTGATGAGCACGAGAAGGGAGAGCAGGAAGCGCTTCATGGGGCTGCCTTACTTTTGCTGCGGCGCCGGTCCGGTGGCGCGGACGTTGAAGGCGACTTTGCTGAATCCGGCGCGGCGCGCGATGTCGAGCGCCTTGACCATGTCGGCATGGCGGGTGTCGGCGTCGCCGCTGATGTAAACGGGGGTGTCGGGAGAGCGCGCCCTGCGCTCGGCGAGTCTTTGCTCCAGGTCGGGCAGGGTGACGGGAGTGGTGTCGAGATAAAGGTCGCCCGCGGCGTTGACCGCCAGGTTGATCATGTCGGGCTTGAAATCAGGCTCGCTGGCGGCGGCGACGGGGAGGTTGACCTTGATGGTCTGCTGCCTTGTCATGGTGAGGCTGACCATCATGAAGGAGGCCAGCAGGAAGAACATCACATCAATGAGAGGGATGATCTCCAGGCGGGCCTTTTTTTGCGGGATGGGGGAATGCAGCTTCACAGGTATTTCGCTGTTCTCATTTCGCCGTCCTGGCGGCGCTCTGGTCAAAACCATGCCGGGCGGCGAGGATCAGCACGTTGTTGGCGGCGGCTTCGAGATCGAATTGGAGGCGGGCGAGGCGGCTGTGAAACCAGTTCATCGGTATGAGGGTGGCGATGGCGATGCCGAGACCGGCCGCAGTGGCGATCAGGGCCTCGCCGATGCCGCCGGTGACTTTTTCGACGGCGAGCTCGTCTCCGCCGATGGAGGAAAAGGAGCCCATGATGCCGGTGACGGTGCCGAGAAGACCGAGAAGGGGACCGAGAGTGACGATGGTGTCCATGGCGCCGAGAAAACGTCCGGCGTTTTGCAGTTCGTGCCCGGCGGCGACCTCGAGCGCGCCCTGCATGGAACTGTGCGGGTGCTTGAGACCGTGGTGGATCATGCGCACGACGGGGTCGGTGGTTTTCTCCGAGCGCGCGATGGCCTGGTCGGGATCCCCGGCTTCCAGCGCGGCATAAACTTCCTCCAACTGGCGGGGGCTGCGGCGTGTGGCGAGCCTCAGCCACCAAAGCAGGCGCTCGACAAGCACGCAGACGGCGAAGAGGGCGACCGCCACGATGGGATACATGATGGGGCCGCCTTTGACGATGAACTCAATGACGGCGTTGGCGAGCACGGGGCAGGGCAGGGGTATCACAGGCGGATATAAAACAAAAATCACGCTTAGCGAAGTTTGAAAACGACAGGCAGTTTGAAACTGCGGGCCGCTCCGGGCGGGAAGCGCCAGTTCCGGCGCACCCAGGAGGCGGCATAGCTGTCGAGTTCCGAATATCCGGTGCTGCCCGCCACAATGGCGTTTTCCACAGCTCCCGTGGCATTGACGATGATCGTGAGCATGACGGATCCCTGAATGCCGCGCGAGCGCGCGAAGGAAGGGTAGGGAGGTGTGGGAAAGCGGCCGCTGCCGCCACTGCCGGAGATGCCTGTGCCGCCCATGCCGCCGCCTGGAGAAGCGGGCCGCGCGGATGTTTGTGACGGCGGGCGCGTGGCGGGTGATGGCGCGCGGTTGACCACGGGGCGGGGTTTTGGCGGCTCCACAGGTGTCAGGACGGATTCGATCTTCGGCGCTGCGGGGACAGTGAAGACATCTTCAGTGACCAGGGCTGGGATCAATTCGGGCAGGTCCTGCAGTTCGAGCGGCATTTCGACAACCGGAGGCGATTCGAACTGAACTTCGGTGCTGTCGGGTTCCAGTGTCTCAGCCGCGACCGTTGACTGGAGTTCGGCCAAGGTGGTTTCCACGATGCCGGCGTCCAGCCCGGCAGGCGCGGAGGCGCTGCCTGGGGTGAAATCCATCCGCCAGTCATCCTCCCGAAGAATTCCAGCCAGGCCGGTCAGCAAGAAGCAGCCAGCAAAAGCCACCAACCAGGCGAGCGGGCGGAGATTTTCCTCCTGCTGAAGCCAGTTCCCGTGGCGCTGGCGGCATTCGCCCAATCCGCTTTCGAGGCGCACACTCAGAGGTGGCGGCACGGAGAATGGCATGACGATCATGGTTGGGGTGAGGCTTGGACGCGGAGGAAGTTGGCAAATTGCGTCCCGTCGTCAAGAGCTACTGCGACTTATTCTCACACTTTGACAATTGCGGCCAGAGTGCCGGCAATTCCTGCGCACCCAGCGCGAAAAACCCGGATTCATGAAATTAGGGCTTGGAGAAAGACATGACTTTGTGATTACATCGTCTTGTCAGAAAAAAATCGAAAATTCGCAGAAATACCCTCATTTTGAAGTTGAGCAATCCCCTTGACTCTGTGTCGAAGACTTTGCAAACCGACCCGGCTGAAGAAGTTTTCGTCAGGAAAATCATTCATAATCAATAATTTAGAGAAATCAGTCTCGGCCCGAAATGATTTCTGCCAGCAAAAAACTTTACCTTCCACGCCAGGACCAATACAACCCGCCAAGTTCAAAACCATGAAATCTGCCCAACCCGAAAGGAATCCTTCCGTGATTTTCATGAATTGCCTGCGCACCCGACTGAAGTTCCCTGTGACTTTGTTGATGTTTGCCTGCACCCTCTCCTGGTCACTGCAAAGCCGCGCGTCCATCTGGATGAATGCCTCGGCAGTGGTGGTCTCCGGTGCGATTGACACCGACACGCGGGTCATCCGGCTGAACTCTGAGAACTCCACGGCGAACTTGAAACCGGGCATGCCAGTCACCGGGACGGGCATCCTGCCGGGATCCTACATCGTGCAAATCCTGAGCGGGGACCAGATTTTGATCAACCAGTCGGTGACCGGCAACAACTCCAATGTCAATCTGACTTTTGATGACACTACCGTGATCCATGATCCAGTGACCGGGGCGGACAACTTCACGAAAAACGGTACAGACAAGGTGGTCCTGGTCGGCACCAACACCACCACGGGCGCCTTTACCATCAATGACGGCATTGTGCAGGTGGGCGGGGTGAATTTCAGCGGGCGGACAGTCATTCACGATGTGCTGAGCAATTCAGGCTCCCTCGTCTTCGGCGCCACCGGCGCTCCCACGTTGAACTTTGCCTCCAATGTCCTCAACACCGCGCCATTCGAACGCGTGGGTTCGCTGTCCGGTGGCAGCAATGCCGCGACCATCCTGCTCACGGGAGGTACTTCAAACACGGTGATGGCCTTCGGCGGCAACAATGCGACGACCAGTTTCACCGGCAGCATCATCGGCGGTGTGGCGTCTGGATTGTTAAAGGAGGGGAACGGCATCTTCACCTGGATCAACAATAATGACGCCGCCTTCAACGGCACTGTGATGGTGGACTCCGGCGGCATGATCGTGGGAGGCTCGGCGGGCCTGGGCAACGGGCGCTTTGTTGGCGAGGGGCTTGGCAGCAACATTGTCATGTCGAACAAGAACGGGGTCAGTCTCACTCTGGCTTCGGGCGGCAATGAGGTGGTGGGATTCCTGACTGGTGGCGGTTTCGGCACCACGAGGCTGTTCCCGAACGGCTCCACTGGCGCCCTGCTCGGCAACTACCTCAACCAGGCGGGGGGCGAACTGATTCTCGCGAACACCAACCTCATTCTGGACAACAACACAGCCAACCAAGTCTATTCGTATGGCGGCATCATTTCAGGCACGGGCAATCTCACCAAGGTGGGCAACAACACCATGGAAGTTTTGGGGGTCAGCACTTACGCGGGATCGACCACCATTGAAGCCTTCGCGGTGAACAACACGCACAGCGCCATCAGGCTTGGCGCGTATGGCATCCATTCGGGTGTCGGGGTGAACGCCTCCGCCGGTTTCGGCTCTCTGTCCTCCACGACTCACCTGATGCTGTCCGCCGGCAACGTCGGATCAGGGCGGGATGTCACCTTTGACCTCAATGGCGGCTCCCAGACGCTCGGCACTGTGAACTCGGCGAACGTGGCCGGGATTAAAACGGTGCGGCTTCAGGGCGGCGAACTCACCATCCACACGACGGCAGGCAACTCGGGCTTTTACAACGGTATTTTCTCAGGGCGCGGCACGATCAATGTCACCTCGACCACGGGGGCCAGCGGGTGGGAGCTGCGCGCCACCGATCTGGCCAACAATGACGCGATACAGCGCGGCGCCCTCAATGTGCTGGGCGGTCGTGTCTCCCTCAACGACAGTCGCGGTGCGCTGGGGGATGCGGTGCATGTCAGCGTCGGAGCTGCGGGCACGCTTTCCGTATTGGACAATGAAACGGTGGGGTCCCTGAGCGGCGCGGGAAATGTGGAGATCACCTCCGGACGAACACTCGTCCTTGCCTCCGGGCCGGCGGGGTCGGTTTTTGATCATGCCTGGTCCGGCAACATTTCAGGCTTCGGGGCTTTGACACTGGCCACTGGCGGCAGCCTCATGGTCAACAGCAACCAGAGTTATCTGGGCGCCACGCGGGTCTCCAGCGGCGCGGCTCTTTATTTGGACTATGAAAGTGGCGCCACCAATCTCATCCCTGGAACGCTCAACTTGAATGGCGGCAGTTTGTACTTGAGCGGCGGAGCGGCCCCGGAGGTCATCAGCAGCGGCACCACGATCTCCGCCGGGGCCTCCCTCATTGCCACGCAGACGGGAGAGGCGGATGCGCTTCTGAATTTGGGGAATCTCATCCGCAACTCGACTGCGGGTGGCGTGCTGAACATTCGCGGCGGTTCCGCCACGACCACTTCCACTGGCCAGGTCGGTCTTGGCGGCATTCTCGGTGGCTATGCCACGCATCGTTCCGTGGTTGCGGGGACTCCGGCGTTTAGCTGGGCTGTGCCGGGGGCGGGTGGGGCGGCGATCAGCGGCCTGGCGGATGGCAGTTACAGTTCCTCATTTGGCGCGGGCTTGAACACGGATGTGACCTCGTTGTTCACCGACGTGAAAGTCTCGGGCGCCACGGGGTCGCTAAGGTTTAACACCTTTGGCGCTCAGACACTTACGATAGGCGGGGCGTCTGACGCGCAGCAGACCATCGTTGAATCAGGAGGCATCATGGTCACTCCGGCGGTGGGCGCTTTCGATATCACCATCACGGATCAAAACCGCGGCAACGAGGAGTTGTTTGGGGGTGGGGCTTTTGGTGTGGAGCGGGAGTTGATCGTCCACCAGCACAACACGCGCGGAACCCTCACGATCAATGCCACCATCGGCGACAACGGCGGGCCGAGCCGACTGACCAAGACCGGCCAGGGCACGCTGATTCTCACCAAATTGAACACTTACAGCGGCCAGACGGCAATTTACGGCGGCGTGCTGCAATTGAATACCGGTGGCATTCTCGGAGGTGCCAGCCAGCCGCTCATCAATCATGGTTATCTGGTGATCAACCGCTCCTCCATCACCCTGCCGCAAATCATCGAAGGCACTGGCATCCTGCGTCAGGCTGGCGCGGGAATAACGACGCTGAACAGTGACAACACCTACACCGGCCCGACCCAGGTGCTGGCCGGCACGCTGGCGATCAGCAATGCTGGCAACGCGCTGGGCAGCACGGCGGGCCTAACCAGTGTCAGCAGCGGCGCCACTCTGAGCTTTTCAAACGTCGTGGTTCCGGAGACCATCGTGCTCAAAGGCGGCTCAACGCTGCGGACCAGCCCAAGCGCTGGCAGTTCCACCTTGAACGGCTCGTTGATTCTCGGCGGCAACAGCACGATCACCCTCGGCGGCTCATCCTCTCCTCTGCGCTTGAACGGCAGGGTTTTTGCCATGCAGGGCAGCCAGTTGACCGTCAATGGAACGGGCAGGCTGCTGCTTGGCAATGCTGCAAATCACTTTAATGGCATCAGCCTTGGCGCGGGAACGCAGCTTCTTCTTGGAGCGGAGCCATTGCTCGACAACAACCCTCTCACCATCGCCCCCGCCGTGGCCGGCGCCGCGGGCAGGGCGCCGATTGTCAACAATGGCACCGTGATCACCAACACGAACAATGGGCACATGGTGCTGGGAAATGCCATCAGCGGTTCGGGTAATTTCATCCAGGTGCGCAACACACTTTATCTGACAGCGGACAACACTTACACGGGCACCACTTTGGCGGGCGGTAATTTTGGATTCATCGGCGGCGGCGGCCTGGTTGGCGTGGCGAATGTGAACGCCGAAATGCGTGTCGGCACGGACACCTACACCGGCTCCGTGGGCACCGGGGCGGTGACGCTCCAGTCCTCCTCAGGCGGCAACACCAACATGCGTTACCATCTGGCCCGCAATGTTATCCTGGCCAACACCTTCAACATCAACCCCTTCAATGACGGCTCCAACGCGCGCAACTCCACCTTGCTGCGCCAGGGCACCGGCACCACAATTTTTTCTGGAATCATCAACGCGGGTTCCCACACGGCAGGCACGCAGGCGCAGCGCGCCGTGCTCCAGACCGAGGGCGGCGGTCGAATGATCATCCGGGGCGAGTTGAACAACGGTCCCAACAACCGGATCAACATCATCAACAACGGCTTCTTCGCCTTCGAGGGGACGAACAATTATGAACTTTGGGGCGTGATCTCCGGCAATAACGCGCTCGTCTTCAACACCACCGGCACTGTGACCGTGCAGCCCGCGCGTGACCAGACAAACGCCCTGGTTCAGTCAATGACCAGCAATTCCACCCTTTATCTCAGTCGCGGCACACTGGTCATCAACAGCGATTTCGATGACTCCATCAACAACGACATGGACATGTATGTGCAGCGCGGAGCCACGCTTCAGATGAACTTCAACGAGACCATCGGCGCATTGCTGGGGCAGAAAGGCTCTCTGACTGTGCTCGGGAACGGTGTCACTTTGAGAGTGGACGACAACATCACGCGCGGCAACTTTGGTTCCATCACCGGCGGTGGTGCCATGCATTTTGACGCGGTCGGCGGTGGCGCGTGGCATGGCATGTTCGGCATGAGCGATTATGCTGGGGATGTGACCATCGGTTCGGGCACCCAGATCACCACGCTGCGCGTCAACAGCGTGGCAGACAGGTTTCTCCCCAGCGCGCTGGGGGCGGGTGAGGCGGTGAATTTTGGCCTCGCTGGAAGCTCGCTGGAAACCCGCCTGGAGTACACCGGAACCGGGCACAGCACCGACAGGGACATCAATCTGACCGGCGCGGCTGGCACCATCCGCATCGCGGGCAACGGTCGCGGCGGGCTCGTCCTGAACGGCAACATCACCATCATGGCCGACGGCAACAAAACCCTCATGCTGCACGGGCAAAACACGCAAAATGTCATCAACGGAACACTCCAGCGCAATGGCCGCACACTTTCCCTGACGGTCAATCCCAATACCGGAGACAACGATCTTTATGGCACGGGAAAATGGACGCTGACCAACGACGCGAGTGATTTCAACGGCAACGTCATCGTGAATGTCGGCGCTCTGGAGCTTGCCGGAGATCTTGGCAACGGTTCCGGGGCTTTCAGCGTGCTCGGCAACCTGAGCGTCGCCCGCACGATAGACCTTGCCACCACCAACTTCAACGGACGCCGATTCGCTTTCACAGGAGGAGGTGACAATCTCGGAGCCGCAGGAGCGCCGGGATCGAATGGCACGATCATTTTCAATGATCCCAACGCGGGCACGGCCACTTTGGGCAACAACATCACCTTCACCAGCAGCTACAGCAGCACGGCAGGACCGGGCAACCCGGAAATCATGAACAACGGTGCCAAGGTCATCGTCATCAACGGCAACCTTACTTCCGGCGCCACCGGCAACCGCAGTTGGATTCTCGATGGCTCCAACACCGGAACCAACACGATTGCCGGCAGCATTTCCAACGGCACCGGCAACACCGTCTCCGTCATCAAGGAAGGCACGGGCACCTGGCGTCTGGCCGGTGCGAACACCTTCACTGGCGCTGTCACCATCACGCGCGGGACTTTGGAAATCACCGGCGGCAGCACGATCGGCGACGCCGCCGTTGTGAACCTCAACAACGCGGGTTCGGACGGGTCTTCCGCAGGCGGGGCTGCGCTGCGTGTTTTGAGTTCGGAAACCATTGGCGGGCTGGCCGGTGGTGTTGGCACCTCCGTGCAAATCAGCTCTGGCCAAGTGCTAACAGTGGCCCTGGCCAACCAGACTTTCAATGGAGTGATCAGCGGCGACGGGGGGCTGACGCGAACCAATGGCGACGCCACAGCGCGTGTCCAGACTCTGAGCAACCTCAATACTTACACCGGGCCCACGACGGTGACATCGCTTGCAGGCACCCCTGTCGCCAACCGCATTGATGTGTTGTTCCTGGCAGATGGAGGCCAGGCAAGCGGCATCGGAGCCTCGTCCAACGCTGCTTCCAATCTGGTGCTTAACACCCTGGGGATTACTGCAAACAGCAACGGCGGACTTCGTTGGATCGGCACCACAAACCAGACCACCGACCGTCTTCTCACCCTTGGCGCAGGTGTGGGAGCGGGGGGCATCTGGGCGGATGGGCAGTCTTTTGGAGACTTTGCTCCTTCGATCAAGTTCACCAACTCCGGGGCGATCGCGTTTCTAGCTCCCAATACCACTCAGACGCTCACTCTGCGCGGCTCGCGCATTGCTGAAAATGAGTTCAGCCCGCAGATCACCAACAACGGATCCGGTGCCACAACTCTGAACAAGATCGAAGCCAGCACTTGGATCATCAATGGGCCCAACACGTACACAGGCGGAACTACTATCGGCGCGGGCACGCTGGGTGTCACACATAACAATGCGCTCGGAACCGGAACTGTGACTATTACCGGAGGTGCCGGTTCTGGTCTGCAACTGCGTGGCGGGGTGACCATTCCAAACAATATCATCACCAGCACGAGCAACGGTTCGTTGGCAGGACTGGGCGGCAGCAACTCGATCCAGGGCACGGTGGCCATTTCCGGTACCAACTGGCGCGTGGCTGCAACTGAGGGGGCGAGTTTGAATCTGGCAAACGCCCTCACAGGCGCAGTCACCCGGGTGGTCAAATTCGACCGTGGTTCCGTGATCATGAGCGGCAACAACACCTATACCGGCATTACTGGAGTGGCGGGCGGCGAACTCATCCTCAACTACGACACAGGGAATGGCGGTACCAATTCCAGCAAGCTGGCCAATGCCAGCGCGCTTGAACTGGGCTATTCCGGTTCCAGTACCACGGTCGCTTTTTCCACCGGACTTGGCATCAGTCCGAACATCGGGGCTCAAACTCACACAGTTGCCCATGGCGGAGGAACTGTCATTTTGCGCGGAGGCAGCCATACCGAAGTGGTCTCCGCAACCACGCTCAACAACGGAGCCAACCGGATCATACGAGAAAGCGGGACTTCGATCCTCCAACTTGGTGCGATCACTCGCACGGCCAACAACAGTTTGAACGCTTACGGCACACTTGATTTGGGAAGCGCGGGCATTGCGACTACTTCGACGACAAACACGGCGAACATCCTGGCCATCGGCACAACTGCGGCCATCACTGTCGATGGCATGAACTGGGCCACGGGTGGCGGTTCCATGAATGCTTTCGCGGCATACAGTACAAACACGTTTGCCAATGGCCAGCACACCAATCTCACAAACGCTGTGACCAGTCTTACAGCGACCACCACCACGACCAATACCGTCCGCTTCGACACAAACGCCTCAGGGACTGTGTCTTTGAATCTTGGTGCGAGCAGCGCGCTGGCCATGGTGGCGGGGGGGATTCTTGTCACCAGTAAGATGATTGACAATGTGGTGATTTCCGGCGGCACTCTTCGCCGTTCTGCAACGACCGCCAACCTTGACTTGGTTTTTCACCACCATGGAACGGGTCTTTTGACGGTGAATTCTGTGATTGCCAACAATAGCGGTGTTTTGGCGCTGACGAAAACAGGTCCTGGAACCATGATCCTGGGTGGTGCGAATACTAACACGGGTCGTGTGAATCTGCAGCAGGGAGTGCTGCAAGTAGGCGATGGCACAGCAGCGACTGCGAATGCCCGCCTGGGCAATCTCACTGCTGTCGGCACCGCTGGCAATCCTTTGAGCCTTTCTGATGAAGCTATTTTGAGGTTCAATGTGGCAAATCCAGGCATGGTTTACACACTTGGTGCGCTTGGTGGTGGTGGCTTGATCCATCTGGCTCCGACAAACACTTCAACTGTCATGCTTGTCTCCAGCAACACAAACTGGATTGGTGACCTTCAGGTCGATGGGGGTGTCTTGCGAGTCAGCACCGATGCCAATGCGCTGGGTAATTTGCGTGGCCTCGCCACGATAGGTGGTGGTGGCGTGCTCGAGTTCTTTGGTGTCTCGCAGACATACACTAAACGGCTCATTCTTGAGGAAGGGGCTTTGATCCGGGCTGTGCCAAATGGCACAACCAACACCGGGTCCACACTCTCTGGAGTCCTGACACTGAACAACACGAGTGCTTCAGGGGCGAATTTCCAGGTTACCGCGAACTCCACCCTGACGCTCAGCAACATGATCCGCTCATCGAACGGCTTCACCAAGACGGGCAATGGCATCCTCACACTCAGCGGCAACCAATTTCAAGACATCCTGCCCGGCGCGCCCGTGGGAATCACGACTCCCAATGTCAACGCCGCGCTTCTCGGCCAGGTTGTTGTGTCGGAAGGGCAACTCTGGGTGGGTAACATTCGAGCCCTCGGCGGCACGGGACCGGGCAACGAGACCAGGGTGCTCAACGGCGCCACACTTGATCTGCGCGGACAGGCGCTGAATTTCGTGGATTCGCCGGACGCCTTCCGGGAGGTCATCCATGTCAGCGGAACCGGAGTCAACGGCACCGGCGCGCTGCGCAGTTCGACAGGGCTGGGCGTCTTCTCCCATCTCGTCATGGACGCGGACGCCCTGATCAGCGGCGGCGGCTTCCTCAACGCATCCAGGCTGGTGCTCGGCAGTTACGACACCAACACCAACACCGGCTCAGTGCTGGAAGGCAACTTCACCCGCAACCGTCCCACCATTGACGGCAACGACCGGGTTTTGACGGTGCGCAGCAGCGCCCCCACCAACGACGCGAATGGCGCGGGTGTCACTCTTCGCGACCCGAATTTCACAAGCCCGCTCCAGGAACTGGTGATTAACGAGGGCATCCTGCGCATTGAGAAGGAATTCGGCCCGGTGTCCGACTTTGCGGGCGTCACCGCGGCGAACATCACCAATGGCATCACCATAGCCTACTCGGGGCCTTCACTGGCGGACAAGACAAACGCATCTCTTGGTGTCGGTCCCATTCTCAGCTCGCGTCTCAATCTCTGGAACAACTGGGATGTCCACCACACGGTGAACATCATGATGGATGGTGCCACAGCCGCGCTGAACGGCGGTCACAACTACATTGACACGGGCGCGGGCACCATTCCGAACTCCCGCACCTACCTGGACGGCACCATCACACTGACCGGCCCGGCCAGTCGCAACGTCTTCCATGTGGATGCTTCCTCGAACAACAACACGATCGTCGAGCAGTCAAACATGACCGGCGCCATCCAGGCCAAGCTGATCGTCGGCGGGCAGATCGTCGGAGCCGGCGGTCTCACCAAGACGGGTTTCCGCGAGCTCCGCCTCACCAACAACAACACGTTCACCGGGGATGTGAACGTGCTCAGGTTTGGCACGACCGCAGTCCGCTGGCAGGACAACACGGTGAGTGTGAATGGAGTGGATTACCAGACTTTCGGTGATGCCGAGGGCTGGGGCGAGTGGGGGCTGACCCTGGCTGGAGCCAATGCCAGATTGTCAGGCACTGGAAACGTGAACTTGCAGCGCCGCGGCATGATCACCCTCGACAACTCCAATGTTTTGGACGCCACATCGGGCGTCGCGGGAGGCAACCACAACGACCGGATCAACAACGCCGCCAGCATCAATTTCGAGAACGGCTGGCTTCGCATCATGGGTGGATCCTCGGACAACACCGAGGCGCTGGCCACCGCCGGAGGCGCCCGGCTCAACGTCCTTTCGGGCAGCAACTTCCTGGATCTGATGCCCACCGTGGACGGCACGAGCATGACGCTGACCATCGGCGAGATAGCGCGCGCGCCGGGCTCCGTGCTCACATTCCGCAATCTGGACTCCACCTCCACCTTCGGGACGCTGTCAGGCGCCGACACAGTGCGGGTGCAGCTTCTCAACATCGGCTCTCTGGCCCAGGTCGGGGCTGGCACCGGCATGACGAGCAAAAAAATCATCCCCGGTCTCCTGGGCGGCATCATTCCGCACACTCTCGGCGAGGACATTCGCGAACTGGGTTTCAACAACGCCAACGCTTCGGATTACCTGACCCAGGCGCGCAACCAGCAGTTCCTGGCCGGATCCCATTTCATGACCTTTGACGGCGGCATCCTGCGCCCGCTCACGGACTCGGAGTATTTCACCCCCGCAGCGGACGGCCTGATTGACTCGCTCAATGGTTCCGCCGGCCAGAACATCAATTTGACGGAGACCTTCACCCGAGTGCGGGAGAATGTGACGATCAACTCCCTGCGTTTCGGTCCTGCGGCGGACAACAACCGGGAGGGACGCAACATCAATGACGGCACGACCCTCACCAACTACACGTCCGCTCACAACATCCAGCTCTATGTGGACGGCACGCTGAAAATTGACTCGGGCATGATCAGCAGCGCCTATTTCACCACGGGCAACTCATCAAGTCTGGCCACATTCATCATTGGCGGCACGCTCAATTTCGGCAACCGCGAGGCCGTCATCAACAACCAGAACGCCATGGTGAGGTTTACGGACGGCATTGTGGTGACCGGCAATCTTGAAGTCCGCTCCGCCATCGCCGGCAATGCCGGACTTCTCAAAACCGGCCTGGCCCAGGTGGTGCTGGATGGCGCCAACACCTACCGGGGGCTGACGAGCATCTCCAATGGAACGCTCTTTTTGCGCAACGGCAAAAGCGCGCTTGGCATGGGCGGCCCCGGCAACGGAGTGGTGATCGAGGGCCTCGGCGGCTTGAACAGCGGCAACGGCATCCAGGTCGGCTCGCCCTCGGCTTTCGAGGACATTTTGGTCAAACCGGTGGCTGGTGACATCCAGGTGATGCGCACGGAAAATGATGCCACCCGCTGGTATTCGAACGTCACCATAGACAACGTGGACATGGCTGGAATGGTGGTGCATCTGCCGCGAATTGCAGCCGCCAACTCGGCCACGAGCATGATCAATGGCAACATTTTCGGGGGCAATACAACCATCAGCCACAACATTGACGCCACACTTTCGCGCATCGTGCAGATGGATGCCGGCAACAACATCATGCTTTTCCGCGGCCAGATTGGCGACAAGGCGGACATCAACGGCAATCCCATCCCTATTTCCGATCCGATTTCCACGCTGCCTTCGCTGGCGGGTACGCGCACCAATCAGAACGAAGTCCTCAGGGTGACCCTGGCTGGTTCGGTGGAGTCCAATTTCACGTTTGAACGGCAGTACAACGCTGCGGGCCGCATCCAACTCAGCAATGGCAACTTGCTCGTGACCTATGACCCGGCGGCTGCAGGCAATGACGGCGGGGGATTCTGGACGAACACGGCTTTGAGCCGCATCCCGAACGGCGACTCCACGTCGTCCGCGTTTGCGGTCAACGGCGGCACCACCAGTCACGGGTTCACTCTCGTGGGTGGTGTGGTGGCACTCACTGTTCCCGGGCAGAATTTCAATATGACTTCCTGGAGCACCTCCGGCACTACGGCGAAGTGGGTGGGTGGTTTCAATGACAGTGGCACTGTCACCTACGGCACGCCAGGAAACACAGGCATTCTCACGACCACGGGTGTGGCCACCCGCCTTTACTCGATGAGCGGCGGAACGGTCACTTTCGACATGAGCCTTGCTGGCAACGTTGGCACCGCGCCAAACAACATGGGAGTCATCAAGGTCGGGCGCGGAAACGTGGTGCTGCGCAACACCAATCAGACAGCCGCCGCCACCTCCAATCCGCAGTTGAGCGGCGGCACCCTGACGCTGGATTACTCCGGCAACAATGTGGCGTTGGTGGGCCAGCAAAATGCCATCCTTGCCGGCGGCACGCTGCTGGCGCAGTCGAACTTGTCCACATTCAGCGTCGCGAATCTGGCCGTGACCAACGCGGCCAACAGCGTTCTTCAACTGCAACTTGGAGCCACCGAGGTCATCGCCGAGGGGCGTGGTGGGCAGCACATGCAGATCAGCCTGGGCAACATGCAGGGTGCCGGCACGCTCACCCGCGCACTGGGGGCAACGATGAACCTGGTCGAGTGGGCCAAGGGAACAGGCACCGGGGGAATCGCTCTCAACTTCAATTCGGCCAACACCTTGCTTTCATTGGACGCCTCCATCCCCTGGGCCACCTACAGCACCACTCCGCGAACCGCGGTGGATTTCGCGACGGTTTCACTGACTGATCCAGTGGCCATTACTGCAAACAGGACCAGCGGGAACGTCAATTTGTCGAACATTAGTCCGGCGGGGGCTTTGCAGGTGGGCATGGTGATTACTGGAACTGGATATGTTGCCGGTACCATCGTCATCGCTGTGCCGACTCCGACCACTGCCGTGCTTTCAATAGCACCGAATGCTACGGCCACAGCGGCCGCAGCCACGGCCAGATTCAACGATGTGCAGCAGTTCAACAGGCCCGGCGGACATTTTGTGAACGCGGTTGGAAGCTGGACGGCCGGCATGGATGTGTCCGAGAACGGCGCGGGATTCACCGGAGCGTTAGGCGGCAATGAGACGATCAAAACTCTGCGCTTTGACACAGCGGCCAACAGCCAGGTGACACTCAATCCAGGTGTGGCGCTTTCCTTCTCAGGCGGCGGCACTTTGCCTGGCGCTATTCTGGTTAGCAGCAACACGGGTGCCGCTAACAAGACCATCACAGGCGGCACATTGAGCACATCTGGCAGCACGGAACTGATTTTTCATCAATACGGCCAGGGAGTGCTGGATGTGCAGTCCACCATCACCGGGACGATCAATACCGT
This sequence comes from Verrucomicrobiaceae bacterium UBA2429, assembly GCA_002343505.1. Lineage (GTDB taxonomy): Bacteria > Verrucomicrobiota > Verrucomicrobiia > Verrucomicrobiales > Verrucomicrobiaceae > Prosthecobacter. Next base: position 16,903 of record DDQZ01000034.1, on the reverse strand, counting down.
GATCAACGGACCTTTGACAACCGATCCTGGGCAAGTCGGCACAACAGGGGCCGTGCGCTTCTCGGCCAATAACACTTATGATGGACGCACGATCATCACCGGTGGTGTGCTGGAGATTGGAAGCGTCTCAGCCCTTGGGGTCAATCCCACAGACGTCAGTAACGATCGTCTGACACTCAATGGCGGCACGTTGCGGTGGACTGGAACCACAGCCTCGCTGCAAAACCGCGGCATCCGTCTGGAGGGCAACGGAGGTGTCATTGATGTGGCGAATCCCGACGGCAATCTGGTGGTGGGCAGGGCCTTGCTGGGCGCGCAGGCCACACTCACCTCGCAGGAGGCATTGCGCGGAGATTTGATCAAGACTGGCGTCGGAGCCTTGACGTTCCTAGGCAATCAAAGCCTTTCCGGGCTTATGGACATCCAGCAGGGCACCGTGATCACCATGGTGGACACGGGTGATGATGGTGCCACAGCCGCCCGCACTGCGACGGTATTTGGCACGAACCGCTCCTTCGCGGACGGCACCATTCTAAGGAACGGGGCGAATGTGCAGGTCATCATGGGCAACGCCAACAACGGCCAGGAGTGGAACATTGACGAGTATTTCACCTTCGAGGGCGGCAACACGTTCACCTACGGCGGTCTGCTGGATGTGAACGCGAACCTGGCCCTCTCCGGCGTCCTGGACGACCAGTTCAACATCGGCAACAGGCGTCCGCTGAACCTCAACGGATGGCTCAAGGTGGATGGGACCACCACGTTCACGGTCACGAACAACGGCGTGCTCCGTCTTGGCAACAGCGCCGGCTACATCACCGGATCGGGTGACATTGTCAAAGACGGCCCAGGCCAGCTTCATTTCCGCACCAACACACCGGACTGGAAGGGCGGCCTGGTCATCCGCGAGGGCAGCGTCTATGCCGCGAACCAGGCCGACGTGTTGGGCTCCGGGCACCTCACGGGTAAAACCATCATTCTCGGCGATGCCGACCGGCAGTTCACAGCGGAACTGCTTGTGCAGAATCCGGACAGTGTCAGCGGCAGCTGGATGTTCGACATCTACCATGACATTGAGGTGGTTTACAATCCGGCGCAGACCAAGCGCCTGGGCATTGACAACATTTCCAATGGCAATCTCGTCACTTTCCACGGGGATGTCACGATGAACGACAACCTCATCCTGCTGGTGCGTGATGTTGCAATCGCGGCCGGCGGCGAGCAGGCCTATGTGAACTACAACGGCAGCTTCAAGGACGGAGCGGTCACCAGCGGCAACCTGCTCATACAATCCAACGACAGCGACGCCACCGCCAACAACCTGACCAGCGGCCGAACCTATGGTTATGCCATTCTCGGAGGCGACAACTCCGCCTGGACCGGCGATGTCACCATCAGTTCAAACCTGGTCAATAATCAGGACAACACCTCCATTCTTCGTCTGGCCCATTCCAAGGCGCTGACCGAGGCCAATGAGGTGGTCATGAATTTCAACTCCATCCTCCAGGCTGGCGGCCAGAGCGTGACCATCGGCTCACTCAATGCCCAGGGCGGAAATGGCGCCTTCCATGGTGATGCGGGCACCATGTCCGGCAATGTCAACAGCAGTTCGGAAATCATCGAGAACGCCGCCTCCACCGCCGGAACGCTGCGGATTTTCCAGTCCACACCTGCCGGCTACGAATCTTCCTGGGATGCATTCTTCAGGGACGGCACTCTCAACAGCGAGTTCCTCGCTCCGGGGGCGAACATTCTCCGGCCCAGCGCCGCGCTGAGCATCGTCAAAGCCGGTGACGGCTGGGCCACACTCTCCCTTCACAACGACTACAGTGGTTCAACCGTTGTCGAAGGCGGCATCCTCCAAGTCGGCAGGAATGGCATTGGCAGCACTGGGCGCACCGGTGCCCTGGGTACAACAGTGATGTCCGGCGGGGTGATTGCCGGATCAGGAGTCGTCCAGGGCGGCATGACTCTGCTGGCGGGGGCCACCCTCAGCCCGGGCGACCTTGCGGGCAGGGAGTTGGGCACGCTGAGTGTGGATGGGAACGCCATTTTCTCAACGGGTTCCCAGACGCTCATGCAAATTCGCCTGCCCTCCTACAACAACCCTGGCGCGATGAGCGCCACCGACCCGCTTTATTCCACCTGGCGCAATGGCGTGACTACGGACAGTTTCTCCAACGCGCTGGCCGATTTGGTGACACCCGTCCAGCATGACATGCTGCATGCCACTGGCACCATCAACTGGGGGGTGGGCACCCAGGTGACTCTCATCAACGATGGTTACACGCCGAAGGCGGGGGACATCTTCCGCTTGTTCAGCGGCAGCGGTTATGCGGGTGCCATCAATGTCGGCCCCTCCCTGCGGACCGGCGGCGAAACCGGCACGGACCTGACGCTTTTCGAGCTTGGCGGCAACTTCCTCTGGGATGTCAGCCTATTCAACAGCCAGGGCATCCTCATGGTGGTCGAAGCGGATGGCGCGCCGATGATCATCCAGGCTCCTTTAATTACTGCGGGTCCATCGCGCAATCCGGCCGCTGGTGTCTTCGATCCTGGCGACCCTGTGGAGTTGAGTGTGTCGGCCACCGGTGCGGGCACGCTGCAATATCAATGGTATCTGAATGGCGCGGTAGTGCCGGGAGCCAACCAGCCGGTTTATCAATTCCAGGTGAACTTCAATACCAAGGGAGTTTACTCCGTTTCCGTGACCAATGACGGCGGCACCACAGTGGCGCCGACAACAGTGCTGATCGAAGTGGATGCCGTTCCGTTTATTGCCGTGCATCCGTCTCCGGTGACAGTCAATCCCGGACAGAACGCCAGCTTCACCGTGCTCGCCTCCGGCCAGGCGCCCTTTGAGTACCAATGGCTTCTGAATGGCGTGGAAATCGAGAATGCTACCTCGCAGACTCTTCTCTTGGAGTCAGTCGCCGAGTTTGACGAAGGCGTTTACTCCGTGGTGGTCAAGAACGCGGCGGGAGAAGTGACGAGTAACGGCGCCGCGCTCACGGTGAATGATCCAATTACGCAGGCCATTGCCTCCAGGTCCCCCTTCCCGCGCGCCTATGTGGGCGAGACCATCACCTTCAGCGTGTCTCATGACGGCACACCACGCGACACCGGTTCTCCGTTCTCGTATGTCTGGAGAAAAGGCGGCACGCCGATTTCCGGTGGAACGGGGGAGACCCTGGTCCTGCCGAATGCCAATGCCATGCTGGAGGGTGACTATGACGTGGTCGTCAGCAACGATGTGAACTCGTTCACCAGCACACCGGTGACCCTGACCCTTCTTGCACCCGCGCCGGTGGTCGAAGTCCAGCCAACCGTGACTCAAACGCTCCTTTCCGGGGAGCCGCTGATGCTCGCAGTTCAGGCTGGCGGGCGTCCGCCCCTTACTTACACTTGGAAACTGGGGGCAACCACGGTGGCTTCCGGCCCCTCGAACACGCTTCTCATTCCTCAGACAGCCGTGTCGCAAGGCGGCATTTATGTTTGCGAGGTTTCAAACTCCACCACCACCAAGGCCACCAGTGATCCCGCCGAGGTGGTGGTGGTGGACAGCAGCACACGCCTGACACCGGTCGCCATCGGCGGCGCGGCGGTGCTCACGGCTGTCGTGGGGGCGGGACCGGCCACCGCGCTGGAGTATGAGTGGTTCAAAAACGGCGAGGTGATGCTTGAGGAAGATTTTCCTGCCGTAACCGGCATTCGAGAGCGAGTGCTGACCATCCCTGAAGTCACGCTTGATGACGACGCCTTCTATTCCTGCCAGGTTAAGGGGCCGGCTGAAAATTCTGTCCTTGGTTGCACGCATGATGTGCGCGTTTTCACAGGCGCGCCCGAGTTGCCGCTCTTTACCTTCCCGGATGCGACCATCCACGCGGAGTACTTCTTTGAGGTTCCGTTCAATCGTGCCGACCGCACGAAGACGCCCAGCTCTGTGATTGCCATCGGGCTACCGCCCGGCATGGTCATGGACACTCTCACCGGGACCATCACGGGCCGTCCGAACAAGTTTAAAAAAGGCGGCTATGCGGTCAAAATCGTCGTCTCGAACTCCTTTGGTTCGGTTGAGCAGACTGCCATCCTTAATGTGAACGACCTGAGCGGAACACTGGCCGGAGTCTGGACTGGTGTCATGGAGCGGAATGCGGTGCTTAATACGGGACTCGGAGGTCGCCTGGACTTCACCGTCACAACCCTGGCTGCTTACAGCGGCAAGCTGACCCTCGGCGGCGTTACTTATTCCTTCAAAGGCATACTGGATGTCGGCCCGGTGACCTCCAAAATCACCGCGACCATTCCTCTCAAGGGCAAACCGGTGCCGCCGCCTTTGGTTTTGACCCTCACGCTTCAAGGCAACGAGGTCCTTGAGGGCATGGTCACCAATGGAACCGACGAGTGCGAGCTTCTGTCTGGATGGCGTGGCATTTGGGGAAAGAAAGCCCCCTTGGTGCCCGCCACGGAATATGCCGGCTACCACACCTTTGGAGCGGCCCTGCCCGCCGGCAGTCCCCTGCTGGGCAGCACGGATGTTCCGCAGGGGTCGGGTTATGGCTCCTTCACGATTGCCGTGGATGGCAAGCTCAAGATCGCGGGCAGAATGCCGGATGGCGAGGCCATCAGTCTCTCCACATTCCTCGGACCGGATGGCGGCATCGGCATCTTCCAGGTCATGTATAAAGCCATCAAACCTGGCGGTTCCCTGCTTGGATCCCTGGAACTGACCACTGGTGGAAATGCGGACCCGGCGGACAACACCCTCATGAGCGACGACCTGACCTGGGTCCGACCGGCCAGCGCCAAGGCGACGGATCGCACCTATCGAAATGGATTCGGCATCGCGACGTCTCCGGTCGCCGAGCCAGTGCCGCTGGCTGCGGTGGGAGGCTTCTACAAAGTTCCTGATGCCAAGGCGAACATGGTCGTGCTGGACATGCCGATGGCACCAGACACAAATACGATGAACGCGGAAATCTTGTTCTCTGATGCCGGCGACCTGGAAAACCCGGCCTTCACACGGTGGGACCCGAACCAGCAGGCCAGTGTCGGCAAAAACAGCAAAGTCACCACCCGCAAGAAGCAACCCCTGGCAGTGCCGCCTGTGAATCCTGCTGGCACCACTGTCGCCGCTGCTGCCAAGACCGGCATTTTGACGGGGGGCTTCACGCTGGAGGATCGCACACCTGTGGGATATGTGCCCGTGAGCACCGTGAAGCGCGCCGTCAAATACCAGGGCATCATCATCAACGACGGAGGCAAGTGGGTCGGAGTGGGCTACTTCCTGCTTCCACAACTCCCACAGGTGGGACCGCCCTTCACCACCACGAAGAATTCGCCGATCCTTTCCGGATTGATGCTCTTTGAGGAATTGTGACCGGCCTCTGGTCCGGGCAGGCTTGCGCGGTGGAAAGCCGCGCAAGTTCTCCGCTCTTGAGAGTTGTCAGACCGGGCAGGCTCGGTTATCTGCTTCGCCGAGCGGGTGGTCCGCCGGTCTACCAATCATTGCAAATGCTGTCGCTTCCTGTTGTCAAGGTGGGATCCGTGCTGGTGGATGGCACGGAGCCGTTGTTCATTCTGGGACCGTGCGTCATTGAGAGCGAGGAGTTTATCTGGCCGGTTGCCGAGCGGTTGTCGGCACTGGCCTCGAGCCTGCGTCTGCGCTGGGTGTTCAAGGCCTCGTATGACAAAGCCAACCGCAGTTCAGGCGCCTCATTTCGCGGCATGGACGCGCGTGCAGGCTGTCAGTTGCTTGCCCGAATAGGCGGGAAACTGGGCGTGCCTGTGACGACGGATGTGCATTCTCCTGGAGAGGCGGCCATTGCGGCGGAGCATGTGGATTTGCTGCAAATCCCAGCTTTTTTGTCGAGGCAGACGGATTTGATCACGGCGGCGGGCGGGACGGGGCGCGCGGTGAATGTCAAAAAGGGCCAGTTCATGGCTCCCTGGGATGTCAGAAACATCGCAGACAAGCTCGCTGCCGCGGGGTGTGAAAATTTTTTGTTCACCGAACGCGGCACCACGTTCGGTTATCAAAACCTCGTGGCCGACATGAGATCACCCTACTGGATTCGCGAGCTTGGCTTCCGAGTCATTTTTGATGCCACTCATTCTGTGCAGAGACCCGGCGGCCTTGGCAACGCCACGGGGGGGGATGGCAAGCTGGCGCCCGTGCTTGCAAGAGCGGCGGTCGCGGCCGGATGCGATGGTGTTTTCATGGAAACGCACCCGGATCCGGAGAAAGCCCTCTCGGACGGTCCCAACCAGGTTCCTCTCGACGAACTGGCCCCGGTTCTGCGCACTTTGACGCTGATTCATGAAATTGTGAAGCAGGGAGGTGCTCCATGAGGCTTGCGGGTGCTTGCATCGGCGCCGGATACTTTCTCGCCGTCTTCTGCGCGGGCAGTCAGGAGGCGGAGAGCAGCATGAGCGCCTTCGGCAAATGGATCCCGCAGGGATTTGTGAACCGGAACGTGGTCATCCCCTCTTTCAATGATGGAAAACTCGGATCCCGGCTCACGGCCGCGACCCTGGTCCGCCTGGATGACGACCGGCTGGAGGCGGGCAGGACGGTCATCGAAATTTATGGGGACACGCCGCCACAGGACACGCGCGTGGAAATGCCCGGAGCCATTTTTCACATGACCGCCAATGTCCTGCGCAGCGGGGAGCGCAGTCGTGTCATTCGTTCGGATTTCGAGGCGGAGGGCGACTCCATGGTGTTTGACGCGACCACCTCAATCGGAGCGATGAAGGGCCGCGTCAAAACATTCATCTTTGACACGGGACCGCAAACGGGCCAATCGAAGCAATCACAACCCGGCGCTGACTGAGATGAAAAACCTTCACCACCTTCTGCTGACCGCCATGCTCATGGCGGTGGACGCGCACGGGCAGGACGCGCCGGCGGTGAAAAAGGAGTTGCGGGACGCGGCGCAAAAACTTCAGCAGGCCAGGGAGGATGGCGCGCTTGAGAAGGCCGGCGATGCCGCCAGGCAAATGTCGGAACAAATACCCGCAGGGGTAGCGGAAGCCGCAAAATCAGCCCTGGAATCGTCCGAACTGAAAAAACAGGCCGTGGACGCCGCCAACTCGCTTCTGCCCGAGGCGCGAAAAAGGATGGATTCCGGCTCATCAGGCGAATCGGTGGGTGAAAAGGGGGGGCCGGCGAAACAACAGCCCTCCGGCCCCCAGCCCCAAACTTTGCTTCCTCTGGATCAAGCGGCGTCCAAACCCCGTGTGCCCACCGTGGTCATAGAAGCGGACAGCTCGGTGTTCGACTTGAAACAGGCGGTGTTTGTTTACACAGGCCGTGTCCGCGCCCGACATCCCCAGTTCTATATTGAATGCGACGAATTGGTTGTCGAAATGGAGAACGAGGAGGACAAGGAGAAAGACAAATCCGACACGCAGGAAGAAAAAGCCGGCAGTCAGAAAAAAAAGCCAGGGCCGGATGACGGCGCCACCCAGGAGAAAAAGACCGGGAATGCGGGTGTCAAAAAAGCCACTGCCACCGGCTCCACCGTGACCATCGAAAAACTCACTGAGGAGGGCGAGACGCAGATCGGCAAGTGCCGGAAGGCTGTTTATGAAGCCGGCACTGGAGAGATCATCATGAGCAACTACCCCCAGGTCCAGCGTGGCAACATTCTGCACCTTGCCACCCAGCCGGACACTTTGATGATCTTTGACCCGAATGGCAAACTGCGCACCACAGGACGGCCCCGCACCATCATTTTGAATGACGAGGACAAGAGCACGGACACGCGGGAGGGCGGCAACTCCGGGCGTTGAGGAGGCTGGAGGCATGACGGCTGGCAAATCCAACACAAGCAGGGGCATCCGCGAAATTCCAGAACAGGAAAGCGGGACTGGGATGCTGCTGCACACGGAGGATCTGAAGAAGGTTTATGACGGACGTGCCGTCGTGAACGGGGTCAACATCGAGGTCAATGCGGGCGAGATCGTGGGTCTGCTGGGGCCGAATGGGGCTGGCAAAACCACCACATTTTACATGATCGTCGGTCTTGTCAGGCCCAACGGAGGCAGAGTCGTCTTCGACGGCAGCGACGCCACACAACTGCCCATGTATAAACGGGCGCGTCTTGGCATGGGCTATCTTCCCCAGGAGGAGTCCATTTTCCGCCGGCTCACTGTTCGCGAAAACATCATCGCGGTCATGGAGACGCAGAATTTCAGCCGCCAGGAGCGGGAGGACCAGTGCCAGCAGCTCATGGAGAAATTCGGCATTGACCATGTCGCGGACAACCTGGCACTCACTCTTTCAGGTGGAGAAAAACGGCGTTTGACCATCGCGCGCAGTCTTGTCACTGAGCCGAAGCTGCTCATGCTCGACGAGCCTTTCAGCGGTGTGGACCCCATCGCCGTGAGCGAAATCCAGGACATCATCCGCATGCTGCGTCAGGCTGGTCTCGCCATCCTCATCACCGACCACAATGTTCGAGAGACCCTTAACATTGTGGATCGCGCCTACCTCATCTACGAGGGGCAGGTCAGACGGCATGGCTCCAAGGATTTTCTTGTCAACGACCCCGAGGCGCGCAGGCTTTATCTTGGCGAGGGCTTCACCATGTGACAGATTTCAACCACCAACCCCCAATACATCAGGAGGACACATACCATGCAAAAACACAACGTGAACCTGCCGGTCATCGTAACCGGACGCCATGTCGAGATCACCGAAGCCATTCGTGACTACGCCCACAAAAAAATCGAGGGTCTTCATCTCGACTACCCGCGCATCATTGAGGCAAAGGTGATCCTTGACATCGAACACCACCGCCAGATTGCCGAGATCATCCTTTTCTGCGCCAACCACATTGTCATCGAGGTGAAAAGCACCACGGAGGACATCTACGCCTCGATTGATGAATCCATCGCGAAGATCGCCCGGCGCATGCGCAAGTTCAAAACCCGCCTGCTCAAGAGCCACCGCCCGCGCAAGGAGGGCAGCATCCGTCATCTCGAACAGCACGTCTTCCATGCGGACGATCTCCATTCCGAGGAGGAGCACGTCGAGGCCGCCTACATCCACAACGAGCATTACAAGGTGCGCCCTCTTTATCCGGATGAGGCCATCATGGATCTCGAGATCAGCGACCGTCCCTTCGTTGTCTTCCACAATCAAAAGACACACCGCCTGGCCATCATGTTCCGCCGCAAGGACGGCGAATACGGCCTCATCGAACCCCGCGACGAAGCGGCCTGATTCTCTGTCGAAGAAAGAAAACGGCGGCTTCCTTGCCGGGAGCCGCCGTGTTTTTGACGAATGCACTCACTGCCTCACTTCGATGATGTGCTTGTCAGGCGCGGCATCAAAGGCCGCTTTGCTGGCCGCGTCCGCAAAGGCCACCTGGCGGCTGTAGGTCACTTTCTTCGAAGCGTCCGCCTTCTTTTTGCTGAGGGGGCACTGCACGCCGTTGGCAGTGACAATGTTCCGCAGATAGGCCTTGGGTGTGGCATTGAACTGGGAAACACAGCGGTCGCAGCACACTGCCACGGTCTTGCTGTAGTTGCTGGTGATCGAGGGATTGGCCGGTTTTCCAGAAACCGGACAGATGGTGTTCAGAGGTTCCGCTGCGGACAAGGATGAGAACGCTGCGAGTGCGAGAATGGCGAGTATGGATTTCATGACGATGTTTTTTCTTTGTCGGAGTTCGACGTGTCACTGATTTATCCATTCGGCATGAATTTGGCAATCCAAAGTTCTTTCGGGTAATTCGTTCATTTTGCCCGACGCATCCGGCGTGAGACCGCCTCCTTATCACGCCAGAATATCCTTCGCCACCTCGCCGTGTACGTCGGTGAGGCGGAAGTTGCGGCCGGAGTAGCGGTAGGTGAGGCGTTCGTGGTTGATGCCCATGAGATGGAGGACCGTCGCGTGCAGGTCATGCGTGGTGATGATGCCGGTTTCGGCGGTGTCGCCCATGGCGTTGGTGCTGCCGTAGGCGAAGCCGCCTTTCACGCCGCCGCCGGCCATCCACATGGTGTAGCCGCGGCCGTTGTGTCCGCGGCCGTTGTAGGGTTCGTTGTCGTAGCTCGATCCGCGGCCGAATTCGCCGCCCCAGAGGATGAGGGTGTCCTTGAGCATGTCGCGCTGCTTCAGGTCGGCGATGAGGCCGGCGATGGGTTTGTCGATGGATGTGGCCTGGCGGGTGATGCCTTCGCGGAGCTGCTGATGATGATCCCAGCCGGTGCTGGTGAGCTGGATGAAGCGCACGCCTTTTTCGGCGAGCCGTCGCGCCATGAGGCATTGCGTGCCGAAGCGCTCCGTGTCGGCGTTGTCGAGGCCGTACAGCTCGCGGATGTGCGCGGGCTCTTGGTCGAGATCGAGCACATCAGGCACGCTGGTCTGCATTTTGTAGGCCAGCTCGTAACTCTGGATCACGCCTTCGAGGTCGGGATTGCCCGGATCGCCTGCGAGGAGCCTGCGGTTGGCTTTTTGGATGAATTCGATCTGCTTGCGCTGCTGCGCGTCGCTGAGGCGGCCGTTCGAGAGATCGGGAACGCCGCCGCCGGTGGTGCTGAGTCGCGTGCCTTGAAAGCTCGCGGGCAAAAAGGCTGAGCCGTAGTTCATCGCGCCGCCGGTGTCGGCCACGGGATTGATGGTGACAAAGCCTGGCAGGTCCTCCGCCTCGGTGCCGAGGCCGTAAACGATCCACGCTCCCATCGAAGGCCGCACAAACGTTTCGCTGCCGATATGCAGCGCCACGGTGGCCATCTGATGCGCGTTCGTGCGTGTCTGCATGCCGTTGAGGATGCAGAGGTCATCCGCGTGCTTTGAAAGCTCCGGAAACGCGTCGGAGATCATGAGGCCGCTCTTGCCACGCAGTTTGAAGTCGAACGCGGTGCCCATGTATTTCGCCACCTTTTGCTCGTGGGCCTTCACGAGCTCCGGTTTGTAATCAAACGTGTCCAGATGGCTCGGCCCGCCCTGCATGAACATGAAGATCACGCGTTTCGCCTTCGCCGCGAAATGCGGAGCCTTCGGAGCCAGTGGATTGATCGTCTTCGGCGGTGCCGCCGCATTCGCCCACTGCTGATGCAGCGCATTAAACGCCAGCCAGCCGAAGCCAGCGCTGGTGGATTGGAGGATGGAACGACGAGTGGTCATGAAACTGGCAAGGTTGAGGTTGGGGCCGAAGACTGGGTTCGTGATCCTTCAAAGCCCAAAGGGCTTTCGTCATGCAGCCCAGGGTTGGAACAACCCTGGGTCAGCGATAGACCCCACGACATATCACAACGAACCCCAACGGGGTTCCGTCCATCGAAGGCTCTATCGCGAACGGAGGCCGATGGAACTGGCGGCGGTTGACGCAACCCCGTTGGGGTTGATGCACCTGAGGTGAACGTGACGCGTTGGACCCAGGGTAGCGCTTCGCGCAACCCTGGGCTGCATGACAGAAGCCCGTTGGGCTTCAAACCCTGATCAAATGCGAACGCGTTCATGGTTTCAAAACACATATCGAAACTCCGCCGTGCCGAGAAGCGCCTGCACGAGGGTTTGGTCGTCCAAATCGCGGGCGTCGGTGATTTCTTCGGAGGTGGGATCGCGGCCCAAAATGAGCTTGTAGATGGCTTGGGTGTCTTTGCCGGCCTTCTCGGCGATTTGGGCGGAGAGTTGTTCGACGATGGGGTTGTTCATGAAGAACAGGGCCTGCGGAGCGACGGTGGTGACGTCGCGCTGGCCTTTGATTTGGGTGGGGCCGGGGAAGTCGAAGGTGCTGAAGAGTTCAGGGATGTTGTCCCGCACGACGGGGAGATAGATCGTGCGATACGGCTCCTCGATGCCGAGCAGGCCGCGCGTGACACCGTGACGACCTTTGCCGCCGGTTCCCGCGACTTGGATGCCTTCGGGGCGGTCGAAGGTAAGCTGAGCGGCGAGTTGCAGGAGCGTGTCGCGCAGCGGCTCGAGTTCGAGGCGCTTCGGGTTTTGTCGCCAGCGGAGTTTGTTGCCCGCATCGGGATGCTCGGGATTGCCGGTGGTGGCGAGTCGGTAGGTGCGGCTCAGCATCATCTCGCGGATCATTTTCTTCACGCTCCAGCCGTTCGTGACGAAACGGATGGCGAGATGATCGAGCAGATCGGGATGCGTGGGATCGGCGCCGGTGATGCCGAAGTCATCGGGTGTGCGTACGAGGCCTTCGCCGAAAAGATGCTGCCAGAGGCGGTTCACCATGACGCGTGAGGTGAGCGGATGCGTGGGCTGCGTGAGCCATTGGGCGAATTCGAGGCGGCCGGAGCTTTGCGCGGGCACTTTCGGCATCGGTGGCAAGGCGGGGAGCTTCAATTCGCCGCGATTCGGCGCGGTGTCGCGATCGTGCGGGTCGCCGCCGATGGCGATCTCGCAGTCTTTGATTTCGCCGTCGATGACGCCCATGCAGAAGTGCGGATCGTGGTCGTAGCGAATGGTTTGCTTCGGATTGCCGAGCTCGCGGATGTCATCCATCGAGTGAATGCCGGCGGGCAGTTTTTGCGGCGGGCCGACAGCTTCATCGAGCTCGGTGGGCAGATCGACGAGCGCCTCGGGGCTGACGTAACCACCGGCGACGCCGTCGTTGCGGTTCGGCGTGCCGCTGAGCGTGCGGCTGCTGTAAAAGATGCCCGCGAGCGCATAGTAGTCCTTCTGGCTCACCGGCTCCGTTTTGTGATCGTGGCAGCGCGCGCAGGCGATGGTGATGCCGAGGAAGGCGCGTGAGACGACGTCGATCTGGTCATCGACCTGATCGAGGATGTGCTGCTCATAGTCGCCCTCCTGAAGATTCATGCTGCCGAGCGCGAGCATGCCGGTGCCGACGATCTGATCACGACTCTGCAAAACGGTCTTCGCAGGAATCAAATCACCCGCGATCTGCTCGGCGACGAAGCGGTTGTAGGGCTTGTCTGTGTTGAGCGAATCAATCACCCAGTCGCGATACCGCGCGGCATACAGAAACGGCGCATTCCACACGCGACCGACGCTGTCCGCATAACGCACGACATCCAGCCAATGCCGCGCCCAGCGCTCGCCGAAGCGTTCGGATTGGAGGAAGGCGTCCACGACCTTCGCGAAGGCGGCGTCATCAGATGATGGATCACGCAGAAAGGCATCGACCTCACTTTGAGAGGGAGGGAGACCGCGCAGGTCGAAGGACGCACGCCGGATGAGCGTGGCACGCGGCGCATCGCCGATGGGGCGGAGGTTTTCCTTTTCGAGACGAGCGAGGATGAAGCGGTCGAGGTCGTCCTTCGGCCATGCGGTGTCCTTCGTGGCCGGAATTGCCGGACGCTGAAGCCGCTGGTAGGACCACGGCGTGGGGTTGTCGTACTTCTCGGCTGCGTGCCCAGAGACTCCAAACAGGAGCACTGTAGAGATGAGTATGGCGCAGAGAGGTGAAGATAAGAAATTCATGCGCAAGGATTACACTTGTGACCCACATGGATTACAGGTGTAATCCAAATAGGCAAGGGGCATTTCAAAAGAACTTCACGGACCGGGAGAACTCGATTACGGGATGGCCAGGACCTCCAAAAAAATGGGCGGACCATGCATACCCAACCATTGAGGCCCGCGAAGATATCAAGTTTTTCGACACCGATTGCGGCGGCGTGGTGAATAATATCGCCTGCCTGCGGATGATCGAAACCACCCGCGCGCGGCTGGCTCCGGAGGCTTCCATTCATTCGTCCACATTTCCGCAGAATCCGTGGGTGACGAGGACTTTGCCGGAATTTGTCTTGCCGCGCGCTAAGAATCCGACTATCAAGTTCGTTGTGGTCAGCGGCGGACTATTCCGCCCGGAGGCAGCGATGAAGACATCCGCTTCCACCCATGATTTTCCAGACGCATGACATACGCAGCATCACATTCCCATCTCCCGCATGAACGGGTTGAGGAATGGCTGTCCATGCACCACCAGGTTCACACGGCTTGATATGTCAGCCATTCACCGCGCAGCCTGCCAGCTTTTTCAAAGAGAGATTCGTCTTTGAATCAAAACCACCCGGAGGTTCCCCATAAGCAATCCATTCCAGAACATCAATAGCAGCCAGTTCAAACCGGCTCAAGGCGGGCAGTCACATCAATCCGGTCAGGGGCAAGTCAGGCCGGCGGGATCGGCTGGAAGTCCTCCCCGTCCGTCCCAGCGGACTGCTTCCGCTGGCGGCGCGCCCGCTTTCCGCGGCAATATGGGGGCGGGTTTCGGGCCGCCGCGCGGCAACCGCAACAACAACCGCTACGCGGACCAGACGCGCGTCAACGAGCGCATCCGTGCGCCGAAGGTGCGGGTGGTGGACGGGGCGACGAACCAGCAATACGGTGTGCTGCCCACGGGGCAGGCGCTGCGCATGGCGCGCGAGCGCGGTCTCGACCTCGTCGAGGTGGCTGCCAATCTTGAAGTTCCAGTCTGCAAAATCATTGACTACGGCAAGTGGAAATACATCCAGGAGAAGCACAAGAAGGAGTCCCACAAGCACCACAAGGGCGGCAAGGTGAAGGAACTCAAGTTCCGAATCGGCATTGATCCCCATGACTACCAGATCAAGATCATCCATGCGGAGGACTTCCTGGCCGAGGGGCACAAAGTGCGCATTCAACTCCAGTTCAGGGGCCGGCAGATGGCGCACCAGGAGCTGGGCCACGAGCTTGCCGCCAAGATCAAGACCGACCTTCAGACCATGGGGCACGCAGACCAGGAGCCCAAGCAGGCCGGGCGCAACATCAACATGCAGATCAGCCCTCTGCCCGAGCGCCAGCGCGTGCGCAAATTCAAGACCCACCTCAAAGGCGTCACGGAGCATGCGGACATCAAGCATCAGGAAGGGCATGATCCGCGCGAGGACCGCCATGACGAGGAGGACCATCATGAGGACGATCATCATGAGGATGGTCAGAAGCAGGCTTGACCGCGGTTTGCGGACATGGATGGCGGTTTTCACAGTTTGGGCGATGCTGGCGGCATGATGAAGCACGCCCAAGCCCAGGCCGCCGCGCGCAGCGCCATGCGCTGGTCATTGTCGGCCAGCTTCCTCATGCTGGCGCTGAAGCTCGGCGCCTGGGCCTTGACCGGCTCGGCGGCCATACTGGGGGATGCGGCGGAGTCTGTGGTGCATCTGGCGGCTGTCTTTTTTGCCAGTTTCAGCCTGGCTCTATCCCAGAGGCCGCCTGACGCCAATCATCCATATGGCCACAGCAAAGTGGCCTTCATTTCAGCCGGAGTGGAGGGGGCGCTCATTCTGGCGGCGGCTGTGTTCATCGCCTTCGAGTCGGTACGCCGCTGGGTGTCTGGGCTGGGGGTGGTGAACCTGGACCAGGGCATGGTGCTCACCGGCGTTGCCATCCTGGTGAATCTGGCGCTTGGGCTTTTCCTCATGCGCGCTGGCCGCCGGCTTGACGTGTTCATCCTCCGCGCCAACGGACGTCATGTGCTGACGGACGCATGGACCAGTCTTGGCGCGCTCGCGGGTCTTGCCATGACCGTGCTGACAGGCAGTCTGTGGTGGGATCCTCTTTTCGGTCTCTTGATCGCCGCCAACATCCTTTTCTCCGGCTGGGGCCTTGTGCGGGAAAGTGTCACCGGTCTCATGGACGAGGCGGATCCCGCCGTCGCCCGCCAACTGGAGCAGGCGCTCGCGCATGAGACATCCGCGCGCGGCGTCAGTTTTCACGCGCTGCGCCACCGCAACTCCGGCCACCTCCATCATGTGGACGTGCATTTGCTTTTTCCGGACGGCATTCTGCTCCGCGACGCGCACCGCCGCGCCACCGAGATCGAGCGTGCCGTCATCGCCGCCATGCCGGTGAAAATGCAGATCATCACCCACCTCGAAACCTGCGGCGACCACGACAAGGTCCATGCGGGGGATCCTGATGCTTGAAATGCCATGCCCGCCCTGGATGCAGCCGTTCTTCAAGATGCCTGTGAGCGGGATAGCCTGCCCTGGCGTGTCTCAGTGACCGCCGAGACCGGGTCCACCAGCGATGACCTCCGCGCAGTCGCGCTGCGCGGTGAGCCGCCGGGCGCTGTGCTGTTTGCGGAAAGCCAGACTGCCGGGCGCGGGCGGCGTGAAAACCGCTGGATCACGCCGCCAGGGCGCGACCTCATGCTCTCCCTGCTTCTGCGGCCCGCTGCGCCTCCGGTGCTTTGGCCGCGCGTGACAACACTGGCGGCGCTGGCTGTTTGCCAGGCCATCGAGCGCGTGCTGCCACTACGTCCTGTCATCAAGTGGCCGAACGACATTTTTCTTGGAAGGCGCAAGGTTTCAGGACTGCTTGCCGAGACACTGAACGGTCCTGAAGGTCTCATGCTCGTGCTTGGCATCGGGCTGAATGTGAACACGCGCGTTTTCCCGCCGGGAATCGCCTCCGAGGCCACCTCGCTTGCCTTGGAGCTTGGCGATGAAGTCAGGATGGACCTGGACCGGCATGAGCTGGCTTTGGCCCTGCTAAGCGCTTTGCACAGTCACCTGGGGCGGCTTGACTCTGGATTCAGCGTTGCGCTGAGGGAGGCGCGTTCACGCAGTTTGCTGCTTGGCAGGCAAATTCGCGCCTGGCAGCACGGGCGTGAAGTGGTCGGGCGAGCGCTAGATCTCGATGAGGAGGGAAGGCTCAAGCTGGAGCTTCCCGATGGCAGTCTGAGCCTGCTGGACAGTGCGGAAAATGTCCGCCAAGTCTATTGAGTTCAATTGGCCTTGGGTGCCGGCGGGGCGTCGGTGGGTTTGGCGGCGGGTTTCGGTGTCGGCGGCGCGTCAGCGGGTTTCGGAGTCGGGGGAGTATTGGCGGGCTTTGACGCAGGGGGAGTGGCGGCGGGTTTGGGTTCCTCCTTTTTGGCCGCTCCTTTCTTTGGTTCGGTGTTCTTTGCCTCGTCTTTTTTGGGTTCCTCCTTCTTGGCCGGGGCAGGGG
>DDQZ01000098.1 GCA_002343505.1 Verrucomicrobiaceae bacterium UBA2429 | reverse complement strand
AAGCCTTTAGGCGACACGGGAGTTGACTCCGCAGCGGGAGTTCATTGAACAAGCTAAAGCTTGAACTCCAACGAGCGCCACCAAAGCGACCGCGCCGCCAGCTTGAAGGGCGCAAAACCCTCCTCAAAAAGCACCCGGCTCATGCGCTCCATCTCCTCCGGCCCGTGGGTCTCCGTCACCACATAGCGCGTCCTTTTCAAGACCGCGCGCGCGCCTTCCAAAGCATGCCCGCCGAAGCCTTCGATGTCGCACTTCAAAAGCACCACCTCATCCTCCCGCACCACGCTGTCCAGACAGCGCGCAGGCACACTCCGCTTTTGCGTGCCCGCTGACCGGACCGCGCTCGTCGTTCCCTCCAGGGCATCGTCAAAACACACTTCCATCGCCTCGGCATCCGCGGCGGACACCGCGCAGCAAACCGGCGTCCAATCCGCCTCGGGATGGCTTTCACAAAGCCTCGCCCCCGTGTAGTCCAGCGCCTCCTGCATCATTTCAAGTCCGGTGACACGCGCCTTCGGATTCAGGTGAAACCACCAGCGCACGCTCATGCCGAGATTGATGCCAAGGTCCACCACTACGGGTGCCTCGTGACTGCGCAAAGCCTGCTCCACCTCCTCGCACCTCAGCTCGCCGAGGCAGAAATTGTCCATCAAACTCCGCGCCTCATTGCGCCGCCTCAGCACGCCAAAGCCAGGCACCCGCACGGAAAAAAACAGACGTGTGAAAACCAAATCCTGAAAAGCCAGCCAGCTCCCGCGCCAGCCGAAACACCTCCAGCCTTTGATCAAGGCCAGCGGCAGTGAGACAAGAATCTCGCGGAAATATATCAAGACCCGTCTCATGCCCGTGCCTCCGCAAACAAATCCGGCAATGCCGTGTGCAGGTCCACTCCAGCCGTGGCGGCACCCGCGCCGTGCCGCAGCCTCAAGACCCTTCGTGCCAGGGCATAAAAGCAGCGCCCGAGCATCCAACGCGCGCGCCCGCCGGGACTCAAAGAGCAGTAATGCCGGCCGGAAACAGCCACCGTGCCAAAACCGCACGCGCGCAGGCATTGCGCCAGGCTCGCCGGCGTGTAGCCCGTCTCATGTGTGAAGTCGCCATACCGCGTGGCCGAGGCCATCGGACTCTGCGCGTTGAAAGTCATCAGCCAGAGCCGCCCGCCCTCTTTCAGAGCCGCGCGCGCCGCCAGAAGAAAGCGGATGAATTCCTCCTTGGTCAGATGCTCTATCACATCCTTTGCATGAATGAGAGCAAAGCCGCGCGGGTTCTTCTCCAAAAACGCGATCCCATCCTCATTTACCCACGCGGCCTTTGCCGGCCCATGCCCGCGCGCCATCTCCAGATCAGACACGGAGCCATCCACGCCCGTCAGCGAATCAAATCCCTGCTCCGCCATCCACGCCAGCCACTCGCCCTTGCCGCAGCCGATGTCGAGCACTGCCGTGCCGCGTTCCGGCAGCGCGAGATACGTCGCCGCATATTGCGCGAACTGCACCCTGGCATCATGCGCCTTCATTCCTCCGAAATGCGACGAGTAGTCTCGATACAAAATGTCGCGATAGTTCATGGCATCATTTCCTTTCCCGCATGAAGGCCGGTCAGAAACCGCGCCCAGTGCTCCGCCACCGCATCGTGTGTGTAGTGACGCTCCACCCGCCCGCGTTGCGCCCGCGCCAGTTCGGTTCTCAAAGCCGCGTCATTCTTCATCACACGCAGTCGCTTGGTCAAAGCCTCCGCGTTTCCCCATTCAAAGACAGCCCGCTCATCACCGAGCACTTCCGGTATCGCCCCACTGCTGGAACCCAATGTCGCCACGCCGCAGGCCATCGCCTCGATGAGCACATGGCCGAACTGTTCCTCCCAGCAGTTGTCCCGGTTGATCAGCGGCTTGCTTGCCAGGACAAAAACATCCAGGCAGCGGAGGAAATCAGGAATGTCAAAGTGCGGCCGCGGCGGCAGCAGATGCATCCATTCATGCCGGGCTGGGAGCTGCTCCAGCCGCTCCCGCATCACCCCGGCACCAAGCAAGGCCAGATGCATTCCCTCTCCCGCCAGCGTTTCACCGGCGCGCAGCAACTCATCCATTCCCTTCTCTTCGGTGAGCCGTCCGCAATAGCCCGCAATGAAGGCATCCGGCGGCAGGCCGTTCACCACACGCAGTCGCATTTTTTCCCGCTCCCCGACCGGGTGATGATTTGCCAAATCCACCCCAAGCTGCGGCGCCACCAGCACCTTTTCTTTTCCAGCCCCATGCTTCACCAGGATCTCCGCCGCCCGCTTGTTGCCTGCGATGTAGCCGTCCGTGGTGAGCGTCGAAGCGCGGTAGATGACGGAGAGAATCCTGCCTTTGACGCCCGGCCTCACCAGATTCTCCCAGGTGAAGACCACAAAGCGGGCGCTGGATTGCAGCCACCCGGCAAGCAAGCGCGCCTGCCAGCAGATCACAGCCCAGGGCTCGTTCTCGACCAGGATCACATCAAACTTCATTCGACGCATCACCACGCCAAGCCCCGGATACGCAAACGCGGTGTCCTTCACGCATGTCCTTGGCAGCCGCACCAGCTCATAGGCGCGTCCAGGCGCGTCGCTGTCATTGTCAAAGTCAGAGGCGGGCCGCCCAAGAATGACACGGGACTCGATCTCCGAGGTCACACACACCAGTTCGAAATGCGCGGCCAGCGCCTGGATTTTTTTCCGGTTCTCCAGCGCGGCATAGGTATGCCCGATCAACAGCAAACGAGGCTTCATGACGGGATGTGCTGCCTGTGCGCCCGCATCACAGCCGCTGGCACGTCGGCGCTCTGAGGCTCAAGCTGATCCGGCGCGGCTTTGGCCCTGGTTTTGACTCCAGTCATCGAAAGCATCAGCGTGATGCTGACGAGCAACCAGAAGACGACGTTGTTCGGGAAAGTCGCCAGAACATTGCCGCTCAACAACGACGCCGCCACGACCGCGAAGGCCACGCCCAGACAGGCGGCGGCGAGGCGTTGATCATCCACATCCCGCACGCGATGCACGGCACGATGCACATGCCGGGCGATCACAAACCCCGCCAGACTCATCACCGCGAGCGGCACGCATCCATAGCGGACGATCATGTTCGAGATCAGGTCATGGTTGTAGAGCGGGTCCGAAGGATCGCTGCCGCGCTCGGAGCCGTAACCGAACCATGTGTAGGCGTCTGGGTTCAGGATGATGTTGCGGAAGCCCATCAAACGGTCACTGAAGGTGCCGATGCTCGTCATCTCCGCTCCCAGCATCCGGCTCAGGGCACCCGTAGTTGCAAGGTCATTCCAGACCGAGATGCGGTTCAAAATGAAGTCCGCCGAGAGCACCAGCAAGGCGAAAGCGAGCACCATGACCGCATACAGCATCCAAGTCACACCCCGGTGACGGAAGGCCCATGCCGCCATGAGTCCCGCCACAGGTATCATCAGCGAGGTGCGCACGGTGGAGGCCATCATTCCAGCGGCATAGACCAGCGCCAGCATCCAGGCCACCGGAGAAGCCAAAGCGGCAGTCTGCCGGCGGTTCAAAGGCCGCCATCCGAGCACGAGCGCCATGGCGCACAGACCACCCGCGATCGTGCCCAGGGCTGTGGGTGAGTTCAGCGTCGAGAAGGCGCGCACGCGGTCGCTGAAGAGCTGCTTGATCTCGATGCTCATGCCCGTCTTGAGGTAGTCTATCTCGAACTCCTGGAAGCCGTTCACCTGCTGATAGACGCCGTAGAGCATCACCGGCGTCCAGGCGAGCAGCAGCAGACGCAGCAGCCTCATCACCGACACACGATCCTGATAAAGCGCGGGCACCACAAAGATGAGCAGGGCATACAGGCCGGCGTTCGCCACATCCGGCCCGAGCGCGCGCAGGGACATGCCGTTGGTGCGCAGGGACATCAAAGCGCTGAGCAGCACCATCACACACCCGGCCGCCAGCAACCCCAGATGCGCGGAGCGCAGCTTGACGCCGCCGAACAGCCCGTGCAGCAAAGCACCCGCCGCGATGCCCGCGAAAGTGGCCGGAGCCACGCCGAGCACATAAAACAAGTCGTCATGAAACATGCGCCCGGAGACGACCATGAGGCGCTTGAGCAGGTCGAGATAACCGCAGCCGATCAGCCAAAAAACAAAGGCCGGCCTGGGCAGCAGCACCCCCATGACAAAACCCGCCACCAAAAGAAAGCGGCAAAGCTGGCCCACGAGATTGCCCTCCGACAACAGCACCGCAGTCAGCATGTAAAGCACCAGCCCCATCCCTGCCAGGATGACCAGCACAGATGACGCGCCTCTGGAGGGTTCACTCATGCGGGGACTTCAAAAGCTCGTGAAAAACTTGCGACCATGCCCGGCCATACTCCCGTGCATCTATGAAATGTTCCGTCCTTGCCTGCCATGGGCGCTGGTCCAGCGCGTCCGCCAAAACCGCGGTCATGCCATCCTCATCCCAGGGCAGCAGCCAGCCGTTTTCACCCTGGCGCAGATACATCTCCTGCCCCCAGTAGGCAGTGACGAAAACCGGCAACCCGCAGGCCAGCGCCTCCTGTGCCACCAGGGCGTAGGTTTCAAAATGCGAGGGCAGCAGAAACGCGTCCGCTGCGGCATAAAAGCGCTCCACATTTGTCGTGCTGCCAGCCAGCGTCACCCATGCCTCGTGATCAGGCGCTGCTTTCCCGATGCGTTTTTTCTCAGCCTGCCACATCGTGTCGGAGCCTCCGACCACCAGAAACCGGATCTCTTTTTTTCCCTCCGACCTCAAACGATGCAGCACCCGAAGAGCGGACCAGAAGCCTTTCCGCTGCAAATGACCGGTGGCAATGAAAAGAAAGACGCACGCGCGGGCATCATAGCCCAACTGTTCCCGCATGGTTTCGCGCCACTGTCCGCGCGCGCCTGGATGAAAACGGCCTGTGTCGCAGGGATTGGCAAGCACCCGCACGGATTTTGCATTTCCAAGCCGTTGCCGCAAATGCCCCGCCATGCCCTCGGAGACAGCCACCACAGCGCGTGTCCAGGGCGAGCGCCAGGACATCCATTCCAAAGCCGCGCCAATCCGCGTGATCTGCCGCCGCAGACGATCTCGCCAGGACATGCCACCCAGCCTCGCCTGGACGCGCAACCACTCGGCACTGTCAAAGTGCGCATGGACCACATCGGCAAACAGACAATAAGCGCCCGTGCTGCCCACCACCTGCGCGGGCCGCCCGAAATAAAGCGAACGCAAGACATAACAAACATTCGCCACCAGGACGAACCAGACATTTTCCAATGTCCCCAGCCAGGGTACGGCAGGCAGCCTGCGCACCTTGGCGAGACCCTCCGGCGCGTCACAGCGCAGGCACCAGAACTCGACTTCACAGCCGTTTTCCCGAAGCGCTGGCAGGGCTGACATCAGACCTTTCATCGAAGGGCTGCTCTGCGTGGCGTTCGGATCCACCCAGAGGACGTGACGAAGCTCGCCGCTCATGGCTTCTTTTGAAACAGCATGAGAATGCCAAAGGGCTCCTGCACGCGACGCTCCTCTGGAGTGAGTGCCGTCTCACAGTCCGCCCATGCCGCGGGCAGATACACACCTTTCAACGGCAGGCGGCAGGCGCGCAGAAACCGCGTGGTGGTTGGCCGGGTGAGGAACCAGTCGGTATGCACGGGCGCGCAATTCAGGGGGGCAAGGAGCGCGGTGAGGTCTGCGGGCGTATAGCCCTCGCGCACATGACCGGGCTGCGGGAAGTGTTCCGGCGGATGCGGCACGGTGATCAAAATCCAGCCTCCAGGCCGGGTGATGCGCGCCATTTCCGCGACAGCTCTCTCATGGTCCTCAATATGCTCAATGACTTGCGTGCTCATCGCCAGGTCCACACAGGCATCCGGCAGCGGCACTTCCAGCAACGAGCCTTCAATGAGTCTCGCTTCTTTGCGATGACCGAGGTTTTGTTGCAGCAATGAAAACGTTTCCGGCTCCAAAGCGATGACCTTCCGGCACAAGTGATGATCCAGCATTCGCCTGGCAAACTCACCCGACCCCGCGCCGCCATCGAAGAGCGTCTCCACCGGCCCGCACACTCGCATGGCATCGGCCAGACGCGGCCACTCGACGCGATAACGGATCGTGTTTGCCGTGAGGCACCACTTTCTCAGCAGGGGCCGGAGGAACCGGATCATGAGATGCCGGCGGGACGTGGATTCCAGAAAGCGCGGCGTTCACGCCAGGACTCGCGTGCCAACGCGGGAAGCCCGGCCAAACCGCGCCATTGCAGGCGCAGCAGCGGACGCAGGCCGGGTGACAAGGCCGTGATGACCACCCAGCCAAGCGTGTATGAAACCACCGTGGCCCATGCCGCGCCGAGCCCCGACCATTGAGGTATCCACCATAGATTCAGCAGCACATTGCAGACGAGACCAGCGATCACGGCCGGCAGATTCGCATGGAGCCGGTGCTCGGCGGCGAGGTATTGCGTGCGCGCCACACCGAAGTAGTAGGCCAGCACACCCCAGGCATGAATCATCAAAATCGAGGCGCTGCCGGCAAAGGCCTTCCCGCCCAAAAGCCACACCAGCCAGGGCGCGGTGAGCGTGAGCCCCAGACCGCACAGCGAAGCAAAGGCGAGATTCACTCCAAGATACTGGGAAAAGCGCGTCTCGTACTTTGCCGGATCATTTTTTCTCAACTCCACCAGGCGCGGAAGAAACGCGCTTCCAAGCAGTGGCGCGACAAAATACACCACCTCGGAGAGCCGCACCGCCACGCTGTAAATGCCCGCCTCGGCATCGCCGCGCATCCAGCCGAGCATGAGTGTGTCCACACGGAAAAGCATGAGCATCACGAGTTGCGCGAGCATTTCCGGCCATGCCTCGCGGACCATTTTCAGGGACCTCGCGCCAGACCAGCGCCAAGCGCGCATGGAGCCGCCCTGGCGATGATGCAGCCAGACGAGGATGGCAATGGCCGACCAGCTTTCCACCACATAGGTCACGGCAAAAAACACGGGCGGCGCTTTGGCGATGACACCCGCGATCATGAGCACTCCTGCGAGGGCGAATCCACGAAACTGCGCCCATGACGCCTCGGCGAGCCGGCCTTTGGACTCCAGCCAGAGCAACAACTCGGAGGAGGCGTGTGTCGGCAGCAGCAGCGCATACACCCAGACCAGCACACGCACCGATGGCTCCAGCAAAAAGGAAAGACCGAACGCCGCCGCGCAAAGCACAATGCCAGTGATGACGCGGGTGTAAAAAGTCGTGCCTAGAATTTCACTCTCCGCGTCAGGATGCGCAGCCAGCTCGCGGACGGTGAGCCGGTTGAAACCCAGCTCGGCCAGGCAAAGCAAAGGCGCCACCCAGGCAAGCCCGATCATGATCTGTCCGGCACCTCCCGGTCCAAGATGCCGGTTCAGCATGGCCGCCAGCCCGAGTCCGATGAGCAGCCGTGCCACTCGCAGCATGATGGAAACGGGCAGGCCGGACAAGGCACGCCGCAGGGTGTGGGAAGACGCTGACATGCTACGAAAGCATGGGAAACAGGCGGGACGCCTGTCCGCACAGGCAGGATGCCTGTGCTCCATGGAATTTAGGCGACCGCAAAGGCGGCCTCGACATACTCGCAGAGCACATGCCCGGCCATCAGATGGCATTCCTGCGCATAGGCCGTGACAGGAGTGGGCACGCAATAGGCATGATGGGCAAGCGCGGCACAGTCGGCGCCATTTTGCCCGGTAAAGCTGACCACCACACAGCCCGCCTCGCGCGCGGCCTTCAGGCCGGCGACGACGTTTTTGCTCGTCCCTGAAGTGGAGATGCCCACCACAACATCCCCAGACTGCGCCAGTGCCTCAACCTGGCGCGCAAAAACCGTCTCGAAACCGTAGTCGTTGCTGTGCGCGGTGAGGATGGAGGTGTCCGTGGTCAGAGCGATGGCAGGCAAGGCGCGGCGGTTGACGCGGTAACGCACCACCAACTCGGCGGCGAGATGCTGCGCGTCGGCAGCGCTGCCGCCATTGCCAAAGAAGATGACTTTTTTCCCCGACTTTAATGCCGTGACCCATTCTTGAGCAATGGCGGCGAGGACATCGCGGCATTCCTGCAGGCGTTGCAGAGTGGCGGTGTGGCCGTCGAGATGGCCCTGGAACATGGTGGAAAAATCAGACATGACGGAAATCAATTTTCAAAGGCTTGCAACAGCTCATCCACGCTGACGCGCGCGGTGCCGAGCTTGCCAACGACAATGCCGCTGGCGTGGTTGGCGATGTCGGCGGCGGCTTCGTCACTAAGACCGGCGGCAAGCGCGAGGGTGAGGAAGGCGATGGCGGTGTCGCCCGCGCCGGAGACATCATAGACTTCGCGAGCACGCGTGGGGATGTGATGCGGCGAGGTATTTCTGCGGAAAAGCATCATACCCTGCTCGCCGAGCGTCACTAGCACTTTTTCAACCGCCCATTGATCGAGAAGCTGCTCCCCGACTTCGAGAAGGCGCGCATCCTCCAGCGGCGGGCCGGGTGTGCGCGCGTCCTGGATGCCCGCGGCGGCAAAAGCCTCCAGACGGTTCGGCTTCACGAGTGTGGCCCCGCGCCAGCTCAGTGGATTGCGCGGCGATGGGTCCACCGTCACGAGCTTTCCCGCCGCCTTCGCCAGCATCAAAACCTGGTCCACAAACGCCTGGGTCACGAAACCCTTGCCGTAGTCCTCAATGATGAGGCCGTCGAGATCCGGCAGCATGGCTTCAACGCGGCGGGAGACTTCCCGCAATTCTTCCGCGCTGAGTTTTTCAATCATCTCACGATCCACCCGCACCACATGCTGCTGCCGCGCGATGATGCGCGTCTTGGCAATGGTGGGAAGCGTGTCGCTCTCCAGCATCGGGCTGGTGTTCACGCCTTCCTCGTTGAGGAGTTTTGTCAGCTCTCCCGCCGCGCTGTCCTTGCCCACCCGGCCCATCAAATAGGCGTGCGGCGTGAACGCGGAGAGGTTGCGCGCCACATTGGCCGCGCCACCCGGGAAAGTCGTTTCCTTCGTGACCTCGACGATCGGCACCGGCGCCTCCGGCGAGATGCGCCGCACCGCGCCCCAGATGAAATGATCAAGCATCACGTCGCCAATGACGAGGATGCGGCAGCCCGACATGCGCTGGATGGCGTCGCGGGCGGTGGAGGCGTTCAACATGATGCGGATCAGGAATCAGCCAAGTTTCCGCCGCTCCCGGACTGCTTGCGCGAGCTGCTCCAGCATGGTCTCGGTGGTGGCCCAGTTCACGCAGGCGTCGGTGATGCTTTGACCATACACCAGCTCCTGGCCGGGCTTCGCATCCTGGCGGCCTTCCACGAGGTGGCTTTCGATCATGACACCCGTGATGGCCTTGCTGCCCTGGCGGAGCTGCTCCGCCAGGGAGTCGGCCACGAGAGGCTGTTTGCGGTAGTCTTTGAGGCTGTTGCCGTGGCTGCAATCCACCATGACGCTGGCGGGCAGACCGCGCGGACCGAGCTGGTCCACCACGGTTTGAATGGCGGCGGCATCAAAATTTGTGCCGCCTTTGCCGCCGCGCAGAATGACGTGGCAGGCATCGTTGCCCTGGGTCTTCACGATGGCCGCCACGCCGTCCTTGGTCACGGAAAGGAAACAATGCTCTCCCGCCGCCGCCTGAATGGCATCCAAAGCGATCTGGATGCCGCCGTCAGTGCCGTTTTTGAAACCCACGGGCATGGACAAGCCCGAAGCGAGCTGGCGGTGCACCTGGCTCTCAGTGGTGCGCGCGCCGATGGCCCCCCATGCCACCACGTCGGCGATGTATTGCGGCGTGATGACATCGAGAAACTCGGTGGCGGCGGGGACACGCTTTTTCGCCAGCTCGATGAGCAGGCTGCGCGCGCCGCGCAGGCCGTTGTTGATGTCGTAGCTCTCGTTGAGATGCGGATCGTTGATGAAGCCCTTCCAGCCCACCGTGGTGCGCGGCTTTTCAAAATAGACGCGCATCTGAATCTCCAGGTCGGCGGCGTGCCTCGCGCGCGCCTCGACGATGCGCTCGGAGTATTCGAGCGCGGACTTCATGTCGTGGATCGAGCACGGCCCGCACACCACGAGCAGGCGGTCGTTTTTCAGCTTCACGATGTCCTCGGCGGCACGGCGTGACTCCTCGATAAAGGCGGCCTCGTCCTCGCCCAGCGGATATTCGTGCATAAGCAGAGCGGGCTGGATCAGCGGCAGGATTTCTGCCACACGGAGGTCGTCGGTGGGATGATGAAGGCTCACAAGCGGTTCAGAAAAAAGTGGAGGCGCATTTTGGGCGTGTTTGAGGAGATGGCAAGCCGCCGCTTGTCTTTTGCGGACACACTGGTTCCGGACAAGCTGCCGCCCCCGGTCAGGCCGTGAAATCCGCCACCGTGTTCACACTTGGATCGAGAGTTGTAGAGGCATTCCCGTCAGCGCTCGGACTTCCAAAGAAAGCCCTCAGCATCAAAAATATGCTAATTCTGAAATTTAGGTTCCGCGCCAATGCTTTGCAAAGGTTTAAAATTTGAAATATCAAAGTTTGCAGTCAGCGACGCTTGCCCGCGAAGGAGCATGTCAGTATTCCTATTGCCGATGCAGGAACTTCATCCACTAACCCATCAAGGACTTCCCTCCGCTGTCCGATGGTCGCATATTCTCTTGGAATCACATCTGCGCGCTGGCGATCTCGCTGTGGATGCGACTGCGGGGAACGGTCATGACACGCTTTTTTTGAGCCATCTGGTCGGTCCTAAAGGCCATGTTTTTGCTTTGGATGTACAAGCCGCCGCCCTGGAATCAACACGCCGCCGCCTCGAAGATCACGGAATTCAACTGAACCGCCACAGCCTGATTCAAGCCGGACATGAATCACTGCTCCAAAGCATTCCGTGCAGCTTCCATGGCAGAATCAAAGGCATCATGTTCAACCTCGGCTGGCTGCCCGGCTCGGACAAGGGCATCATCACACGCGCTGAGACAACCCTGCCCGCGCTTGATGCCGCTTTGCATCTCCTGGCACCTGGCGGTCTCCTGACACTGGCGGTGTATCCAGGTCACGAGGGTGGCCGGGAGGAGCGGCAGGTCATCGGCCAATGGGCGGATCAACTGCCCATCCGCTCCTTTGAAGTGCAGCAAATCCGCCCGATCAACCCGGCGGCACACCCGCCGGAGTGCTGGGTGTTTTGGAAAAGAAAGGTCTGATCAAGGCAACGGCGCGCCCTTGGCACCGATGCACCAAAGCATTTTTTCCGTGCGCACAAAGAGCCGGCCGTCACTGATGGCCGGGCTGGAACTGATGGGGCTGTCGAGCTTGCTGGCGGAAAGTTGCTCGAATTTCTCGCCCTGTTTGATCACAATCAAATCCCCCTGCTGACTGCCGCAAAAAATCTTGCCATCCGCCGCCACAGGACTGCCGAAAAACTTGCTGCTGCCCGCGCTGCCGTTGACACGCTCATCATAAAGCATTTCGCCCGTGTCGAACTTCACCGCCTTGAGGATGCCGCCATCCCCGAGCAGATACATCAGATTTCCCACCACCAACGGTGAAGGCACATAAGGCAGGCCCCGGCTGAACTCGAAGTTCACAGGCTTCGGCTCCTTGCCAGTGACATCAATCGCGGCAAACTCCTTCACACCGCCTCCTGTGCCGAAGGTGCAAAAATAACGCCCCTCCTTCAGGACACCGGAGCCCACGTTGCGCTGATTGAAGCCGGGATTGTACTGCCAGTTGATCACACCCTTCTTCGGGTCCACCGCAAAAACGCCGCTGGTGGTGTTGGCGCAGATGATCTCCTTCGTGCCATCCTTGCGGACATTCACCGCGGGTGTCGAAAAAGTGTTCAGCGTGTTGGGAATCTCCAGCTTCCAAACTTCCCTGCCAGTGGCCGCGTCCAGCCCCGCCACACAACTCTTCCATTTCTGCTCCTCCGGATCCTCGGTGTAGACCTTGCCATCCCGCTGCCAGTCGAACTCGCTGCGCACGATCATCACATCATCCACCACGATGGGCGACGAACCATATCCGTGCTCATGAATGTGGTTGGCGACACCTTCGTTCCTCCAGAGTTCCCTGCCCGAGTGATCCAGTGCCAGCGCCTGGATGGTAGTGCCCGTGCACCAGTTCACATAAACTCGCTCGGCATCGGCAAATGGCGTGTTGCTGGCAAAGCTGTTGAAATTATGCTTCTTGTGCGGCGCGAACTTTTCCTCGTGACGCCACAATTCCCTGCCGGATTTCACATCCAGGCAGATCACCGCGCGACTGTCCTCACCCGTCTCGGCGGTGACAAAAATCTTGTCCTCCCAGACCACCGGCGAGGACCATCCTTTGCCCAGTTCAACCTTCCAGAGTGTCGTCTCGGATGTCACCGAGTCTGGCAGACCGGACGCATCGGAAACGCCGCTGCCATTCGGACCGCGGAAACGGTTCCAGTCGTTCGCGGCGTGAGCAAACAAGGCTGGAAACAGGGCTAAAGCGTAGAGGGATTTCATGAATGACGGATATGAATGCGGTTTATCGGCAGGCGGAGGGCGTATCTTTCCTTTATTCTCAAAAGCCGCGAGCATCACCAGGACTGGCCCGCGTCTCTCAGCCCCGTCAGCCGAAGCAGCCAGCGATACCCCTGCACATCCAATCCATCGAACGGCGGCTCCAATGCGATTTTCTCGCGCTGATAATCGCCGCCCGCCACATTCTCCAGCACATCCAGCCGCTCCAGGCATGCCTCGTCCACATCCCATACTTCCCCTCGGATTGGACACCCGTTTTCGACGTCATAAACGAGTCCTGGATACCCGCCCGCGTCATACATTCGGTAAACTGCCCGCGTCACCGCCAGGCCGGCAAATTTCTGCCCGTCAAGAAAAGCATGATTGCTTTTCCCGCGTTTCAAAGTGCCATAAACAAAAACAAGCATGCCCCGCCATGTCCTGGAATCCCGCAAAAGTCAAAGCGCGCTTTGCAGGATGACCCGGATGAAAAAATGCACACGCCGGCCCGGAACGGATGCGCCTCAATCCCCGGCAGGAAGCACATCCACAGCCACCTGAAGATGATGCTCGCCCGCGCCTAGAGTGACGCCGCGCAGCGGGCTGACATCGGCAAAGTCACGCCCCCAGGCAAGTGTGATGTGCCTTTGCTCCGGCAGGATGTTGTTGGTGGGATCCGCGTCCATCCAGCCGTGGGCCTCGCCGCAGAAAACTGACACCCAGGCGTGGGAGGCGTCCGCGCCGATCAGCTTGGGCTGCCCCGGTGGCGGCTCCGTTTCCAAATAACCGCTGACATAGCGCGCGGGCAGACCAATGGAACGAAGACAGGCGATCATGACCTGGGCGAAGTCCTGACAGACTCCACGGCGGTTTTTCAATACCTCGGTCACGGGTGTGGCGATGTCGGTGGCTGAGGGATCAAAAATAAAATCCTCATGAATGCGGCGGTTCAAGTCGCACACAGCCTCCAGAATGGGACGACGAGCGGGAAAGGAGGCGCGGGCGTAATCGGCAAACTCCGTTCCAACAGGAATAAGCTGGGAGGCGAAGCCAAAATCCCCCGCAGCCGTCGCAGTGGAAGGCAAATCGGCACGACATGCATCCCGCACCATCTCCCAGGCGGGAGTGACGGATGGGTCGGGCAGATCGGAAGGGGAGATTTCCACCAGGCTTCTGGCAATAACTTCGAGCTTCTGATGGGAGCCTTCGATCTCGAAATAGACACTGTGGTTTCCAAAATAATCAGCGCGCTCCGCCTTTTCCACGGGCTCCGGACGAATCGTCAACTCATGCCACGGGCAGTCCTGGGTGGGAAGCACGCGAGGCTCCAACCGCGCATTGTAATGGCAGACTGTGACAGGACTCTCGTAGGTGCAGGTGGTGCGGTGGATGACGTGATAACGCATGTGTCAGCGCCGCCCCATACTCGCTCAAAGGCTGTCGGGCAAGGAACGGGAAGCGTTTAGCGAACAGCAGCGGACAGGCCAGGAGTCGCAAAAACAGCGGAAAATTTAGTTTGAATAGGGCCGGCGCGGGGCGCGTCACTACTCGCATGAAACCCAACCTACTCGCCCTCTCCGCCGGTGTGCTCGGCGTTTTTTCACTCTCGTCTTGCGCGGTGTATGATCCGTATGCCTACGGCGCGCCCGTCGGCGGCTATTACAATGGAGCCGCCTTTGCGCCCGCGCCTGTGTTTTCCTCCCTGTCCGTCGGCTACTGGGGCGGCGGTGGCAACTGGTGGGGAAATCGAGGCTGGTGGGGGAACCGGGGATGGGGCGGCGGATACCCGTGCTATGGTCGCTCGAACGTGGTGGTGAATCATCACCATCATCAAGGCGTCACCCGCGGGACGACAGCCTTCCGCGGCATTCCCTTTTCCAGCGGAGCGGTGCCGGCCACTCCGCGCTTCTCTGCACCCGTCACTCTGTCACGACCCGCCACAACCCGGAGTTCCGCGCCCTTCAGCTTCACAGGCGCGCCTGCTCCTTCCGGGCGCATCTCGGCACCCCAGTCACGCGGCAGCACTCTGGCGCGGCCTTCCGGCAGTTCGGGCATTATTCGTGCGTCCACCTCCTCAAGTCCAGGACGTTCCCAAGCGATTTCCAGCGGTAGAACTCTGGCTCGCCCGTCATCCGTGGCTTCCCGCTCCTCATCCTCAGGAAATCGCCGCAGCCGCTGATTTTTCGGGTGAATCAAACAAAGCCGCCATTTGTGCGAATGGCGGCTTTTTCATGCTCAGAAGTATTTTTTCGAGAAAAGCAGGCGCGCCATTTGCTGGTTGCGGTCCAGCAGCTCCTTCAACTGCATCTGCTGCGCGTATATCTGCGCGGCCTGGGCTGGGTATTGCAGCTTCATGGCCTCGCACTGCGCGTCGAGGTGGTCTAGGGCCACCTTCAATTCCCTGACCTTGCGGCTTTCATCAGGCGTGATGCGGCTCTCGTAAATGGTGTGATGGAGAATGTCCGTCTCCCTGCGCAGGAAAGCCACCGCATTGGGAAGAGCCGAAGGACCGCCGACGACCGCGCCCGTGTTCGGGTCCACTTGGGGTATCCTGGGCAAAGGCTGGTTCGGACGCTGCGGAATCACAGACTGCGGCTCGCGCGGCAGGCCGCCCTGGCGCGCGTCAATCAGCGTGGGCGTGATGAAGATCATGAGGTTTTTGTGGTTCTTGCTCTTGCTCTCATAGCTGAACAGCCTTTTCCCAATCAACGGAATGGCCTGCAGTATGGGCACGCCGGATTTGCCCTCGCGCTCGCGGGCTTCATCAAGACCGCCTACAGCAACGGTGTAGCCGGAGTTGATCTCGACAGGAGCATCATAAACCCGGGAGGAGGCCACCGGGTAGGGATTGCCGTTGATGACCTCGGTGCCGATGATGCTGGAAACGGTGACGGCCATGTTGAGGCGGATTTTATCGTTCTCCATGCGCTTGGGCAGGATGTTGAGCACAGTGCCAATCGGCAGGTAGGCAATGGCGGTGGTGGTGGTGGCACCGGCGCCAACCGTGGCAGACGCGGAGGCATCGAGAACAGGCTGGTTGACGACACTTCGGAAGGAAACCTCCTTGTTGTTAAGCGTCACCATGCGCGGATAGGAGGTCATCTGGGTCTCCTCGTCGCGCAACAGGGCGCGCAGCTTCACATTGATGTCTTGCGCGCTGAGAATGCCCAGCGCGGGCCAGCCAAGCGCGGCGCCTGAGGCGTTCAGATTGGCTGTGGAAAGCAGGTTCGCCAGGTCGGTGCGGTAGCCGCCGTTGGTGGGGGTGTTGTTATAATTCACCTGCACGGTGCGCTGGCCTGTGGTCGCGTCCACCGACTCAGTGACTGTGTCCACTGCGCGAAAGTTGCCCACGTCAAAGGTGCCGGTCCAGTCAACACCGAAATCGCGTCTCG
This sequence comes from Verrucomicrobiaceae bacterium UBA2429, assembly GCA_002343505.1. Taxonomy (GTDB): domain Bacteria; phylum Verrucomicrobiota; class Verrucomicrobiia; order Verrucomicrobiales; family Verrucomicrobiaceae; genus Prosthecobacter. The sequence continues at coordinate 41,091 of DDQZ01000098.1, read as the reverse complement.
GATCACGGGTGGTTTCGATGAATTTCACCTCGATGGCAATGAGTGACTGCGGCTTGTCCGCGACCTGCAGGTAGCCCTCCACCCACATGTGCTGCAGGCGCGTGGCGACGACATAGAGCGTGTTCGAGTCCGACATCCAAATGACCTTCGGTTTGCGGAAGGCGCTCAACTCGTTCGAGTTCAAAGCGCGGGTTTCTTCCCCTCCGCCGCCGAAGGGACTGCCCAAGGTCGGAGCCGGAGGAGGCGCCGCCGCGCCTTGCTGGGAGTCCTCCTGCTCTTCACGCGGCAGGCTCAGCAAGTCACGGATCGCATTGATAATCTCGCTGCGCCTGACCTGGAAAGTCTCTTGATTGCCCTGGAGGTTGACTCCGCCCGATCCCCCCCCACCGCCTCCCGCGTTCGAACCGACAGGAGTCAGGCTCAATCCCGAACCGCTGCTGGTGCGCTCGACCCGCTCCAGCGCATTGTGCCGGATTTCGTAGGACTTGCCGATGAGTTCGCGATCATCCGCGGGTCGGATGTACCAGATGCCATTGTCAGGGATGAGCGCCAGTTCGTTGGCCTTGCACAGGGTTTCCAGCACTTGGAAAGGGCTGGCTCGAATCGAAAAAGTGATCAACTGCGATCCCTCAGGCCGGTCATCCGGCAGGGAAAAAAACGAGATGCCGGCATCTGTCGCCAGAAAGCGCAGCACATCCGAGAGCATGGCTTTTGAAAAATCATACTGCTGCGGTTGCGCGGCCCTCAGGGGTGCGGCCTCGGATTCATAGACTGCGGAAGAAAAATTGAAGGAGCCTGATGGGCTTTGCGCCCAGGCAGTTCTTGAAAGCCCTCCCCAACTCGCAAAGAGCGCCAAAGTGAAAAGGAAGCCACATTTTCGCATGAAATAGATCATAAATATGGAAATTATAGCCCGGCATTCCATTTCATTCAAATAGTATTTAAAACTACCGTTTCACGAATTTTCGAACTTGTTAAGCTTCTCGTCTGGCCTGTCTCGAAAATTCAAGGGACTCTCAACAATTGAGTATGAACTATGTTCGACAGTCTAAATTGTGGTTTTTTCAGCTTTTGTTTGCAAATCGAAAACAATTTTGGTAAATTTAAATATCTTTCATATTTTCCATGCTTTCAAGCAACGAGCGCCCCACTTCATATCATGTCAGATTTTGGCATTTGGCTGACGCGTTTTCAGTCATGGAATTGGTCGTCCTCATCGCCCTGATGGGAGTCCTCATGACGGTAGCCATTAACATGGTCGGACAGCAGCCTGTGGTGGTGAAAAATGTGAAACTCTCCTCCGACGTGGCCACATTGAACCACATGCTCTCGCTTTATCAGGCCGACGGAGGATCACTCGCCGGCATGACCAACCCTGAGGCCGTGCTGACCCGTCTGAAACGTGCCCGGCCGCAAGCAGAGTGGAGTTCGCACACAGGACCTGTCAGCGGTCGTCTGGTGGACAACCGGCTCCGGGCGCGTGTCACCAGCAGCTCCTCCCAGCCCGGTCTGGAACGCGCCCGCTGGAACACGCGCACCCAGCGTTTTGAGATCACCACTGGATCGGGCTCCGCAGTCGAGGAGTTTTTCCTCGACGAGGCGCTCTCGACCTCTGACTTTGGCACGGAAAACCGCTCCGCCGCCAAAGTGCGCTACAACACCAGCACCGGCGCCAACCAAGGATGGGTGTGGGGTTCATCACCGACGGCAAACTTCGCTTATGCGTCTCCGGGCAGCATGCAAGGCCAGGGCACGAGTCAGATTTTTGACCCCGATGAACTCGTGCCAACCCCGCCAGGTGATCCTGGTGATGGAGGCTCCGGCACAGGCGGAGGAGGCACCGGAGGGGGAAGCGGAGTCGGAGGCGGGGGATCGGGAACCACGCAAGCGACCACTCTGCCGCGTCCTGTCATCAGCCCCAGTGGCGGCACTTTTTCCTATTCAGCATTTCCGACCGGTGTTCTCATCAGCCCGAATGGAGCGCCGCCCGCAGGCTCCACGCTGCAATACAGGATCAACAATGGAGCCTGGCTGCCCTATGAGGGTGTGCCAGTCACCGTGGGATCAGCCGACCGGCTCCAGGCGCGGAACATGGCGATGGATACCACGCTATACAAAACCAGCAGCACCGCATCGGCCATCTACTACCGGCTCGTTGACAGCTTCGCCGGCACCGGTACTGGCACCTGGGGGAACGCCAATGGCGGCTCCAATCTCGTCACCGTCGTGGAAAACGGCATCCCCACCTCCACCTTCCGCCACGGCAACACCAAGCTCGACCTCGGCAGCGGAGAGTATCTCGACGCGGGCATCGAAAACGTGCTCTCCTTCACACGCGAGAGCTTCGATTCGGTCACTCCCAACACCTGGTTCAACCTCGGCAGCCTTGTCATGCTCAATGGCACCACATTCTATGACAGCGAGGCCGGCAGTGTGACTCTCTCCGTAAATCTCGGACTCACGCAGCCCGCCCACAGCGGAGTCGTCCACATCAATCTCGGCCTTATCAGCACCGAAAACACCAGCAACCGCCAGGCCAGCGCGGACATCGTCGAGCTGCGCAATCCAAGCACCGATTTCCGCCTCACACTCGAGGGCGTTGAATACCGCCTCGAACTCTCCTGGCAGAGCCTCGACACCAACGCCGGCTGGGTGCAGGGCAACCAATTTTTCATCTATGAGGGGGCCGCCGCAGGCGCGCAGCTCCGCGCGCGCTTTGTCAGCAACCGTTGAATCCAGACAACCGACATGGAAGACATCCACGAACGCAGCCAGCTGGGCTACCGAATGCTTCACCTTTCAAAGGACTCGGGTGTGAGTGATTTCTACATCACACCCTGGGAGCCGCTCACCTACAAGCGCAACGGCAAGCTCTTTTTCGACTCCTTCATCTATCAGCCGGAGCGCCCCCTGGAGTTCACGACCGGCTGCGTGGACTACGCCCTCACCCTCGGCAACCGCCGCTACCGCGTCAACCGCATGGTCACGCGAGGACGCCCGCGCTGGGTCATGCGCCTGCTGCCGGAGGAAATCCCGGACATCAGCAAGCTCATGGTGCCGCCTGCCGCCATCAAAGCCTTCCTGGAGGCAAAAAACGGCCTCTTTCTCGTCTGCGGCGCCACAGGCTCCGGCAAATCCACCACCATCGCCTCCATGATCCTTGAGCGCGCCAAACGCCGCCAGGAGCATGTGCTCACCTTCGAGGATCCCATCGAGTTCGTCTATCCGCCCGGCATCCCCTCGCTCGTCTCCCAGCGCGAGATCGGCACCGACGAACTCGACTTCAACAAATCCCTCCGCGCCGCCCTGCGACAGGCGCCGGATGTCATCCTCGTCGGTGAAATTCGCGACGGCGAAACGGCCGAGATCGCCCTCCAGGCCGCCGAGACCGGCCATGTCGTTGTCGCCACTCTGCACACCTCCAGCGCGGCGCAGACCGTGCAGCGTTATCTGAAACTCATCCCCAGTGACCGCATGGAAAACGCCATGCTCTCCTTCGCCGACAGCTTTCGCGGAATCCTCTGCCAGCGTCTCCTGTTCGATGAGACCCGCGGCAAGCGCTTCCCTGTCCACGAACTCCTCCTTCCTTATGACTCCGTTTGCGGCATGATTCGCCGCGGCGAGTTTAAGAATCTCGAACAGGAGCTCGAGGCCGGCTTCACCCGCGGCATGCAGAGCTTCGAGCGCTCCGTGAACATGCGCATGGCCGACGGCTGGAAACCCACCCAGACCCGCAAAACCGGCTACGCCGAGCATGAGGTCTATGACTATCTCTCACGCGAAAACCTGACCTCCATTTATGCTGTTGGATGAAATCAAATCTGTCCTGAGCTTCGCCGCCTTCAAGCCCGAGCCTGACGACGCGGCCACCTCCTGGTCCCGCCGGTCCGAGGGGCGCAAGACCCTGCTCATCAACATCAGCCGCAGCCAGACAAGCTGGCGAGCCATCAACAAGCGCGGCAAATTTGACGACGGCGGCGTCATGGACGGCGAGTTCGCCGACATCGCCCCCCAGCGTGCCGAGGAATGGCGCGGCATGGCTGACGGCGGCTGGTGCGTCGTGTCCGTGAACAACCGCTTCATCCTCTCCCTGGAGAACAACATGATGCGCGGCGAAAACACCGCCCACCTCCTGCGCACCAACCCCCGCGCCGTGCTCGGCCCCAAATACGACCGAGGCAAACGCTACGCGCTCTGCCATCATCCCGACAGCTCCGCCAGCCTCCTGCTCGCCTGCGAGGAGAGCATGGTCAAAGTCTGCGAGGACGTGCTCAAGACCATCGGCATACGGCCGGGGCGCGTCTGCTGCGGCCTTTTCGCCCTCACCGAATACGCCGTCCACCAGCTCTATGTGGCCCAGCGCGGCAGCATGCCCGCCGACACCCTGATCATCAGCGCGTGCGAGGGGTCCATCGCCGCGCTAGTCCAGCAGGAAGGGCAGTGGAAAGAGCTGCGCTGCCGCAGCGGACTGGGGCCCGACGCGGTCGAGACTTCCCTCCAAATCATCACTCCACTGCTTCAAAAAGTGCCTCAGGGCAGCCCGGTCTATTTCATCAGCGACGGCCAGGACACCAAGTTCCGCGACGACATCTTTGTCCACCTTCAAAAAGCCGGCGCCATCGACCTCACCCAGGAGGATCTGCTCTGGCAGGTCATCGGCCGGCATTGATCCCGACACATCACCCCAATGAACGACTATATCTGCCACGACTTCAAAACTCCGCGCACTGACACCTCGAAGCGCCTGCCGGACACCTTCAAGGCCGTACCCATCGCCTTTTACCTCGCCGTCGTCGGAGGCGCCTGCTTCATGACGCTCGACTGGCTCGCCTACAAAAAAGCCGAGCAGGCCAAAGCGCTGGCCGACTCCGTCAAAGCCGGGCACGAGGCAGTCATCAAGCAGCTCCAGGATGAAAAAACCGCCCTCGACGCCGAGACCGCCAAGGCTGAATCGCTTGCCAAATGGGTTGAAGGCACGCGCAACGTCCAGCCTGTCTGTGTCGCCATCGCCCGTGCCATGCCGCCCGAGGTGCGCCTCACCGATCTGACCCTGGAGCGCAGCGACCAGGTGCCATCCAACCTCGCCCTGTCCATCCGCATCAACGGAGGCAGCGCGCGTGAGGTGGGCCTTGTCGACACCAGCGTCTCACGCCTCAACTACCGCTCCTACTCGCCCCAGCAGACCAAGGAAGGCGATCTCATCGAGTACCGCTCCACCCTCGTCCGCATGGAAAACTGAAAGCCGCGCAATATCATGAACCCCAAGCAACTCGCCTGCGTCGTCCTGATGATGTTCATCGGCGGCATCACCTACTTCGGGCAGATCGTCCATCAAAAGGTCGTGCTCATGAAAAACGCAGCCGTTGACGCCGAGGCCGACGCCCAGGCCGCCGAGAGCAACCGCCAAACCGCCGACATCCTCACCGCGCGCACCAAGGCCGAGACCGAGGAAATCCGCCGCTTTCTCAAAGCCTGGACACCGCATGTGGAGAAGACCCAGACCGAGCAGGAAGTGGAGAGCGCCATCGAATTCAGCCTGCGCGACAAGGGCATCAGCCTCGTGCGATCTCGCAAAAGCGAGGTGAAGAACACCCGTGAAAACCCCATCATCCCGCGCACCGTCATCGCCACTCTCACCATTGAGGACGAATACGCCAAAGTTCACAACTGGTTCGGCGAAATCGAGCGCCGCCTGCCGCTCTCACGGGTCAAAGTCTGCCGTTTCACAGGCGGCGGCACCGGCAGGCAGCTCCGGCTGGATGTGTCCCTCGAAACCCCGCTCGTGAACCTTGCCCCATGACTCCGCGTCCATGAACAACTGGCTCCATTTCCACATCCTTCTCCTGCTGCTTTCCTCCGCTGGCCTGCGCGCGCAGGAGTCCGGAGAGGAAGCCAGCGAGAGGGTCAAGTACAGCCTCATTTTCCCGGAGGAAAAAACCCCCGAACTCGTCAAGGCGGACGAAAACAACCCCTTCGAAACCGTCGCTGAAAACGGCCTCAACTCCGAAGGCGACACCGAGGAAAACCAGGTGCGGGACATGCTCCTGGCCATGCCGGTCGGCGGCGGAGTCTCGGGGCCGAACGGACTCCGCGTCATGCTCGGCGGCATGAGACTCGAACCCGGTGCCGACGTGCCACCGGTCATTCCCGACCAGCAGGTGCGCCTGCGCGTGCATAATATCTCCCCCTCCGCCATCGAACTCGTCTGGGTGGACAAGCGCCCGACGGGACTGCCGCCAAAGATGCTTGTCATCCCCATGGATGGCAGCCCCTCAGTTCGTTACCGCATGCCTTCGCCGGGACGCGGCTCAAGCGGCGGCATCGGCACCATCCGCAAGGACGGCATGACCGCGCTAGCCCCGCCCAGGGATGCTCCACCCGCGCCGCCGGCGCCGGAAAAAGCCGCCAGCGCGGCGCGGCCGGCTCCCGCGCCGGAACAGCCGCCGGTGACACCTCCGCCGCCCTCAAACATCTCCGAAGGCTCCGTTTATAGGATGCTCTTTGGCAGGCATCCCGAGGCCAAATGAAACACGCGCGCACTGGCAAATTCCGCGGCGGCTTCACCTCCCTGGAGCTGGTGCTTGTGATGTTTCTTTCCGCAGTCTTGATCGGCGCCGTCGTCATCAGTTACGGAGCGCTCGTGCGCGCCCAGCCGAAGGTGTCCAGCATGGCCTCCGTCCCCCTGGGCAGCGCGCGCGTGCAGCACTATTACGGCGCTTCCGGCACCAGCCGGAATGTGCCCGTGGCCCCGCATTACGGCATGCTCGCCCTGGCCGAGGAGTTGCGGGAACAGTTTCTGCACGATGTCATCAGCGCCACCGCCGTCTTCTGCCTGCCGCGTGAAAGCCACAACGCCTGGCGTCCCTCGCGCATTCCCTGGAGTTCTCTGGAGCACGAGGAGTTGGACACGCCGCAGAAATTCCGCGCCCATGTCATCGCCGCCGCGGGGGTGCCCGCCTCACTTTACCGCGACTATCGCAACCCCCTCGGCACATCGGAAACCACCCCCTCTCCAAATGCCACCATCTTCATTCTCGGCTTCAGCAAAAGCGAGGGCCACCTCAGCGTCTCCTCCATCTACGATGTGGACGTGGTCCGCTTCACCGGCGCCGCCGAGCCGCAGGGTTTTCACGCCAGCGTCAAGCGTTACGCGCCCAAGCCCGCCGCGCTTGATGACGAGCCGCTTGTCTATTCCAGCGGTTACGAGGTCTTCTTTCCACCCTCCAATCCAGTTGCGCGCGTTCCCGCTGACTGGAGCAGTGATGACTTCACACCCTTGTTTGTCACTTTCGAGCGGTCCAGCCGCCTGTCCGTGCGCGAAGGCGCCGCCATAGACCGCTTCAAAACCGCCGCCGAGCGGCCTTTTTACTTCATCTGGTGGCCCGACCCCGCCATGCGCCACCTCGGCATGCAGACCAACACCGCCGCCCCCGCCACGCCGCAGCACTCCTACAACCACATGGCCGGGCGCACCGCTTTCATGTTCACCGTGCCCATGTTTCCCGCTCTTTGACTCATCATGAAATCAGCCTTCCAGCACCACATCCACCAGCGCGGCGCCATCATGGGAGCCACGCTCATGCTGCTGCTTGTCGGTGGTCTTTTTCTCAGCGCATGGCTTTCCCTCATGAGCACCCGCGCCGTGCAAGTGAGCTGGCTCGAGAACGCCGTCCAGCGCCGGCTTTCCCTGGAAAACTCCCGCCTGCTTGCCTGGCAGAGCGCCATGGAGCACGGCTTCCTTCCCGCGCACGACCTGGGCAGCCTCACCTCCGGGATTCTCGGCGCCAGCACAGGCGGCATCCTGCCTGTCAAAGGCTGGGACGAAGTGGACGCGCTGGCATCCATGCTAGCCCCAGGCGCCATGACCAGCGTCTTTCCCTACAACAACACTGGCCTGCACCCCGGACCCGCCTTCCTGGCACATGCCACGCAGATACGGCCTTCCGCTTTGTCGTCCGGACTCGACAACTTCACCTCCCATCTTTTTCTCAAAAGCCGTCCGCCCGTGCTCGCGGGAGACTTGTTCATCGTCTATCGCAAGCCCGACTCGGCAGTCACGGAAATTGATGTCCACAAAACCAGCGGCGCGCACCACGCCTACTGGCAGGTCATGGGCCGCGCGGTCATCCGCCATCCAGCCTCGCTCTTCGCGCGCACCACCTCCCGCGTGGACCTGCCCTTCCGCGCGCGCTCGCTCTACATCCAAACGCACGATCCCTTCAATAACACACCCGTCTCCGGAATCGCCTTGAACGGCGGCACCCTGCTCCCCTCCAATCTGCCCACCTCTCCCGGCACCACTGGAGCCAGCCAGCCGAATCTGCTCTCATCCACCACCAGCACCGTGACAAACACAGTCACAAACACCACCGGCAGTCTTGTCGGCGGACAAAGACTGGCCGGAACAGGCGGCAAACTCATAGGAGGTGTCACCAGCGGTGTCACCGGAACAGTGGGAGTGGTGACCGGAACGGTCGGCGGTGTGACTGACGTTGTCGGCGGAGTCACCGACACCGTCGGCGGTGTGACTGACGTTGTCGGCGGAGTCACCGACACCATCGGCGGTGTTGTTGACACCACCCTTGGCTTGACGGAGCAGGCTCTCGCCTTGCTGCGCGCCTCGCTCACGGTGGAAACCGGCCGTGTCTTCGATGGGCACCTCAATGTCGTGCGCAACGACCTCCACCCCTCCAACTCCCTGCATCACATCATCAACCGCGAAGTCACCGCCGGGCGCGCCGGAGTGGACGAGGTGGATGTTTATGTCAAGTCCTCGGACAAAACACTGCCCTGGTGGATGGAGGAATACACCGGCCTCGGCGGCGACCGCCCGCCGCATCCTCCTCCCGGCTATCCTTCCGGTTATCCCACGCAGTTCAAAACACTCTATGTCCGGCTCGACCACCCCGGTCTGCGCCATCTGCGCATCCGCAATGTCATCCACCAGATCGTCTTCGTCGGCCAGTCCGGCGCCTCCGCCTTCGAAGCCGCCGGCGCCCTGCCCCCGGTCATCGTCACCCTCATCCAGGACGCCGGCCAGCCCGTGGGAAACATCTGTTTTGAAAACGAGAACAACCGCCGGCTCATCCTCGGCTGCCGCCATCCGCACGGGCAAAAGCTCGACCTCTCCTGGCGTGGCGCGCCCGTCAGCGGTTCCGACTTGCGCTGGCGGCTCGTTTTCATCAACGAGCACCAGTCAGTCTGGCTCGCCCTTCACGACAATCCCGTCATCAACGTCCGCTGGATCGGCGGCGTCATGACCAACTGGTTCTTCAAACGCTACGCCAGCACCGGCCCGCGCGCCGACCGTCTCACCTTTATTGCTGACGATGCCGCGCCCACCCTGCCCCACACCGGCCCCTCTTATGCCAGCCTGCTGCCGCGCGATCTCTGGCTGGAGCACTACTTCCTGCCCACCCCGCCCTCGTCATGAAAAACCGCCCTCATCATCGCGCCAGCCGCGCGGGCTACACTCTCATCGAAGTGCTCGCCGCCGCGGCCGTCACCGCCATTGGCATGAGCGCCGCCATCAGTCTCACCTCAGCTCTCATGCTCCAGGAGGAGCTGGCCCACCGCGTCGCCATCACCCGGAACTACCAGGAAAACATGGCGCGCGTCTGGCAGCTCGGACTCAGCGCCTTCGGCACCGGCGGCCAGGCCAGCGTCGCCTCCGTCATGCCCACCGTGAATGACAGCCCCATGCTCTCGGACGCCGTCACCGGTGTCCCGACCATCATCGAGACCGGCACAGTCAATCCCTCCGGCCTTGGCGCCATGCAGGCGGCCGTCGTCACCGCCTCGGTCAATGTCTCGCAAAATCCCAGGGTTAAAATCCAGGGCAACAGTCTGACCCTCAATGTCTATCGCCCCAAGGCCCTGACCGACCTGCGCGCTTCCTCGTCACGCTGACATCCCCTCTCCTCATGCTCAAAAAAGTCACCCTCACCAACGTCAACACCGGTCACAAAAGCCTGACGATCGTTGACACCGACACGCATGAGAAGGCGCTCATCGGCTGCGGTGTCGCGCCCAATGAGACCGCCTCCATCGAGGACGTGACCGGCGCCGATGAGAAGATTCAGCGCTTCACCTCGCCCAAAGGCGGAGTCGAGGACTGCGGCGCGTTTTTCTCCGGCCTCGGACGCTGCCTGGAGCGGAACATCAGCATGGCCAAAAGCCTCAAACTCCAGGTCAACCGCGTCCGCTCCGCCCGCTACAAGGGCATGATCGCCGAGGTCATCCACAGCATTTCCATGGGCGAGAAGTTCAGCGACGCCATGCGCAAGTTCCCGGACCTTTTCTCCGAGGACATCCTCTCCCTCATCATCGCCGGCGAGGAGGCCGGCCAGCTCGCCAAAGTCTGCCGCCGCATCGGCTTCTCCAAAAAGAAGTCCTCCAAAACCCTCAAAAAGCTCAAGGGCGCTCTCATCTATCCTGGAGTGGTCATCGTGCTCGGCGTCGCCGTCGTCATTGTGATGAGCTTCACCCTCGTGCCCGCCATGTCGAAGCTCTTCACCAGCTTCGGCACCGAGCTGCCGACTCCGACCAAGGTGCTCATCTGGCTCTCCAACCTCTTCATCCACAAGCCCTACATGGTCGGCGTGCCCGTGCTGGCACTGTACTTCTTTTTTGCCAACTTCGGCAGGCTCATGGCCCAGCGCTGGACCCAGGATTTGTCACTGCGCATCCCCGTCGTCGGCCCGCTCATCCGCAAATCCGCCGCCGCCGCCGGCTTCCGCACCATGTCCATGCTCACGGAGTCCAACGTGCGCCTGACCAGCGCCCTTGAGATCACCGCCAGCGCCACCTGGCACTACCATTACAAGGAGTTCTTTCTGCGCCTGCGCGACCACATTGTCGTCGGCCGCACCCTGCACGAGGCCTTCCTCATGGAGTCGCACTGGCTCGGCTCCGACGGGCGCAACCTCTGCGGCCTCATTGAGCTGGCGTCCGAGACCGGCTCCGGCACCGAGATGCTTGCAGAGATCGCCGACGACTATGAGGAGGAGCTGGAAAACATGGCCGCCTCCCTCGACAAACTCATCGAACCCCTCACCATGCTCATCCTCGGCGTCCTCGTTGGCTTCCTCATCTACGCCATCTACGGCCCCATGTTCAGCCTCGGCGACGTGATCTTGAAGAAGAAGTGATCAAAGCGCCGGGGTTCAGGCCCCGGAATGCTCATGAACTCCTGCCGGGACAGTCCGTTCCCGCGCCGCCATGAGCACCTCTTCAAAACGCTCGGCCATCCGGGCCACGCTGAACTCGCTGCGCACACCTTGAATTCCGCGGTTTGTCATCTGCTCTCGCGCATGATCGTCGAGCAGCAGATTCTCCAGAGCGTCGGCCAGCGCGGACGGATCGTCCGGCCTGCACAGCACGCCGCAACCCGTCATGCCGATGATCTCGGGGAAGGCGCCATGATCCGGCTGCACCACCGGCACACCGCTCGCCATCGCCTCCAGCAGATACAGGCCGAACGCCTCCCCGTAAGTGGCCGGCACGGAAAGCACCGTGAGATTGCGGAAAAATTTCAGCTTGTCCGCGAAGCTCAGATTCGGATGCCACTCCACCTTTTGCTCGCAGCCCGCCTCGGCCAGCTTCCGCTCCAGGCCGGCAACATACTTCTCATCGGCGGGAGTCTTCGCGCCGCCGATCTTGAGCTTGAGCCGGGGCACGCGGTTGCGTTTTGACAGCTCGATGAAGGCGTCCACCAGGGTGGTGAGCCCCTTGCCGTGAATCATGCGCGCGAAGTAGCCCACCACAGGCCAGTTCGGATCAGGGTCCGCCGTGCCGAAGGAGTTCGCGTCAATGCCGTTGTAAACCACCGCCATTTTCTCCGCCGGAGCATCCAGCCGAGCGCTCATGACACCGGCGTAGTATTTGCTGGGGGCGATGAAACGAGTCACATGCCGCGCGTTCACGCGCATGGCTTCCCATGCCTGCCCCCGGTAGGGGGCAATCAGTGTGTCGAGAAAGGAGTCCTCCCCCTGAAGCGAAACCACGACAGGAATGCCGAGGTCCCTTTCAATGGCCGGGCACAGGCCGATGAGCAGGCTGTTGGACAGCGAGATCACATCCGGCTTCGCCTCCGTTTTGATCCAGTCCAAAAGACGGCGCCATTCGGGCCATTGCGGCCCCTTCTCGCCGACGAGCGCCCCCAGCGCCATTTCGCCGAGGTCTTTCGCGCGCGTCATGCCCATGAGGCGCGCGGCGGAGCGCAGCCGCTCGGGCTTGTTGAGCCAGCGGTGGAAGGCGCGCGGCAGATGCCGCGTCCAGGGCAGCTTCTGCTGGAGGTAGAGCGAGATGCCGCCAACCCGCACAGGCAGCTCCGGGCTCGCCGCCTCGCGGTCATTGACCAGGGGCAGGTAGAGCGGAGCCATCATCGCATCGTGGCCGCGCACGCGCAGGCCTTTGATCAGGGCGGTGTCCCGCAGGCAGCTTCCGCAGTGAAAAGTGCCGGTGCCCGGGGTGAGATGAAGAATGCGCATGAAGGTTGGCGGGTGGGGGAACAGGATCGTTAGCGCAGCCATTTCCAGAGGGCAAGCTCCGCCGGAAAAGGAACGTATGTGACGCCTGCCCGGACGGCGCCGTGAGCTCTCACCCCGCGTTCTCCCTGCGGTAGGCCGCAGGGGATGTGCCCCGGTACTGCCGCATCATCCGGCTGAGATAATGCCGGTTCACCAGGCCGCTCTGCTCGGCAATCTCGTCAATGCTGGCATCCCCGTGGCGGAGGAGACCGCAGGCGTGGTCGAGCCGGTAGTCCAGCAGCACACGCATGGGCGGCAGCTTCAACTCCTGCTGGAAGAGATGGTTGAGATTGCGCACGCTGAGGCCCGCGAATCTGGCGATCTGCTCCGCCGTCAGCTTCAAGGCCAGATGAGCGCTCATGAAGTCCAGCGCGCCGCGCAGGCGCGGGTCCAGGCGCTGCCCCGCCCACACCGAGGCTGGAAGCCGCGCCACCGCCTCGGCCACGAGGCGCACGGCGGGCCAGGAAAAAACGCTTTCCCCCGGGTCGAGCCGCATCAGCTCGCGCAGCGCCGCTTTCGCCGCCGGGGTGGCTTTCAGGACATGGATGCCGGGAGCGGCGCGGTCTCCGGCGGCGCCGAGATTGAAATGCACATACCACTTTGAAAACGGGCGGCTGTTGCGCCCGCTGAAGGCCGTGTGCGGCGGGATCAGATACAAAAAGCCCGGTGCCAGCTCCGTGCGCCTGCCATTGATCTCCACCTCACCGCCCGCCCCCACCGGCCAGTAGCAGCGCCAGTACGGGTCGCTCAGCCGGTGCAGCTCCCATTGCTGAAGGTCGATTTTTCTGGCTGTGAGCACATCCACCGTGCAGCCTGGCAGCACCGTCACGCGCTCGCCCACCACGCGGTGGCGCGAGCCGGGCGGCACGAGGCTGAAGATGTCCGTCTTGGCGCTCATTCGGCGGATTGCTGGATATGGCACAAACTGACGGAACCGCCAGCAGTGGCAAGCGCGGCTTTCTCAGGGGAAGATGCCGTGGTGCCGGTAGCTCTCCGCCACCAGTTCCAAGCCCAGCAGGAAGGCGGCGGTGCGCAGGTCCGGCAGGTCGCGCTCCTTCCAGCACTTCCACACACGCTGATAAGCGCGCACCATGCTCTGCTCCAGTGCGGCGACCACCAGCTCCTCCTCGCTGGGGCCATGCACCAGGCGCGGCAGCTTCTCCACCGGCATGTCCAGCCCCGTCATCCCCTCGATGGCGGCGATCAGCTCGCGCTTCACCAGCTCCTCGTGGCGGGAGATCATGCGGTCAAAACTGACCCCGGCGCGGTTTTTCAACCACTCGAAGTAGGAGACGGTGACACCGCCAGCGTTCATCAGAATGTCAGGCAGCATCAGCACGCCGCGCTGGCGCAGGATGCTCTCCGCCTCGAAATCCACAGGCCCATTCGCCGCCTCGGCGATGATCTTCGCCTGAACGCGCGGAGCGTTCTCCGCAGTGATCTGGTTCTCCAGCGCCGCTGGCACCAGGATTTCGCACTCGCGCTCCAGCAGCGCCATGCCGCCCTCCACATTCTCCGCGCCGGGATAGTTCAGCAGAGTGCGCCCGGCCTGGCGGTGGCGGAAGACCTCCTCCACATCGAGACCGTCCGCGTTGAAAATGCCGCCCTCCCTCTCAATGATGCCTGTGATCAACGCGCCGCCCTCCTTTTGCAGATACCACGCGGCATGGTAGCCCACATTGCCCAGCCCCTGCACGATGACACGCTTGCCCGCCACACCCGGAGCCAGTCCCAGCGCCCGCATGTCCTGCGCGTTTTCCATGCACGCGCGGATGCCGTAAAACACGCCCAGCCCCGTCGCCTGCCTGCGTCCGGGAATGCCGTGCATGCTCAGCGGCTTGCCCGTGACACAGGCATAGGCGTCGCCGCTGTTCATGCGCATGTTTTTGTAGGTGTCGGCGATCCAGCCCATCTCCCGCTCGCCGGTTCCGTAGTCCGGCGCAGGCACGTCAATGTCAGGGCCGATGAAATTTTTGCGGATTAACTCCGCCGTGTAGCGCCGCGTGACACGCTCGCGGAAACCCTCCGACGAGGTGGAGGGGTCTATGCACACAGCCCCCTTCGCGCCGCCGAAGGGCACGCCCACGATAGCGCATTTGTAGGTCATCAGCGCCGCCAGGGCGATCGTCTCATCCATCGTCACATGAGGACTGAAGCGGATGCCCCCCTTCGTCGGCTGCCGGTGGTGGCTGTGCTCGGCGCGGAAGGCCTCCACCACGGTGATTTTGCCGTCGTCCTTCCTCACCGGGAAGCGCATCCTGTAGGCCGAGTTGCAGCAGCGCACCTGGTCAATGAGCCCCTCGTCCACCTTCGAGTAGGAAGCCGCCCGGTTGAAATAATGGGAGACACTTTCGTGAAATGCATCGCGTGGCATGGCGCGGGACATTGGCAGAATCCTCAGCTCCGGCAAGCCCGCCGTCAGGGAATGTTTCTCCCCTTTCCCTGACGGCGGGCTTGCCGCTTTCCCGTTTGCGCCGGAGGGCGCAGCGGGAAGAATGGCGGGTTCATGAGCCTTCATCCCACACGCCGCCGTTTCCTGCTCGCCCTGACCGCGTGCGGAGTTACCGACAGCGTCAAGGGGGTGGAGCATCTGCCGCAAAGCGTGACATTCAAGGGCAGGGAGAAATTTGACCGGATCGTGGCACGCGGCATCGCGGAACAGTGGAGCCGGCTGCCGATGGGCGCGCGCGTGACGAGCGCCGCGCTTGCCATGGAAGGCACGCCTTATGCCGGATTCACCCTGGAGATAGACGACCGTGTCGAGTCGCCCTCGGTAAATTTCGACGGGCTGGACTGCTGGACCTTCTTCGAGACCGCCCTCGGCCTCGCGCGCATGTTCGGCAGATCGCATGGCTCCCGCACTCCCGCCGGTCTCCTGCGCGAAATCGAGACGACTCGCTACCGTGGTGGTCTCTGCCGTGGAGGTTATCTGGAGCGCATCCATTACCTGGAGGAATGGTTTCGCGACAACGACCGGCGCGGCCATGTGCGCGACATCACCGCCACCCTCGGCCCCCTCACCGAGATCAAAGGCCGGCGCATTGACGAGATGACCGTGCTTTGGAAAAGCTACCGCTACCTCGCCAATAACCCGGACCTGCGCGCGGGCATGGCGCGCATCGAGGCCGAACTCCAGAGCCATCCTTTCCACTATCTGCCAAAGGCCGCCGTGCAAGGCATCGAGCACAAGCTCGAAAGCGGTGACATCGTCGGCATTGTCACGCACAAGCCGCATGTTTATTGCAGCCACGCCGGCCTCATCCTCCGGGATGCCGCCGGCGCCCGCCGCTTCATGCACGCCTCCACCACGCGCAAGCGCGTGATGGTGGACAAGCCCCTTCACGCCTACCTCGCCGATTTCAAAAGCCACGCCGGCATCATCGCATGCCGCCCACTCTGACTCCGACACCGCCATGCACGTCCCAAGCCTCATCGAAAAAAAACGCGACGGCCAAGCCCTCGCCGAAGAGGAAATACACGCCCTGATCCGCGCCTTCACCCTGGGCGAACT
Organism: Verrucomicrobiaceae bacterium UBA2429; assembly: GCA_002343505.1. GTDB lineage: Bacteria > Verrucomicrobiota > Verrucomicrobiia > Verrucomicrobiales > Verrucomicrobiaceae > Prosthecobacter. The sequence goes on along the minus strand of DDQZ01000098.1, from coordinate 25,050 downwards.
GCCCGACTATCAAATGAGCGCGCTCGCCATGGCCGTATATTTCCAGGGCATGACCGCGAGCGAGACCGCCGCCCTCACCCATGCCATGCTCCACAGCGGCATCGTGCTGAGCTGGCCCGCCGGATCACCGCCGCGCGTGGACAAGCACTCCACCGGCGGCATTGGCGACAAGACATCCCTCGTTCTCGCGCCGCTGCTGGCATGCGACGGTCTCTGGGTGCCGATGATTTCCGGGCGCGGTCTTGGCATCACCGGCGGCACCCTGGACAAGCTGGAGTCCATCCCGGGCTTCCGCACCCGGCTGGAGGAGAAGGAAATCCACCGCGTCGTGAGCGATGTGGGCTGCGTCATGGTCGGCCAGACGGAGGGCCTGTGTCCGGCGGACAAAAAACTTTACGCCCTGCGCGATGTCACTGCCACCGTGCCGAGCATCCCGCTCATCACGGCCAGCATCATGGGCAAGAAGCTGGCCGAGGGACTCGACCGCCTCGTACTCGATGTGAAGCACGGCACCGGCGCCTTCATGCGAACCAAGGAGCAGGCGCGCGCGCTGGCGGATTCCATGGTGGCTGTGGGAACCGCGCTCGGAGTGCGCTGCGCGGTGCGCATCAACGCCATGAGCGAGCCCACCGGCCGTGCCGCTGGAAACGCGCTCGAGGTGGCAGAGTGTGCCGAGTGCCTTCAGGGGCGCGGCCCGGCGGACCTGGAGGACATTGTGCTCGACCTCGCCGGCGCCGTCTCCGACACACCCCGCGCCACGCACGGGCAACGCCTGCGCGATGGCAGCGCGTGGCGCAAGTTCCAGCAAATGACCGCCGCCCAGGGCGGGGACATTTCCGTCCTGGAAAAAATCACCAAAGTCCACGCCGCCCCCGTCATTATCGAGGTGCCCGCGCCCGCAAGTGGCATTGTGCGGCGCATGGACGCTGGAACCATTGGCCGTGCCGTGCTCGCTCTCGGCGCTGGCCGTTCGCGCGCGAGTGACCCGGTTGACTTCGCCGTCGGCGTGGACCGCATCGTTAAAACGGGGGAATCCGTGACGGCAGGCGCGCCTCTGCTGCGCGTCCATGCCCGCACACCGGCCGCGGCGGAAGCGGCCATGCGTACGATTTTGGAAGGCGTGGAAATCCGATGAGAGGAAGAAAGGCCCGGGACGGCCCTCGTGCGCCATCCCGCTTGTTCAAAGAGCGTGTTTGACAATCGCCGCCACTGGCGGCTTGAATCCCGCGCCGCGCATCGTTTTTGGCGGCACCGGTCTCGAATGCAAAAGCTGGAATCCATCCCCCAACTCGGCTGCCTGCGCGGTCCGTTGGCGCTTGCCATCGGAGTCTTCGACGGGCTGCACCTGGGCCATCAGGAGGTGATACTGGCGGCGCGCGAGCATGCGGCGCGGCATGACGGGCGGGCGGTGGTGCTGACCTTCGACCCCCACCCGTTGCGCGTCCTGCGCCCCGAGTCCGCGCCGCTGCGCCTGTGCGGCGCGCGCTATCGCGCCGTGCTTCTCGAACGCATGGGGCTGGATGCCATGCTGGTGTGCCCCTTCACCCCGGAGCTTGCGTCCACCGAGGCGGAGGATTTCGTCGCGGAGTTGGTGGGGGTCTGCCGTCCGCTGGGCTGCGTCTCGGTGGGTTACGCATGGACCTTTGGCAAAAACCGCGGCGGCACCATCCACTCGCTCATGGACCTCGGACAGAGGCACGGCTTCGCAGTCTATGGTGTTCCGCCGGTGCGGGTGGATGGCGAAGTGGTCAGCAGCACGCTGATCCGCCAAGCCGTGGCTGCGGGAGATCTCGCGCGGGCGGCGGCTTTGTCGGGCCGGCCCTACGCATTGTTCGGCAAAGTGGTGGAAGGCCGGAAACTGGGGCGCGGACTCGGCTTCCCGACCGCCAATGTGCGCGTGGAGGCGGAGATGCTGCCGCCCTACGGCGTGTATGCGGCGAGCGCCGACATCGGGGGCAGGACACTGGCCGGAGTGGCGAACCTCGGGGTGCGCCCGACGGTGGAAAAGACCGGCTCAGTCCCCATGCTGGAGGTTCATTTCTTCGACTGGCAGGGCGATCTCTACGCGCAGGATCTCGAAGTGCGGCTGGGAGCGTTCATGAGGCCGGAGAGAAAATTTGCCGGCATGGAGGAACTGCGCGCGCAGATTGCCTCGGATGTGCTGCTGGCGCGCTCAGCGCCCCTCCCCGGCTGAAGCCTGGGGCGCCTCGAAGTTCAGCACCACGGGACGGTGGTCGCTGGCCTTGTCAAAATCCGCGCTTGTGTGAATGCGGCTTTTTTTCGTGTCCACCAGGGGCCTCAGATTCCGGCTGACAAAGAGGTAGTCGAGGCGGCTGTAAACATCCGCCACATCCCAAAAGTGGGTCCAAAGAAGGCCGTGCGCGTCTTTGACGGGTATCTCCAGCATGTAGCTCTCCTGCGCCCTGCTGCCGATGATCTCATCCATTGAAGGCTCGTTGCGGTATTCATTGAAGTCGCCGTAGAGCACAAGATTTGGCCGCGATTGCAGGGAAAAGATTTTGTCGAGATGCGCGCGTGTCAAATGCGCCTCGTTGCGCCTCATGAGCGCCTGGTCGCCCTCGGCCACCTCGCGCTTGGACTTCAGATGCACACCCAAAAAACGAACCTGGAAATCCGGACGGATGTCCACAGTGGCATCCAGGATGCCGCGCTGGAAAAAAAAAGTCTCGCCGCCAATCTGGTAGGGCAGACCGCCCTGGTGATGGCGCGCCGAGATGGGGAAGCGCGAGAGCAGGGCCAGACTGCGCGTCACATCCGCGCCCTGGTTGAACTCGCTGTGCGGCAGGTCCATGCCCGCGTCTTTGAGCCGCGACTGCAGTTCCTGCAAATCCTCGCGCGTGCCGATCTCGCAGACACCGAGAATGTCGGGCTGTATTTCGGAAAGGAATTCAATGACCTTCTGCTTTTCCTCATCAGGCTTCGACTGGGGAGGCCGTTTGCTCCCGCCAGGAGACTCCATCACCAGCCAGTTCTTCAAATTGTAAGCGCAAAAAGTCACTGGCTCGCCCGCCTGTGAAGCAACCAAGCCCAGCACCAAAAAAAGGGCGGACCCGAGGGTCCGCCGTGTGATTCCCGTCGAACTCATCCAGGAAAAAGCGTGATGATCAAACGTCCTTGGAAGCACCCACAGGCTGGCGCTTTTCCGCCGTTGCTGGGATGGTCGGCTTTTCGACCTCCTCCTGAGCCTGGGTCAGTTCGTGCTCGAATTCCTCGCGCGCTTTTTTGAATTCCCCCATGCTCTTGCCCAGGCTGCGGGCGAAAGTGGGGAGCTTTTTGGCTCCGAAAAGCACCAGCACAAGGATGGCGATGATGATCAACTCGGGTGTGCCCAGAGGACCGAAAGCGGCAAGGATGGAAGGGGTGTTCATGATGGGGGATGGTTATGATTGAAAACGTCCCCGCGCAAGCCCGCCTTTCGGCAGATTGCCGCTGAATAAAATGAGGCATCCATGCCAAAACGTACGCCGTAAACTGGCGCGAATTTATGGCGAAGCCCCCCGACGCCGCATCACCAAACAACACTCCTGACTCCCCCGCCCTGCACGAGCATGATGTGCAGACTCTCGCGCATTTGTGCGGGTTGACCGGCACTCCCTTTGACCGGATGCGCGCCAGCCAGGGTCTGCACAATGCCGCGCGCTCTTGCAAGGAGCCTCTGGAACGCCTCGCGGCAGCCGCCAGTGAATGCGGGCTCAGCATCACCCCGGCGCGTCTCTCGCTGGCGGATGCCATCTGGCGCGCGGCGGACTCGGTGCCTTTCGCGGCCTGGTCCGCCGAGAGCCAAAGCTGGCTGGTGATCCGCAAGCACGGCTTTTTCAAAGCGCGTGTCTCCGACCCTGAAAACCCCTCGGAAACCGAAAACCTCACGCGCGGCGAGCTGGCCTCGCGCCTTGGCCTCGCCAGCGCGGAGGCGCCGGCGGATTTCGGCATCGTCAGCGCGGAACTGCCGATGCGCGCGCTCGGGCACGACGTTCATCATGGGCAGGCAGCCGTCTCTCCAGTCCGCCGCTTCATCGCGCTCATGCGGCCGGAGAGGAAGGACATCAGCTCGGTCATCATCTTCAGCCTTGTCACCGGCGTGCTTTATCTGGCGCTGCCGTTGGCGGTGAACGCGCTGGTCAGCAACCTCGCTTTCGGTGGCCAGTCCGGCCCGCTGTGGACGGCGCTGCTCATCATGGCCTTCGCCCTCACGCTGGCGCTGCTGCTCTCCGCCTTCATCCGCGCCATGCAGTATTACATCGTGGAGATCATTCAGCGGCGGCTCTTTGTGCGCCTGGCCGCCGATCTCTCCCACCGCCTGCCGCGCGTGTGCGCGTCCTCTCTGGACGGCGTTCACGCGCCCGAGCTGGTGAACCGTTTCCTTGATGTCGTCACCGTGCAGAAAAGCACCGCCCTCATGCTGCTCGACGGCATCAACATCGTGCTCGGCATGGTCGTGGGCATGACCGTGCTCGGCCTCTACCACCCCTACCTGCTCGGCTTTGTCATCCTGCTGCTGGCGCTGCTGCTGGGCACCATGCTCGTGCTCGGCCGCGGCGCGGTGCGCACGAGCGTGGGCGAGTCTCTTGCCAAATACGAGGTTGTCGGCTGGCTGGAGGAGCTGGCGCGCTACCCGCGGCTTTTCAAAGGCCCCGGCGGCTACCGCATCGCCGCCGAGCGCGCCGACGACCTCACACGCCGCTACCTCGACAACCGCCGCGCGCATTTCCGCGTGCTTTACCGTCAGATCGCCGGGCTGCTCGTCATGGAAGTCGTCGCCAGCGCCGCCCTGCTCATCGTCGGCGGCTGGCTCGTCATCAGCCAGGAGCTCACTCTCGGACAGCTCGTCGCCAGCGAGCTCATCGTCGGCACCATCGTGGCATCCCTTTCCAAGCTCGGGAAAAAATTCGAGGCCTGGTATGACGCCATGGCCGCCATGGACAAGCTCGGCCACCTCGTGGACCTGCCCGTCGAGCGCGAGGACGGCGAGTTCCCCCCGCGCAAGCCGGACGGCGCGCGCCTCGAAGTCGGCACCCTCGGCTACACCTACCCGTATGGCGTGCCGGTCTTCACCGGCCTTTCCTTTGAGGTGGCGCCCGGCGAGCGCGTGGCCCTCACCGGCACCCAGGGCAGCGGCTCCAGCACCCTGCTCGACATCCTCCACGGCGGGCGCGAGCCTTCGGAGGGGTACATCCGCCTCGACGGCCTCGACCTGCGCAGTTGGTATCTCGAAGCCCTGCGCGAGCAGGTGGCGCTGGTCCGTCCGGACGACATCTTCCAGGGCAGCGTGGTGGAAAACACACGCCTCGGCAACATGAGCATCACCATGGACGAAGTCACCGCCGCCCTCGACCGCGTGGGCCTGCTGCGCGAGCTGCTGGAGATGCCCGACGGCGTGAACACGCAGCTCATCACCGGCGGCCTGCCCCTTTCCAGCCGCCAGCGCATCCGCCTTGTGCTGGCGCGCGCCCTCGTCACACGGCCTCGCCTGCTGCTGCTGGATGAAATTTTCGACGGTCTCGACGACGCCAGCATGGACGAGCTTTGCGGCATCATCCTTGATGAAAAAAATCCCTGGACCGTTCTCGTCGCCACGCGCGACGCCGCCGTGCTCCGCCGCTGCCAGCGCGTGCTGGACCTCAGCAGCTTTGCCGAAGCAGCGCATCCACCCACCCAAGCACGATGAAAGCGCACGCCATCCCAACTCTGGAGCTTCGCGGCAGGCTGCCCTGCATGGCCCTAGCCGGCAGCTCCCGCTTCAGCCGCATCCTCGCACGTGTGCTGGCCATCCTGTTCGTTCTTTCCCTCATCGGCGTCTTCGTGCTGCCCTGGCAGCAAAACGTGCCCGGCGCCGGGCGCGTCATCGCCTTTGATCCCCTGGAGCGCCGCATCAATGTCGAGGCGCCCGTCTCCGGCCGTGTGAAAAAACTCCACGTCGTCGAAGGCCAGCGCGTGAAGAAGGGCGACATCCTCGTCGAGATCCAGGACAACGACCCCAACCTGCTCGCCAACCTCCGTCTTCAGCGCGATGCCGCCATCGCCCGCCGCGCCGCTGCCAAGCAGCGTGTCGAAGACCTCACCCAGCAGGCCCAGGAAATGGAACTGGCAAAAAGCCAGGCCATTGATGCCGCGCGCCAGCGCATCGCCGCTGAAAAAATCACCGCCGAAACCGCCGTGCTGAACCACCAGCGCACCGTCACCCTGGCTGAAAAAGGCCTCGTCTCCACGCGCGACCTCGAGCTGGCCACCCTCGCGCGCGACAGCTCCGCCGCCAACCTCGCCGCCGCCGAGGCCACCCTCACCCGCACCGAGCGCGAGATGGAGGCATCCATCTCCAACATCCGAGCCAACCGCGGCACCGCCCAGGGCGATGTGGCCGCCGCCGAGCGCGAGATGGCCTCCATTGACTCTTTGATCAGCCAAAACCTCCAGCAAGTCATCGAATCCCCGCGCGACGGCATCGTGCTCAGCGTCACAGCCACCGACGGCACCTTCCTGCGACCCGGCTCCCCCATCTGCGTCGTCATCCCCGAGACCGAGAGCCGCTTTGTCGAACTCATGCTCGACGGCAATGACATCCCCCTCGTCACCGCGCGCCAGGTTCACGAGGACGGCACCATCACCGAAGGCAGCCCCGTGCGCCTGCAATTCGAAGGCTGGCCCGCCGTCCAGTTCATCGGCTGGCCCAGCGTCGCCGTCGGCACCTTCGGCGGCGAGGTCGTCTTTGTGGACGCCACCGACGACGGCATGGGCCAGTTCCGCGTCGTCGTCGCCCCCAAGCCGGATGTCATCGTGCGGCGCGGTGTTGAGCGCGTCGAGCCGTGGCCGGGCAACCGCTGGCTGCGCCAGGGCGTGCGCGCCAAAGGCTGGGTGCTGCTCCAGCAGGTGCCTCTCTGGAAGGAAATCTGGCGCCAGCTCAACGGCTTCCCCCCGGTCATCTCCAACACCGAACCCGTGGAGAAAAAAACGTGAACCACACCCCCAGTCCCCGCATTCTGGCGAATGCCCCGCCCCGGGTAGGGCGGGCTGTCCCCAGCCCGCCGCGTGCGGGGACGCAGCGTACGAATGACGTTGAACCACCCCGCGTACCCGCCACCTGCGCTCGCGGCGCGTTGAGGACAACGCGCCCTACCCTGCGCCGCATTCTGGTGAATGCCCCGCACCACCCCGCAGGCGCGTTTGCCAAAAGCGCGGAGAACGCTCACGCAGGCACGCGCAGTTTCCGCGCCTCGGCAAAGGACTTCACAGATTCGTGTCTATTCGTGTCCATTCGTGGTTCCTCCCTCTCCCGCATTCTGGCGAATGCGCCTACCGCCCCGCGTAGGCGCGCTTGCCAAAGCGCAGAGTTTGCTCCCACCCGCAGCCCGCGCACTTCTCCGGTTGCCGCGCCCAATCCATGAACCGTTACCGCGCCCTCCGATCCAGCCTCCTGGCGCTTCTGCTCGCCGCCACCACACCCGCCGCGGCGGAAAAGCCCCTCACGCTCGACGAGGTGCTCGCCTCCGTGAAGAGTACCTACCCGCCCTATCTCGCCGCCTTGATCGAGATGGACATCGCCAACGGCCGCGTGCGCCAGGCTGCTGGCGCCTTTGACCTCAATCTCAGCGTCGGCGGCAGCTTCACCCCCTCCGGCTATTACGACGGGCGCAGCGGCGCCGCGCTCCTGGAGCAGCCCCTGCCCTTCTGGGGCGGCAGCCTCTTCGGTGGCTACCAGCTCAGCAGCGGCTTCCTGCCGAACTACAACAAAGACCGCACCCAGCGCGACGGCGAGGCCATCCTCGGCTTCAAGCTCAACCTCCTGCGCGACGGCACGCTCGACCGCCGCCGCGCCCAGCTTTACCAGGCCCGCGTGGACCAGGAACTGGCCGATCCACTCATCCTCCGCCAATACATTGACTTCATCCGCGCCGCCTCCATCGCCTATTACAACTGGCTCGCCGCCGGCCACCGCTGGCAGCTCGCCGAGGAGCTGCTGCGTGTCGCCAAAGACCGGGATGCCGCCATCGCCGAGCAGGCCGGGCGCGGCGCCGTCGCCCCCATCATCCGTGTGGACAACGAGCGCCTCGTCGTCAGCCGCCAGATCAGCGTCGTCCAGGCCCGCCGCCGCTTCGAGGCCGCCGCCATCGAGCTTTCCCTCTTCCACCGCGGCGAGGATGACGAGCCAGTCATCTCCCCCCGCTCCCGGCTTTTGTCCGCCTTCCCCGAGCCGCCCGTGCCCGACGCCACCCGTCTTTCCAGCGACATCGCCAAAGCCCTCATCTTCCGCCCCGAGATCCGCCGCCTCGACCTCACCCTCGAAAAAGCCGACATCGAGCGCCGCCTCGCCAAAAACAACCTCCTCCCGAACCTCGACCTCACCCTCCAGGCCAACCAAGCCGTCAGCGAGCGCACGCAAAAAGACATGGAGCGCCTCGAGATGGAGGCCAAAGTCCAGTTCAGCCTCCCACTCCAGCGCAACGAAGCCAAAGGCCGCCTCGAAACCATCGAAGCCCAGATGAGCCGCCTCCAGACCGAGCGCCAGTTCGCCCGCGACCGCATCAGCGCCGACGTGCGCGACGCCATGTCCGCCGTGCAGGCCGCGCGCCAGCAGATCACCCAGACGAGGCGCAATGTCGAACTCGCCACCCAGCTCGAGCAAGCCGAGGCCCTCAAATTCCAGCAGGGTGCCGCCGACCTCCTGGCCCTGCAAATCCGCGAGCAGGCCACCTTCGACGCGCGCCAGCTCGATGTCGAAGCCCACGCCGAATACCTCCGCGCCCTCGCCAACCACCGCGCCGCCATCGCGACCGACGCTCCCGCTTCACTGGCGCGCTGAGCCACCGCACGGAGAATTCCAAAATGAATGGCGTAAACTGGCGGAGGGCGCATGTCTCAAGTTCGCGCGTGCCGGGACAATTCGCGCTATGAAGACGGCGCTTCCTCCGTAGCATCCCGCCGCCCTGATGGACTGGGAATCCCCAAAACTGCTCCTGCTCATCCTGCCCGCCCTGCTCCTGCTGCTGTGGATCGAGGGCGCGTCCGCGCATCCCATGACTGGGCTGCGCAAGCGGCTGCTGCTGGTGGCGCGCGCTCTAGGCGTGATGCTGGCACTGGCGGCGCTGGCAGGGCCGGCGCGTGTGAGCGAGTCGGGGCGGAAGTCCCTGGGCATCGTGGTGGATGCCAGCCAAAGCCTTGGGGCGGAGGGTTATGCGCGGGCGCTGGCAGAGGCGGAGCGGGTGCGCGCGGGTGCGGGTGTGGAGACTTTCGTGGTGCGCTTCGGCTCCAGGCCGGAGCTGCTGCCGGCTGAGGCGGCGGAGACGCCGGAGCAGGCGGCGGCCTGGCGGGAGAAAAACGGCGGGGACAGCCATTACGCCGCCGCCTTGGAGCTGGCCCGGGCGCTTTTCCCGCCCGGGGCCAGCCGCACGCTCCTGCTCATCGGGGACGGGCACGAGACGCGCGGCAGCCTGCTGGACTCTGCGAGGGATGCGGCGCTGGCTGGCGTGCGCCTGCACGCGCTGCCGGTGGCAGGGACGCTGAGGCCGGACGCGCGCGTGCTCTCCCTGACACCCTCCCGCCCGCGCCTCAACGAGGGGGCGACCCTGCAACTCACGGCGCGGCTGGAGAGCACGCTGACAGCGGAGACTGTGCTGAAGCTCTACGAGGACGGCGTGGAGGTGGAGAGCCGCCCGGTCAAACTGGCACCGGGGACGGAGCAGGTGGAGACCTTCACCCGCTCGCCGGAGGGCGGCAGCATCCACCGTTACCGGGCCGTTTTGATGAACACGCCGGGGGACGCCATCCCGGCGAACAACGCGGCGCTGGCGCTGGTGGAGGTGCGCGGACGCCTGCGCCTGCTGGCGCTGGAGGGCGACACGGCGGAGGGCGCGTATCTGGAGCAGGCGATGGCGAAAGAGGGGATCGAGATCGAACTGCGCGCGCCGGGACGCTTCCCGTCGGCGCTGGACCAGCTCGCGGGCTACGACGGGGTCATCCTCTCCGACGTGCCCGCGCACCGGCTGGGCGAGCCGCTGATGAACGCGCTGCGGGATTATGTGGACAAGCTGGGCGGCGGGCTGCTGATGCTGGGCGGCCCGTCGAGCTTCGGCCTGGGCGGCTACCATCAGACGCCGGTGGGTGATCTGCTGCCGGTGCGCCTGAAGGCGCCGGACGAGGAGGAGAAGCAGAGCGCCGCCATCGCGCTCGTGCTGGACCGCTCCGGCTCGATGGCCGGGGAGAAACTGGAGATGGCAAAGAGCGCCGCCATCGCGACGGCCGAAGTCCTTGGCCGGAACGACTCGCTGGGCGTGTTTGCCTTTGACAGCGAGGCGCACACGGTGGCGCCGATGACGCGCCTGACCTCCACCGCCGCAGTGTCCGGGCAGATCTCGGCGCTCGCCGCAGGCGGCGGCACGAATCTGGAGCCGGCTTTTCAACAGGCGCGCGAGGCGCTGCTGCGTGTGAAGGCCAGGGTGCGCCACATGATCATCCTGACGGACGGCCAGACCACCGGCGGCGGTTACGAGGCGCTGGCCTCCCAGTGCCGGGGAGAGGGCGTCACCATCTCCACCGTCGCCATCGGCGAGGGCTCGCATGTGGCGCTGCTCCAGGCGATCGCCTCCTCAGGCGGCGGGCAGGCTTATTCGACGCTGGATCCCGCCTCGATCACCCGCATCTTCACACAGGACACACTAATGCATGCGGGGCGCATGCTGAGGGAGGAGCCTTTCGACGCGCGTGTGGTGGAGCGCCATCCGATGCTCGCGGGCCTGGAGAAATGGACCGCGCCGCCGCTGCTCGGCCATGTGAAGACGCTGCGCAAAACCACCGCCCAGGCGCCGCTGACCACCGATCTGGGGGACCCGCTGCTGGCGCACTGGCGCTACGGCCTGGGCAAGGTCACCGCCTTCACCAGCGATGCGAAGAGCCGGTGGGCCTCTCTCTGGCTGGCGCGCTGGCCTGACTTCAGCAGGTTCTGGTCGCAAGTCCTGCGCGAGACGGCGCGCCTGCCGCAGGGGCGCCAGCTCGACCTCTCGCTTCAGCTCGACGGGGACGAGGCGCGCATCCGCGCAGACCGGCTGCTGGACGCGGGCACGCGCGCCAATGACGCGCGCGTCGAGGCGGAGGTGTTTTTCGCGGACGCCGAGGCGCTCGGCTCACCCTTGCAAAGCCGGCAGCGCCTTTCCCTGGAGCAAAGCGGCCCCGGCCTCTACGAGGGCGCTTTCCGCCCGGACCGGCCCGGTGTCTATCTGGTGCGCGCGCGCAGCGGCGCGGACATGGTCTCCGCCGGCCTCGTCCACAATCCGGGCTCCGAATCCGCTCTCGGCACGGTGAACGGGGAGTTGCTGGCCGAGGCCGCGCGCCTCACCGGCGGCGCCGTGCTCAAGCCGGGCGAACTGCCCGCGCTCGACGCCACCCGCGCGGTGCAATACCTGGAACTGCGGCCCGCGCTGCTGCTGGCGCTGCTGGCGCTGCTGCTGGCGGATGTGCTCATCCGCCGCTGGGAGCATGTGGCGGCGTTTTTTCCGCGCCTGCAAAAATGACGCGGATGCTTCAAGAATGCCCGCGCCACGGCTGGAAGGCTTTTACGGAGCCGTGGCGGCGACGAGGGCGATCTCCTCGACGAGTTGGCGGATGCCGCAGCCTTCGGCGGCGAATTTCCGCTGCAATTCGTCGAGCACCTTCGGTCCGTAGGCGGGGACCTGCTGCTTGACGAGGTGGTGGAACAGATGACGGATGAAGGCGCGATGACCGGCGGGGTTGTCGGCGACGTGGTTGACGATGTCCCGCGGTCCGCTGAGATGGACGGTGTTTCCCAGCTCGTCGCTGAAGTCACTTACGGGGTTGACGGGCTTGTTGTTGTCCCTGGTGCGCCAGCGTCCGATGGCGTCGAAGTTCTCGAGGCTGAAGCCGAGGGGGTTGATGACACTGTGGCACGACATGCAGGCGCCGCCCTTGGTGAGCTCGGTGATCTTTTCCCTCATGCTGAGGCCGGGATCAAAACGGCTCTCGTCGAAGCTGACGGCCACCTGGGGCGGCTTCAATGACATGCCGACGATGTTGCGGGTGAGGAAGACGCCGCGGTGGATGGGAGAGGTCTGCCGCGCGTAGGAGAGGGAGGCGAGCAGGTAGGGATGAGTGACCACGCCGGCGCGCTGTCTGGGGTCGAAGGAGACTTTCTGGAATTCACCGCCCTGGACGGGCTTGCCGTAGAATTTGCCGAGCCTCTCGTTGAGCAGCAGGTAGTCGGCCTGGAGCAGCTCGCGGTAGTCGGAGACCTCGCTCCACACCACATCATCCACAAAGCGCAGCAGGGACTCGCGCAGGTCGGCCAGCACTGCCTGGTCGAAACCGGGGAAGGCCTTCGGATCCTTCGAGGTGTTCTCGGCGTGCTCCAGGTCCAGCCAGTGGTGGAAGAAGCCGTGCAGCTTGGCCCGCGTGCGCGCGTCCGCCACCATGCGCCGCGCCTCGGCGCGGACCTGCTCGGGTCTGCGCAGCCTCCCCTCGGCGGCTGCCTGCCAGAGGCGCTTGTCCGGGAGGGAATCCCACAACGTCAATGCCAGGCGGGAGGCGGTCTCAAAGTCGTCGGGCTTTTCCCCGGCGCCGATCCCCGGATAGATGAACTGCGGCGACTTCAGGGCAAGAAGCACCACGCGCTTCACGGCGGTCTCCGGCGTCGGCGCGGTCTGGAACTGCGCCTCGATGTGGAGATTCTTTTGCTCATCGGTGAGCGGACGCCGGAAGGCGGTCTCGACAAAGACGCGGGCGAATTGGCGCAGCTTTTCCGGGCGGTCGGGCGCGCCGGGTTTGGTCTGCGCCAGCTCGTCAAGATACTCCACCACATGCTCGGCGGTGGCGACGGCGGCCTCGGTGACCGCCTGCTGCCATTCTTTGGAAATGGTCGTGCCGCGCTCGTAGCCCGCGCTGCGGTCGTCTGCGGGGAAGCTGGTGTCAACGATCATCAGCTCGCGCGGGCGCGTGCTGCGCGTGGCGCGCGCGGGCAGCAGCTCCCACACGCCGTGCGGCGGCCGCCACCACAGCTCAAGGGAGGAGGATGCCTCCTTGAATTTGAAATGCTCCAGCAGGAGTTGGTAGGCGCGCCCTCCGACAAGGAAGATGCTTTTTTTCTCCTCGCGCACCTTCGGCCCTGCGCTTACCCAGCCGTCAATGAGCGCGTCCGCCTCGTCGTCGTCATTGATCCAGAGACGGAAGCCGTTTTCCGACTTCACCGCAAACTCATGCGCGCCTGTCTCGCGCGGAATGACGCAGCCTTCAAAGCGGCTCTCAAACTGCTCCGCCTCCAGCGTCTCGGGCACGCTGCTGCCCTCGCCCCAATGGAAGGAGATCACCGGCTCGACGCGCTCGATGGTTTTGTTGGGCCGCTTTTTCTTGATGCCGTCCTTCGGTGTCGTGTCCACCGCCTTTTCCCCCGGCTTCGGCAGCTCCACGCCGCGGTAGATGGCCTTCAACCCAGGCTCGCCCCCGAGCGGGCGGTCGAAGCCCGCGCCCATGCGGAAGCGCCCGATGAGGTCGGCCACGCTGTTGCGGTATTGCGGCGCTGTGAGGCGCGCCAGATCCCGCGCGGGCGGGTTGACGCGCGCCTGCGCCTCCGGCGAGTAAAAGGCGTGGTAGATGTACTCGGCCACCGCTTTCGCGTCTTCGCCCACGCAGGCGTCCTCGTTGTCCTCCGGCATCGTCTTTTCGATCTTGCGCGCCAGTGCCTCAAGCGTTCGCTCGCCGATGAGCGGCTCGTCATACTTTCCCTCCACGCCCTGGCCGCGGTCGCCGTGGCATTCGAGGCATTGTTTGTCATAGACGGCCTTCCCGGGATGCGCCGCATCCGCCGCGAAAGCGGCTGACGCGCTCCAGAGAATGAGCCAGGATGAAAGGAAACGGGGGGATGTGGCAGCCATGATTTTTTGAGGGGGCGGAGAACCGTGCCTGGAGGATTAAATCCCCAGTCCGCCACCTCTTTCAACGATCCGCGGCGCGTTCCGGCCTCAACCGGCGCGCGACGCCGCCGCTGTGGCGGCTGGCCGCCACACACCGGCTGTCATCACCAGCTTCGGATGCCGCGGCACGCCGCGCTCGTTGCATAGGATCTGCTCCACGAGCAGGTCCGCCGCCGCCGCGCCCAGCACCTCGGCCTGCTGGTCCAGGCCCGGCACCTCCGGGCGGTGCGTGTCCCAGTTCAGCGTCACATGCCGGGGCCGCGAGTCCGCCGGCAGGGCGGCCAGCCATTCCGCGCAGCGCAGTCCGCTGTCCACCACCACCTCCGGGCGCGTCTCCAGCACCCAGTTGATGAAATCCTCGCGCCCCGGCTTGCGCGTCAGCCGCAGCAGCCGCGCAGCCTGCGCCGCCGACAGCGGGTGATGCGTCAGGAAACTCGCCGCCCACGCGCCGAACATGCGCTCGTTCACCGTGCTCTCCGAGTAAAAGCCGGCGCGCCTGACCTTCTGCTTTTTCAGCATTCGCAGCACTGTCATCATGCCGTGGAAGTGGTGGTGATGCACCCGGTGCAGTTCGGGGCGCGCATAACCCAGGCCGATGACCACGCTGCTGAATTTCTCCCAGCGCAGGGACACATGGCCGCGGCTGCGCGAGACGAGCGGCGAGAGCACCAGCCCGCGGATGCCGCGCGCCTCCAGCACGTCCGAGAGCCGCCGCCCCGTCATGCCGCGCGCCCCGATCTGGAACTCCTCCAGGTCATACCCGTGCAGCCGCGCCCTTTCCAGCGCCCCTTCGAAAAGCCGCCGCGACCAGGGCGAGGGCGGCTTTTCCACTTTTTCCGACCACACAAAAGCCAGCGCCGGCGGAGCCGCCGCGCGCCTGCCGCGCCGCATGTGCGTCATCAGCTTCGAAATTTCCGGGTCCGGCCGCCAATCCATCTCCTCCGCCGCCGCGCGCACCCGCTCCCGCACCTCGTCCGCCACATGCCGCTCCCCGCGCAGAGCGCGCGAGACGGTCATCTTCGACACTCCGGTCTTTTCGGCGATCTGGCTGAGCGTGGGTCCGGGCATGGCGGAGGAGTATGTGGGAATGCGCGCGCCTCCAGATGGCGGAGATGCCTACACAAGGCGCAGGCGCGTGAGGTCCTGGGTGTCCACAAGGCCGACCGGGCGGCCTGCCTCGTCCACGACGACGATGTCGTCCACGCGGTTGTTTTGCAGGGTGGTAAGGACCTCGGCGGCGAGCTTGCCGGCCTCGATCGTGATCGGGCGCGCGGTCATGAAATCACTCACCGGGCGGGTGGCGATGTCATGATCCTTTTGATAGGCGCGGACAAAGTCACCATGCGTGAAGACGCCCGCGAGCGTGCCCTCAGGCGAAACAACAACCGCCGCGCCGCTGCGGGCGCGGGTCATGGCCTGGAGGGCGTCCTGAACGCTGGACGCGGGCGGGATGAGGGCGAGCTGCGGACCGCTGCGCATGACATCGGCCACACGAGTGAGCAGGGCGCGGCCGAGGGAGCCGCCGGGGTGCAGGCTGGCGAAGTCCTCCTGGCGGAAGCCGCGCGCCTCCAGCAGCACCATGGCGAGCGCGTCGCACAGCACGAGCATGGTGGTGGTGCTGGCGGTGGGGGCCAAGTTCAGCGGGCAGGCCTCCTGGGTGACGTGGACATCGAGCACGCACTCGGCATGGCGGGCGAGGGTGGAGCCGGTGTCTCCCGTGATGGCGATGAGCGGCAGGCCGAGGCGCTTGAGGTGGGGGAGGATGTCGAGCAGCTCGCGCGTCTCGCCGCTGTGACTGAGGACGATGCCGAGATCGCCTGGGTCAATGACACCGAGGTCGCCATGCAGAGCGTCCCCCGCGTCCAGGCAGACGGCGGTGGCGCCGGTGCTGTTGAGGGTGGCGGCGAGCTTGCGGCCGATGTTGCCGCTTTTGCCGACGCCGCAGACGACGAGCTTGTGCCGCGCGGCGAGACAGGCGTGGAGCATTTCCACAGCATGGGAAAAGGCCGCGCCGATGCGCTCATGCAGGCGCTCAAGCTGCTCGATCTCCAGGCGGATGACGCGGCGGGCGCGCCCAGGCGCGTCGTGAATGGCGGCGGGGGTTTCCATGTCTCAGGAGTCCTCCAAAGCGCCCGGACGCAGCCAGTAAAGCACGCTCATGCGCACGGCGATGCCGTTTTCCACCTGGGCGTTGATGAGGCTGCGCTCGTAATTCATGCCGGTGTCGGTGATCTCGACGCCGCGATTGACGGGGCCGGGGTGCATGAGCCAGAGGCCGCGCTCGCGCAGGATGCCGACACGCGCGTCGGTGAGGCCGTAGTTTTTGTGATACTCGGCGGCGGTGGGGAAGAAGGGCTCGTCGAGCCGCTCGCTCTGCACGCGCAGCAGATAGACCACGTCGGGCCGCCAGGAGAGGGCGTCATCCCAGTTGCCAAAGAGGCCCACCTCGTCCGGCGTCTCGCGCGGCATCATGGAGCCGGGCGCAAGGTAGGCCAGGCTCATGCCGAGGCGGCGCAGGATGAGGCTGGTGCTGCGCGCCACGCGGGAGTGCTGGATGTCCCCGACGATGAGGGCGCGCGCGCCGCGCAGGTCGCGCATTTTTTCCCGGAGGGTGAAGGCGTCCAGCAGCGCCTGGGTGGGGTGGGCGTGCCAGCCGTCCCCGGCGTTGATGACGCTGGCGCGGGTGTTTTTGGCGATGAGGTTCGGCGTGCCGGACTGCTTGTGGCGGACCACAATGTAGTCCGCGCGCATGGACTCCAGCGTCTCCACGGTGTCGAGCACGGACTCGCCTTTGACCACGCTGGAGGACTCGATGTCAAAGTGGGTGACATCGGCGGAGAGGCGGTTGGCGGCCACTTCGAAGGAGGAGCGCGTGCGCGTGCTCGGCTCATAGAAAAGAGTGAGCACCGTGCGGCCCTTGAGCGTGGGCACCTTC
This sequence comes from Verrucomicrobiaceae bacterium UBA2429, assembly GCA_002343505.1. Lineage (GTDB taxonomy): Bacteria > Verrucomicrobiota > Verrucomicrobiia > Verrucomicrobiales > Verrucomicrobiaceae > Prosthecobacter. The sequence goes on along the minus strand of DDQZ01000098.1, from coordinate 8,187 downwards.
TTCACGCTCCGCTTGAAGAGGTCCTTGAACGGCACGGCGTTGGCGAGCACGAACTCGATCTCCTCATCCGAGAGCGAGGCGATGTCGAGGAGGTCTTTGCGCGGTGTCTTGAGGCTCATGTGTCACTTTTTCTCCCAGGGGCAGGTGAAGACTTCGTCCACGCCGTCGCCATCCACGAAGCGCACGCACACGCGCTCCCCGGCGGGCAGGTCGGTCTCGATGCCCGAGTAGCGCGGGTAGAGCGGCAGTTCCCGCCCGGCGCGGTCCACCAGCGCGGCGATCTGCACGCAGCGCGGGCGGCCGAAGCCGAGCAGCTCCTCCAGCGCGGCGCGGGTGGTGCGCGCGGTGTGGATGACCTCGTCGCAAAGGATCACCACTGCGTCTTCGAGGTCGAAGGTGATCTCGGAGCCCTCCAGCTTCGGCAGCACCGTCATGGTCTGGAGGTCGTCACGGTATTGGGTGATGTCAATTTTGCCAAAGTCGGGCTCCATGCCCCGATCACGCAGGCGCTGACGCAGGGCGCGGGCAAAGGGCACACCGCGCTGGTAAACACCCACCAGAGCCAGGCGCGGCTCGCCCTTCCAGCGCTGGTAAATCGCCGCCGCCATCTCGTCCAGGCAGCGCGCCATGCCTGCGGCGTCGAGCAGCTGGCGGATGCGGTCGGAGGCGGATGTCACGCTTGGATGAGGAACGCAAAGTGGCGAAAGCGTCAACGCCTTTTGCGGAGCGCGGGCATGACAGGATGCGTTGCGTGGCTATGCGTGGCGGGATGCCCAAGTCCTCGCCCGCCATCCTCCTGCTCGTGCTCACCCTCGCCGGCGCGGGCGCCGGAGTGTGGCTTGCCACCAAGCCGGTGAATCAATCCCCGCTGCCCGCCGGCCCCCTGCCCGCCATCGCGCAGAACTCGCCCGCCGAGGACCTCCCCGCGCAGATCCGGCTGCTCGAAGGCCAGATCGAATACCTCCAGGGCCAGAACGCCGCGCTTGAGGAGGAGAACGAGCAACTGCGCCGCCGCATCGCCGAAGCCGGGGGCAAGGGGATGCCCAAAATGGACGCCGCCACCGGCGGCACCACGCCCGACTTCGAGGGTCTCACCCTCGATCTCATGCGCCACCGCCAGCTCAAAGCCCTGCCCCTGCCAACCACCCCGGCCACCCTGCGCGATGTGGAGGACCGCATCCTCGCCTGGCTGCGCGCGCGCCAGCCCGGTGACGAGGCATTGCGCTTCGCCCTCGCCCTCACCGCGCTAGGCTGGATCGAGCAGCCCGTGGATCCCCTGCCCCTGCGCGCCGCCCTCCTCGCCCGCCAACTCGGCGGCTGGTTCGACACCCGCACCGGCCTGCTCCACCTCGTCGAAGCAGACCCCGCCTCCGGCCAGCCCGCGCCGGACCACCCGCTCGCCATCGCCTTCGGCCAGGTGCTGCGCGAATACGGCGCCACCCTCTTCCCCCCCGGACGCCCCTTGAGCACCGATGCGCTGCTCGCCCGCGAATCCCTCCTCGCCGGAGACGCCGGCCTCACCCGCTTCCTGCTCAGCCTGCAAAACACCGCCGCCCAGGCGCCTCCCTCCATTCCCGGCGAGGACCCCGACCACCCCCTCAATCAAGTCCCCATGCCCGTCTTCCTCAAAGAGCTGGCCTTCTTCCCGTTCCATCGCGGCTTCGAGTTCGCCCAGTCCCTGCACAGCGCCGACGGTTTTCCCCAGCTCGACGCCGCCTACTCCCGCCCTCCCGCCTCCAGCGCCGAGATCATCCAGCCCGCGCTCTATCTGGAAAGCCCGCCCGTTTCCGCCGATGCCGCTCCAGCGTCCGCGCGGCCCGCCGCCCCCGAACTCGAAGGCTCCGCCCCCTACTGGGATGACAGCCTCGGACGCTTCGCCGCCTTCACCGCTTTGCGCGCCCACAACAGCGACGACACCGCCGGCGCCGCCGCCAAGGGCCTCGTCTCCGACCGCCTGCTCGCTTATGCCGCCCCCGAGCACCCGCGCGACCACGCCGTCTGGCACACCACTCTCACCGACCCCGCCGCGGCCGATGCTTTTTTCAAGGCCATGCGCGCCGCCCTCATCTCCCGCTACGATGTGAAAGCCGCCACCGACGCCCCCGAAAAACTCATCCTGCATGACCGGAACCGTCGCATCCACCTCAGCCGCGCCGGCGCGCAAGTCCTGCTCGTGGACGCCGCCGGTGAAAATGCCGCCCGCGCCTTGCAAGCCGCCTTCCCCGCGCCAAAAGAAGGCGCACCATGACCGCCAAGCAAGTCCTCTACACCGGCCGCGTCCAGGGCGTCGGCTTCCGCTACAGCGTGAAGCAGCTCGCCTCCGGCTACGAAGTCACCGGCAGCATCCGCAACCTGCCCGACGGCCGCGTCGAGCTGCGCGCCATGTCCCGCGACCCCGGCGAACTCTCGGACTTCCTCGCCGCCATCCAGGAAAGCAGCCTCGGCTCCCACATCCGCGAGACCGAGACCAGCGCCATTCCCCCGGTGACCGGCCAGCGCGGCTTCGTCATCGAGCGCTGAGGAAAAAAATCCCGGCAGCGATGAGGACACTGATCTCAGCGCGGCTTCCTACTCACCGGCAGCGCGGCGCGCGGTTTTCCGCTGGCGCAAGTGGTGGAGCTTGTCCCATGACATCCAGGTGATGATGTAACCCGCCGGGGCCAGCAGGCCGCCGATGATGACGCCGCCGAAGAACATGACAGGCGTGTGCTCCTTCAAAGCCAGCCAGGTGCCGGCCAGGGACTCGGGCAGCTCCGTGGGAAAAGGCGTGGCCGGCACGGCGGAGAACCAGGAAAGCACCCATTTGCCGACGGCATACTCCAAAGGGATGAGAGGCGGCATGGTCAGAGGATTGGTCAGCCAGCACATGGCCAGGGCGATGGGGATGTTCACCCGGAAAATGGCCGCGACGATCACCGCGAAGGGCATCTGCACCGGCAGGAACTGCATGCAGATGAACAGCCCCACCGCCGCGCCGCCCGCCAGCGTGTGCTGGGTGGGCCGCCAGACGCGCTTGTCCAGAAAATGCCGGGCGAACCAGCGCATGGCCGCGTTGCTCTTGAGCTTGCGCGGATGCTTCAGGAAACGGTAGGTCCTGAACATCGAACGCCGGAAGACGCCCCTGGCGTGATCAATCATGCGATGTATGACGGCGGAAGGCATGACGGGGCGGCGCGCTTGAGCTAGAGGCCGGCGGCGTAAGCCAGCAGCGCCGTCCCCAGCAGCACGCGGTAGAGCGCGAAGCCGTTGAAGGTGTGGCTCTGCACGAAGCGGATGAGCCATTTCACGACGATGAAGGCGGAAACGGCGGAGACGGCGGTGCCCAGCAGCAGCAGCGGCACATTTTCCCCCGCGAAGCCGCCATCCTGGCAGGCGGTGAAAATCTTGTAGGCGCCCGCGGCCATCAAGGTCGGCACGCCCAGCAGGAAGGAAAACTCGGTGGCCGCGGGGCGCGCCACGCCCATGGAAAGCGCCATGAGGATGCTCGCCCCGGAGCGCGAGGTGCCGGGAAACACCGCCGCCAGCACCTGCGCCAGACCGACGAGCACGACGACCGCCCAGGTGATGCGGGCCGCGCCGGGCCGGCCCTTGTGCAGGTGCTCGATGATAAAGATGAGCACACCGCCGATGAGGGTGGCCAGCGCCACCGGGGTGACGGCCTCCGGCAACTGAACCCCGGATTCCTTGATGAGCAGGCCGCCCAGGCCGGTGACGACGAACGCGCCGAGCAGCTTCAGCAGGTAGTCCCGCGTCTCCGGCTCGCCCAGCGTAGTGGCCAGGGCGCGCACCCTGCCGGCGAAGACGGCGAGCACGGCGAGCACGGCGCCGCTCTGGATGACGACATTGAAAAGATCCCCGCGCGGCTCCAGCCAGCCCAGGTTTTGCGGGATGAGCAGGTGGCCCGTGGAGGAGATGGGCAGGAATTCGGTGACGCCTTCGATGATTCCGAGGATGATGACGGCGAGCCAGTCGGGCATGGGTTTTTTGAGGGGGAGCGGGAGAGGGACGGGCGCAACCTTCGAAGCCAACGCGCGCCATTGCAAGCGCGGCATCGGCGGGAATTGTGACCGCGCCTTCACATGCCACACGCGGGCTGGACATGGCGGTGTTTTGCAGCCAAGGCTGCGCGCGACAACAAGCCACCACCATGCCACTCTCCACCCAAATCTCCGAAGACCTCAAGAACGCCATGCGCGCCAGGGACGCCGCGGCGCTCAATGTCATCCGCGCCCTGAAGTCGGCCGTCAAATACGCCGCCATCGAGAAGCTCGGCGCGGACGGCGAGCTCGACGACGCGGGCATCATGGCCGTGGTGCGCAAGGAGATCAAAAAACGCCAGGACTCCATCGCCAGCTACGAGCAGGCGGGACGGCTGGAACTGGCCGGCACGGAAAAGGCCGAGATCGCCGTGCTGGAGAAATACCTGCCCGCCGCCATGAGCGCGGAGGAGCTTTCCGCGCTGGTCTCCAGCGTCATCACCGAACTGGGCGCCACCAGCAAAAAGGACATGGGCGCCGTCATGAAGGCGCTGCAGGAGCGCGCCGCCGGGCGCGCCGACAGCCGGACGCTCTCCGCTGAAGTGACGAAGCGCCTCAGTTGAGGCGCTTCGCGGGAATCAGGCTTGTCTCAAACGCACAGGCGGCAAATCACGGCGATTGGGGCACCCAGGTGCGCTCCTCCTTGCCGCGGCGGAAGCCGGCTTTGTAACCGTCCACGAACGAGGGCCACATGCTCGGATGCAGGCGCAGATGGTTGCGGTAGCGCCAGGGATTGTAGCCGCGCCAGGCGGAGGCGTTCCAGTTGCCGTAGTCCTGGCCGAGACTGTAGGCGTCATGCGTGGTGCGAATGGCGCGGGCCGGAACGGGGTTGCGGTGGAAGGAGAGCTGGTCTCCAGGGGAACCCATGCTGCGCGGCTCGAAACGCGTGCCGCAGGAGCAGAGGGTGAATATGCAGGAGAGGACGAGAGCGAGGGCGGGAGTGGATGGCTTCATCGGCGGCAAAGATGCTCCACTTCGAAGATTGGGCAAGCGTTGCGTCGTAAAAATCTTGTTGCAGCGCGGCGCGGCGCGCGCAGCAGCGCGGAAGCGGCGGAAACACCGGGCCGGATCAGCCTCAGCGCCGCTTCCCGCCCGCCTGCGCCTGCCGGACTTTTTCGTAGCCGCTCTCGATGAAGGCGGGGTCGCGCGCGTGGGCGGTGGCGTCCTCCAGGGTGATGAAGCCGTGCGTGAGCAGGTGCAGGAGGCTGTCGTCAATCGTGTGCATGCCCTGCGCGCCGCCGATCTGGATGAGGCTTGGCATCTGGTGCATGCGCTGGGCGCGGATGCAGCCGGCGATGGCGCTGTTCACCATCATCACCTCGGAGGCCATGACGCGCCCGCTGCCGTCGGCGCGGCGGATGAGGTGCTGGCAGAGCACGCCCTTGAGGCAGTGGCTGAGCTGCGCGGCCACATACTCCTGCTGGTCCTTCGGGTACGAGTCCAGAATGCGCGTGATGGTGCTCGGCACGTCCGTGGTGTGCAGCGTGCTGATGACCAGGTGCCCGGTCTCCGCCGCGGTGATGGCCGTGCGCATGGTCTCCAGGTCGCGCAGCTCGCTCACCGTGATGACATCCACATCCTGCCGCAGCGCGCTTTTCATCGCCCTGGCGAACTCGTGCGTGTCAAAGCCCACCTGCCTCTGGCGGATGATGCTGCTGCCGTGGTGGAAGACAAACTCCACCGGGTCCTCGATGGTGACGATGTTGCACGAGCGCGAGCGCGCGATGGCCTGCGTCATGCTGCAAAGCGTGGTCGTCTTGCCTGAGTTCGAGACGCCCGTCACGAGGATGAGCCCGTCGCGCAGGCCGCACATGCCCTGCACGGTGGGCCCGTGCCCCAGGTCGGCCAGTTCGGGGATGGAGTCCGGGATGAAGCGGAAGTTCCCCTCGATGCGGCCCATGCAGTAGCAGGCGTTCCCGCGGAAGCGCCCGAGGTGGTCCACCTCGATGGCGAAGTCCAGCTCCAGCTCCTGCTCCAGCCGGGCGCGCTGGGTGTCCTTCAGCGCGCCGAGCACCAGCTCGCGCACGTCGTTGGCGTCCAGCACCTCCTCCGTCACCGGCGTCATCTTCCCGTGCAGGCGCATCACCGGAGCGGCTCCGGGGGAGAGATGCAGGTCGGACGCGCCGGCCTGGATCGCCAGGGCGAGGTACTCGATGAGGTCGTATTGGTGCATCCCGCCATAGAGCCGCTGCCGCCCGCGCCGGCAATGGAAAACACCGGCGGCGGAGATTTCCCACAAAAATCTTGCCCTCCCCCGCCCCGGCCCCATAAAACCGCGCCGCATGTCCATTCTCTCCCGTGAAGCCACCGTCGCCGCGCCCGGATTCTCGCGCTGGCTCGTCCCTCCAGCCGCTGTCGCGGTCCACATGTGCATCGGCCAGGTCTATGCCTTCAGCGTGTTCAACAAGCCGCTGGGCGCCGAGCTGGGGCAGGATGTGTTTTGGGTGAACATCGCCTACCAGATCGCGCTGGCGATGCTGGGCATCTCCGCCGCTGTGTTTGGCAAATGGGTGGAGCGCTCCGGCCCGCGCAAGACGATGCTGGCCTCCTGCCTGTGCTTCTGCGGCGGGCTGCTGCTGACTGCGCTGGGGGTGAAGCTGAAATCTCTCTGGCTGATCTGGGCGGGCTACGGCTTCGTCGGCGGCATCGGCCTCGGCCTGGGCTACATCGCCCCCGTGTCCACGCTGGTGAAGTGGTTCCCGGACCGTCCCGGCATGGCGACGGGCATGGCCATCATGGGCTTTGGCGGCGGCGCGCTCATCGGCTCTCCGTTGGCCCAGGAGTTGATGACTCGTTTTGCCAGGGCTCCAGACACCGGGGCCATGTCCGCGCTGATGACGATGTCCGCGCTCTATGCCTGTTTCATGATCTTCGGCGCCATCATCGTGCGGGTGCCTGCGGCGGATTGGAAACCGGAGGGCTATGAGCCGAAGGCGGCGGCCTTCCATGGCATGATCACCACCGCCAGCGTGTCCGTGGACACCGCCTGGAAGACGCCGCAGTTCTGGCTGCTGTGGACCGTGCTGTGCATGAATGTGAGCGCGGGCATCGGCGTGCTGGGGCGCGCCGCGGACATGTGCCAGGACATGTTCGGCGTCAGCGTGGCCATCGGCGCGGGCTTCACAGGGCTGCTGAGCATCTTCAACATGGGCGGGCGCTTTGTCTGGTCCTCCATCTCCGACCTCACCGGGCGCAGGACCGTCTATTGCATCTACTTCATCCTCGGCGCGGCGCTGTATGCCCTGCTGCCCTACACGCAGCAGACGCAGAACCGCACGCTCTTCGTCGTCTGCACGGCGCTGATCATCAGCATGTATGGCGGCGGCTTTGCCACCATCCCGGCCTATTTGAAGGACATGTTTGGCACTTACCAGGTCGGAGCCATCCACGGGCGGCTCATCACTTCCTGGTCCATGGCCGCCGTCATCGGCCCGCTCCTGATCAATGGCCTCTACTACAGCCGTGTCGAGGCTGGCGTGCCGAAGTCGGAGGCCTACAACAACACCTTTTACCTCATGTGCGGCCTGCTGGCCGTCGGCCTGGTGGCCAATCTGCTCGTGCGCCCCGTCAATTCCAAACACCACATCCAGGAAGCCCCCAAAGCCTGACCCCCGCCATGAAAGCCGTCCTCATCTGGATCATCGTCGCCGCGCCGCTCGCCTGGGGCGTCGCCAAATCCATCGAAAAAGCCCGCCCGCTTTTCTCCTCCCCGCCCGCCGAAAACCGCGCGCCTTGAGGCTCGCACTCCGCCATCCCCCGCGCCGCCCGTAGAGGCAAACGTCAGTTTGCCCCGCTCCCGGCGCAGACGCCCCATTCCGCCCGCGCCTCCCATCCGGGAAGACTCACGTCTTCCTCTACCCGCGCCTCCGCGCCGCCCGTAGAGGCAAACGTCAGTTTGCCCCGCTCCCGGCGCAGACGCCCCATTCCGCCCGCGCCTCCTATCCGGGAAGACTCACGTCTTCCTCTACCCGCGCCCCCGCGCCGCCCGCGTAGAGGCAAACGTCAGTTTGCCCCGCTCCCGGCGCAGACTCTCCATTCCGCCCGCGCCTCCCATCCGGGAAGACTCACGTCTTCCTCCGAAAGCGGCAGCAGGCTGGCGCAGGCCAAGCGCTGCCGCCGTGAAGGTGCTGCCGCGCGGAACCCAACCTCT
>DDQZ01000064.1 GCA_002343505.1 Verrucomicrobiaceae bacterium UBA2429 | reverse complement strand
TCTCGAACTCCTTCCAGCCGAGCAACGACTCCTCAATGAGCACCTCGCTCACCGGCGAGAGATCGAGGCCGCGAGCCGTGATCGATTCAAACTCCTCGCGGTTGTAAGCGATGCCGCCGCCCGTGCCGCCGAGCGTGTAGGCCGGGCGGATGATGAGCGGCAGCGTGCCGATCTCATCGGCGATCTTGCGCGCCTCGTCCATCGTGTGCGCCACGCCGGACTGCGGCAGGTCGAGGCCGATCTTGAGCATGGCGTTTTTGAAAAGCAGACGGTCCTCGCCCTTCTCGATCGCCTCCGGCTTCGCGCCGATCATGCGCACGCCATGCTTTTCCAGCGTGCCCGCCCGATGCAGCGACATGGCGGTGTTCAGCGCCGTCTGACCACCGAGCGTCGGCAGCAGCACATCCGGCTTTTCCTTGATGATGATCTTCTCCACCATCTCCGGCGTGATCGGCTCGATGTAAGTGCGGAAGGCGAACTCCGGATCGGTCATGATCGTGGCGGGGTTCGAATTGATGAGCACCACCTCATAGCCTTCCTCGCGCAGAGCCTTGCAGGCCTGGACGCCGGAGTAGTCGAACTCACAGCCCTGGCCGATGACGATGGGGCCGGAACCGATGACGAGGATGGTCTTGATGGAGGTGTCTTTGGGCATGGGAGGGGAATGACGAATGCAGAATGACGAATGTCGAATGCAGAGGGGTGAAAGCGTTCAGGTGGGGGCACTTTCGTGGGCATTGGGTGAACCGGGCAGAATGCCCGGAACACACGAGACAGGCAGGATGCCTGTCCTACTGCCCTGAAAGCGCTGCATCTTGCACGGTGCCCCCTGGCTGTAAAGGGCGGAGGGGCATTTTGGCGAAGGGTGATGGTCAGCCGAGGATGGCGGCCTTGACTTTGCGGGAGATCATGGCGTTCTGGAGGGCATCCCGCCGGACGGAGCGGAGGAAGTCGGTGAGCATGGAGGGCAGTTCGACGATCATGTCCGCCGTGCGCTCGCGGCTGTAGGGCCAGGTGGAGTTTTGCAGGAGGTAGTCGAGGTCGTCGAGCACCTCGCGGACCTCCTGCTCGGTGAACCCGGCGAGGAGGTAGGCATGGGCGTCGGAAAGCATGGCGTGCAGATAGCCGGAGGGGCGCGGGCGTCAACTGCGTGGCGGGGCGGCTAAAGCCTGGACACCAAGGTGGCGGCAACTTTTCCTGCGGGGCTCCGTTCCCAATCGCCCAATGACGCGCTTTTTCCTCCCCCTGCTGGCCCTGACCGCGCACGGCGCGACGTGCGCTTGCACGATCCCGGTCTTCCGTTATGCGCTGGACCGGTGGGAGGCGGACAAATTTCAACTGTTGCTGCCGACAGAGGCGGGGCCTGAAACGGCGGATCTGCTGCGCCCGCTGAGGGCGAATGGAAAGGCGAATCTGACCATTCAGGCCGTGCCCGGTGTCGAGGGAGAAGCCGTACTACGTTTTCCAAGCCGGCAAGAAATCTGGCGTGGCCGCCTAAATGCGGCCTCGCTGGCGGCGCTGCTGGACTCGCCGGGGCGGCGGCGGATCGTGGAGCGCGTGCTGGCGGGCGACTCGGTGCTGTGGGTGGTGTGCGGGGGTGAGGCGGACACGGAGCGCATCGGCAAAAGGTTGCGCTTTCTGGAGCAGGTGGCCGCCCTGCCCATCCAGGACCCGAACGACCCGGACAGCCGTCTCGGGCCGGGGCCGCCGCTGCTTTTGAAATTCACCACGCTGCGGCTGGAGCAGGATGACCCCGCGGAAAAGCTGCTGCGCCGGATGCTGGCGGGGCCGCGCGCGGAGTTCGACGCGGAGAAGACGCCCTTCGCCGCGGCCGTCTTCGGGCGCGGGCGCGTGCTGGGCGCGTGGCCGCTGGCGGAACTGGACGACCAGGCGCTGGAGGAGGCGAGCATGTTCCTCATCGGCCGCTGCTCCTGCCGCGTGAAGGACCAAAACCCCGGCTGGGATCTGCTGCTGAATGTGGACTGGGATCAGGCGCTGAAAAAGGCGGGGCAAAGCGCGGCGGCGGCACCGCCGGAGAGCGCCCCGCCGCAGGCACCGGAGACGGTGGTGACCGCTGCCGAGCCTTCCGAACCTCAAGTCTTCGTCATCAACCAGTTCGTCCCCCTGCCCTGGCTCGCCGGCGGCGCGGCGCTGGTGCTCGGAGCCGGCGCCTGGCTGCTCTTGCGCAAGGCCCCGAAAGATTGACCCTCTCCCGCTCCGACTTTGACTCTCATGAAACGACTCCTCGGCATTATTCTCCTGCTTGCAGCCGGCACGCTCGCCTTTTTCGCCTTGAAAAGCGGCTCGAAGTCCAGCGTGGACACGCTCACCGTGTATTGCGCGGCCGGATTGAAAAAGCCCGTGGAGGCAGCGGCCGCAGAGTATGAAAAAGAAACCGGTGTGAAGGTGGCGCTGCAATTCGGCGGCACGGGCACGCTGCTCACGCAGCTCCGCGTGGCCAGGCAGGGCGATCTTTTCATTGCCGCCGATGACGGCGCGCTGGCGGACGCGCGAAAGCTGGAGGTGGTGAGGGAAGTGCTGCCCATGGTGGTGCAATACCCCGTGCTTGCCGTGGCGAAGGGCAACCCCAAGGGCATCCGCACGCTGGACGACGTGATGAAGCCGGACATCCGCGCGGCCTTGCCGAATCCCGAGGCCGCCAGCGCGGGCAAGGTGGCGCAAAAGCTCCTCGGCGCGCGCTGGGAGTCGCTGGCGCAAAAAGCGGCGGTGATGAAGCCCACCGTCACCGAGATCGCCGCCGATGTGAAACTCGGCGCGGCGGACGCGGCCATTGTCTGGAACAGCACCGTGCCGCAGTTTGAAGGCGTGGAGGCGGTGGAGGTGCCGGAGTTTTCCAAGCACCGCGAAAACGCCAGCGCCGCCGTGCTGACCTCGGCAAGCTCCTCTGTGGAGGCGCTGAAATTTGCCCGCTACCTCGCGGCGCCGGAACAAGGCGGGCAGATTTTCGCGGCGCATGGCTTCACCCCTGCGGGCGGAGACAAATGGGCCGCCAAGCCGGAACTCATCCTCTACAGCGGCGGGGTGAACCGCCCGGCCATCGAGCATCTGGTGCAGGACTTCGCCAACCGCGAGGGCATCAGCGTCACCACTGTCTTCAACGGGTGCGGGATCCTGTGCGCGGCCATGAAGACGATGGGAGACAGCAGCAACCCCAAGTTCCCGGACGCCTATTACGCCTGCGATGTGTGCTTCGTCCCGCCCGTGGCCGAGCACTTCCCCGAGGCGGTGCTGCTGACCGAGGCGGAGATCATCATCGCCGTGCCGAAGGGCAACCCCAAGGGCATCAAGACCCTGGCCGACCTCGCCCGCCCCGGCCTGCGAGTCGGCCTGTGCAATGCGGAGCAGTCCACACTCGGCTTCATGACCATGGGCATCCTCACCTCCATGAACCTGTGGGACAGCGTCATCGCCAACGCCTCCAGCCAGGTGCCGACCGGCGATTTCCTCGTCAACCAACTGCGCGCCGGCTCGCTCGACGCGGCGGTGGTTTACCAGATCAACATCCAGCATCAGGCGGAGCACTTCGACGCCATCCCTCTCCCGGCGGACAAGGCGAAGGCCATCCAGCCCTTCTCCGTGCGCAAAGACTCGCCCAACCGCGAACTCGCCCGCCGCCTGCTCGACCATCTGAAGGCCAACCGCGAGAGCTTTGAAAAAGCCGGCTTTGTCTGGACGGGTGACAACAAGCCTATCAAGAGCGCCGACATCGAGCTGCCCGAGTGGTTGAAGCAGAAGTGAGGGAGGGAAGCTCGAAATTCGAATTGGAACCTCGATCTTCGAATTTCGATCTTACCCAAGATTCCGTTGCCGCCCAGCCAGGAGGGCGCAGACTGCCGCCATGCGTCTGCAATGTCCACCGGTTTGCATCCTGCTTTTTATCATGCTGTGCTCCTGCAAGCCGCAATGGCATGCGCCGGAGCCGGTTTCCATGCCGGAGGTGACACTGCCGGACACGGTGCGGAAACTGTCTGTGGAGGAGGCATCCGCGCTGATCGCATCCACTCCCGGCCTGCGCATTCTGGACTTGCGGATGGAGGAGGAGCTGGCGCGAGACGGGCGTTTCCCGAAAGCCGCGCATGTGGATTTTTTTCATCATGCGCGGCTGGCGGAGCATTTGGCGGCGTTGGAAAAAGACGCGCCCTGCCTCATCCTGTGCGCGCTGGGAGGGCGGGCGGAAAAAGTGGTTGGAAGGATGCACGCGGCGGGATTCACCCGGCTGCATCTGCTGGAGGGCGGCATCGAGGCATGGATCAAGGCCGGCCAGGCAATGGAGAAGTGAGCGTCACTCGACGACGCCGAGCTGGGCCGGTTCGTAGGCCTGGATCTGGAGCTTGTCGTTGTATTTGGCGATTTTGCCCTTCACCTGCACGAGCCTGCCCTCCAGGCCTTCGAGATGCCAGTCCTGGCTTTGGTCGAGCTGGCGTTTGTTGATGAAGACATTGAACTGGGTGTCCTCAAACTCGATGAGCTTGTGCCCCGCGCCGCCGAGCGTGGCCACGCGCTTCACCTTGCCGATGACGGTGGTGGTGAGGCCGAAGTTCGCCTCCATGGAACCCTCGTCCGTGGCATCAATCGCGCCCGAGTCACGCGGCACGCTGGCCATGGCCCCGCCGGCCGTCGCGGCAGGCGCGGCTGCGGGCATCGGAGTGGCGGAAGGCGTCGCCGCTGGAGCGGTGGCGGCCGCCACGGGCGACAGAGGTGTCACCACGGACTGGCCGAGGCCGAGAACTTCGGCGAGCTGTTTTTTGCTGCGCTCGGAGAGCTTGGCGATTTCAAGAGGCTGGTCGGCGCCGGTGCGCAGGGTGAAGGTGACGGTGCCGGGCACCACCTGCTTGACCTGCGCCTCAAACATGCGCCCGTCGGTCAGAACCCAGGTTTCAAGATTTTGAGCACGGAGACCGGCCAGGCTGGCCAGGGCGAGGATCAGGGAAAGAAGGGGAGTTTTCATCACGCGCCATGCTGTTCCGGCGCGCTGGCGGCGCAAGTCAATTTCTCCCGCCAACGCCCCGCGTCCCGGCGCCACTCCCGAGGCTCCAGACTCTAACAAATGACTTCCCCGCGCGTTGAAAGTCCTGCAAAGTGAAACCATGCCCGTCCAGCCGAATCCAGATGAAGCCTCCCTCCTTGTCAGGCGGGCGCTGGACTTGCATGAGAGCGCGCTCATTGCCTACTCGGCTGGCATTCTCAACGGCGACGTGGAGCGCGCCCGCGAGGTGGTGCAGGACTCCCTGCTCAAGCTCTACCTCACCGAGCCGGCCAAAGTTCAGGACAACCTCAAAGCCTGGCTTTACACCGTGTGCCGGAACCGCGCCCTGGACATCCTGCGCAAGGACCAGCGGCTCGACCTCGGCAACGAGGACGCCCTCGGCCTGGCCGCCTCCTTTGATCCCGACCCCTCGGAGCACGCCGACTCCCACGAAATGCACGCCCGCGTCTGGGAGCTGGTGGAAAAATTGCGTCCGAATCAGCGCGAGGTCATCCGCCTCAAATTCATGCATGACTGCTCCTACCAGGAGATCGCCGAAGTCACCGGCCTCAGCACGGGCAATGTCGGCTTCATCATGCACACGGCCATCAAAAAGCTGCGCCAGATGATGCAACGCGAGCTGGCCACACGCGAACGAACCCCCACCCCTTCATGAATCCGCACCCCCACGAAAACCCCGACCTCACGGCTTACTCCCTCGGCGAGCTGGATGCCCAGCACGCCGCCCAGGTCCACGGCCTGCTGCGCATCTCGCCCACCGCCGCGTCCGAAATGGAGCAGATCGAGGCCGTCGCACAGGCATTGAGCCAGACCGCGCCGGTGCCGGTGGACCGCCTGCATCCCGCTCAGCGTCGCGCGGTTTTGAATCCCGCTCAAATGCCGCGCATGATGGCTCCGTTGATGCCCCGCCCCATGCCGGCGCGCCGCCGTTCCGCATGGCCTGTCCTCGCCGGGATGATGAAAGCGGCCGCTGTCATCGCCCTGTCATTGGCCGGCTACTGGGTCGGCAGGCATTCCGATTGGATGAGCTCCGCGCCTTCCATCGCGGTGGATGATGCTTCCATCAAAGGGGTGCCGTCGGTCGAGAACCCGCCCTTGGTCGCGGCAACGACCGAGCCCCAGCTTGAGCTTGCCAAGCCTGCCCCGGTGGAGATGCCAGTCACTCCAGATGAGGAAGTGAAGCCAGTGGAAATCGTCATCGTGGAGGAAAAAGCCGCGCCGCCTGCCGCTGTCGAGGTGGCAGCCGCATCACCCGCCACGGATCAATCCGCCACTGAGCCGGTCGTTCTGGTGGAGTCCCCGCCCAACACCCCTGCTGCTCCCGCTCCCGTCGTGCGAGCCCTGACCCGGCCTGCGGCCGGCACCGCTTTTGTCAGCACGACACGCCAGGCGGTGAGCCAGTTTGCCCTGCGCCCTGCGGACATCCGGCCCGCGCCTCCGCAGCCCGCGCCAGGCCAGACTTTTGCCGCACCCATGACGGCCAGGCCGGAGGTCAGGGACGAAGCGAAGCCGCCGCGCGCGCCCGAGCTCTACATCCACTCTTGGAAGGCGGATGTGGCCGTGTGCCCTTGGAATCCCGCCCACCGTCTCATGCGCGTGGTCATTCAACTGCCCGCCGACCAGCCCGCAGCCACCCAGTCTTTCAGCTACCCCCTCCATGTGGCTTTCGATCCCAACAACGTGCGTGAATACCGCCAGCTTTGCGAGCGCCATCTGCCTGCGGGGGAACTGCGCAGCGCCGGCACCCACAGCCTCTGGTATGAGTATCTGCCAAACGGCAAATCCGAGCCTGGTAAAAACGTAGCCACCATCACCCTGCCCCAGGGCCGCTTCACCACGCAGACCGTGGGACCCTTTGACGGCTCCAAGCTCAGCGTGACCGAGCGCGGACTCGACTGGCGCTCCGCGCGCGAGGACTTCATCTTCGACACTGCGGTGGTCGGATTCGGCCTGCTGCTCCGCGGTGTGAATCAGAGCCCCGCACTCAACCATCAACTCGTGCTCACCCTCGCCGAGAAAACCCTCGATTCTGACAGCACGGGCGAGCGCCGCCGCTTTGTCCGTCAAGTTCGCGAGGCCAAGGCCGCAGCCGGCCTGTGAAATAAGGATTCAATTCTCAAAAGCAAGGCTTGCGTTGAGACTCAACGAGTCTAGCCTCGTCTCAACATGGATGCCAGAATCAAAGAGCGGCTGGAGGCGCACATCGTCGCCACCGGCTTGCGGCGGACCAAGCAGCGCGAGACCATCGTCGAAGCCGCTTTCGCCACAGACGACCACTTCAATGCCGACGAGCTTCTCGAAAAAGCCCGCAAACTCGACCGCACTGTCTCCCGCGCCACCGTCTATCGCACCCTGCAGCTCCTCGTCGAATGCGGCCTGTTGCGGATCGTGGACCTCGGACGCGACCAGACTTACTACGACCCCAATTTCCTCGACAAACCGCAGCACAACCACCTGATCTGCCTGGATTGCGACCGCGTCGTCGAGTTTGAGGACGAGCACAGCGCCCTGCTGCATGACTGCATCACCCGCCGTCTCGGTTTTCAGCCGCAAATGAAGTCCATGCGCATCGAGGCGCGTTGTGACGAGCTGGCCAACACCGGCCATTGCAAATACAAGGACGAGCGGGAAAAGGCCCTCGCCAGATGATCCGCGCGGCATTGACGGAGCAGGGCTGCATTCCCTGGCTCCTTGACTCCTTAGCTCGCTCCGGCAAACATCCGCCCCGCCCATGTCCGACACACCCGCCGCCCCCGCCTCCCAGGATTTCATCCGCGAAATGATCGCCGCCGATCTCGCGCAGGGGCGCAATGACGGCTGGGTCATCACACGCTTCCCGCCCGAGCCCAACGGCTACCTGCACATCGGCCACGCCAAGAGCATCTGCCTGAATTTCGGACTGGCTTTGGAGCACGCGCCCAAGTCCCGCTGCCATCTGCGTTTTGACGACACCAATCCCACCAAGGAGGAGGTGGAGTATGTGGACTCCATCATGGAGGACGTGCGCTGGCTCGGCTTCGACTGGGGCAGGCATCTGTACTATGCCAGCGACTACTTTGAGAAGCTCTACGCATTCGCCGAACAGCTTATTGGGAAAGGCCTGGCCTACGTGGACGACCAGACGCCCGAGCAAATCCGCGCCACCCGCGGCACGCTCACCAGCCCCGGCGAGCACAGCCCGTTCCGCGGGCGTCCCCCCGCGGAGAATCTCGATCTGTTCCGCCGCATGAGGGCGGGTGAGTTCAAGGAGGGCGAGCGCGTCCTGCGCGCGAAGATAGACATGGCCTCGCCCAACATGAACCTTCGCGACCCGGTCATCTACCGCATCCTGCACGCGCATCATCACCGCACCGGCGACGCCTGGCGCATCTATCCGATGTATGATTACGCGCATCCGCTGAGCGACGCGCTGGAGGGCATCACGCACAGTCTTTGCACGCTCGAGTTCGAGCATCACCGGCCGCTTTACGAATGGCTCGTCAACAACGTGGACGGCCTGCCCGGCGCGCCCTGCCAGCGCGAATTCGCGCGTCTGAACCTGACCTTCACCGTGATGAGCAAGCGCAAGCTGCTGCGCCTGGTGAAGGAGGGCTTCGTCGGCGGCTGGGATGACCCGCGCATGCCCACCATCAGCGGCATCCGCAGGCGCGGATACACTCCTGCCGCGGTGCGCGCCTTCTGCAAAACGATCGGCCTCACCAAATACAACTCCCTCACCGACCTCCAGCTTCTGGAGCATTGTGTGCGCGAGGATTTGAACAAAACCGCCCGGCGCGCGTATGCGGTGCTGCGCCCGCTCAAAGTCGTGCTCACCAACTATCCCGAAGGACGGGTGGAGCACGTCGAACTGGTGAACAATCCGGAAAACGAAGCCGAAGGAAAGCGCCTCGTTCCGCTGAGCCGCGAGCTGTACATCGAGGCGGATGACTTCATGGAGGAGCCTGTGCCCGGTTTCCACCGGCTCAAGCCGGGGGGCGAGGTGCGGCTTAAATTCGCCTTCTGCATCATCTGCCATGAAGTGGTTAAAGACGCCGCCGGCCAGATCAGCGAGCTGCGCTGCACCTACGATGACACCACCCGCCACGGCGCGAAGCCCGAGGGGCGCCCGAAGCCGAAAGGCACCATCCACTGGGTCAGCGCTGCGCACGCGGTGGATGTCGAGGCGCGGCTCTATGACAAGCTTTTCACGGTCGAACAGCCTGATGGGGCCGCGGGAGAGGACGGGGATTTCACACGGTTTCTCAACCCTCACTCCGTCGAGATCGTCACCGCCAAGGCGGAACCCTCGCTCGCCCAAGCCAGAGCCGGGACGCATTTCCAGTTCGAGCGCGTGGGCTACTTTTTCACCGACCCAAAGGACAGCACGCCCGGCAGGCCGGTCTTCAACCGCACAGTGGCTCTCAAGGACGGCTTCGCCAAAGGCAAGGCGTGAGCGCGCGGTCATGCGGCTCTTCTTTTGAAACAGCGCGCCGGTCCGCCGCGACTATTCAGCACCTTCCATGCTCACCTTTGACGCCCACCTCGACCTCAGTCTCAACGCCCTCGGCGGCTTCAACCGCGATCTGCGCCTGCCTGTCCACGAAATACGCCGGTGCGAGGCCGGAATGACCGGCAAGGGGCGCGCGGGGGGAACGACGGCTTTTCCTGAAATGCGCCAGGGCAGGGTGGGCATCTGTGTGGCCACCCAGCTCGCCGGTTGCATGCCGGGCGTCACTCCCATCGCCAATTGGATGTCGCCCGAGCAGGCATACGCGGAGACACAGGGCCAGCTCGCCTGGTATCGCGCCATGGAGGAGCAGGGGCACATGCGCCAGATCATGGACTTGGCCGGACTGGAAAAAGCCGTGGCTCACTGGGAGGACAACTCTGAACCGGACGACTCGAAGCCCATCTACTACATCCTCAGTCTGGAGGGCGCGGACAGCATCCGCAGCGTCGGGCATCTGGAAAAGCACTGGGAGCAGGGGCTGCGCGCCATGGGGCCGGCGCACTACGGCGTCTGCCGTTACGCCATGGGTCATGACACGCCCGGCGGGCTGCCGGCCTGCGGGCGCGACTTGATCCGGGAGATGGACCGTCTTGGCATGATCCTGGATGTGACGCATCTGTCGGATGAGAGTTTCTGGGAGGCGCTGGATATCTTCGATGGCGCCGTCTGGGCCAGCCACAGCAACTGCCGCGCGCTGGTTCCCGATCCGCGCCAGTTCTCCGACGAGCAGATCAAGGCGCTCATCGGGCGCGGCGCGGTTATTGGCGCCGCGCTTGACGCATGGATGATGATTCCGGGCTGGATTCGCGGCACCACCACTCCGCAGGAGACGGGCCTCAAGCTCGAAGTCATCTGCGATCATATGGATCATGTCTGCCAACTCGCCGGGAATGCCCTGCACTGCGGCATCGGCACCGATTTGGACGGCGGCTACGGCACCGAGCAGACGCCGGAGGACCTGGACACCATCGCCGATCTGGCCCGCATCCCGGCCATGCTGGAAAAGCGCGGCTACAGCGCCGGTGATATCGCCGGCATCATGCACGGCAACTACCTGCGCCTGCTTCGCGGGGCCTGGGCTTGAGCGCGCTCAGACCACGGTTCCCTTGCTTTTGCCTTTTTTACTCTTGGGTTTGGAGTCGCCTCCGGGCAGCCCCTCCTCCTGCAGAATGCTGTCGTTGGGCAGCGGCGCGGTGTCGGCTTCACCCTTGGGTTCCGGCTCCGTGTAAGGAGCCTGCTTTTGGTAGAGCTTCATGCGGTCTTCAAACTCTTTCATGAGAGTCTGTCGCTCCTCCTCGGAGATTTCGGTGTCCTCCTTGAGCAGGGCGATGGATTTTTTCTGCCAGAGAAGGGCTTCCAAATATTCGCCGTTGCGGGCCAGGGCGGCGGCTTTGGTGTCGAGCATCTCGTAGCGCTGCTCCTCTCCCGCCTCGTCCATGATGCGCAGTGCGCGGGTGGCGAACTGCACGGCCATTTCGCCATTGTGCAGCGTCTCGTCAGGGCAGGTGGCGAGGAACCAGGCAATGTTGTTGGCGGCCCAGGGGTCGTCACTACGCGCGGCGCGCTGGTACCAGGCGCCAGCGCGGCGGTAGTCCACCGGCACGCCGTTGCCGCTGTAGTAAAGATTGGCCAGACGGCTCATGGCGGGAACAAAATCCTGCTGCGCGGCGCGCAGGTAGTAAAGCGCGGCCTTGGCGGGGCTCTTTGCCACCCCGACTCCACGCTCATATTTGGCGGCCAGGGCTGTCTGGGAGGGGGCGTGGCTTTGCGCGGCGGCTTTTTCCAGCCACTCTGCGGCGGCTGCGGGATCCTGCTTCACTCCCTTGCCGAGGTCGTAACCCATCGCCACGGCATGCTGGGCGGGGGCGAAGCCGTTTTCCGCCGCCCGGCGGAACCACTCGAAGGCCAGCGCGTCGTTGCGCTTGACGCCGATGCCGTCCTCGTAGAGCGACCCGGTGAGAAACTGCGCGCGCAGGTGCTTTTGGTTGGCTGCTTTCTCGAGCCATTCCGCGCCTTTTTTCTCATCCTTTTTCAAGCCTTCCCCGGTCAGCATGCGCAGTCCCAGCTCGAACTGGGCGTCGGAATCCCCCTTCTCGGCCCAGCCCTGGAGTTCCTCGACCACCCGTTCGTTTTGGGCGGGAGCGGCGGCGGCGAAAAGCACAATGGCAGCGGATGCGAAAATGCGGCGGAGGTTTCTCATGGCGGAAATCATACGTTTTTGAAACTGGCACTACAACAAACAAAGTGACGGGCGGGTTGCTCGAATCAATCCGAGGCTGTGAGGCGTTCTCAGCGCCAGAGGATGCGCGCTGAGAAGACGCTGTTGTCCGCGCCGAAGGGGTTCTCCGGCGGGATGATGACGTTCGGGCTCATGCACTGCATCCACTCGGCCACGGTGACCCAGGTCTCGTTTTCACTGACTTCGGCGATGGCGAAGTTCCCCAGCCGCGCGCCGCGCTCGGGCACGAGCACGGTCTCCGTCCCGCGCATGACGGCCATTTTTTCCACATCCACCCGCGCCATGAAGAGAGGCGCGCGGTGGCGGAAGACGTGGTCATTGCGCGCGCCTTTGCGGGTATAGACGAGGTAGAGGGCGTCCGGGCGGGAGATCCAGTGCTGCTGGGTGTTGTAGTTGCCGAGGCTTTCGCCGTCCGTGTAGCGCCAGGGCTGAATGGGGCCGTAGTTCAGGCCGTCGTCGCTCACGGCCACATAGCCGTCGGTGTCGTTGCGCAGGGTGAGGTAAAAGCGGCCCTGGAAGCGGGTGAGCGAAGGCTCATAGACGCCGCGGCCGGACTCGAGGAAAAGCTCGCCGCCCTGGCCGAGGTAGCGCAGCTCTTTGCCATCGAAGGCGCAGCGCAGGACGGTGACGCGGTAGTATTTGTCGGCCTCGGCCTTGAGGTAAACGGGAAGCAGTATCTCGCCATTGTCCAGGTCCACACGCTGGACGCTGCCGGCGCCGCAGTTGAAAAACTTGGCCTCGTCCGGCAGCTTCAGGGTGTCCCAGGCGGACCAAGTGCGCGTTGTTTCATCATAGACGGACCAGCTCGTCTCGCGCGGGCGGTTGTGCATGACCTTGTCGCCGGCATAGCGGACGGTGTGGCCGATGCCGAGCAGCCTGCCGCTCTGGGCGTGCCACTTCGGGGTGAAATCGCTGGCGGCGATGACGACTCCGCCAGGCTCCTGGCGGCGGCCCAGGGTGTCGTCATGCTGGCGGATGGGGCTCCAAGTCTGGCCGAGATCGCCGGTGCGCGTGTCATTGAGCGCGTAAAAGATGTCGCTGCCGCTCATGAGCAGCTTCTGCATGGTGAGGACGACCGTGGGCGTGGCACCTGGGATGGCTCCCGCGCGCGGATGCACCCAGCAGGTCTCGCCGTCATACCCCCGGGTGACGGTGTTGAGCTTGATTTCAAAAGGCGAGCCTGCGGGCGGCGGCGGCGCCAGGCGGATGTGCGGGGCCAGCTCTGGCACCACGCGCTGAAGCTGCTCCGCCACGAGGCGCGCCACCATGCGCGCGCCTTCGCTGTTGAAGTGCGTGCGGTCCTCCGCCGAGGGGCCGTAGGTCTGCTGGCTGAACTTTTCCCCGCGCTGATCAAAGAGCAGAAAGCTGGTGCGGTGCAGGTCCACCACGGGCACGCCGGTCTCCGACGCCACGGCTTTGACCGCCTCCGCATAAGGTCCGAGGCTGGAGGTGAGCCGCCCGTTTTCATACACGCGCCGGGCCACGGAAGTCACCAGCACGGGCCGCGCCTGGATGGCTCGCGCCTCGCGGATGAACTGGCGCAGATTTTCCCGGTAACTGCCGGCGGGGTCGGTCTCGCGATCGGGGCCTTTGCCGGGCTGGTCGTTGTGGCCGAACTGAATGAGCACATAGTCCGGCTTCTCGGCGAGCACGCGGTCCCATAGGCCGAGCGCGCGAAAGCTCTTCGTGCTGGTGCCGCCGCGGGCGTGGTTCACCACGGTGGCCTCCGGGGTGAGAAAGTCGGGCAGCATCTGCCCCCAGCCCGCGAGGTCCGGGCGGTCTTTGCGCGGCTTCGAGACGGTGGCCACCGTCGAGTCACCGGCGAGAACGAGCTTCGGGGCGGCCATTCCAGAAGTTGTCAAACCAGTCGCCAGGGCAAAGAGAATCCATTTTTGCATCGGCACAGAACGGCCTGTGTGCCTGGGTGCTCTCGATGAAATGCACTCCCATTCAGTGGGGCTCGCCCCATTTTTTTTGAGCGGAGGGAAAAAATGGCGCGCTACGAGCAAATGCGAATCAATCGCAAAATTCCGCTTGCGCGATTTTGAATCGAGATAAAATGCGCGCCTCTCCAATTGCGAATGGAACTCATTAGCCTCAGTCAACCTCTCATGAAACTCAGCCTTATCCTCATTGCCCTCTTCGGCTGTTCGGCCATCTCCCAAGGTCAGACCGCCGATACCGCCACGCCGCCAGCCAGCTCCGCCACTCTCGACACTGTCCTTGTCTATGGCGAGGCCGAGGACGATGCGGTCATCCAGCACCCCTTTCCCCTCGCCGTGGAAGGCAACAAAATCTTTGCTGGCAAACGCGCCACGGTCATTGACCTCGACGCGCTGCCCAAAGTGCAGGCGAACAATTACCGCCAAGCGGTCGCTTTGACTCCCGGCCTGCTTTTCTCCGAGGAAACCACGCCGCTGGTCAGCATCGGCTACCGCGGCATCGGCGAGCCGCACCGGATGCAGTTCATGCAGGTGCTCAAAGACGGCGTGCCCATCCATGCCGATCCCTTCGGCTACCCCGAAGCCTATTTCACCCCGCCTCTCGACACAGTGGACCGCATCGAGTTCATCCGCGGCGGCGGCTCCCTCATGTATGGCCCGCAGCCCGGCGGCGCCTTCAACTATGTGACTTACATGCCGCAGCGGAACTCGCCCTTCTCCTTCAGAACGCAGAACATCTTCGGCAGCGACGAGCTATTCTCCAGCTACACCGCCGTGGACGGCACGCTCGGCCAGCTCGGCTACCTCGGTTACTTCAACCACCGCGAGTCCCAGGGTTTCCGCGAGCGCAACAGCCAGTACAAACTCAATGGCGGCCATCTCAAACTCGTGTGGGATTTCGATGACGACACGCGGCTCATCTTCGGCTTCGACGGCTACGAGGAGGAGCACGGCGAGCCCGGCGGTCTCACCGCGCGCGACTTTGCCCGCAACCCCGAGCGCACCACGCGCAATCATGACGAGTTCCGCCTGCGCCGCTACATCGGCAACGTCGAACTCCAGCACCGCATCCAGACCGGCACGGAACTGAATGTCAAAGCCTGGGGTGGCTACTACCAGCGCTGGAGCAAGCGCCAGCGCGGCGGCGGCTTCGGCACCCGGCCCGCAGGCGGCGCCTCCCTCACCAACAACATCGAAAACCAGGAGTTTTACAGCTTCGGCATCGAGCCGCGCCTGCGCCATGACTGGGAGGGCCTGGGCGGTGAGCACACCCTGGCGGCGGGAATGCAGTTTTATTACGTGGACTCCCCCCGCGAGGACAAGCGGGGCCGCAGCTTCGACGCGGAGGATGGCGTCACCTTCCTCGATTCCGAGCGCAGCACCACCTACGGCTCCTTCTTTGCCGAGAACAAATTCACATACGGCAAGTTCTCCATCACTCCCGGTTTCCGCATGGAACTGGTCAAGCAGGACGTGCACAGCCGGAATTTCAACGCCACCACCGGCGTGCCCACCGGCGAGGTGACCAAAAGCAAACTGGACTCCCAGCCGCTCTTCGGCCTCGGCATGGCGCTGGACTTCGACAATCAGACCCAGCTCTACGCCAACGTCTCCCAGAGCTACCGCACAACCATCTTCACCGAGTCCATCGTCGCCCAGCCCGGCCTCACTGCCACGGACACCGACCCCTCCCTTGGCTGGAGCTATGAGATTGGCTACCGCGGCACGCCGCGCGAGTGGCTGGCCTTCGACACCAGTCTCTTCCTCATTGACCTGGACAACCGCTTCGGTGTTTCCGGCGGCCAGCTCCGCAGCGTCGGCCGCAGCATCAACTACGGCTGGGACGGCGCCGTGCAGTTCGACATCATCGGCGGGCTCGACGCCGCGCGCGGCACCAAGCTCGCGGACAGCCTGGGCGCGCTCAATCTCTATGCCAACGTCTCACTCCTCGAAGCCGAACTCCACGGCGGCCCGAACGATGGAGCCACTCCGCAATACGCCCCCGACTTCATTCTGCGCACCGGCATGATTTACAAAAAGAAGGGCGTCAAGGTCTCCTTCCTTGGCACCTTTGTGGACGACCACAACGCGCGTGATGACGCCGACCCGCGCTTCGCCATCCCCGGCTACATGACCTGGGACCTCACCGCCGAAATCCCCGTCACTGAAAATCTTAACCTCATGGCCGGCATCAACAACGTCTTCGACGAGAGCTACTACTCGCGTGTGCGCAACGACGGCATTGACCCGGGCTACGGGCGCAACTTCTACGTCGGCGGCTCGGTGAGTTTCTAATTCCTGCCTCGCTCACTTCAAGGCGCGGATGGAAGCATCCGCGCTATTTTTTTGCGGGCACTTCTCCCGCGTGCGGGCGGGAGCAAGCCGGGACCGCAGGTTTCCCCGCGCTGCCATGAGACCCTGCGGAGGGTTCAATGCAGATAAAAGAACTCGTTCGCATTCAGAAGAATGTGGCACAGGTCGGTCAGGGCCTCGCGGTCGGGATCCGGAGAGCCTTTGGCGGTGACCGCGGGTGACGTGGTTTCCCAGCGCCAGGCGGTTTTGGGATCGCCTTTGAGCATTTCGGCGAGGGAGTCGGCGCTGATGTCAGCCACGCATGAGGCGTCACCGGCGCCGGCCCATGCCATGAGCCGGCCCGGTTCCGGCGCGCCATGGCGCAGGGCCACGCGGGCGATGGCACCGTGCCAGAGGCTGCGCTTGTCCTTGTCACGCCCGCCGATCAAAAGCGGGCGGTCGGGATTCACATAACCGCCCACCATCTGATGCTGCACGGTGGCGGTCTGCATGGGCGCTGAGGCGTCGCTCAAATCGCGCGCGTAGAAAGTGACGGTGCCGCCGAATTTCTGGTCCGGTTCGGGGTCGTTGTTGATGATGGCGGCGACATACCAGGGTTTGCCGGCGGGAATGCGGATGTCCGAGGCCACGACTTCATAGGCCAGGCTGCCCTGGAAATCCTCGCCGACGAGCTGGACGATGAGGTTGTTGGGTTTGTAGGCGGACTTTTCACTGGTGACGCCGAGCGCCCAGCCGCGGTCGGTTTTGCTGTTGTCCCAGCGGGAGGCGATGGTGCGCACGGAGGCGTCGGGATAGAGGCTGGACAAATTCACGACGGCCTCGATGGAAAAGTCGCTGCCCTCGATGCGGCCTGTTTCTTTGACGCGCAGTTTTTCATGCGGGGTGCCGGGCTGGAGCACGAGCGTTTTGGCGGTCTTCGAGGCGGCGGATGGGCCAAAATAATCACTCGCGGATGCCAGGGGGCTGGCCACAGGCGGCTTGGGCGGGGCTTCGCGCTGGAGCTGGCGGCGCTGGGTTTGCAGGAAAGCGGCGGCTTCTTGCTTTTCGGTGTCCGAGGGGCGGCGGGAGAGCGTCACCTGGTAGGCGCGCTCGACCAGTTCGGCGTCGCCGCGAGCGGGCGCGGCGGCGAGCCTGGCCGCCATGGCGCGGGCGCGTTCCAGCGGCCAGTCGCCATTGATCATGAGCAGGCTCTGGGTGGCTGTGGTGGTGGAGTCACGCGAAGGCGCGCTGGCGAAGCCGGGCGGCGCGTCCAGGCTGGCGAGGAACTCGTCCTGGGTGTTGCGGATTTTCCGAGTGTAAATGCTGCGGCGCGGTTTGCCGGCGGTGACACCTTCCCCGCCCATGGCGGGGTCCAGTTCGCCGGTGGCGGCGAGCACGGCATCGCGCGCCTGCTCGGCGTCGAGGCGGCGTGGATTGAAGCGCCAGAGGAGGCGGTTTTCCGGGTCGGTGGTCAGCTCTTTGGCGCCCGGCTCGCGGCGCGCGGTCTGGCGGTAGGCGGAGGAAAGAAGGATCTTTTTGTGCAGGGCCTTGAACTTCCAGCCGCCGGTGACGAAGTCGTCCGCCAGCCAGTCGAGCAGTTCGGGATGAGTGGGCGCTTCGCCGAGCCGGCCGAAGTCGCTCGGTGTGGCGGCGATGCCCCGGCCAAAGTGGTATTGCCAGACGCGGTTGACGATGACGCGGGCGGTGAGTGGATTGTCCGGGCGGGTGAGCCAGTCGGCCAGCACCTTGCGCCGCCCGGTGGTGGTCGCGCCGGGAGAGACTTCGGGGATTTGCGCCTCGGTTGGGTCAAGGATGGTGAGGAAGCCGGGATTGACGGTGGTGTCGCCTGTGCGGCGGCCTTTGAATCGCGTCTCTCCGGGCTTGCCGCCGGTCTCGCCGATGACGAAGGCGGTGAGCAGGGGATCGGGCTTGAGGTGGTCGAACTGCGCGAGCGCCTCGCGCGCGGCCCTCAGTTCGGAGAGATCGGGTTCCTTGATCTTGTCCTCCTTGAAGCGCACGCGCTCGTAGTCTGCCTGGCGCCAGGCGAGCTGGACCACCTGCTCCTCGTAGGCGGTGCGCTGCTCGCGCGGCTTGCGCCACATGGCCTGCACCTCGTCGGGGAATTTCTCCATGGCGTTTCTTTGCGCGGCGGCGACGCGCGGCTCGATGATGCGGTCTATGACGGCCAGCGGCTCTTTGGCCGCCGCGCGCCAGGCGGCGTCCCGCGCGTTCCAGGCGCGGATTTCCTCCGGCGCGGACAGGGGCTTGTCCTCGGGCCAGGTGATGTTCGAAAAGAAGGCCTGGAGGCGGTAGTAATCGTCCTGGAGGATGGGGTCGAACTTGTGGTCGTGGCATTGCGCGCACTGCACGCTCATGCCCATGAACACATCCGCTGTGACGCCGGTGACCTCGTGCAGGATGTTCTGCCACTGGGTCTCCGCATCACGCTGGTTGTACTCGTAGATGGTGTGGCGGAGAAATGCGGTGCCGATGGTGACTTTCGGGTTCTGCGGGTCCAGCTCGTCGCCCGCGATTTGCTCGCGCACGAACTGGTCGTAGGGTTTGTCGCTGTTGAAGGACTCGATGACGTAGTCGCGGTAGGGCCAGGCATTCGGACGATAGGCGTCGAGGCGGTAGCCCTCGGACTCGGCATAGCGGGCGAGGTCCAGCCAGTGCTGCGCCCAGCGCTCGCCGTAGCGCGGGGAGGCGAGCAGCTTGTCAATGAGGCGCTCGTAGGCGCCGGGGCCTTTGGCCTTGGGCGCGGATTTGTCCGCCTCAATGGCCGCAGTGAACTCCGCTATTTCCTCTGGCGTGGGAGGCAGGCCGTGCAGGTCAAAATAGACTCTCCGGGCCAGCTCCTCCGGGGACGCCTCCGGGGCGGGAGTCAGCCCGTTTTCCTCCAGCTTGGCGAGGATGAAGGCGTCTATGGGATTGCGGATTTTGTATTGCGGATCGCGGACTGCGGGCAGCGGCGGTCTTTTCACTGGCTGGAAGGCCCACCAGGCGCGGTCTTCCTCGGTGAACTCCCCGGGCTTGCGCGCGGGCTTGGCGGAGGCGACCTCGGCCTCGGGCCAGGGCGCGCCCATGGCGATCCATTGTTTGAGGATGGCGATTTTTTCGTCGGCGAGTTTGCCATCGGGCGGCATCTCCAGATCCGGGTCCGCGTAGGAGACCGCTTTGATGAGCAGCGAGGCGTCAGGCTGGTGCGCCACCAAAGCGGGGCCGCTTTCGCCGCCTTGTCTGAGGTAGGCCAGGTTGTCCACGCGCAGGCCGCCTTTCTGCTTTTTGTCGGCGTGGCATTCGTAGCAGGCCTCCGCCAATAGCGGGCGCACCTTGTTCTCGAAAAACTTCAGCGATTCCGGCTCAATGGCCGCCGCGGTGGCGGACAGGAGCAAAAGCGGGGGGAAAAACAAAAGCGGATGGGAGTACATGACTGTGGAATAAAAGGCGTCGCAGGGAGCCTTTTTGACATAAAATCCGCCGCGCGCGTAGGGGCCGGATCACCTTCCGAAGGGCCAGGCCGACATCAGCCAGACGCTGGCGGTGTGGTTGTTCTCCAATTTGTCACCGCCGCGCCGCTGCACGGTCTGCTCCAGAAAACCGATCTCGATCCGTGTGTGGTCCGAGAGCTTGCGGCCGATGCCGATGAAGGCGCGGTTCTGGTCGAAGTGATTTTTGTCAATGTTCCCGCCGAAGTTCAAAAACACCTCGTTCCAGAGGGCGAGGTAGGTTTTCTTGTTTGCCGTCAAGGGCACCGAGGCGCGCAGCATGTAACGGAAACGGTTTTCCAGGCGCCAGTCCAGCCTGTTGCCGCGCGCGTCCTGCTCCTCCAGCCAGCGCTGCTCCAGCCGGAAACGGTGCTGCCACTCGAGTCCGAGCATCTCCGTCCTCCACGACACCTGCTCCCAGGCGCGGTGCTCGTCGAACTCATGCGCCACAGGCAGCTCCCCGTATGGATAGGTGCGCACATAGGCCCAGCCGGCGCTGGCGCTTAATGTGGGGCTGATCTGGTAATTGACGCCCGGCCGCAGCAGCAGTTGCTGCCATTCATCCCCCCAGTCCTCCCGCCGGACTTGCGCCTCAAGGTGCAGACCCCAGGGGGAGCCGGACAGCGGGTGATCCCCCACATAGTTGAGCCAGAGATTGTGGTTGTCCGCATGCTGGTCCCGGGCGCTGGCGGTGGCCTCGCAAATGGCGAGGAGGAAGAGGACGACGGCTGGGTATTTCATGGGGCGGGAAAAAACGCCGGACGGCATCGAAATGTACCAACTGCCGCGCGGTGGAAGCCGCCATGTGAGACACTCACCCCAGGCGCGGACCGCCTGCGGACCAGGCGGCAACTTTCAGCAAGTCCAATTTTGTTTTGACATCCCGGCGTCAAACAGACAATCTCGCGGCGCTATTTATGAAAAAATATCTCGCTCTCGCAGCTCTTGGACTTCTTGCATCCTGCACTTCCGCCCAACTGGAACGCCGTCCCTCGCGCGAGGCGGCTTACGAGGGCGAGAAAAAACTCAACGAAGCCTTCGGAACCGGGCTGCACGAGTCCATTGACCGCACAGGTCATGTGGCATCCGACGTGGTCAACGACACCGCGGGCATGACCGGCAATTTCGGCCGCGACCAAACCCGCCGTTATGCGGGCACCACCATCAACGCCACCCGCTACGCCAGCAATGTCGTCTCGCGCGAGACCCGCAACACCGCCGACACCGTCCTCGACATCACGGATGACACGGTGGATCTCGGCAACGAGCAGGTCAGCACCTACACGGGCATCGTCAACAAATCCGCAGGACGCCTCATGTGTACGAGCGGAAAGATCGTCGGCACTGGCGTTGAGACCTACGCCAACACCACTCACACCCTTTTCGGCGGCATTGTCTGCCTGTTCAAGAGGACCGTCGTGGACACCAAGCCCTTCATGGTCGGCAGTGCAAACGATCAGGACCGCTGCTGGAAAAACGTCGCCATGCCCGGAGAAAGCTGGAATCGTCCGTTCCCGGAATCCCCGCAGTATGTGGTCGCCCCCGCCCCCACCAGCGGCAAGCAGGTCACCTTCTCGAAGTGAATTGGAAACAAGAGCATCGTCCTTCTTCAGCGGCTTCCCTCGGGAAGCCGCTTTTTTTTGCGCCGCATAAACTTGTCAGTCCGCTCCTTTGCCTGTGTCTCCAAACATGCATGACACCGGGTGCGCGGACCATGGGAGGCTGTCGGAAGCCGCGCAGCGCATCCTGCATTACCGGCTGGCCGGGCAGGCGGCCGCGATCATGCGGTCAAACTGCCGCTCCACCTCGCGCGTCGTCTCCGCGTCGAGTTTGAAGCCCACCGGACCGCGCACGAGCGTGTTTTTGAAAATGCCCTGCCGTTTAAGCAGATGCTTCTCCACCGCCAGAAAGCCATCGAGGCTCGTCTGCATCGAAATCAGCGCTGACAGCGGCCCGTGAATGGCATCCGCCTTCGCGGTGTCACCAGCCTCCAGCGCCTTCCAAAGCGGAACGAGGCCGCGAATCAAATCCGCGCCCGGCATCGTGCCCACCACGCCGCGCTTGAACGAATCCACCAGCGCAAGGCCGCCCGTGCCCTCAAACACACGGGCACGACCCTTCGTCGCATCGCGCAGTTCGCTCAGCTTCGGCCCGATGGGGCTCGCCTCCGGCTTGTACTGCACCCGCTCCGGCCCGTACTCGTCCAGCAGCCGCGCCTGCATCGCGATGGGCATCGGTTTGCCCACATAGCCGCTCGCATCCTGCACGATCACCGGAATGCGGATCGCCTCGATGATGCGCGTGTAATACGCCAGCAGCTCGCTCTCGCCGATCCCGATGGAGACCGGCGGAATCGCCATCACCGCGTCCGCGCCGACGCTTTCCGCATGCTTCGCATACCGCTCCGCGACCTTTGACGACTCCGCGCCCACGCTGATCACCACCACACCGCGCTTTTTGCCAAACCGGCACGCCGCCGCCGCCAGTTGCTCGCGCTCCTCGCTGTCCAGCCGCAGCGTCTCCGACACCATCGCCATCACGATCCCATTCGAACCAGAGTCGTAAAGCCACGCGATCTCCCGTTCGAGCGTGTCGAGGTCGAGCGTCTCATTGTCCAGCCAGGGTGTTTGGAAAACCGGCAGGACGCCGCGAAGGGGGGGCTTGAAGTTTGGAGCCATGGAAAACCGAAGGTGGGACAATAACAATCACAGCGGGTGGTTTGGTCAGGAAATTTCACGTTCTGCGGGCCGGGGTGGCGCTGCGCACTTGATCTTGCAAGCCAACGCTGGTGCTCCACAATCCGCCCCGCATGAGCCACTCTGCCGCCTCCGCACCAGTCCGCCGTTCTCTGCTGGTCACCCTGCTGGGCTGGATGGTCATTCTCGGCAGCGCGGCGCTTTCGGTGATCAGTTTCTTTTCGTTCCTGATGATCCTGGCGGGAAGTTATGGGACACAAAACACGGAGTTGTCCAGGTTCCTGCTGATCGTGGTGGCACCACCGGCGAGTTTCGTGGCAGGCATCGGATTGCTGCGGCGATGGCGCTGGGCCTGGGTGTATCTGGTGGCAGGCCTGTTGCTGGCAATCGGCTGGCAGGTGCTTGAAGGGATGCGTCCGGCCAAGCCGGCGGTGACCACCACCGTGCTGCCGAGCGGGGTGAAGAGCACGGTGTATCACTCCGGTTCCTCGTTTTCCTTGCCGTTGACCGCAGTGCTCGGCGGTGTGCTGGTCTTTGCGCTGACGCCGGGCGTGCGGCGGGAGTTTTGGGTTTAGCGGAGGAGCCTTCCACCCCCTGTGCCCAATGCATCTCATGCACCAAAGGCCGATACCACGGCACTGGACCATGAACGCGGCTGGCGTGTCGGACATCGCGGCCGGGACTGCATGTTTTATGAGGAACTTCACGCCGGTGCGTGGCAGCGGCTGGACATCAGCGGCGAGATGCTGACCGGGCGGGCGCATCATGTGATCTATTTTCCCACCGCGAAGGCATGGTCGCAGATGCCCGAGTGGGCCCGGGACCGTCGGGAGGAGATCATCGCCCGCATCAAGAGCGAGTTCCGTGAGCCTGATTATGAATACGCTGACGATGTGGACGTGACCGCGGTTCCTGCCGGGGCGGTTGTTGCCAATGATGTGAATGTAACTGCGTCAGCCGGACAAAAGGGCGGCTTGCTCGGCATGCTGCTGGCCTTGCTCGCCGTGGTGGCGTTTATGGGCTGGCAGGCCAGGGATGGTTTCGAGAATGGACAGATCCGGCTATCAGTTAAAGGCGGGCTGCGTCGCACGGTGGTGCGTGAGGCAGCTCCCGCGCTGTTTTGGACCTGCATGGGCATTCATCTGGTTGTTGGCAGCGGCTCCCTTGGTCTGGCGGTCTGGCTGGCGGCTCAGGGATTGAAAACGCGTCGTCCCGGAGGTCTCCGATAAAACGATCATGAATGCGCTACGTCGGCATCAGATGAGCCATCCGCCACCGGCGGAAAAGGTGCTGGAAGATCGCCGGGTGGACTGCGGCTGTGATGAACGGCTGCACCGCCCCGTGCTGCTGGAGCCGGGTTTCCAGGCGTGGGCCGTGCATGCCTGCTGCGGCTGCGGCATGGTGACCTGCACCGAACAGCGCGGCGATGACGGCCGCTTCACGGGCGAGGCATGGAGTGTGCATGTCGCTCTCATGCTCAAGCCGGAGGTGATGACCTGGCTGGCATCCTGGGCGCGGCTTGGGCCGCATGAACGGGAGGTTTTATGGCCGATGCCTGCCGGCTGGGTGCGTCGAGGGCATCGCTATCTGCCCGCTGGCTGGAGCGGCTTCTCGGTGGAGGACTTGGAGAGGCGTGAAGCGGCGCTGCATGAGGAACAGGCGGATCTCGGTGTCCGCCAGCGGCTGCTGCTGACGGGCGTTCCATCGGAACCGCCTCCCGCGGCCCTGCCGCCGCAGCTCGCGGGCTTTGCCGTGGTCTGGCAGGCGATGCAGCTCACGCCGGAAACGGACACGAAGGTGCTGTTGCCATACGCTCAGGGCAGCGGGCCCGGCAGCGCCATCGCGGCGGAGTTGCTGACGGGGATGCAAGATGCGCCCCAGCGACTGGTGGAGCTTCTGCGCAGCGGCCGAGCGGGTCCGCTTCAGGCGGCGCTGGCCCTGCTGCGTGCGGCACCACGCCCGGAGTGCCTGCCGCTGATCCTGGAGGCGCTGCAGGCAGTGCCGCTGACACCGCTGTCGGACGTGCCGGACCGCCTCTCCCACTGGGACTGCTTTGAGCTGCTGCTGCTCATGCTCGCCGAGTTGCGGACGCAGGCAAGCGAGGCACCCGCCGTGCTGCGGGCGCTCATGCGCAAGGTGGCCCGGCATGACACCACCCTGGTGGACCGCCTGCGCCTCGTGACCGCGCTGCTCGAATCCAACGCGCCGCCTCAAGTTTGAACCTCCCTCCATCGCATGCCCGCCTCCTCCGACTCTTTTCCCAGCCAGGTGCTCGCGGCCTTGCGGGCCAAGCGCGGGCCGCAGGGAGATTTCATCGAGATGCTGCGCACCGGGCGTGTGCTCCTGGTGTGGACCGGACTGACTCGTGAGGCCTGCTCCGCCCGTCGTGCGGCCACCAGGCTGGATTGGCACTTTCCAGCCATCACGCCCCCGCCGCCCGCCCCGCTCTTGCCCGCCCTTCAGCCGCTCGCCGCCGTCTTTGCTCCGCTGCCGGCCAAACTGGCGGGCATCGTGCTGATGCTCGTTTTTTATGTGGGCTGGTTTTTCAAAGGCGCGGCATGGGCCGCCAGTGCTCCGCCTGCTGCCGGCAGGGGCCGTCCTGGTTGCGCTGGTTGACGGAGTAGCGTGTTGCACGCCTTTCGAGACGGCGAGGATCGCGAGACGCTCTGCCGCGAGCTCTTCGCCCGCCTCGGCAGCCGGGATCCGTGAACGCATCCCCTCCATGCGGTCCACAGTCGCCCCCTTTCCATTCGTCCGCAGACTCCGGGTGACGTTTCGCCGCGGAAACCGTCCCCAGGCCATCCTCATCTTGAAAGCGCTCCAGCTCCTCATCCTCGGCGTGCTGCAATGCCTGGCTGATGAGCCTGCCAGAAAGCCAGCCATTTGGACTTCACCACAGCAGCTTCCCGCCATCCAGCACCAAAACACTGCCGGTCATGAAGCTGCCGGCCTCGCTGGCCAGATACAGGGCCAGCGGGCCGATCTCCTCCGGCCTGCCCCAGCGGCCCATCGGGATGCTGGCGGCCACTTCGTCCTCGAAATCGGGCCTTTCGCCGATCCAGCGCTTGTTCGCATCCGTCAGGAACGGACCGGGCGCGATGGCGTTCACGGTGATGCCATGCACGGCCCAATCAGCAGCCACGGCCTTCGTGAACATGGCGAGAGCACCTTTGGAGGCCTCGTAGCTGCGACCGCGCATCGCCTTGCCGGGCCAGAGCGCGTTGATGGAGGCGATGTTGATGATGCGGCCCCACTTGCGCGGGATCATCGCTCCGCCGATGCGTTTGGTGAGGATGAAGGCCTGCGTCAGGTTCAAGTCGAGGATTCGCTGCCAGTCCTCGAGCCCCAGATCCTCCGTCGGCGTGTTGATGCGGCGCCCGCCGACATTGTTGATGAGGATGTCAATGGGCGCGTGCTCCTTGAGCACGACATCACACAACCGCTCCGCCTCCGCAGGCTTCGAGAGGTCCGCCTGGAGCGAGGTGACGTGCAAATCCTCGCTGCACAGCTCCTCGCAGGCCTTGTGCAGGTTTTCCGCGCTGGAGCCTGTGATGATGACATGCGCTCCCGCCTCGCCAAGGGCGCGTGCCATCTCCAGGCCGAGCCCGCGCGAGCCTCCGGTGATGAGGGCGCGGCGTCCGGAAAGATTGAAATGGTCGAGGATGGTCATGGCGAGAAGTGCTTGGAAAAAATCGAATGTCCGCAGTGTCCAATGCGGGCCATGCGGTGGCTTGGCCGCTTGCTTGAACCTTTCAATACACCGCCTTGCGGTGAAAGAGCCAGCTCTCCAGCAGGAGCAGGAACAGCAGGGTGGCGGTGAGGATGGCGGGCCAGTCGCGGAAGACGGGGCCGGCGGCGAAGGCGGGCAGTGATGCGGAGGCGGAGTCCTCTGTGGCGCGCGCGGGGACGCTGGTCTCGGCGGCGGAGGCGAGGGCGCTGACGCCGGTGCGGTCGT
This sequence comes from Verrucomicrobiaceae bacterium UBA2429, assembly GCA_002343505.1. GTDB lineage: Bacteria > Verrucomicrobiota > Verrucomicrobiia > Verrucomicrobiales > Verrucomicrobiaceae > Prosthecobacter. The sequence goes on along the minus strand of DDQZ01000064.1, from coordinate 7,868 downwards.
CGCCGTTTTCCCAGGCGCCGAGGCGGGTGATGGCGGTGACGCCGCCCTGGAGCACTTCGGTGGTTTCGAGGAAGCGTGTGCCGTCCCACTCGGTCCAGCGCAGCAGGCCTTCTTCTTCGAGGAGATCGCCGGGGTGGCGGGTCTGGATTTCGGCGAGGGCGGCGGCCTGCTCGGCGCACCAGTAGAGGGCGTTCCCCAGCATGAGCGGGAAGGCGGGCAGGAGGGCGAGCTGCTCGCTGCGCGCGGGGGAAAAGGCGCTGACGACGAGGCGCTGGCCCTCCACTTCTCCGGCGGCGAGCACGGGCTCGCTGCCGGCCATCCAAAGCGGCTCCAATGACGCGCCGGTGTCGAGCACGCCGGTCTGGGTGATGGCGAGGCGGCTGCTGGAGACGCGGAAAAGCACCGGGTGCTCGGGCGCGGCGCTGCGCACGCTTTCATGCGGCAGGCCCGCGCCGGTGAGGCGGCGCACTTGCACGGGGCCGGCGGATTTGGGCGGATTGAGCACGATGGCGGGGCGGTCGGCGGGCCAGGGGTCGGGCAGCCATTGCTCGAAGACATAGACATCCGGCTTGTCGCTCATGGGCCAGGCGGCGGGTGTGCCGCGCAGCATTTCGATGCGCCCGGCTTCGATCATGGAGGTGAGGGCGAGCTCGGTGAAAGGGTCGGCGTTTTCCGCCACCCAGGCGACGACGAGCGGGCGCGAGCGCGGCAGCACGGCGGCCACGGCATCGTCCCAGCCGAGGCAGTCGCCGGGTGTCTTGAGCTGGACGGTCATGCGCTGGCCTTTGACGCCTTCGAGCGGCAGAATGAGGGCGGAGCTTTCTCCCGGCTCCAGCTCCAGCTCGCGCAATTGGGCGAGGCGTCCGGCGAGGGTGACCTCGAGCGTGGAGGTGACGCGGCGCGTGTTGGCCGGTGCGGCTGTGACTTTGACAAAGGCCTCGTAGCGGTCATGCGCGAGCGGGGCGGGGCGGATCTGAAACGCGGTGATGCCGGCATTGAGCGGGGCGTCCAAGGCGGCGCTGTGGAATTGATAGGCGAGGTCCGCGCCGGACTCGAAGGGGCGGTCGCCGAAGTGCCAGACCTGCGTGCCGGGCTCCAGCTCGGCGAGGCGCGCGGCGGTGACGAGGGCGATGTCCGGCCGCAGGGTGAGCGGGCGGGGTGAGAGTTCATCGAGCAGGCGCAGGCACTCGCGGCGGTTGCGGCTGCGGGAGAGCAGGACATGCGCCTTGGCATCGCAGGCGACGAGGGAGACGACGACTTGCTCGGGCAGGGACTTCAGTTTGGCGCGGGCGAGCTGGCGCGCCTCCTCCAGCCGGGTGCGGCCTTTTTCATCGCGCGCGGCCATGGAGGCGGAGCGGTCCATCAAAAGCACGACAGCGCCGGGAGAGTCCGCTCCAGCCTCGCCAACGGGGCGCGCGAGTGCCAGGACGATGAGGAAAAGCATGAGCAGGGTGAGCAGCAGGGAGAGCCACTTTTTGATCTTGCGCAGCCAGGCGGACTCCTGGTGCTCGCGGGCGAGCGAGCGGAAGAAGAGCAGCGTGGAGACGGGCACGCGGCGGGCTTTTTTCTTGAAGAGGTAAAGCGCCAGCGGGATGAGCGCGAGCCAGGCCAGATGCAGGAGATGGGGTGCCAGGAAACGCATCGCGGGAGCAGGGTGTCACACGCCGCCGGCGAGGGCGGAGCCGCGGTTCAGGAGATCGAGGAAGCGGTCCTCGAAGGGCTCGGTGGCGCCGCATTGCATGAAGTCCATGCGGTGCGCGGCGCACTCGCGGGCGAGGGTGTCGCAAAAGGCGTCGAAGGTCTCGGAGTAGCGCTGCACATCCCGGCGGGTGAGCCAGAAGCGGCGGCGCTCGCCGGTCTCAACCTCGTCGAGCTCCACCTCGCCCTCGATCCGCGGCTCGCGCTCCTCGGGGTGGAGGATCTGGACGAAGTGCGTCTCGCCCGGCCAGGCGGCGGCGCGCTGGATGGCATGGCTGGCGGTGTTGACATCACGCCCGAAGAAATCCGAGAGCACAAAGATGACGCCGTAACGCTGGCGGGTGGGGCGGAACTCGGTGAAGCCGCGCTCCAGATCGGTGAGACCGCCGAAGTCGAGGCGCGTCGCTGATTGGATCACTTTTTCGATGTTGCCCTGCCCGCGCAGGGGCGGCAGCTCCTGGCGCACGGTGTCCGAGAGGGAATAAAGGCTGACCCTTTGCTGCGCGGCGAGGCCGAGATAGGCGAGGGCGACGGCGAAGCGCAGAGCCTGGCGGCGTTTTTCCCCGAAGGGCCGGGCCATGGAGGCGCTGGTGTCCACGAGCACATGCAGGTTCAGCTCCTGCGTCTCCTCGTAGAGCCTGACAAAAAGTTTGTCGAGCCGCGCATAGAGCCGCCAGTCAATGGCGCGGTAATCCTCGCGCGGCGTGTAGTGACGGTAGTCCTTGAACTCGCGCGTGAAGCCGGTGGCCGGGGTGGACTGCGCGCCGCGGCGGGAGAGCGCGCGGCGTTTGCGCAGGCGCACGGCCAGGGAGCGCAGCCGGTCGAGGAAGGCGGCGTCAAAGAGGTCCTCGCGCTCAAGGGCGGCCTGGCTCATGCCTGCGGGGCCTCCTCATCTGCGCCCGCGGCGGTCTCATCCAGCGGGTGCTCGGGGTCGAGCGCGGTGAGGGCGTAGATGCCGCTGAGGGGAATCTCCACGCGCATTTCCTCCAGCCTCACCACCGCCTGCCAGCCGTCGAAGGAAGTCAGGCGCCAGCTCTCATCCGTCTGCCGCTCATACACCTCCACCAGCGCTTGCGCGGTGGAGACGAGCACATAGCAGCGCAGCTCGGGCAGATGGCGGTAGTGCCAGAATTTTTCACCACGGTCGTAGCCTTCGGTGCCCGGACTGAGCGCCTCGGCGATGAGTCCGGGATTGAGCAGTGTGAGGCCGTTGGCGGTGAGGCGCGGTTTGAGGCAGACGATGGAGAGATCCGGGAAGGTGTTCAGCCCGGTGGCTTCGACTTTGACTTTCATGTCGCTGTCAAAGACCCGGCAGCCGCGCCCGGCGAGGGCATTGCTGAATTGCCGGAGCAGATTTCCTTTCACCAGACAGTGCGATGCGCCGCCTCCCGCCATGGCGATGATCCTGCCGTCGCGGAACTCCAGCTTGTCCTCAGACTTCGCCAGGATGGCCTCATACTCCGCCTCGGTGATCCTGGGCGGCTTCGGCGGGGTATGGACGCTGGGCGCGTTGAGCTTGATGGCGACGGCGGGCATGGCGGCAGAATACACGGTCCCTGACGGCGGGGCTATCAAAAGGATGGGGGGCGCGGGTGGGACAGGCAACGGATGTTTGCGGCATGAATGCGGGTCTTTGTTGGAGGCTGAAAGGAGGAGGTTCCCGCCCTTCGCTGGTGACACCGCATTTCCAAGCCGCCGCTGACGAACTTACAGGGAAGCCAGCCAGGCAATCAGCGCGTATAGGACGACGGGGATCATGAGGATAAAGCTGCGCAGCAGCCAGAGCCAGAATCCTGCGCGCGGTTTGGCGGCACGGGCAAGTACACTGGCGGCGCGCTCTGGTCCGGTCACGGAGGCGAGCAAATCCGGTGTCACATCACGCCCGCCCATGCAGTTGATCCAGAAGGTATGGATGGTGAAAAAAATTCCCCAGGGGAACCCCCACCAGCCGACGAGTGCCGAGAGCAATGTCCAAGGCCAGGCATAAAGCCCCGGCCCCTCGTTGGAACGGATGAAGCGGACGCCGGTGCCGCGCTGGAAGCTCACGACGATGACGGAGAAGTTCCAAAGGAAGACCCGGAATCTGCCACCGCGCAGAATTTCATCCTCGATCTGCATGATGGACATGCCTTCCGTGCCAGGCACGGGTTTTCCCGCAATAAGAAAGGGCTGGTTCAAATATGCGGTGACTTCATCCTGCGACCAGGTTTGGGGTGGCAATGGCGGGGGATTCATGGGCGGGTGGAGTTTCTCGATTTTTTTTCCAAAAATGAAACCCGTCTTGCCTGGAAAACCGGCTTTTCGTCAAGCTGCGCTCTTCATGAAAATTCAAAAAATCCCCCTTCCTAGAGGAGCTATCAGTCAGGGTTGTCTCGGCTATATCTTCGTCATCGCCCTACTGTGGGGTGGCGTGCAGGGCATTTACACCGCGCTAAAAAACCGCGCGCCTTTGGAGATCAGCGCGGCGGATTTCATCAAGACCCGGCCCTCGGCGGAGTGGGTGACTTTGAAGGAGGCGCAGTTGAATCTGGTCGAGGCGGCGCACACACAGAGGTTCGGCAAGCCCACCCAAATCTTTATTCCGGTGCGGCCCATAGGCGAGAGCCTTGACACGCAGGTTCAAATTCTCATGTCCACCAAGGATAAGGAAATCCTCGCGGCCATGGAGGGAATAAACAAGGCTGGCGAACAAATGGAGAAGGCTGTCATTGGGGAGCTTGCTCGTCATGCGGACAAGCTGCGTATGAAGAGGGATATCTCCGGGTTAATTAAATTCGGCATTCAATCGGACTCCCGCACGCGGGACAAGCTCCACAAGCTCGACATAAACCTCGCCGCTGATTTCATCATTTTGGCCGAGGGTGAAGAGCCGGATCTGACCAAAAGCATCGTGATGCTTTCTTTCGGTCTTATCGGTGTCTTCATCATTCTACGCCTGGCGGCGCGCGCGGAGGCTCCGGTAGCGCAGCCGCCCGCGCCTCCGCCTTTGCCGCCGCGAGAGTGAGCGCGCCGACGCTCACGCCGCCTCCTGCGCCGGGGTTTTGACCTGGTCGAGCAGCTTGGTGATGATGTCGTCCACTTTGACCTGCTGGGCCTCGCCTTCGAAGTTTAAAATGACGCGGTGGCGCAGGGCCACATGGGCGAGGGCGCGCACGTCCCCGGTGGAGACGGCGGTGGCGCCATGCACGGCGGCCCAGACGCGCGCGCCGCGGATGAGGGCCTGAAGGCCGCGCGGGCTGCTGCCATAGGCGACGAAGCGCTTCACTTCCGGCAGCGCGTCAGGCTGCTCCGGGTGCGTGCCGAGCACGAGGCGGGAGGCGTAGCGCGCCACGGGGTCGGCCACGGGTGTTTCGGCCAGCTCGTGCTGGAGCTGGATGAGGTCCGCGCCGCTGAGCACGCTCTCCAGCTTCGCCTCGTCGAAGCCGGTGGTGCGGCGGGAGATTTCCACGAGCGAGTCGAGATCGGGGAAGGGGACCTTGATCTTGAACATGAAGCGGTCGAGCTGCGCCTCGGGCAGCGGGTAGGTGCCCTCCATCTCCATCGGGTTCTGCGTGGCGAGCACGAAAAAGGGCTCCGGCAGCGGATGGCGCTCGCCGCCGGTGGTGACGTTGCGCTCCTGCATCACCTCCAGCAGCGCGGCCTGGGTCTTGGGCGTGGCGCGGTTGATCTCGTCCACCAGCAGCAGGTTTTTAAAGACCGGGCCTTTTTCGAAATACATCATGCGCCGGCCGTGCTCGTTCTCGTTGACGATGTGGGTGCCGAGGATGTCGGCGGGCATCAGGTCCGGCGTGCACTGCACGCGGCCGGGCTCCAGGCCGATGACCTGGGAGAGCGTGCGCACCAGGAAGGTCTTGCCCAGGCCGGGCACGCCCTCCAGCAGGATGTGGCCGCCGGCGAAGACGGCCACGAGCACGTCGGCGAGCAGCTCGTCATAGCCGACGATGGATTTTTGCAGCTCGGTCTTGAGCTGGCCGAAGGTCTTTTGAAAGGAGGTCATGCTGTGGCGGCCATCTCTACGCGGATGGCGGGTTGAGTCAAAACGTGTCTCCCGCGCGTTTCTCCGCGCGCCGCCGCATTTGCGGCGCGCGGCATCCAGCGGCGCGCGCGCGGCATCCGCTTTCACGGGCGGCGCGGCTTTTCCTTTTGTCCGCCCGCCCGCCATGAGTTAAAAGCGCCCATGCCCACTGACGAATCCCCCGCGTTTCACGCCGCCGACTTCGAGTTTGCCCAGGACCTGCTGGAGGGTGACAAGGCGGCGTGGCGGCGCTTCGACACCGAGATGAAGCCCGCCATCCTCTCCCGTCTCCTGGCCCAGGGAGCCAGCCCGGCGGATGCCGGCGAGGTGCTCGGCATTGTCATGGAAAAGCTCTGGGCGCATCAAAAACTGGCCGCCTACTCTGGCGGCGGCCCCCTGGCCGGCTTCCTGCGCGCCATGGCCTCGAACGCCTGGCTGGAGCTCCTGCGCAAGCACCGCCGCATGGTCCCGGCCACCAGCCTCGCGGACGACGGCGACGGCTCCGACCCCATCGAGCGCCTGGCGCGCGACGAGGCCGCCGCGCCGCAGGAGACGCCCCTGGCCCAGCTCCTGCGCGACGCCCTCCTCCACGCCATGAGCCGGGTGGACGCCGAGGCCCTCCTCGTCCTGCGCCTCTCCCTGCTCCAGGAAGTGAAGCAGCGGGATCTCTGCCTGCTCTGGGGCGGCTGCCACGAGGGCACCATCTCCCGCAAAAAGCAGGAGGCCATGGAGCAGATCCGCGACGAGACCCTCGCCTACCTCGCCCGGCGCGAGCCCACCCTGCAAATCACCTGGCAGGACCTCCTCGAAGCCTGCGGCGAGGGCGCCGACGCCATCCTCGGACCCTCGCAGTGAAAAAAATCATCTTTTTGCGCAAGTCCCGCCCGCCCCGCGCATCCACCCCGTGCCGCACCGATTATGAACGCTGAACACGACCTCTCCATCCTCGCCTCATTCCTCCGCCGCATGGCCCCCGAAGTCGAGGGCCACGACATGGGCGACCCGCCCGGGGACATCCGCGCCCGGCTCGACGCCTTCGCCGCCGGCCGCGCCGGCGCCGGCGAGCGCGCCGCCCTGGCCGCCCTGCTCAAGGAGCATCCCGAGTGGATCCGCCACCTCGGCCGCGCCATCCGCGCCCGCGCCGCCTGAGGCTCAGCGCCGCCGCAGCACCACAAAGACCGCCGCGTGGTCGCTGTGCCTCACGCGCCAGATTTTCCGCGCCTCCACCACCTCCCAGTCCGGCCCCGCCCACACCTGGTCCAGGCTCAGCAGCGGCAGTCCCACCGGCCACGTCTCCTTGAAGCCCCGGCCCGCCGCCTCCAGCGCGTTGGTGAAGCGCGCGCGGACGGGCGCCAGCAGCGCCGACTCCAGCGGAGTGTTAAAATCCCCCGCCAGCAGCGCGTCCGGGAGGCCGGGGGAATGCGCCAGCACCTCGTCGAGCTGGCCTTTGCGGGAGCGGAAAGGGTGCTGGTACACATCCGCCACCACCACGGTGAACACGGGGCCCAGCCCGCTCACATCGAACCTGGCAAAAGCCCCCGCCCCCTCCAGCTTCCCCCGCTCCCGGTAGCGCGAGGGCGTGCGTGAGAGCCACAGGATGCCGCGCGGCATCCACGCCGCCTCGTAGCCCGGCAGCCGCGCCTCGTAGTCCTTCAGCCGCTCCCCCGCGCCGCGCCCCGGCTCCACAAAAGCCGCGATGTGCGGCCGCAGCTCATCCACCAGCTCCACCATGCCCTCATGCACCCCCTCGGGGCGGGCCAGATTCCAGAAAAGCACGCGCACATCCCCCGCGCGCGGCTCCCGCGCCGCCTCAGGCCCGCTCCGCCACGAATCCCGGCACCACCACACGCACAACACGGCCACCACCGCCAGCGCCTCCAGCCTCTGCCGGGTCCGCGTGCCGGGCCACAGCGCCAGCGCCAGCGCCAGCGCCGCCAGGCAGGGCTTCGGCGTGGCGTAAAAAAACAGCGCCAGCCACGGGACATGGTCCTTGACCGGCGCCTGGAAAACCACCCCCGCCGCCAGCAGCACGCACCCGCCCGTCCAAAAACGGCGGCTGAGGAAAGACAGAAGGCGCGGCATGACGCGCAGACTTGGCCGCCCCGCGCCGCATTGCAAGCCCGCCCCGGACTCGTTCGCCCCGGCCCCGGACTCG
>DDQZ01000107.1:63801-64117 GCA_002343505.1 Verrucomicrobiaceae bacterium UBA2429 | reverse complement strand
TGTAGGCGCATTCGCCAGAATGCGGGGGATGCGCGTGCCAGCGGAGGCGCATCCCACGTTTTGACAAGCGCGCCTACGGCCCCGCGTAGAAGCATTCGTCAGAATGCGGGGGATGTGCGTGGCAGCGGAGGCACATCCCACGCTTTGACAAGCGCGGCTTCGGGGGCGTGTAGGCGCATTCGCCAGAATGCGGGGGTTGGGTGCCGCAGCGGAAGCACATCCCGCGCTTTGGCAAGCGCGGCTACGGGGGCGTGTAGGCGCATTCGTCAGAATGCAGGGGATGTGCGTGGCGGCGGAGGCGCATCCCACGCTTTGA
>DDQZ01000107.1:62528-63640 GCA_002343505.1 Verrucomicrobiaceae bacterium UBA2429 | reverse complement strand
CAGAATGCGGGGGATGTGCGTGGCTGCGGCAGTCAAACCCGCGCTTTGACAAGCGCGGCTACGGCACCCTGCAGGCGCATTCGCCGGAATGCGGGGCTTGGGTGTCGTTGCGGGAGTCAGACCCGCGCTTTGGCAAGCGCGCCTGCGGGGGCGTGTCTACTGAAGGTCATCTCCTTTTGTGAATTGGGTTTTCTCCCACAGATTCAAGGAGGCCCGCAGATTCAGGATGAGAAAGAGAAATCTGCCGGCCTCCTTGAATCTGTGGGAAATCACCCTTCATGGTGACGCACGGCATATTCTGGCTCCAGGGGCGCGTCGCCGGAATGATGGAGGCCGGGTGTGGCGCAGCCCGCCCGGCATGGGTGCGTCGCCGGAAGGATGTAGGCCGGGTGTGGCGCAGCCCGCCCGGCTTTTGGGAGGCGTCGTTTCGCATCGTGCGCGCACCAGACGACCGGGCTAAAGCCACAGTCGTCCTACGCGCATCATTCCGGCGACGCACCTGGTTCGGGCGCAGCCCGCCCGGCATTTGGGAGGCGTTACTTCGCATCGTGCGCCCACCAGACGACCGGGCTAAAGCCACAGTCGTCCTACGCGCATCATTCCGGCGACGCACCTGGTTCGAGGGGCGGCTGGTCCGCATCTTTTGGGATTCAGTCTGGCTATGAATGTCATCCGATGCGCTTTGGGTGTGGTACGATGGGCTGTTGATGCTGTACGATGCGCTTTGGGTGTGGCACGATTGGGTGGCGGTGTGGACCGATCTGCTTTGACTGTGGCCCTACTGGCTTTGGATGCAGCAAGACTGGCTTTGAGTGTGATCTTATGCGCTTTGGGTGCCGCAAGATGCGCTTTGGGTGTGGCCCGATGGAATTTTGTTGACATGCGGTGCGCTTGGGTGCATCTTCGATACGCGCGGGTTGCGTTCCTGGCGGCTTTGGATGTTTTCCGAGCGGCTATGAACGTGGTCCGGGCGGCTTTGGCTGCGGTTATGGCGGCTTGGGCTGTTGTGACAATGGCTTTGGTTGCTGTTACAGTGGCTTTGGCTGCGGTTACAGCGGCCTTGGTTGCAGTAACAGCGGCTTTGGTTGCTGTTCCGGCGGCTTTCGTCACTG
>DDQZ01000107.1:0-62374 GCA_002343505.1 Verrucomicrobiaceae bacterium UBA2429 | reverse complement strand
GTTCCGGCGGCTTTCGTCACTGTTGCGGTGGCTTTCGTCACTGTTCCGGCGGCTTTCGTCACTGTTGCGGCGGCTTTCGTCGCTGTTGCGGCGGCTTTTTTTCTCTCCATTCTTTCTTACCCACGCTTATGCCCATCACGAACAATGCCTCTTATGTGCCGACTTTGAATGAGTTCCTCTCCCACTGGGAGCAGGTGGATGCGACGCTGCCGGCGCCGTTGCTCATCGCCAACTCGAAGGGCGATGAGATGCAGCGCTCGGACCTCGACGGGCTGCTGGCCAGCCTCCACTCGGCCAATGCGGCGGTCATTGACAAGCTCAATGACGAGCAGATCGCCCGCGGCTCCATCGAGCTGCAAAAGCCGGCGCTGCTGGCGCGACTCAATGAGTTCAATGACATGGTGGCGGCTTACTGGGGCCAGACGGGCTTTCCCAACGCGCGCCCGAAGGCGCCGAATGTGAGCGACGGGGAGGAGCGCTTCCTCTCGCCCATGGTGGACGCGGCGAATCTGTGGGGGAAGATGAACGCGGCCAGCCCGCCGCCGGGCCTGGAGCTGCCGATGACGCTGGCGGGGATGACGCTGGGGGCTTTCCAAACGGCGGTGGACGCGCTGCGCGCGCTCTATGCGGCGGAGCGGGACGCGCAGCAGGATGCGCGCCTGGCGCGGGCGCAGCGGGACGCGGTGAAGGCGGCGGCTTATGACGGGATGAAGTGCTACCGCATGGCGGTGGAGGCGCGCTGCCAGGGGCTGCCGGAGCTGCTGGCGAGCCTGCCGCGCCTGACGCCGGTGTCCGGCGGGCGGGTGCCGGAGCCGGTGAATGCGAGCGCGGTGTTTGTGCCGCCGGACCAGGCGCGGGTGGTGTATGAGGCGAGCGCGGACCCGGATCTGGCGCGCTACCGCCTGCGCGGCAATCCGGGCACGGAGTACCGTGAGGGTGACGCGGTGGACATCGCGACGCATCTGCCGCTGGACGAGCTGGAGTTCACGACCAACTTCGGTCTCACCCAGCCGGGGGCGGCGGTGACGTTCAGGCTCTTCACGCAACTCACCAACGGCAACGAGGCGGGCAGCGCGCCGATGACGGTGATGTGGCCGGCTTAGGGGCGGGGGCTGACAGGTCAGACGGCTCGGGCGGCACGGGCGGCGCGGGCGGGTCCGTGCCGCGCGGCGCTTTTGGCGGGCGGGGTCGGGGCGCGTTTGCTGTGTCACAAGGAGCGGGGGACGGGCTATTGACACGGCAGCCGCAGTTTTTTTCATGTTCTCCTTTCTCAAATTCCTCGTCGCCGTGGGCATCGCCGGTTCCGGTGTGTGGTACATGCTCCAGTATGATTCGATCAACGAGGTCACCGGCGGCGTCGCCTTTGTCTGCCTGCTGGTGGCGATGGTGCTGATCAAATGGCAGCCGGACCTCTCCAAGAAAGACTACATTGTACAGTACAAGAACCTCAAGTGGCTGCCGGGGGAGTTCACCCGCCACTGGCTCATCACGGGGGACACGGGCGTGGGCAAGACGACTTCCGGCTTCAATCCGCTGCTGCACCAGATCTCCGTCTCGCGGCCCAACTGGGGCGGGCTGATCCTCGGCGCCAAGGGGGACGAGCATTTCTTCGCCATCGAGCACTTCACCGGCCACGGCCGGCCGGAGGCGGTGTGCGTGCTGGCGGTGCGCCCGGACCGGCTCGACCGGACGTGGCAGCCCAAGGAGCGCTACAATCTGGTGTCCGACAAACGCCTGCCCTACACGACGCACGCGAAGAACCTGGTGGACACCGGCGCCTCCCTCACGGAGGGGGAGCAGAGCTCCTTCTTCAAACCCGCCGCCCAGCAGGCGCTGACCAGCGCCTTCGAGCTGCTGGAGAGCCTCGGCAAGCCCGTCAATGTGCTGCGCGCCTACGACTTCCTGACGGACAAGTCCACGATGGAGCAGCTTTTCAACGAGCTGCTCGACGCGGATGCCACGCCGGAGCGCATCAAGCTGGCCAAGTACTTCGACCAGACCTTTCTCAGCGCCCAGGCCGCGGAGCAGAAGGAGGGCCTCGTCGGCACGCTGAAGGTCATGCTCGGCTTCTTCACCCACCCGGACATCGCGGAAATCTTCTGCTCCGACGAGCCGAACACCATAGACATCCAGGATGTGGACAAGGGCCGCGTCTTCTGCACCGCCATGCCGCAGACCTTCCAGACGGAGCGCCGCTACATCAACACCTACATCAAGCTGCTCTTCTACACGCACGCGATGATGCGCTTTGACAAGCCCAAGTCCGCGCGCAAGGGGGAGAACCTGCTCATCGCCCTCATGGACGAGTTCCAGGCGCTGGCCACCGCCAGCGAGGACGGCATCTCCGACCACAATGTCATTGACCGCCTGCGCGCCGCGAACTGCTGCCTCATCCTCGGCATGCAGAGCGACGCGTCATTGTTCCCCGTGCTGGGCAAGGAGACCGCGCAGGTGCTCACGCTCAACTGCCGCTCGCGCATCGCCTTCCGCCAGCCCGACCCCGAGGGCGCCGAGGCCGTGGCCCAGTTCATCGCCAAAGTGGAGAAGAAGAAAGTCTCCAAGTCCTCCGGCTTCATGGGCGCCAACAGCAGCAAGACGGTCAACAAAGAGTGGGACTACGAGGTGCAGCCCGGCGAGCTGATGAAGATGCCGGACGCCACCGCCTGGATCGTCCACCCCAGCAAGAAGAAGATCAAGATGCGCATCCCCGCCATGGACGGCGCGGGCAAGATCCCGGACTGGTGGAAGTGATGATCCGTCCTTTTCGCCGGCATGCCCTTCCCCAAGCCTCCACACCCAACTCCACACCCAAACTCCATGCCACTCGAAGCAGCCGAACGCGAACAAATCATCACCGACGCCCTTGCCGCGATCAACCAGCCCGGCGCGGCGCCGGACATCGCAAGACAAGTCATGGAGGGAATCGGGCAGCGGCCCGGCCTTTCCGACACCGACAAACAAAAGATCTGCGACGATGTGCGCAAGCAGTGGGTGGCGCAGCAGACGCCCGCCCTGCTCGCCGGCGCGAACGGCCCTGGCGGAACCGTGCAGGCCTGTCAAAACGTCCTGCAATCCCCCGATTACAGAGCCGGGGACAAGGCGCAGCTCGTGGGCGCGCTGGTGCATGGCAGGATAGACAACGCGGTCCAGCAAGCCGTGGCGGCGAACAACGCCAGTGATGACAAGCAGCCCGAGCAGGCGGTGAGGAGCGCCGCGGTGAAGGCTGAGATCAAGGCCATCATTCAGGACATCGAAGATGCCCCCGGATTGTCCGCCGACCAAAAGCGCGACATGCAGGCGGACGTGCTGGCGGGTTGCATCGGTTTGGACAAGGATCCCAGCGTCGATATCAAGCTGGGCGGGGAAATCTTCGCGGCCATCGAGGACAGCGACGCGCTCACCCCGGACCAGAAGGCCGATCTCTGCTGCAAGATGGGGGCCAGGATCGTCGCGCAAGAGTGCGCTGAAGCGCAGGGCCAGCCGCACACCCTGCTGCGCGGGAACAACGCCGGCACCAACTTCATGAGCGCGTTCATGAACGAGCATGGGGCGGATTACTTTAACGCGGTCAAAAACGCCGGACTCCAGGCGGCGCGGCAGGCGCAGGCAGCCGGCCTGGACCCGGCCCAGAAACAATACGCGGCTGCGCAGGCGATGATGACGGCGATGACCACCCAGGCGCAACTGCTGGAGGGACCGGCCGCCAACTTCCTCCAGGCCACCAGCCAGGCCGCGAGAAACGCCATGCCGCCGGACCAGGCTCAGGCCGCGGTGGACAAAGTCATGGCCAACACGGTCGCACTGCGCGGAGTCTGCCCCGCCATCATCGCGGAATCCGGCGTCGCGCGCAGGAACGCGCAGATCCCCCCCCAGGAACAGGCAGCCCACGCCGTGCTCTTCGAGGCCGCCCGGGGGGTCCAGCAGTTCGCCAACGTCGGAGGTGGAGGCAATGTCATGGGCAACAAAGCCGAATGCTTTGACCTGATTGTGGAGGATGAGGAGCTGGGAGAGGAGTTTAACAACACGCTGGATTTAATGAGTCAGGGACACCAGTTCCCGCCGCCGCCCGTCCAGCAGCAGGCCGCACCCGTCGTCCAGCAGCAGGCCGCACCCGTCGTCGAGCAGCAGGCGAACCCGGACGCCAATGCCTTGAACGAGGGAGCGGAGAAAAAATCCAGACTCGCCAGCGTGCGCGACGCCCTGCGCGGCGCGGCGGGGAAAATCCAGGACGCCGCCCACGATCTGGGAGCCGGCATCAAGGACAAGATCGAGCAGGCCAAGCTCGACCGCCTCGACAAGCAGGTCCAGAAGCGCCAGGACCACGGCGCGTATCTTCAAGAGCAGAAGGACTTCGCGGACCATGTCAGCCGGATGTCCCCCGAGGGCCGGGAGAGGCTGCTGGCGGATCTCCAGGACAAGATAGACCCGGACAAGCTGCTCAAAGGCGACCGCCAGGAGCGGGCCGCCCAAATGCAGCTCATGGATCAGATCGAAGCCTGCAAAATGTCCCCCGAGAAGCTCGACCAGCGCTCCGCCAAACTTCAGGAGAAGCTCGACAAGAACGAGGAAAAACTCGGCAGGCAGGAGCAAAAACGGGATGCTCAAAAAGCCAAGGTGGACCTGCGCGCCGCGCGCCACGCCAACGCCCAGCAGCAGCCGCAGCAGGCGCACGCGCATGGCCACTGAATTGACAACAAGCACGCCCCACTGGCCGCACCGCCAGCCCATGATCCGGCGGGCGCGCTCATAACCTCTGGACTCCACCCATTCACCAGGCACTCTGCCTCCAGCCATGCCCTCCCTAACCCCCCTCCTCGCCAACTTCTCCCATGATGAACTCGCCCTGCTCTCCAGCTTCGGCGACTCCCGCTCCTACGCCGAGGATGAGATTCTCATCCGCCAGGGCGAGGAGAACGACCATCTCTTCCTCGTCCTCAAAGGCAGGCTCGACGTGCTCCAGGACATGGACGGTATTAACAAAAAAGTCGCCACCCTGGAGCCGGGCGACTCCCTCGGCGAGGTCAGCGTCTTCGATCCCGGCCCCGCCAGCGCCACCGTGCGCTCCAGCGGCGAGTCCGAGGTCTGGCTGATCAGCTCCGACGGCCTGGACCGCCTGCATTCCGCCAGCCCCAAGGTGGCCTACCGCCTGCTCAGCCGCATCACCACCTGCCTCTCCAAGCGCCTGCGCATGATGAATGACAAGGTCGTGGACCTGGTGAACCGGTGAGGGCGCGCGTGTGAAAGCCCCGCGTGACGCGCGGCGGATGCGTCACGCCACCAGCGCCTTCACCACCTTCGCGGGCTCGACGCCGGTGAGGCGCTGGTCCAGGCCCTGGTACTTGAAGGTGAAGCGCTCGTGGTTGTAGCCGAGCAGGTGCAGGACGGTGGCGTGGAAGTCGCTGATGTGGAGGGGGTCTTTGACGATGTTGTAGCTGAAGTCGTCGGTCTCGCCATAAATGGCGCCGCCTTTGGCTCCGCCGCCGGCCATCCACATGGTGAAGCAGCGGGGATGGTGGTCGCGCCCGTAGTTTTCCTTGGAGAGGCCGCCCTGGCTGTAGATGGTGCGTCCGAATTCGCCGCCCCAGATGATGAGGGTGTCCTCGAACATGCCGCGCTGCTTGAGGTCCTGGATGAGGGCGGCGCAGGGCTGGTCCACATCCTTGCACTGGCTGGGCATGCGGCCGGCGACGTTGGAGTGGTGGTCCCAGTTGTTGTGGTAGATCTGGGTGAAGCGCACGCCGCGCTCGGCGAGGCGGCGCGCCATGAGGACGCTGTTGGCGAAGGAGCCGGGCTTTTTGGCCTCCTCACCATAGAGCTTGAAGGTGTGCCCGGGCTCTTTGGAGAGGTCCGTCAGCTCCGGCACGCTGGCCTGCATGCGGAAGGCCATTTCGTATTGCTGGATGCGGGTGTGGGTCTCGGGGTCGCCGACTTCCTGGTAGGCGATCTCGTTGAGGGCCTGGACGCCGTCGAGCATGCGGCGGCGGACGCGGTCGTCCACGCCGGGGGGGTTGTTGATGAAAAGGATCGGGTCGCCCTTGCTGCGGAAGGAGACGCCGGCGTGCTGGCCGGGGAGGTAGCCGCTGGACCAGAGGCGGGGGGAGACGGCCTGCTCCTGCTCGCGGTTGGTGGGGGTGGCGATGAGCACGACGAAGCCGGGCAGGTTTTGATTCACCGAGCCGAGGCCGTAGGAGGCCCAGGAGCCGAGGCAGGGGCGGCCGGTGACCTGGTTGCCGGTCTGCATGGCGCAGATGGCCGGCTCGTGGTTGATGGCCTGGGTGTGGAGAGAGCGCATCCAGCAGATGTCGTCGGCCACTTTGCCGAGGTGGGGAAGAAGGTCGGCATTCATCCACATGCCGCACTGCCCGCGCCGCTCGAAGCTGAACTTCGACGGCGCGATGGGGAAGCGCGCCTGGCCGCTGGTCATGGTGGTGAGGCGCTGGCCCTGGCGGATGCTTTCGGGCAGGTCCTTGTCATACCATTTGGCCATCTCCGGCTTGTAATCGAAGAGGTCCATCTGCGAGGGGCCGCCGACCATGTGCAGGTAGATGACGCGCTTGGCCTTGGCGGGGAAATGGGTGGTCACTTGGCCGTGGCCGGCATTCGCACGGCCGGTGAGCGCCTCGCCCAGCAGGGAGGTGAGGGCGGCATAGCCGACGACATTCCTCCCGCGCGCGAAAAAGCGCCGGCGAGTTTCAAAAGTGTGCCAGTCCTGCGGAGTGTTCATGAGGGGAGAGATGGGGGGATTTGCGAGATCAATACGATCCGCAGTGCGGGGATCGTGCAACAAGGCGCGGCATGGGCGATGTGGCATGCATCAATCTTGCCGGCGGATGCCCGCGCGAAGATTCCCCGGCCCGCGCGCGTAGGTTTTGCCCAGCGTCACATCACGCGTCGCTTGCGCCTGGCTGTGATTTTTTGTCCAAAGCCGGGGCTTTGGCGCCTGATGGTGCTTCAAGGTTCCGGCTTCCTTTCCCGCCTCATGATTTTCACACGCCCGCATTTCCCCCTCCCGCTGCTGCCCGCTCTGGCGGCGGCGCTTTCCGCCCATGCCGCCACGGAGGCGGACCGGGCGCGGATGCAGTTCTTTGAAAACGAGGTGCGGCCGCTGCTGGTGCAGCGCTGCTTTGAATGCCATGCGGAGAAGAAGCAAAAGGGCGGCCTGCGCGTGGACAACATCGGCTACCTGACGGCGGGCGGGGACTCGGGGCCGGCGCTGGTGCCTGGGGAGCCTGAGAAGTCGCTGATCATCGAGGCGGTGCGCTATCACAACGCGGAGCTGGAGATGCCGCCGAAGGAGAAGCTGGCGGAGAAGGAGATCGCGGCGCTGGAGCAGTGGGTGAAAATTGGCGCGCCCTGGCCGGAGAGCGAGGCGCGGCAGGTGTCCATGGACGAGCACGGCTTCACGGAGGAGGACCGGAAGTTTTGGAGCTTCCAGCCGTTGACGAATCCGAAGCCGCCGGTGGTCAAGGGCGGCTGGGCGCGCAATGACATTGACCGCTTCGTGGCTGCGAAGCACGCGGAACTGGGCCTGAAGCCCGCGCCCGAGGCGGACCGCCGGGAGCTGGTGCGGCGCGTGTATTTCACCCTGCACGGCCTGCCGCCGACGCCTGAGCAGACGCGGGCTTTTGTGAGCAGCACGGACCCGCTGGCCTACGAGAAGCTGGTGGACGAGCTGCTGGCCAGCCCGCGCTATGGCGAGCGCTGGGCGCAGCATTGGCTGGACCTGGTGCGCTACGCGGAGAGTGACGGCTACAACCAGGACGCGCTGCGGCCGCACGCGTGGCCTTACCGCGACTATGTGGTGAGGAGCTTCAATGCGGACAAGCCGTATGATCAGTTCGTGCGCGAGCAGCTTGCAGGGGATGAGCTGGCACCGGAGGACCCGGAGGTGCTGGTGGCCACGTCTTACCTGCGCAACCCGATCTATGAATACAATCAGCGCGACGCGCGCGGGCAGTATGAGGTGGTGCTCACAGACATGACAGACAATGCGGGGGAGGTCTTCATGGGCCTGAGCATGGGCTGCGCGCGCTGCCATGACCACAAGTTCGACCCCATCCTCCAAAAGGACTACTACCGCCTGCGCGCCTTCTTCACCCCGGTGCGCTGGCGGGATGACCTGACGCTGGCGACGCGGGAGGAAAAGGCGCGCTTTGCCATGGAGAACGCGAAGTGGGAGGAGGCGACGAAGCACATCCGCGCGGAGATGGACGCGATCACGGAGCCGATGATCCAGCGCGCGATCGAGAACGCCTACAAGCGTTTCCAGGCGGACATCCGCGCCATGGTGGACAAGAAGCCCGAGGAGCGCGAGCCGCAGGACTGGCAGTTCAGCTACTTCTGCGAGCGCCAGATGGCCTATGAGCGGGAGCGCTTTGACCCGATGAAGTCCATCAAGGATGAGAAGGTGAAGGCGCGCTACCTGGAGCTGGCAGCGGAGCTGAAGAAGCATGACGCCATCAAGCCGAAGCCGCTTTTGCCGGCCTTCATCGCCACGGACGCGATGCCGAAGGGGCCGCCGAATGTTTTGAAAACCCGCAAGGGCGAGGAAGACATCCCTCCGGGCTTCCTGACGATGCTGCAACCCGGTCCGCCGGAGATCCAACCGCTGCCGAACTCCACCGGTCGGCGCAGCGCCCTGGCGGCATGGCTGACACGGAAGGACAATCCCTTCACAACGCGCGTGATCACCAATCGCGTGTGGCATTATTTGTTTGGCCGCGGCATCGTGGAGACGCCGAATGACTTCGGCAAACTCGGCGAGCAGCCCACGCACCCTGAGCTGCTGGACTACCTGACGCAAAAGATGCTGGCGGATGGCTGGAAGCTGAAGGCGCTGCAGCGGGAGATATTGCTCTCGGCCACCTTCCGCCAGACGGCGCACATACCCGTGCCAGAAGTGGCGGCCAAGGTGGACCCGGCGAACAAATATCTGTGGCGCTTCACCCCGCGCCGCCTGGATGCCGAGCAGGTGCGTGATGCCATGCTGGCGGCCAGCGGCGAGCTGGACCTTTCGGCGGGAGGACCCTCCACGGATGGCAACGGCCTGCGCCGCTCCATTTACACCACGAAGAAGCGCAACTCGCAGAATGAACTGCTGCGCGCGCTGGATGCCCCGGCGGGCTTTGCCAGCACCTCCGAGCGCCAGAGCACCACCACGCCCACACAAGCGCTGCTGCTGGTGAATGGCGACTGGGCGCTCTCCCGCGCGAGCAAGCTGGCGGAGCGTGTCTATTCGATTGATGAGGCCTGGCAGTATGCGCTGGGCCGCGCGCCCACGGCCAAGGAGGTGACTCTGGCGGAGTCCTTCATCGAGAAGCGGCAGAAGGAAAAAGCCGCGCCCGCCGCCGCCCCGGCGGTGCCGGTGGAGAGCGCTGCCGAGTTCAAAGAAAACACACCGCGTGAGAGGCTCATCGCGCAGGAAGCGGAGCGCACGGGGGATGAGTTCACCGTGGAGGCCATCGTGAAGCTCGACAGCATAGACACCGCCGCCAGCGTGCGCACCATCGCCTCCCACTGGACTGGCGGGAAGGACAATGTGGAGAGCTTTGGCTGGAGCATCGGCGTCACAGGTGAGAAGTCGCGCTTCAAGCCGCGCAACCTGATCATCCAGCTCGTGGGCGAGGATGAGAACCGCAACATCGCCTACGAGCCGGTGGCCTCGGACCTGCGCATCGAGCTGGGCGTGACGTATCACATCGCCGTGAAGGTTTCGTGCGCGGCGCATGAGGTCGTTTTCCGCGTGCAGCAGGTGGACAAGCCGAACGCGCCCGTGCTCACCTCCGCGGTGCCGCATCATGTGCGCGTGGGGCTGGATCGTGGCGCGGCGAATCTCGTCATCGGCGGCGTCCACAAGCGCGCGCCGAGCCATCACTGGGACGGCCGCATCGAGGCCGCGCGCATCACCCGCGGCCTGCTGCCGGATGCCGCTCTCAGCGCCAAGCCCGAGACCTGGAAAGCCCCCGCGCTCGTCACCTGGCACGCCAAAGCCGGCCTTAGCGAGCGCCTCGCCTGGTCCAGCGCCGAAAGCCCCGCCGTCCCCCTGGACCCGCGCCGTCAGGCCATCGTGGATCTCTGCCATGTGCTCCTGAACGCGAACGAGTTTTTCTATCTGCATTGAGACAGGCGTTTTGCGACTTTGGAGAGGATTAAGACACGGATTACGATTTCAAACACAGCGCCCGAACCACCCAAAACCATTCGTGCTTATTAGCGTTCATTAGTGGTTCACAAACCCCCGTCACACCCACCATGCCCTGCCACAACTACGACATCCCCACCTCACGCCGTGAGTTCCTCAGCCGCGCTGGCGGCGGCTTTGGCGCGGTGGCGCTTGCCGCCCTCATGAACGAGCCGGTGCTTGGCGCGCCGAGTGCCGGAGCGGCCACGAATGCCAAGATCCCCACACGTTTTGGCAAAGCCAAGAGCGTGATCTTTTGCTTTATGGAGGGCGGGCCGAGTCATCTCGACACCTTTGACCGCAAGCCGCTGCTGAACCAGATCCACGGTCAAAAACTGCCGCCGAGTTTCAAGGTGCCCGTGCTCGCCATGGGGGAGAGCGACGCGCCCTTGCTCGAGTCCAAGCGCGCGTGGAAGCGGCACGGGCAGAGCGGGCTGTGGATTTCGGATTGGTTCGAAAACGTGGCGCGTCATGCGGATGACCTGGCCGTCATTCACTCCTGCGTGTCGGATGGCATCAACCACGCGGGTGGTGTCTGCCAGATGAACACGGGCAGCATCTTTGGCGGGCGTCCATCACTCGGCGCGTGGGTGAACTACGGCCTTGGCAGCGAGAACCACGACCTGCCCGGCTTTGTCGTCATTAAGGACAGCGAGGGCACCGTGGTCAACGGCGTGCGCAACTGGGGCAGCGGCTTCATGCCCGCGGTGCATCAGGGCGTGGAGTTCAGCGGCGAGGGCGTGCCCATTAAATACCTCGACAACCCCAAGGGCCACACCCAGCAGCGTCAGCGCGACAAGCTGGACTTGCTGGCCGCGCTCAACACCGACTACAATGCCACGCGCGCCGACAACACCGAGCTGGAGGCGCGCATTCGCTCCTATGAGCTGGCCTACACCATGCAGGCCGCCGCGCCTGTGGCGGTGGACCTCGACAAGGAAAGCACCGCAACGAAAGCGCTCTACGGCATGGACCAACCCGAGACCGCCGTCTATGGCCGCAACTGCCTGCTCGCGCGCCGCCTTGTGGAGCGCGGGGTGCGCTTTGTGCAGCTCTACAGCGGCGCTGGCAGCAAGTGGGACAGTCATTCCCGCCTGGAGGAAAATCACAGCCGACTCTGCCGCGCGGTGGACAAGCCCATCGCCGGACTGCTGAGCGACCTCAAGCAGCGCGGCCTGCTGGATGAAACGCTCGTCATCTGGGGCGGTGAATTTGGCCGCACGCCGATGAGCGAGCAGGGCGGCGGGCGCGACCACAACCCGAACGGCTTCACCATGTGGATGGCCGGCGGCGGTGTGAAAGGCGGCCAGACCATCGGCGCCACGGATGATCTCGGCCTCTACGCCATCGAGGACCGCATGCATGTGCATGACATCCACTCCACCATCCTGCACCTGCTCGGCGTGGACCACACCCAGCTCGTCTATCACCACAAAGGCCGCCCCGAGCGCATTGACCAGAACGAAGGCCACGCGAACCCGAAGCTGGCGGGGGTGTGAGGCGGAAGGCATGTCGTTTCCATGCCATCGCATCAGGCGAGGCTTGGAATACAGCGCGCGTTGGTGTCTCGTATGCCGACCATGACCAAACTGCCCTTTTTCCCCGCCCTCGCCGGCCTGCTGCTCTGCGCCTCCGCCATTCATGCGCAGATTGATCTTGGCGCGGCTCCCGCGAAGGCCAAGGTGTCTGCCGGGCTAGTGGCCGAGGTCACGCAGGCCGCGCCCGGGGCGCCTTTCAAGGTGGCGGTGAGGCTGGTGCATGAGGAGGGCTGGCATACTTATGGCAAGGAGCTGCCGCCGGAGGTGATCGGCAAGCCGACCAGGCTGATCTGGACTTTGCCCGATGGATGGAAGGTGGAGGACATGCCCTGGCCGGCGACGCATGAGGTGCCCTCCACGGATGGCAAAACGAGCGAGGGATACGACGGCACGGTGCATCTGCCTGCAAGGATCATTCCTGCGGGCAGGGCAGGGGACACCGGTGAGATCGTCGTGAAGGTTGACGCGCTGGCTTGCGATCCGCAGAACTGCATGCCAGCCAAGGCGGAGGCGCGGCTGTCAATCACGCTGGCGGACAAGGTGGTGCTCAATGAGGCTGCAGGGGAGTTATTTGCCAGGAGCATGGCACCCGCTGCAGAGAACAAGACCACGGTCGCGCCCGCCAGGTCGTTTGGAGTGTTGCTCGTTTTTGCCTTTATCGGTGGATTGATCCTGAATGTCATGCCGTGTGTGTTTCCGGTGCTGGGAATCAAAATCATGGGGGTGGTGCAGCAAGCCGGGGAGGACCGGAGGCGTGTTTTGCTGCACGGCCTGGCTTACACTTTCGGCATTCTGCTTTGCTTCTGGGCGCTGGGATCGCTGGTGGTGGTGCTGGGCAAATCGTGGGGCTTTCAGCTGCAGTCAGCCGGGTTCAATCTCGCGATGTGCGCCTTTTTCCTGGTCTTCGCCTTGAACATGGCGGGAGTTTTCGAGATTGGCGCGTCAGCGGTGGGTGTGGGCGCGGATTTGCAGGCGCGTCAGGGGCTGGGCGGCTCGTTTTTTTCAGGCTTGCTGGCGACCGTCGTGGCCACTCCGTGCTCAGCCCCTTTTCTCGGTCCGGCTTTGGGATTTGCCGTCACATTGCCGGTGCTCGAAGCGCTGTTGATGTTCACCTTCATCGGCCTGGGGCTGGCGAGTCCGTTTCTGCTTCTTTCCCTGATGCCGGGCCTGGTTTCCGCGCTGCCGCGTCCCGGCGCGTGGATGGAGAGTTTCAAGCAGGGCATGTCGTTCCTTTTGTTCGGCACTGTGGCTTACTTCGTTTGGGTGCTCGCCGGCATGATCGAAGGCCAGCCACTGCTTTTCACCCTGCTCGGTCTCGTGGTGGTGGCGCTGGGCTGCTGGATTTACGGACGCTGGAGCCCGCCGCACAAGCCCGCGCGCACACGCAGGACCGCGGTGGTGCTGGCGCTGGCGGCGGTGGCCGGCGGGCTGTTTCTGGGCTGGCCACAGGTGGAAAAAGGGCCTGTGACAAGCGGCGCCTCCACGGAGAACGGTCTGACCTGGGAGGCGTGGTCCCCGGAACTGGTGGATACGCTGCGCGCGGAAGGCAGGGCCGTGTATGTGGACTATACCGCGCGCTGGTGCCTGACCTGCCAGGTGAACAAGCGCGTCTATAAGGACGCAGGGCTGCAGCGTTTCATCGCGGAAAAAAAAGTCGCGTTGCTGAAGGCGGACTGGACCAACGAGGATCCCCGCATCACCGAGGCGCTGGCCGTGCTGGGCAAGGCCGCCGTGCCAGTGAATGTGCTGTACATTCCCGGACAAACAGATCCGCATGTGCTGCCGGAATTACTGACGGTGGAGAACGTCTCCGATGCGTTCGGCAGGATTCCTTGATCGCGGCGGGTCAATCCCCGCCGACCTCGACTCCGAGTTCGCGGAGTTGCTGGCGCACCAGTTTGAGCACTTTTTTGCCCTCGGCGGTGATTAGGTAGGTGCGCGGCGCTTTTGGCCCGCGGCGCGCGGGATTTGTTTCGGATTTGAGCCAGCCGTGGCCCTCCATGCGTTTGAGCAGAGGGTAAAGCGTGCCCGGACTCACCTCATAGCCGTGATGGGCCAGTTCTTTGAGCATCCACTGGCCGATCACCCCGCCTTCGCTGGCATGATGCAGGATGTGGATTTTCCAGAAGGATTGCAGGATTTCGCGATTGATGAGCTTGCGGTCCATGAGGGAGATTTAGTGCCTCGGGCAGGATTCGTCCAGCGGGCATCTTCATGCGCGTGCGGCACCGGGCGAATGCGCCGTTTTTTTCAGCCACGACATGGCGGAGGGAAAGGCGCGATGAAGGGCGAACGAAAGCCGGGGATGCCGCGCGCTTGCATTCTTCCGCCGCGCGCGCTAGGTGCGCAAGTTTCCCATTTTTGATGAAAGCAATCCTGGCACTTGAAGACGGACGGTATTTTGAAGGCGAATCCTTTGGCGCTCCCGGCAGCCGAACAGGCGAGGCGTGCTTCAACACGTCCATGAGCGGCTACCAGGAGGTGCTGACCGACCCCTCCTACCGCGGCCAGATCGTGGCGATGACCTACCCGATGATCGGCAACTACGGTGTCAACAACCTGGACCCCGAAAGCTCGCAACCGCATGTGCGCGGCTTCGTCATCGAGGAACTGTGCGGGGTGCCCAGCAACTGGCGCAGCACAGGGACTCTGGATGATTACCTGAGGCAGTGGGACATCCCAGGCATTCAGGGCGTGGACACGCGCGCCCTCACCCGCCATTTGCGGACACGAGGGGCCATGCGCGCCGTCATCAGCAGTGAGATTGGCAGCGTCGAGGAGGCGGTGCGCGTCGCGGCTGAAAGCCCGCCGATGAGCGGCAGCGACTTCGTCAAGGAAGTCTCCACTGGAGCCGCCTACACATGGGATCCTGATGATATGGAAAGCCGGGTTTGGGACATTCCCAGTCCGAGTCAAAACCGCGAGGCCGGCCCCGAGGGAGCCTTTCATCCGCTACCGGAAGCCAGGCATCATGTCGTGGCCTTCGACTTTGGGATCAAGCGCAACATTCTGCGCGGCCTGCGGCAAAGCGGTTTCCGTGTGACCGTCGTGCCGTCCACCACCTCCGCGGAGGAGGTGTTGGCGCGGAACCCCGACGGGGTCTTTCTCTCCAATGGCCCCGGCGACCCTGCCGCGCTGGATTACATCCACAAGGAGGTGAGCGCGCTCATTGGCAAAAAACCTCTTTTTGCCATCTGCCTCGGTCATCAAATCCTGGGCCATGCCTACGGAGGGCGCACCTTTAAACTGAAGTTTGGCCATCGTGGCGGCAACCAGCCAGTCAAAGACTTGCGCACCGGCAAGGTCGCCATCACGAGCCAGAACCACGGCTTCGCGATTGATCCCTCCAGCCTGCCCTCGAATGTCGAAGTCACGCACATCAACCTCAACGACGGAACCGTTGAGGGCATGAGGCACCGCGAAGCGCCTGTTCTCAGCGTTCAGTATCATCCCGAGGCCGCGCCCGGTCCCAATGACGCCAAGTATTTCTTTGCCGAATTCGCGAAAATGATCGAGACGGGCGTGTGAATGCCGCTCCGCGGCGCGAACTTTTTCCTTGTTGCCCCTTTGCCGCGTCAGGTGTTTCAATGAGGCGTGCATTTCCTCCGCCGCCTTCTTTGTTTGACTGTCCTGGCCGCTGTGTGCGCGTGCGGACGCGATGCCGGACAGGCCGAGTCTGTTCAGGGGGGGCACCCCGTGGAGGCGGGTCCCATCGGCAGCGTATGGGTCGTGGATTCCCAGGACACTGGAGGCAGGCTTTACCTTTGCGGCACCATTCACATTTTGCGGAAGGAGGATTATCCCCTCGCTCCCGCCTACGAGGCTGCCTACTCCAGATCAGACAAGCTCGTCTTTGAGCTTCCACCGGACGCGGCCAAGGCTGGCGCTGCCGCGCGCATGACGCAGCTCGGCACCCTGCCGCCAGGCGCCACCCTCGAAGCCGAGGTGGGGAGTGAAACTTGGAGCGGGGTAAAAAAATGGTGCGCGTCACGCGGCGTCCCGCCATTTTCCATGGCCCGGATGCGCCCATGGCTGGCCTCTCTCATGATCACCAACAACGAATACGCGGTTCTGGGCGCCTCCCCCGACATGGGAGTGGACCAGCATTTTGAGAAACGCGCGCGGCGAGACGGCAAACCCGGCGAGGGATTGGAAACGCTGGAGTTCCAAATTCAGCTGTTCGCCGGCCTCTCCAAGGAGTTGCAGCGCGTCATGCTCGACCAGACCCTCGCCGAGGTCGGCACCCTGCCTGAGGAGTATGACAAGATGATCGAAGCCTGGAAGCACGGACGCCTTGACGACCTTCAGTCCATGCTTTTTCGAGAGGCTGCCAAACACCCCGAATTGATGGAAATCTTTCTCGCCGCGCGCAACCGCGCGTGGATGGCGCGTCTTGAGGACCTGCTGAAAAAGGGCGAAAGAGCCATGGTGTTGGTAGGCACCGGTCATTTCACCGCCGAGACTGGTCTGCTGCACCTTCTCAAAGAGCGCGGCTACCTCGTCCGCCATTACCGTGAAATGAAGGAGGATTGACCTTCGGGAGCGTCAAACCGCGCTTGCATCCAGTCCCGGCTGCTTCAATCTCAATTCTGCGCCCGACAAGAGGGCCAATAAATCATGTCCAAACACACATACAAACAGGCCGGCGTTGACATTCACGAAGCAGCAGGATTTGTGGATGATATTGGGCCGCTGGTGAAGGCCACCCAGAAAAAGCGCAAGCTGGCCAATGCTTTTGGACTCTTTGCGGCGGGCTATGATCTGAGCAAATACAACCAACCAGTCATTTTCACCGGATGCGACGGTGTGGGCACCAAACTGGAGTTGCTGCTTAAGCATGACCTTCTGGAAAACGCGGGCAAGGATCTTGTGGCCATGAATGTCAACGACGTACTGACCACCGGCGCGGATCCTGTTTTGTTCCTCGACTACATCGGCGTGAACAAGATCGTTAAGCGCCAACTCAGCCGCATCATCGCCGGAATATCCGAATACCTCCAAGACTGCGACTGCATCCTCGCGGGTGGTGAGACGGCCGAAATGCCAGGAGCGGTCATGGAGGGAATGGTGGAGCTTTCCGGCTTCGCCATTGGCGCGGTGGAGAAAAAGCATGTGCTCAATCCCGCTGAGGTGAAGAAAGGCGATGTTCTCGTCGGCTGGCCCAGCGCCGGTTTTCATGCCAATGGCTTCTCCCTTGTGCGTCGCGTCCTCGAAAAGGAAAAGATCAAGCTCGATTCAAAAGACGCCGCCTCGTTGCTAGCGCCGACACTCTTGTACCACAAGCAATGCCGCGCTCTCAAAAAAGCCGGGATCAAACCCGCCGCCATGGCGCACATCACCGGCGGTGGGTTGATCGAAAACCTTGGCCGCATCTTCACCAAGCGCGGCTTTGGGTGTCACTTGCAGGTGCCATTTTGGAAAAATGACATGGCGCAGAAAATCCTGCGTCATGCCGATCCCAAGGATGCGTGGAACACCTTCAACATGGGCATTGGCTGGGTGGCCATACTTGACGCAAAACATGTCCGCAAGGCTCTAAAAATCGGCAAGGGCGCGGTAGTTCTGGGCGTGATGGACAAAAGCGGTGTTGTCACTTGCGAAGCGCTGCCGGAATAAGGGGAATCCAAGAATGTTCGAAGGAACGCATTTTAAAATTGTGTTTTAGCTATTGGTGGCGAATAAATTTCGGTTAGAAATCGCTAACGATTTTATTTTCACACCGTTTCAAGGTGAGGGTTACCCCCGTCGTCCGAATACATCTCATCTCCCTATGAAGCCCACACGTTCTATGATTGCCGTCCTGCTATTTGCGGGATTTGGCACTTCCTCTGCATTGGCTGAAGTGCGCACCTGGACTGATGTCCAAGGTCGTCAAGTCTCCGCCTCTCTGGTGCGGATTGAAGGCGAGCACATCGTTCTCCAAACCCAAGATGGAGCCGAGCACCGGTTCGAATTATCCAGGCTTTCAGCCGAGGATCAGGCCTTCGCCAAATCTTCCGCCCCAGCGGCTGCCGATACCGCGCAACCGCAAATGATTGCCAATGCGACAGTGGCGCAAGCCGCGCAGAAGATTAACGAACTGGTGGCCAAGGGTCTTGTCCGCGCCAATCCGGATCGTGTCAAAAACGGCAAACCGCCCATTACTCAATTCAACCCGATGGCCAACGACGAGCAGTTCGTCCGCCGTGTCTATCTCGACATCGTGGGTCGCATCCCGAACTATGATGAGGCCATGGCTTTCATCAAGGATGGAAACCCCAAGAAGCGCGCCGATTTGATTGACATGCTGCTGGATTCCGAAGGCTTCAAAGTGCACATGTTTAATTACTTCGCCGAGATGCTGCGCCTCAAAGACAATCTCGATCAGGCGAATCTGCGTGGCACGCCATACATCAACTGGGTTAAGGAGCAGGTTGCAAAAAATCGCCCCTACGATCAGATGGTGCATGAAATGATGACTGCCAGTGGAAAGATGTGGCATAACGGTGCGGCGGGCTATTTGCTTCGCGATGCCGGCATGCCCCTGGACAATCTTGCCAATACCCTCACCGTTTTCCTTGGCACTGATGTCGCCTGCGCTCAATGCCACGATCATCCTTTCGCGGACTGGACGCAGATGCAGTTTTACGAAATGGCGGCCTTCTTTGGGGCCACGTCCACACGCGCCCCCTACCGTAACGAAACAGTCATGATGGAAGTCGAGAAACTGGTTGAAAAAGCCGGTCTGGACATGCGCCGCATTCGCAACGGCATCCAAACCTACATGGGGGCGAACACATATGTCGTCCGTGATTTGGATAAAAACATGATGATGCTCCCGCACGATTACAAATACAAGGACGGCAAGCCCGGGGATCCTGTGAGTCCCAAATTTGTCACCTGGTCTTCCGGGGACAGAAGCAATCCCGCTTACAAGCAGTCGAAAGCCAAGGAGGAAAAGCTTCGGACTTCTTTTGCTAATTGGATGACGCACCCGCAGAACCCGCGCTTTGCAATGACCATCGCCAACCGCATGTGGAAGCGTGCTTTTGGCGCAGGCATCAATGAACCTGTCACTAACATTGATGACCCTGACCAGTCAGCAAATCCCGAATTGCTCAAGCATCTCGCAGAAGAGATGAAGCGTGTGAAGTTTAACCTTAAGGAATTCATGCGCATCATTTACAATACCCGTGCCTACCAGTCGGAGGCGACGACCGAAAATATCGTCATGGGCGAGGTCTATTACTTCCAGGGGCCCATGCTGCGCCGGATGGGTGCCGAGCAAGCTTGGGACTCATATATGACGCTTGTTCTGGGCCAGCCGGACGCATACAAGGCCCCGCTCCAGGATCTCTATTCCAAGTCCATTGACCTCAATCTCGAAACGGTGGATGCGCAAACAGTGCTCATGAAATATGACGCCTATCGCCGCATGGCACAAAAAGAGCGTGAACTGATGGGCGGCGGCCTTGAAATGGCTGGTGACGACAGCATGATGATGGATGCAGCACCGAAGGGTGCGGAAGCGGCTACTACTGCCCAGATGGATGGCCCCGGAAAAATCCTGTCCTATGAAGGTATGCGGCTTCTTCGCGCTTCGGAGATCGTTCAACCCGCTCCGGGTGGGCACTTTCTTGCCGACTTCGGCCAGTCTCCCCGCGATTTGATTGATGGCAGCACATCAATCGGCAATGTTCCACAAGTGCTCATGATGATGAACGGCAAAGCGCAGCAAATGTTGACAAATCGTGATTCCCTCGTTTTCCGAACCATGGACAAAGTCAAAGACCCCTCTGAAAAAGTGGAGCGCATGTTCATGACCATCATGAATCGCCGCCCGACATTGCAGGAAAAAGACATCGCCGAGCGCGAACTTAGCGCCTCTGGCGAAGAGGCCTACAGCAATATGATCTGGGCGCTCATCAATACCCGTGAATTCATCTTTGTTCAGTAATACTCATCACTCACACACAACTCCAAAATAACGATACTCATGAAATCAGAACTGCTCAAACTCGACGATCACAGCCGCCGTCAATTCATGATGGGGGCAGCCAGCGCCACTCTCGGCGTCACACTCTTCCCAGGCCTCTCCGCCAAGATGCAGGCGGCTGAAAAAATGATCACCGGGCCCGGCACACCCGGTTTCGGCAAGGCAAAAAACGTCATCTTTCTTTGGATGAGCGGCGGCATGAGCCACATTGACACCTTTGATCCCAAAACAGGGATGACCAAGGGTTTCAGCGATCCGGTCAAGGCCAAAGCGGAGGGCATTGACTACTTGGGCGGCTACCTGCCCAAGTTGGCGGAAAACGCCAACAAGCTCAGCATCATCCGCTCAATGACTTCCAAGACTGGCGTCCATGACTCCGGCACTTACATTATGAAGACCGGTTACGAACCCCGTGGTACCATCGTACATCCGCTGGTCGGAGTCTGGGCCAGCCACTTCCTTGGTCGCATCAAGGGCGTGACTCTGCCTGATAGCGTGGTGGTCAACAGCGGCAGTGCTTATCCTGGCGCGGGCTTTTTTCCGCCTTCCATGGCTCCAATTCCGATCTCCAGTCCTGAATCGGGTCTGCAAAACATCCGTCCCACCACCAGTGACTCCATGTTCGGCAAGCGTGTGGAACTCATGAACGAGTTCGACAGCGCCTTCCGCAAGCGCTTTGACACTGAGGATGTGAAGTCCTACAATGAATTCTACGACGAAACCATGAAGATCATGAAGAGCGAGGATCTCAAAGCCTTCGATCTGAGCCAGGAGTCCGCCGACACCCGCGACAAATATGGTCGTTCCTCTTTCGGGCAGGGCTGCCTACTTGCCCGCAGGCTGGTAGAGAGCGGTGTCAGGTTCGTCGAGGTGCGCATGGGTGGCTGGGATCATCACAACACGATTGACACAGCCATGACCAACAACGGCACCACGCTTGACACCGGGTTCTCCGCATTGCTGCTCGACCTGGAAGCCAAGGGGCTGCTGGATTCTACGCTGGTTGTGCTCGGTTCCGAGTTCGGACGCACTCCGGGAATCAATGAAAACGACGGACGCGACCATTACCCGCTGGCATATTCCACCGTTTTCGCCGGAGGCGGCACCAAACGCGGCTTCACCTATGGCGCCACCGACAAGGACGGACGCCGCCCCGCCGACAAACAGACCACTCCGCAGGACTTTGTGGCCACCATCGGTCACGCCATGGGCCTGCCTGTCAACGAAGTTGTCATGTCCCCATCCAGCCGCCCCTTCACTGTGGGCGACAAGGGTGTGCCAGTCGTGGACATCTTCGCCTGATCTGTTCGCAATCAATGCGGATTCCCAAACACCCGGCCAATTTGGCCGGGTGTTTTCTTTCCGCCCTTGTCGAAAAACGAATCTTTTCGAAAACTGCAAAAATCCATTGAGGTGAGTCGTGTATTTCTCGATTTTGACTCTAAATCCTAGATTTTTAAGTGAAGACTACCTCATGTTTGGTTTGGTTTGATCGAAAAGGCGCATTTTTAGATTGCGAACATCTGAATGAATGGAACTTTCGTTCGAAAGTTCGCACTTTTACTGAAATATTATGAGCACACCCCAAATGGACGGCGCGCAGGCGCTGATCAAAACACTTGCCGATCTCGGCATTGAATATGTTTTTGGCTACTCTGGCGGTGCCGCTTTGCCGATTTTTGACGCCCTGGAGACCGTGAAAACGAACATGAAGTTCATCCTCGTTCGTCACGAACAGGGGGCTGTCCACATGGCTGACGGTTACGCGCGTGCCACGGGCAAACCGGCGGTCGTCCTCGTCACTTCTGGTCCTGGCGCTGGCAACACCGTCACCGGCATCATGACCGCGCAGATGGACAGTGTGCCAATGATCATCCTCACCGGTCAGCAGGTCACCTGGATGCTGGGCAAGGACGCCTTCCAGGAGGCGGACATTTTCAACATCACCGCCCCGGTCTGCAAACACAGCTACTTGGTCAAGGAAACCAATGCCCTGCCGCGCATCGCCAAGGAGGCGGTCCACATCGCCACCACTGGCCGGCCCGGTCCTGTGCTTATTGACATCCCCAAGGACATCAGCCAGAGCCCGTTCACAGGCACCTTTGATGATCCGATGGACCTGCCCGGCTATCATCCGGAAGATGCGCAGAAAATTGATCAAATTGCCATAAAAGAGGCGGCCAGGCTGCT
This sequence comes from Verrucomicrobiaceae bacterium UBA2429, assembly GCA_002343505.1. Classification (GTDB taxonomy): domain Bacteria; phylum Verrucomicrobiota; class Verrucomicrobiia; order Verrucomicrobiales; family Verrucomicrobiaceae; genus Prosthecobacter. Next base: position 40,491 of record DDQZ01000107.1, on the reverse strand, counting down.
TTCACAGTCGCAACGCCCGGTCATCCTGGCGGGGCAGGGCGCCATGATCGCCCGCGCGGACAAGGAATTGCTCATGCTGGCGGAGACACTGCAATGCCCGGTCACCACCACCCTGCTGGGCAAGGGCGTTTTCCCCGAAACGCATCCGCTTGCCCTCGGCATGCTCGGCATGCACGGAACCGCCTACGCGAACAAGGCCATCTGCGAAGCCGACCTCATCTTCAATGTCGGCTCCCGCTTTGACGACCGCATCATCGGCAAGCCGCACATGTTCGGCCGCAACGCCAAAATCATCCACATTGACATTGACGCCGCTGAGCACGGCAAAATGATACGCACGGATGTTCCCATAACTGGCGACGCCAAGGCCGCACTCAGCGAACTGTTGCCCCTCGTCGAAAAGTTGCCCACCGGAGACTGGCTGGCGCATCTCGACGGCTACAAAAAGAAATATCCCCTCGGCTATAAAAAACAGGGCGGCTTGCGCATGCAGCAAGTGCTTGACGAGCTTTACCATCTCACCCAGGGCAAGGCCATTGTCACCACCGATGTCGGCCAGCATCAAATGTGGGCCGCGCAATTTTACAAAAACGACGAGAGCTACCACTGGATCAGCTCCGGTGGCGCCGGCACCATGGGCTTCGGCTTCCCTGCGGCAATCGGCGCGCAGTTCGCATGCCCGAATAAAACCGTCGTTGCCGTGTGCGGTGACGGTGGCTTCCAGATGACGCTGTTCGAACTAGCAACTGCGGCCATCCACAAGCTGCCCGTCAAAATCCTCGTCCTCAATAATAGCTACCTCGGCATGGTCCGCCAGTGGCAGGAGCTCTTCTTCGACAACCGCGAGAGCGGCGTGGACCTGCTCGGCAACCCGGACTTCGTCAAGCTTGGCGAGGCCTATGGCATCAAAGGCTGGCACATCCGCCGTCCCGCCGACGTGGGCCGCATCCTCCAGCAGGCGCTCGATTACAATGACGGACCCTGCATCATTGAGGCGGAGTGCATCAAACATGAAAACGTCTTTCCCATGATCCCTGCTGGAGCCGCCCTTGAAGACATGCTCACCGAGGCGCCGAAACACAAGATGGAAAAACCCACCGGTTCGACGTGATGACCGCAGGCGCACTCGCCAAAGTGTGGCGATGCAACGATGAAAGCCAATCTCATTATTCAAGGGGACGCCCTCACGGAACTTCGCAAGCTACCGGAATGCGCCGCTCAAGCAATTATCGCCGATCCGCCTTATTTCAATGTTCTCGAAGATGAAGCCTGGGACACCCAATGGAAAACCGCCGCTGACTATCTCGCCTGGTGCGAGGAGTGGGCGGGCGAGGCCATGCGCGTCCTTTGTGATGAAGGACTCTGTTTCATATTCGGCCAGCTAGGAAAGCGCGAGCACACCTTTCTCCACCTCATGTCGCAGCTCTCCCGGTCGCATCAGTTTCACGATCTCATTATTTGGGATCGCGCCGTGGGCTACAATGAGCGGCGGGACAGCTTCACACCGCAATATGAGATGATCCTCGTCCTGCGCAAAGGCGATGAGGTGAAGTTCAACAAGGACGCTGTGCGCATTCCTTACGACGAAAAAACCATCGCCCAATACCTCAAAGACACTCGTTACAAGAACATGGACGCGCGCAAGGCCCACCTGGAAAAGGGCAAATTCGCGACGAACATCTTGCGTGTGCCCAGCCTCAAGGGCACCTCCAAGGAGAAGTGCGGCCACCCCTCCCAAAAGCCGCTCGATCTCATCGAAAAGCTAGTCCTTTGCTCCACTGATGAGGGTGATTTAGTGCTTGATCCTTTTTTCGGTTCCGGCACCACCGCCGCCGCTGCCTTGCGCTTAAAGCGCAAATGGATCGGCATTGAGAGAGACGAAACCTACGTCCAGCTCGCCCGCAGGCGGCTCCACGCGCTCGCATCTGCCGAACCGCAGTTGTTCTAAGTGGCAGCCGTTTTATTTTCAAACACCAGCCCCGCAAAAATCATGAGCGACCGCATCCCCGCCACCACCGACAAAAAGCCCGCCCCGCAGGCCGACATCATCAACATTCACACGCTCAGTGTCTATGTGAACAACCAGCCCGGCGTCCTTGGCCGCATATGCAATGTCTTCAGCCGCCGGGGTTTCAACATCGAGTCCCTCGTTGTCTCACAGACCCGCGACCCGCGCTACAGCCGCATGACCATTGGCATCAGCGGCCACCCGGAGGGACTGCACCAGATCATCATGCAGGTGAACAAGCTCATTGATGTCATCCACTGCATCGAGCACACCGACCGCGACGCCGTTGCCAAGGAACTCGTCCTGGTGAAAATCTCCACAGGCCACGACCAGCGCACCGAGATCCTGCAAATCGTCGAGCACTATGGAGGCAAGACCGTGGATTTGCAGGATGACAGCCTCATTGCCATGATCACAGGCAACACGGACAAACTCGACGCGGCCATCCGGCTCCTGAATAAATTTGAGATCGTCGAAACCGTTCGCACCGGCAAGGTAGTCATGGCGCGCGGCATGGAGACGACGTGATTTCACGGCAGGGAAACCCGCCGCTTGCCAGCGTTGGAGCGTTCGCTATGACTGGAGGCCCGCCAGATATGATGGTCGGCGGGCTTCTCCCTTCATGACAGACTTTTTTCCCGAAAACCCGGTCGCCGTACTTTGCAGCGGCGGCGACGCTCCCGGCATGAACGCCTTCCTCAGGGCCTTGGTGAGGCTCGGACTCAACCGACATAATGTGCCCGTGCTTGGCATCAAGGACGGCTACCGCGGCCTCGTCAAGGCCGCGCGCCAGGCGGGCGCGTCTCCTGTCGAGCTTCAGCAGCTCAAAGACGCCATCGTTAGAAATCCAGGGCGCAAGGGAATGATCGAAAACCAGCCGGTCGTGCTCATGGACCACGCCTCAGTCAGCGGCATCATGGGCAAAGGCGGCACTGTCCTTGGTTCCGCGCGCTGCAAGGAATTCGAAAAGCGGGAGGTGCGGGCGGAAGTCATCGCCCTCCTCGGCGCGCTTGGCGTTCGCGCCCTCGTCGTCGTGGGTGGAGACGGTTCCCTTGCCGGGGCCAGGTGCCTTGCCGAAGAAAGCGGCCTGCGCATCATCGGCGTGCCCGCCACCATAGACAACGACCTCCAGTTCACCGAGCTCTCCCTGGGCGTGGACACGGCGGTCCACACACTTGTCTGGGCCGTGGACCATTTCATAGACACCGCCCGCAGCCACCGGCGCGTCATGGTGCTCGAGACCATGGGGCGCGAGAGCGGCGACCTCGCGCGCATGGCCGCCCTCGCCTCAGGCGCGGAGATGGTCATCACACCCGAGGGCGGCCCGCTCGACGCCGCGCAGATCGAAAAGCTGGCCCATCGCATTGAGGAGGCAATGATACGGGGCAGGGGACACGCCATCGTGCTGCTGGCCGAGGGTGTGAAATTTGATCCTCCGCAAAACCGCAACGGTGCGTATGTGCTCAAGGACGCTTTTCAAAAATACTTCGACCGGACCGAAGGCGCCTTCTCGGATCTCGAAGTGCGCCCTTCCGTGCTCGGCCACCTGCAGCGCGGCGGCCATGCCACCCCTCAGGATTGCATTCTGGCCGCGCGTTTCGCGGAGAAAGCCTGGAAATCTCTGCTCGACCCGGACTGCGGCAACGGCATCACCGCCCTGCGTGAAAACCGCGTGGCCCTTGTCCCCTTCGACTGCCCGGACATGCCCGAGCGCGCCAGCGCCACGCGCGCCATGGACGACCTGCATGAGGCGCTCAGCTTTTGGTGAGCCATTCCGGCGGCTTTTCCGTGTTTGCAATCCACCGTCGTTCCGCTTTACACTCCCTATCATTTAAAGACCAAATCGGAGGCATGAAAATCGCGTTGGATGTGATGGGCGGCGACCACGCCCCGCAAAACCCCATGGGCGGCGTCAAGCTCGCCCTCGAAACGCTGCCCCGGATCGAAAAAATTCTCCTCGTCGGCGTGCCGGAAGTCATCGAGCGCGAGATGGCCGCCCAGGGTATTGCCAGCCCGAAGCTTGAGATCGTGCCCGCCCTGCAGGTTGTGGACATGAGCGACAGCGGCCTCGACGCCGTGCGCAAAAAAAAGGACAGCTCCATCTCCCGCGCCGTGGACCTGGTGAAGGACAAAAAAGCCGACGCCGTCGTCAGCGCCGGCCACACCGGCGCCGCCGTCACCGCCAGCCTCATCAAGCTGCGCACCCTGCCGCATATCGAGCGGCCCGCCATCGCCGCCATCATGCCCTCAGTCTCTCACCACTGGGTGCTCATTGACGCCGGGGCCAACCCCGACAGCCTGCCCGAGCACCTCGTGCAAAACGCCCTCATGGGCAGCGCCTATGCCGAGCACGTCCTGGGCCGCCGGAAACCGCGCGTAGGCCTCATGTCCAACGGCACCGAGGAGGAAAAAGGCAACGCCCTCTGCAAGGAGACCGCCAAGCTCCTGCGCACCACGCCCGGTCTCAACTTCATCGGCAACGTCGAAGGCCACGACCTCTGGCACGAACCGCCCGACGTGGTCGTGTGCGACGGCTTCACCGGCAACATCATCCTCAAAACCTCCGAGGCCCTCGCCGAGTCCCTCATCACCATGATCAAGGGCGAGATCATGGCCTCCACAATGACCATGCTCGGCGGCAAGCTCGCCAGGCCCGCCTTCAAGCGCGTCCACAAGCGCATCAGCGCCGACGAGGCCGGGGGCATGCCATTGCTCGGCCTCAACGGCATCACCATCATCGCGCACGGCGGCGCCAGCGCCTATGCCATGAAAAACGCCATCCGCATGGCCTGCGACACCATCACCCAGCAGATCAACCCGCACATCGAGGCCACCGTCTCCCAGCACTTCCTCATCCATGCCACCTCCTAGCCAGCAGCCCTTCTGCGCCTCCAGCATTATCGGCACCGGCAGCTTCATGCCGGAGAAAGTCCTCACCAACGACGACATCTCAAAGATCGTGGACACCTCCGACGAGTGGATCACCACCCGCACCGGCATCAAGGAGCGCCGCATCGCCGCCGAAGGCCAGGCCACCAGCGACCTCGCCGCCGAGGCCGCCCGCCGCGCCATCGCCGACGCCGGTATATGCCCGGAGGAGATCAGCCTCATCGTCGTCGCCACCGTCACCCCGGACATGTTCTTCCCCTCCACCGCCTGCTTCGTGCAGAAAAAGATCGGCGCTGCGAACGCCGTCTGCTTCGACATCAGCGCCGCCTGCTCCGGCTTTCTCTACGCCCTCCAGGTGGCCCGCCACTTCATCAACACCGGCAACCGCACCACCGCCCTCGTCATCGGCGCGGAAAAGCTCAGCAGCCTCATCAACTGGCAGGACCGCAACACCTGCGTGCTCTTCGGCGACGGCGCCGGAGCCGTCGTCATCCGCCGCGCCGAGGAGGGCAGCGACGCCCAGGGGCGCGTGCTTTCCACCGTCATGGGCAGCGATGGCAACCTCGCTGATTTATTGAAAGTCCCCGGCGGCGGCAGCGCCTGTCCCATCACTGCCGAAAACGCCCCCAGCCGCCCGAACACCATCCACATGGAAGGGCGGGAGACCTTCAAGCACGCCGTCACCCGCATGTGCCAGGCCAGCGAGCAGGCTCTGGAGATGGCGGGCCTGAAAAAGGAGGACATAACCCTCATCATCCCGCACCAGGCCAACCTGCGCATCATCCAGGCCATCGCCGACCGCCTCGGCCTGCCGCATGACAAAGCCTTCGTCAACCTCGACAAATACGGCAACACCAGCGCAGCCACCATCCCTGTTGCCCTTGACGAGGCCCGCCGCGCGGGCCGCTTGAAGAAGGGAGACATCGTCCTTCTCGTCGCCTTCGGCGGCGGCTTCACCTGGGCCAGCTCCGTCGTGCGCTGGTAAGGCTCAAATCATGCGGATAAAAAAGCCGCAGCCTGGAAGGCTGCGGCTTTGAGGTTTCGAGTCTTGTGACTGGACAGCGGATCAGGGTTGCGCGCCCAGGGTGACGCTGCCACTCTGCGGATCGAGATCGTGCTGGCGGTTGCTGATGAAGTGGCCCCAGCCGCCCTTGTTGGCGCCCTTTTGCAGAATGACGCCGTTGAAGGCGGGCAGCGCCGTTCCGGGATTGCTCCAGAAGGGAGTGAAGGCGCCCTTCATCGCGCCAGTGTTGCCGGTCAGGGTGAGCGTGTAGCGCTTGTCGGTGGAGGGCAGTTTGACCACTTTGCCGCCATCCACGTTGAGGGTGGTGTAGGCCACGGTGTCGAGGAGCTTGCCATCTTCAAAGGCCAGCACGGCATTTCCATCCGGCCCGGCGGCGGGCAGCCCAAGGGCGCTCTGCACAGTGACGGCTTTGTCATACAGCGCGCCAACGAGGCCCACGGTGATGCCCTGCTCCCAGCCTTCGGTGTAAAGCTGCGTGGCGAGCGCGGCGGCGGTCGTGCCGGTTTGCTGCACCACCCCGGGGCGCAGCCACAGCAGGCCGCTGCCGCTCTCCGGCGGCGGGCCGCCTTTGCCGCCGAACACGGCCCATCCCAGGCTGGCGCTGCTGACATCCGTGTCCGGCGCATCCGGGTCAAAGGCCAGCATGCCCAGCAGGCTGCCGCCTTTCAGCGTGGCGGAGCCGGGAGTGGGCAGTTGCGCATGGACCGGGCTGGTGTTGCCGGAGACGAGCGCGGAGGCGGCGGTGAATTTGCTGCCATCCGCCAGCACGCCGGCGAGGGTGAGCGTGCCATTGGTTTTCAGAGTCAGGGTGCCGTAGCCGGCGCCCTGCGGATAGGTGGAGGCCGGTTTCGACGGGGTCTGCTCCAGAGCAGGCAGGGCCACGGTGTAAAAGCCCTGCTTTGCGTCATTGAGCAGCGTGGCGGGCACGGGGTTCGCAGCGCTGTGAATCGCCGCCCGGGCTGTGCCGAAGGAGTCGGTGTCCGCCCCGAAGAGGGAGATGTCCAGCGAGTCCGAGGCAAAGAACAGCACCAGCGTGCCGATGCCGGGAATTTCGAGCGCTCCGGTCATCGGACCCCCGGCGTTTTTCAGCCACACGTCGCCATTGCCCTGCACGGTGCCGGCAAAGGATGTGGTGACACCGCCGAGCAGGAGCTTGCCACTCAGAGCACCCGTGCTCGTCGTGAGGGTGGCGTTCAGGGAACCGAGCGCGGCATTGCTGCGCTGCGTTTGATGCGGGGCCAGCAGCCCGTGAAACACGGCGGTGGTGCCGAGGGCGGCGAAGGGGTTCGCCACAAAGACGGCGAGGATTTCCGTGACATCCTCCGCAGGCATGGTGAAGGAGGCCACGGCCCCGCTCATGACAGCATCTACAGGCAGCCCTTCCCAATGGGAGAAGACATGCCCTGCGGCGGGCCTGGCGGTGAGGGTGACAGGCGCGCCGGGCAGCACGGAGCCTTGCTGGTCTATCGAGCCTCTGGCAGGTTGCAGCGTGGAGAAGCTGCCTTTGGTGGAGGCCAGAGTCACCATGCCAGCCGCCTCGGGTGTGGCAAGGCCGCCGGGCACGGAGCGGGAGACCACCACGTCATACCAGCGGACATGGTTGAACGCGCGTGTCACCACGGTGCTGTTCCCATTCAGGTCATAGGCGGTGACGGTGAAGGTGACCGGGCCGTCAGCGGCGGGGTAGATCTCGCCACTGAAGGGAATGGACGTGGAGCGGGTGGCCGAGCCCAGATCCGCTTCGATGAGTTCGCCCCCGTGCTCGATCTCCACTCGGTCAATGCCGTATTTGTCACCCACCGTGCCGGTGATGATGACCGGCGGCGCATGGTTGAGGGTGGCCCCATTGGCCGGGGTCTTCACGGTCAATGTCGGAGCCGTGGTGTCATTCGCCAGCACCTGCACCGTGGCGGTGATGGGATGTCCGAGTTTGGGATCGGCCGGAATATCATCCCAGCCCGCACCGGTGAGGATCACCTGGAAGCGTGTGTTCGGCACATTGGTGCCTGCGCGCGGAATGAGGGTGATCTCCACCTCCTTCTGCATCTCCCCCTCGGCGAAGTCCACCGTGGTGGTCAGCGCCTGATAATCCTTGGCCGCGAGACCCGCCGCGAAGGGCGGCACTGCGGAAGCCGTGCCATCCACGGTGGAAAGCTGTACACCCGCGGCATGGCTGCCGCCTGTGCGGTGAAGCGGGATCATCACACTGGCACTGCCCTGCGGAACGCTGATGGTTCTTGCGCTCAGGGCGAACAAGGACGGTATCTGCACCGTGCTGAAGGTCTGGTCGTCCCCGTAGAAAGTGCCGTGCAGGTTCGTCAACGCCACGCGGTAGTGGTAAGTCCTGCCCGCGGTGAGGCCGCTGACGGGCGCGCTCACAGCCTGGGCGGAGGAGCCGTCCGCAGGGGAGAGAGTGATGGCGGCGGTGCTGCCGTAGGCGGTGGTCAAGCCATACTCAAAGTGCGCGGTGGCAGCCAGACCGTCGGGATTGACCGTGGCATTGAGCGTGGCGCTCTCTGTGGTCACGTCCGTGGCCGCATCCGTCACCAGATCGGGGACGGACACCTTGCGCAGCGTGATGGCATTCAGACCCCAGGAATAAAGAGGCGCCGTCTCCATGAGTGTGAAGGCGCGTGTCGCCGCCGTGGCGGTGAAGTGGTAGTCCACCCGGATGCCATTGCCCAGGCCGTAGTGGTTTTGATTCACCACCTGGCTGTCAGCTCCGGAGGTGAAGTTCACACTGCGCGCGACCCCGGCGTCAAAACCCACGCCGAAGAAAGAAACGGCATACTTCTGGCCGACAGTGAGGTTCTTCACCGTGGCGGTGAGCGGACCTTGGACTCCGTTGTACACGAAGTCCTGAGCCAGAAGCGCGCTGCCCGTGCCGCCGAGCGCGGTGAGATTGTTCACAGCACCCTGGTAGCTGCTGGTGAGAGTCACGTCCACATCGGCGCTGGTCAGCGAAAAGGGGCTGCCAGGCACGGTGACTCCGTTGACTGTCGCCGTCGCAGCCGAACCAAAACGATGCGCCCAGACATTGCTGGATGCGTGAATGCCCGTGCTGGAGTCGCCCGTCCATGCGGTGAAGGACCAGCCTGCCACCGGAGCGACGGCCGGACCCACGACAACTGTCAGGACCAAGGCGTCCGACACATTGCCCGCCGCGTCTTCCGCCGTGATGCTCACCTGCACCGGACCCTGCCCGAGGACAGAGCCTGGAGCCGGTGCCTGGGCGAGGCTCACCACGCCCACATTGTCCAAGGCCACCACCTGGCTGCGGTAGTCCGGCAGATCCACCACGCCTGTGCCGGCATCCACTGTCAGCGCCAGCAAAGTGAAGCCTTCCGTGGGCGCGCCCGCCACCGGCGCGTCATTGTCCGTCACCGCCACAGTGATCGTCCCTGTGGCCGTGCCGCCGAAACCGTCACCCACCGTGTAAGTGAAGCTGCCGTCGCCGGTGAAGCTGGCGGCGGGAGTGAAGGTGACTGTCGTTGCCGTGAAGGAATCCACCATGATGCCGGTGCCGGAAACCGCCCCGGTAATCGCCACCGCGTCGCCATCGGCATCCGTCGCCGGGAAGCTGATCGTCACCGTGTTCGGGTCGCCAGTGGTGCCGGTGGCATTTCCATTCGGAGCGGTCGGCAGGGTGTTCGGCGTGGAGAAAGTGCCGGTGTCAGAGTAACTCGTTCCCGCGCCGTTGATGGCATAGGCTTTGAAGCTGTAAGACGTGCGCGTGGTCAGGCCGCTTACCCCGGTGGTGAAGACGCCCGTCGTCCCAGGCGCCGTCACCTTGGTCACGCCCGAGCCCCCGATGGCAGGATTGCTGTTGGTTGCCGTCGCTGAATAAACCACACCGCGCTCGGTGATCGAGGCACCGCCGTCAGCGGTGACGTTACCGCCCAGGGTTGCCCCGGTGGCGGTGACGGAAGTGCTTGTGGGCGAGGATACCATAGGCGCATCCGCGAGGGGGCTGAACGCGATCCCCCTGATCAGGGAGCTTCCCGACACGGTCGCAAAAGCACCGAGATAACTTCCCGTGGAGGAATACTTTCCAACGACACCGCTGTTGTTCGCAGTCGCGTAGAGGTTCCCCGTGCTGTCGAACGCAAGGCACAAAGGATTGAAGCCGCTGGTGGTGGCGAACACCGAGCCCGTTGTCGAAAGCGCGCCGCCAGTGAATGCATATTTCGAGATCGTTGTGTTGCCGATGTTGGCCACAAAGAGGTTTCCGGCAGTGTCGAAAGCCAGCCCTCTTGGATTGTTCACGGCGGATTGCGTGTGGCGCGTCGCGGCCTGGCCCGGAGGATAGCGATTGATGGAAAATGCGAAATGGTCGCCCGCCCAAAGTGTGCCAGCCGCGTCGAAGGCCACGCCCAGGCAAGTGTGCGAGCCGCTGAAGTTGTCCACGTTGCCCAGATTCGTCCCTGACGGGCTGATCTTCGTGATCGCTGTGCCGAAGTTGGAGACATACAAGTTTCCATCCGCGTCAAAAGCCATGTTCCAAACCCCGTCGGGGACCGTGGCAAAGAGGCTGCCAGTGCCATTGGGCGCATATTTCCAGAGCGTGCCATCGCCATTGTTGCCGACATACAGATTGCCTGCCGAGTCAAAGGCCAGGGACGAGGGACCGTTGATGCCGGTCGCGGAAGTTGCGAAGTCGCCAACCAGAGTCCCAGACGAAGTGTATCGGACGATTTTGTGATTCGTCCCATCCGCCACATACACATCCGCCCCGTTTGCAGGCGGGGCATAAAGTCCCAGGTTCGTCGCAGGCGTGGTAAAAGTCGCGTCAGCACCAGGGGTCGTGCCCTGGAAGTTCTGCCCGACGACGCGGTAATGATAGGTCGTGCCCGGTGTCAGGCCGCTGACTGCGGCGCTCACCGCCACGTCAGTCTCACCGGTTACCGGTGACTGCGCGGCTGTCACCGTCGAGCCGTAACTCGTTGTCAGTCCGTATTGGAAAGTCACTGTCGTATCCGCCCCGTTGGCGTTGATGCTGCCGGCGAGAGTCGCAGTGGTGGTGAACACACCGCCCGCCGCGCCGGTCGCAGCCGTTGGCGCACTCGCGCTCCTGCTCAGGGCAATCGCGTTCAACCCCCAGGAATAGAACGGCACCGTCTCCATGAGAGTGAAACCGCGTGTGGCTGCCTCTGCCGTGAAGGTGTAATCCACCCGGATGCCATTGCCCAGGCCGTAGTGGTTTTGATTCACCACCAAGCTGTCCGAGCCGGAGGTGAAGTTCACATTCCTCGCCGCATCAGCATCAAAGCCGACTCCGAAGAAAGAAACGACATAATTCTGACCCACGGTGAGGTTCTTCACCGTGGCGGTGAGCGGACCCTGGACTCCGTTGTACACGAAGTCCTGCGCCAGAAGCGCGCTGCCCGTGCCACCGAGCGCGGTGAGATTGTTCACAGCACCTTGGTAGCTGCTGGTGAGGGTCACGTCCACATTGGCGCTGGTCAGAGAGAAAGGGCTGCCAGGCACTGTGACTCCGTTGACCGTCGCCGTCGTGGCAGAACCAAAACGATATGCCCAGACATTGGTGGATGCATGGATGCCCGTGGTGGAGTCCCCCGTCCAAGGTGTCTGGCTCCAGGTTCCAGCCACCGCGCTTGCTCCGCAGGCCACCCAGGCCAGCAGCATCATGACACTCAGCCACAAGGCCCGCCCTGGTGAAGGGCGAACCCTTCCAGGCGCGCCGCGCTGGGGATTTTGTGGCGACGAACCCCCGGATTCTTTGTTGGGAGAGTGAGAGTCTCCGGGGGGATGGTGGGGCCGCATTGTGTGGCAACAAGCCTTTCGGGCCTGATGCAAACTCGACGCGCATGGCAGGGAGGATGTGGGATTCATGGGAGCGATGGTTACTGATTCAGGGCGAAATGCCCGTCACCCTCTCCAGTCCTGTTTTCCGCCCGCCGTTACGCCCCGGCAGAAAAAAAGTGACAATATTTGCATCCGGTGAGAAAAGCGGCGCGGCACACACATGGCGGCTCCGCTCACCGACACCCTCTTTCCCTCCACACGCTGGTCGCTCCTGCACCAGTTGCGCGAGGGCACGGAGGAAGAGGCGCGCGCCGCGCTGGAGACTCTCTGCCGCGCCTACTGGCAGCCGCTCTACTGCGTGGCCAGGCGGCGGCAGTTGAGCGAGCATGACGCGCAGGACGCCGTGCAGGGCTTCTTCGAGAGCATCCTGCGCCGGGAGACCTTTGCCACGGCGGACGAGGCCGAAGGCAAGCTGCGCCAGCTTCTGCTGCGCGCTTTTGACAACTTCCACACCCAGCAATGGCAGAAGGCCACCCGCCAGAAACGCGGCGGCGGCGTGGAGCATGTCTGTCTGGATGCCGCCATGGACCCCGCCCGAGCGGAGCAGGTTTATCAAATGAGCGACCCCGCGCAAAGCCTGGAGGCGCTCTACAACCGGGAGTGGGCCAACGCCCTGCTCGGCCGCGCTCTTGAAGCCCTGCGCGCCGACTACGAAAGGCGCGGCTGGCAGGAGCGCTACACGCTGCTGCTCGGCCCGCTGATCCAGCAGGGGGATGAAACACAACTGGGCGAGCTGGCCGCCAGCGCGGGCATGTCGGCGGGCGCGCTGCGCGTCATGCTGCACCGCATGCGCACCCACTACCGGGGGCAGATTGAGCGGGAGCTTTCCCACACGCTCGGCACCAGCGATCCCGCCACACTGCGCGAGGAAATGCAGGAGCTTTTCAAGGCCTTCTCCACCCCATGAGTGACGAAAGCCCAGCTTCGGGGGATGTCGAGGAACCTGACAGGACGACCCGCGTCGCGCCGCCCTCCCCCTCCGACCTCATCCGCGCCAATGCCGGGCGCATCCTCGGCGACATGCTGGACGAAGGTCTCGCAGGCATGGAATGCGAGGGCGACACCGTGGGTCCTTACCGCCTGTGCGAGGTTATCGGCGAGGGCGGCTTCGGCAATGTCTGGCGCGCGGAGCAGACCGAGGTGGTGCGGCGCGAGGTGGCGCTCAAGGTCATCAAGCTCGGCATGGACACCGCCCAGGTGATCAGGCGCTTCAACCAGGAGCGCCAGGCGCTGGCGAGCCTGAAGCACCCGCACATCGCCACCATGCTCGACGCCGGCGTGGGGCCGAACGGGCGGCCCTACTTCGCCATGGAGCTGGTGCGCGGCGGCACCATCACCCGCTGGTGCCAGGAGCACAATGCCACCCTGCCTGAGCGGCTGCGGCTGTTCATCCAGGTCTGCCAGGCCGTGCAGCACGCGCATGAGAAGGGCATCCTGCACCGCGACATCAAGCCCTCCAACGTGCTCGTCACCGAGGTGGACGGCGCGCCGGTGCCCAAGGTCATCGACTTCGGCATCGCCAAGGCGATGAGCGGAAGCCAGGCAGAGCTGTCGCTGCTGACGCAGACCGGCCAGGTGATCGGCACGCCGGTCTATATGTCGCCGGAGCAGATCGAGGGCGGGCGCAGGCTGGACGCGCGCAGTGATGTGTATGCGCTGGGCGCGCTGCTCTACGAGATACTCGCGGGCGAGCAGGCATTTGATCTCAGCAGCGTCGGCACAGGTGGTCTGGCTGCGGTGCGGCATCTCATTCTCGAAACCCATCCCGAACGCCCGAGCACGCGGCTGAGGCAGAAGACCTCAGCTGCCAAGCACGGTGAATCAGGCGAAAAACCCATCCTCTCCACGCTGCCCGCCGACCTGGACTGGATCACCATGAAGGCGCTGGAGAAGGACCGCCTGCGCCGCTACCAGACGGCAGCGGACTTTGCGGAGGATGTGCAGCGCCATCTGGACAGCCTGCCCGTGCTGGCCCGCCTGCCCAGCCTCAGCTACAAGGCAGGGCGCTGGCTGCGCAGGCACCGCCGCTCGGTTGCGCTGACCAGCCTCGGAGCGGTCGCTGCCACAGCCGTCATGCTCGCCGCATTGCATCTGGAGGCAGAGGCACGCAGGCCAAAGCGCATCACGCTGGCCCCTGGCGAACTGCACACGAACAGCCTTGGCATGAAGTTCACCCCCGTGCCCGGCACGGATGTGCTGATGTGCATCCACGAGACGCGCAACAGGGACTTCGCCGCCTATACCGCCGAGGTGCCGGGCGCGGTCGGCCTCTGGATGACGGGAGTCGCCACGGGCCTCGACCCCGTGGTGGAGGATCGTGACAACCACCCTGCCATGCGCATCAACTGGGAGGAGGCGGACGCCTTTTGCCAGTGGCTCAGCGCCAAAGAAGGCCGCACCTACCGCCTGCCCACCGACCGCGAGTGGAGCATGGCTGCGGGCATTGGTGACCAGGAGACCTGGGGGCCGGACACCACGCCGAAGTCGGTCTTCAAAGTGCCGGACCATTACCCCTGGGAGGGCACCTGGCCGCCACCGCCAGGCGCGGGCAATTACAGCGACGAGACGCTCAAGGCCGCCACGCCATCCACCCCCTCCTTCATCAAAGGCTACCAAGATGGATTCGCCACCACAGCGCCGGTGATGAGCTTCCGGCCTAACAAGACAGGCATCCATGACATGGGCGGCAATGTCAGCGAATGGGTGGCGGAGCGGGCCGAGCCGGGCAGCAGGTTTCGCATTTTGCGCGGCGCCCACTGGGGCAGCCATCTGGTGGAGGATCTGCGCAAGACCATGGCCACCTCCGCGCGCCATTTCCGAGATGTCACCACCGTCGTGAAAGCCCCTCAATACGGCTTCCGCTGCGTGCTGGAAGCCGCCCCGCCCTCAAGTGCGGCGGTGACACCCGTGCCCGTGGCGCGGGAAACGCAAGCTCCTGATTCAAAGACCGGCCTGCAATCTGCGGCACTGCCTCCGGGCAAATTCCCCGACCCGCTTCCTGACGCGGAGATCAGCGCGCGCAGCGTCACCAACAGCCTTGGCATGAAGTTCATCCCAGTGCCCGGGAGTGATGTGCTCTTCTGCGTCCATGAGACGCGCCGCCAGGACTACGCCGTCTTTGCCGCCGCCAGCACGGGCCTGGGCAGCACCTGGCTCAGCCAGACTGTCGGCGACCACCCCATTGGCGCGGGAAATGACCATCCCGTTGTGTCCGTGAGCTGGGACGATGCGCGCGCCTTCTGCATCTGGCTGAGCCGGAAGGAAAACCGCCTCTACCGCCTGCCCACGGACCGCGAGTGGAGCATCGCCGCTGGCCTGGGTCCGCATGAAAAGCCGGGACCGGAGGACACATCCGAAAAGCTCGGACGCGCAGGCCGCACCGAATTTCCCTGGGGAGCGCTCTTTCCTCCACCTGCTGGAGTGCGCGCTGGAAACTATGCTGACAAAACCAAGCATTCCGCCTTCCCCTTTTTGTCATCCATCGGCGGCTACGACGACGGTTTTGTCACCACCGCACCCGTGATGAGTTTTCAGGCGAACCCTTTCGGTCTGCACGACCTGGGCGGCAACGTCGCCGAGTGGTGCGAAGACTGGTTCAACACCGCCCGGAAAGAAAGAACCTATCGCGGCTCGGGCTGGAAGGATGACTTGCCGGAAAACATTCTCCTGGCATCTCGGCGCTCGGCCAACACCACCTCTGTCAATTACCAGCTAGGTTTCCGCTGTGTCCTTGATCCAGGCGGCATTCCACCCACGGCGGAAAAGGCCGCTGTTCCGGCTGAAGCAAAGCCCGCGCCCGTCCAGCCGCCGCACCCCGCCGCCATCTCCGCCCTGCAAGCCCGGCAGCCGCCCGCCTTTCCCGCAACCATGCCGCCTGACGAGGCAAAGGCGCGCGCCATCAGCAACACCCTCGGCATGAAGCTCGTGCCCGTGCCCGGCACCAGCGCGCTGTTTTGCATCCACGAGACCCGCCGCCAGGACTACGCCGCCTATGCGCTGGAAAACCCGGATGCCAACATGGAGTGGAAGGAGCACAAGACCCAGGGCTACATGCCGGAGGGCGATCTGGAGGCGCATCCCGTCACACGCGTCTCCTGGCACGACGCGCAGGCCTTTTGCGCCTGGCTCAGCCGAAAGGAAAACCGTACCTACCGCCTGCCCACCGACCGCGAGTGGAGCCTCGCCGCCGGCATCGGCCATCTGGAGAAATGGGAGGCGGGGACCACGCCCAGCTCCGTCTTCAAGCCCAAAGACCACTACCCCTGGGGCGGCACCGCCTGGCCGCCTGCCGCGCCCGTGGTGAACTACAGCGATGAGCCCGCCGCAAGCTCGCCCCAGACCCCACCGCCAAATATTTCACCGGCTATGACGACGGCCACGCCTACACCGCGCCGGTCATGAGCTTCCCACCGAATACGTTAGGCATCCACGACCTCGGCGGCAACGCCGCTGAATGGTGTGAGGACGCCTTCGATGAAACCCGCACCACCTTCCCCGCCCGCGGCGGAGCCTGGAGCACCTCCAACTCCGGCTACGCCGAGACCTCCTTCCGCCTCCCCCACCCCGCCGATGCCCGCCGCCTCTCCAACGGCTTCCGCATTGTCCTGGAACAGGCAAACGAAAGGCCCAGCCATGAGTGACCAGCAATCCCCATCACCTTCCGACCTCATCCGCGCCAACGCCGGGCGCATCCTCGGTGACATGCTGGACGAAAATCTAGCTGGCCTGGAGCAGGAGGGCGACACCATCGGCCCTTACCAGCTCTGCGAGATCATCGGCGAGGGCGGCTTTGGCAATGTCTGGCGCGCGGAGCAGACGGAGGTGGTGAAGCGTGAGGTGGCGCTCAAAGTGGTGAAACTGGGCATGGACACAGCGCAGGTGTTGGGGCGGTTTAACCAGGAGCGCCAGGCACTGGCAGCGCTGGAGCATCCAAACATCGCCACCATGCTCGACGCCGGTGTGGGGCCAAACGGGCGGCCTTATTTTGCCATGGAGCTGGTGCGCGGCGGCACCATCACACGCTGGTGCAGGGAGCATGAGGTGGCGCTGCCCGAGAGGCTGCGGCTTTTCATCCAGGTCTGCCTGGCCGTGCATCATGCACATGAGAAGGGCATCCTGCACCGGGACATCAAGCCCTCCAACGTGCTCGTCACCGAGGTGGACGGCGCGCCGGTGCCGAAGGTCATTGATTTCGGCATCGCCAAAGCCATGCACAGCGGCAGCCTGGATGACCTCACCATGTTCACGCGGGAGGAGCAGGTCATCGGCACGCCGGTCTATATGTCGCCGGAGCAGATCGAGGGCGGGCGCAGGCTGGACGCGCGCAGTGATGTGTATGCGCTGGGCGCGCTGCTCTACGAGATGCTCACCGGTGAGCAGGCCTTTGATGTCACCAGCGTCAGCAGTGGCGGGCTGGCGGCGGTGCGGGAGCTCATTCTGGAAACCAATCCCGAACGCCCAAGCACCCGCCTCCGGCAAATAACCACCGCCGCCCAGCGCGGTGAAGCCGCTGACAAATCCCTGCTCTCCGCCCTGCCCGCCGACCTGGACTGGATCACCATGAAGGCGCTGGAGAAGGACCGCCTGCGCCGCTACCAGACGGCGGCCGAGTTCGCCGCCGACGTGCAGCGCCATCTGGAAAACCTGCCCGTGCTGGCCCGCCCGCCGAGCCTCGGCTACAAGGCCGGGCGCTGGCTGCGCAGGCACCGCCGTGCGGTGGTGTTGACGAGTCTGGGCGCGGCGGCCAGCGGCATCATCGCCGCCGGGCTCGCCTACCATCAGGCGCAGGAGGCCAAAAAGCCCCGCCCCATCGTGTTGGATGACAAGGGCCTTTTCACCAACGACCTCGGCATGAAGTTCGTGGACGTGCCCGGCACCGATGTCCTCATGTGCATCCACGAGACGCGGTACAAGGACTTCGAAGCCTACGCCGCCGAGGTGCCCGGCGCGATGAACTTCTGGGCGAATGGCGTGGAGCGCGGGCTCGACCCCGTGGTGGAAAACCGGGGCGACCACCCTGTCATGCGCGTGAACTGGCAGGAGGCGCAGTCCTTCTGTGACTGGCTCAGCAAAAAGGAGCGCCGGAACTACCGCCTGCCCACCGACCGGGAGTGGAGCTTCGCCGTCGGCATCGGCGAGTCCGAGGAATGGACCAAGGAGACCACCCCCGCCACCGTCTTCCGCCACCCCACCGCCTTCCCCTGGGGCACCGAATGGCCGCCGCCGGATGGCGCGGGGAACTTCAGCGACGAGACGCGCATGGAGTTCGCCCCTTCGGACACCCCCTACTTCGAGGGCCGCACGGATGGCTTCGCCAACGACGCTCCCGTGATGAGCTTCAAACCGAACCAACTCGGCCTTTACGATCTCAGCGGCAATGTCAGCGAATGGGTCGAGGACTGGTGGGACGCCAGACGGAAATTCCACGCCCTGCGCGGCAGCTCGTGGAACGACTCCAAAAAGGAAAGCCTGCTCTCCTCCTCGCGCATCAACGGCACCATGATCGTACACTCCACCTACGGCTTCCGCTGCGTGGTGGAGCGGCGGCCCACCTTTCACGCGGACCCCGCACCCCTGCCGGCGGAAAAGCCCAAGCAACCCCGATTCCCGGAAGACATGAAGCCGGAGGCCGCAGCCGCAGCCGCCGTCACCAACAGCCTCGGCATGAAGCTCGTGCCCATCCCCGGCACGGACGTGCTCTTCTGCATCCATGAGACACGGCGGCAGGACTACCTCGCCTTTGACAAGGAAGTGCCCCAGACTGGCTCCGCCCTGCAATGGAAGGAGCAGCAATGGGCCGGCGTGCCCACCGGCATGGAGGACGACCACCCCGTCTCCGGCGTGAACTGGCACGAGGCCAAGGCCTTCTGCGCCTGGCTCAGCCAAAAGGAGGGCAGAAAATACCGCCTGCCCACCGACCGGGAGTGGAGCCTCGCCGTCGGCCTCGGCCCGCTGGAAAAACTCGCCTCCGCCGCTAACACGCCCGCGATGTACGGCTACGTCGGCCCCGGCTCCTTCCCCTACGGCGGGCGCTTCCCCCCCAGCACCGAGAAGCGCCATGGCAACTACGCCGACCAGGCCCACCGCCGCGCCTTCCCCACCGCCGACATCCTGGAAAAGTACGACGACGGCTTCGCCACCAGCGCCCCCGTCATGAGCTTCCCGCCCAACCCGCTCGGCCTCTATGACATGGGCGGCAATGTCACGGAATGGGTGGAGGAATGGCTCAACCTGAACCTCGCCCACCGCGTGCTTCGCGGCGGCTCCTGGGAGGACTTCACCGTGGACGGCCTGCGCTCCAACAAGCGCCATTCCTCACTGCCGGAACTCCACCGCGCCACCCACGGCTTCCGCATCGCCCTGGAGCCCGTCGGCCCGCCGTCGGCAGAAAAAGCCGCCGCTCCCGCCGTGAATCTCCCGCCCGTCGAGCCGCCGCACCCCGCCGCCCTCTCCGCCCTGCAAGCCCGGCAGCCGCCCGCTTTTCCCGCAAAGATGCCGCCTGACGAGGCAAAGGCGCGCTCCATCAGCAACACCCTCGGCATGAAGCTCGTGCCCGTGCCCGGCACCAGCGTGCTGATTTGCATCCATGAAACCCGCCGTCAGGACTATGCCGCCTACGCGGCTGAAAACCCGCAGGCGAACGCCGACTGGAAAGACCACAGCACCCAGGGCTACACGCCACAGGGCCCACTCGACGCCCACCCCGTCACCCGCGTCTGCTGGCACGACGCGCAGGCCTTTTGCGCCTGGCTCAGCCAGAAAGAAAACCGCACCTACCGCCTGCCCACCGACCGGGAGTGGAGCCTCGCCGCCGGCATCGGCCATCTGGAAAAATGGGAGGTGTGGACCACGCCCAGCACCGTCCACAAACCCAAGGGCCACTACCCCTGGGGCGGTGCCACCTGGCCGCCCGCCAGCCCCGTCGTCAACTACAGCGACGAAACCCGCCGCAAGCTCGCACCCGATCCCACCGCCAAATACTTCACCGGCTATGACGACGGCCACGCCTACACCGCGCCGGTGATGAGTTTCCCGGCAAACGCACTCGGCATCCACGACCTCGCTGGCAACGCGGCGGAGTGGTGCGAGGACGCCTTCGATGAAAGCCGCACCACCTTCCCCACACGCGGCGGCGCCTGGAGCGCCTCCAGCGCCGACTGGGTCCAGACCTCTTTCCGGGTGCCCCACCCATACAACGTCCGCCGCCTGTCCAACGGCTTCCGCATTGTGCTGGAGCAGGAGGCAAAGCCATGAGCGCTTCGCAGTCTCCATCATTTTCCGATCTCATCCTCGCATGACACGAACGCAGCTTGGCGTAATGCCGGAGAAGGTTTGGCGAATTTGAATCGCGGGGTTTTGCGGGCTGGGTTCGCAATCGGTTAATTGCGCATGACAAACTCGTCCAGGTTCATGACCACGTTTGCGATGGTGGTCCAGACGGCAAGTTCGGGGATGTCGGCGCCGGCTTCGGCGGGGCCGAGGGGGTCGGTGGCCAGCTTTGCGGCGGCGGCGGGGTCGCTTTGATGCATCGCAAGGCTTTCGGCGTGCAGCCGGGTCAATGCGGCTGACTCTTCCGCGCGCGGCTCGCGCGCGAGGCAGAGCATGAAGAGGCGGGAGAGGCGTTCGGGCAGGGTTTGGGCCTCGCGGACGAGCCGCCGCGCCATGGCCTGATGCGTTTCGAGGAAGACGGGGTCGTTCAGCGTCACAAAGGCCTGAAGCGGCGTGTTGGTGCGGCCGCGGCGGATCATGCAGACTTCGCGGTTGCCGGCGTCGAAGGTGGTGAAGCTGGCGTAGGGCGCGTTGCGCCGCACCTCCGTGTAGATGCTGCGGCGGTGCTTGTCCTCGCCCTCGCTGACAGTCCAGTCATTGCTGCGCCCAAAGGCAGTGCTGAGACCGAGGTTCGGCATCATCGGACGCACGGGCGGGCCGAACATTTTTTCTGATAGCAGGCCGCTGACGGCGAGCGCCTGGTCGCGCAGCATCTCGCCGGTGGGGCGGAAGCGCGGGCCGCGCGCCAGCAGGCGGTTGTCGGGGTCGCGCTCGTTGAGTGCGGGGCTGGATTTTGAGCTTTGGCGGTAGGCTTCGCTGTTCAGCATGAGCCGCAGCATGTGCTGGATGTCCCAGCCGCTGTCCATCAACTCGGCGGCGAGCCAGTCGAGCAGTTCGGGATGAAATGGCAGCTCGCCCTGGCTGCCGAACTCCTCGCTGCTGCGCACGATGCCGGTGCCGAAGATGCCCTCCCACAGGCGGTTCACCGTCACGCGGGCGGTCAGCGGATTGTCCCGGCTGACGAGCCACTTTGCCATGGTGAGGCGGTTCCTTGGCGCGCCGTCCGGCAGGGGATGAAACGCGGCCGGCGTGGCCTCGCTGACTTCCGCGCCAAGATCCTGCCAGTTGCCGCGAAGCTGGATTTTTGTCACGCGGCGCTGCTTTGCGTCGAGGTCGCGCATGACAGGCACCGTCACCGGCTTGATGGCTGCCAGTTCCTTTTTCGCGGCCGCGAGGCGCGCGCGCTCGGCGGCGGACTCCTTCGCCACGTTGCGCGCATAGTGGTCAATGACGGCCTTTTGCTGCTCCGGCGCGCGTTGTTCCAGCGCCAGCACGGCGGCGACGTTCGCCGGCACTTGCGCGGCCTGCCGCACGCGCGCGTCGCCGGTGAAGCTGAGACGGAAGCTGCCGAGGGTGTGCTTCTTGTGCTCGCTCCGCTGCTCCAGGGTCACGCGCAGCTTCGCACCCGGCGGGACGGCGACGGGCGTTTTCGTCAAAAGCGTGAGCGTGTGCGGCTTGTCCTGCGCGCCGCCGACGGCCCAGCCCTTGCTTTTTGGGGCGAGGAATTTCGACGCCTCAAATCCAGCCTGCTCGTAGTCGGCCAGCGCCGTTGTGAAAACCACCGGCACGGGGCCGCTGATCGCGAATGACTTCTCAAGGTCGGGCGCCGGCGCCGGATCACTTTTCCACACAGTTTGGCGTTTCTCATCGAGCAGCACGAGGCGGAAGCCGTCAAGACGCTTGCCGGTGCCGTCGAGACGGTTCCACACCACCACGCGGTCCACGGGTCGCGCCGCCTTCAAATCCACCTCCCACCATGTGTCCTTGTCGTTGTCGTTGGTGTGCGAGACGCTGCCGTTGTTGTACTCGCCGTTCGTGTTGCCGTCCACGGCGCGCGCCGCCTCCGCGTCAGCGTAGGTGCTGCTTTGCCTCGCCTCGCCTTTCAGAGCCAGGTTTTCCGCGCCGCTGAAGACCTGCACCTCCGCCAGTTGCAGCATTTTTTTCTCGCCGGGCAGTTCCACGCGGACAAAGCGCGCCCGCAGGGCTGCCTGCGTGTCCGGCGGCACCACCTCGGCCTTGAGGCCGGTGAGCACAAAATTGCCGAAGCCGGATTGCGGCGCCGTGTCGAGTCTCACCGCGCTGAGTGTGTCACCGCTGAGCGGCAGTTCGACGACATGCACGGCAGTGTCGGGGTTTTGGGTGAGAACGACACGGCCGTCGTCACCGATCCCCGCGTCGGCCGCGCTCACATGCGCGGGCTTCGGACTCCGCCACTCCAAATCACGAGCGAAGGCGCGGTCCCAGGCGTCGAGACCCGCCAGCCATTCCGGGGGCGGCTGCGAGAATTTCGACTCCAGCTTCGCGATCTCGGCCTGGAGCGTCTGGCGCTGCTTTTTGATCTCCGGCGTGTCGAAGCTGTGCACCGGCACCTCGTCTTTTTTGTCGCTGTCGGCGCTTTGATTGAGGAAGGCGTGGAACTGGAAGTACTCCTCGATGGTGATGGGGTCGTACTTGTGCGTGTGGCATTGCGCGCAGGCCATCGTGGTGCCCATCCACACGGCGAAGGTGGTGTTGACGCGGTCAATGACCGCCGCGTTGCGAAACTCCTCGTCATTCGTGCCGCCTTCGTTTTGTGTCATCGTGTTCCGGTGGAACGCGGTGGCGATGAGCTGGTCGTCCGACGGGCCGGGCAGCAGATCGCCCGCGAGCTGCTCGATGGTGAACTGGTCGAACGGCATGTTCGCGTTCAACGCGCGGATCACCCAGTCACGATAGGCCCAGATTTCACGCGGCTGGTCGCTGGGATAGCCGGAGGAGTCGGCGTAGCGCGCCAGATCGAGCCACTGCGCGGCCCAGTGCTCGCCGTAGGCGGGCTTGGAGAGGTAGTGGGAGATCACGCGCCCGGACCAGTCGGACGGGTTTGAGGTGTCGGAGGAAAAACGCGCCAGTTCTTCGAGTGTCGGAGGCAGGCCGGTGAGGTCCATGGCCATGCGCCGTATGAGCGTGGCCCGGTCCGCCGCAGGAGAAAACGACAGCCCTTCCTCTTTCAGGCGTGCCGCCAGAAACGCATCCACCGGGTTCTTTGCGCCTGCGGGCGCCTCCGGCCTCACCACGCGCTCATAACTCCAATGCTTTCCCCACTTCGCGCCCTGCTTGATCCACTCTTTCAGCAGCGCCACCTGCGCGGGGGAGATGGTCTTGTGCTGTTTTGGCGGCGGCATGATCTCGTCAGGGTCGGTGCTGGTGATTCGCTGGATGAGGGCGCTTTTTTCCGGATCACCCGGTGCCACGGCGATGACTCCGCCGTTGTTTTTCTTGGCTGCCGCCTCGTCGTCAAGACGGAGGTCCGCCTCCCGTTTCTTGTCATCGGGCCCGTGGCAGAAGAAGCAGTTCTCCGAGAGAATGGGCCGGATTTGCCGGGCAAAATCCACCTCCGCGCCGGAGGCGGCGCCGAGGCATGCGGTGCTGATGAGAAGGCGGTGAAAAACAGTCATGATCCGTGAGGCAATACGTTTTGGAACGGGATGTTATTTGCCGCATCCGGCTCCGCTCAGCCCCCGCCCTGGAGGCTTATGACAAGCCGCATGAAAGCGCGGCCGCCGGTGAGGGGGCTTTGGAAAGTGACGCGCTCAAATCCGGGAGGCACACCGCTTTGGTCCACGGGCTGGATTTGCACGACTCCGGTGGCGGTCCAGCTTTCCGGCATTCCGAGGTCGGCGGTGGTGACGGCCTGGACGCCGAGGTCCGGGTCATCCGCGCGGATGACGGCGGTGATGCGCAGATGCCCGCCGGCGCGTGACGCGGCAGGTGTGATGGCGGCGGCGTCGTGCTGAAGCGGGTGGCCGGCCAGGGCGTACTCGGCCAGGTTGGTGAAGCCGTCGAGTTCGGCATCCACGAGCACGCCGGCATTGACTCCGGAGAGGCCGCGCGCGGCGGCCCATGAGATGAAGGAGGGCGCGGCGGTGATGCCGAGCTTGTCGAGCTGGATGTTGCCGGAGTTTTTCTGGCTGTAAATGAACTCCAGGTAGCGGGCGGAGCGCGGCACGGAGTCGGTGAAAAGCTGGTCGGTGTTGTTTTTGTCGGTGACGACACGCAGGCTGGTGAAGCTCAGGCCGTCGGCTGAGTGGCGGATGTGGAAGCTGCCGCTGGTGGCGGAGCCATCGGCCGGGTTGCCGCGCAGATGATAGGTGAGGGTTTCGGCGGGCGCGTTGAAGCCGATGACAAGGCGCGCGCCCGTGGTGTCGAAGCGCGCGGAGCCGGCGGCGGTGTCGCCGCCGAGGCTGCTGCCGTAAGGCGCGCCGAGCCCCTCGCCAAGGAAGCCGGAGGGCAGGGGACTCCAGGGGCCGCCGTGGCTGAGGGGCAAAGCGGCGGGCTGGATGAGGGGATCGTCACTGATGACAGTGACGGGGACGGGCGGCACTTCGAGCGCCGCGTAGCGCGTGTCGGCGGTGGTGATCGCGGTGCTCAAGGTGACGGTCATCTCCGCCTCGAAAAGGCTGTCATCCACCGCGCTGATGGAGAGGCTTTGCGGCTGGTCCCAGTTCGCCTGAGTGAAGGTGAGGCTCGGCGGCGAGACGCTGACTTGTCCGGCTGGGGAGGTCTGGAAGGATAGGGTGACATCCGCAGCGGGAGCGGCTGCAAGGCTGAGCACGGCATCCGTGCCGGGCTGGCCTTCGGTGACTGTGGCGGCGGTTTTGTCCAGGCGGATGTGGCCCCAGACTTCGGCGGCAAAGCCGGGCCGGTCCACGAAGGGGTTCCGGTTGCGCTGGTAAGTGGTGTAAATGCGGTGGTTGCGCTGCCTTTCCTCAAGGCTCACGGGGTCCTCCTCATGCCAGCGCAGGAGTGTGGAAAGCCTGCCGAAGCGCCCGGCGGCGGCGTTCGGTGTGTTGGAAAGTTCGAGATCGAGCGTGAGGGGATCGCTGCCGTCATAACGCGCGGCCATGTAAAACATGGCGCGGGCGATGTCGCCGCGCTCCTCGGGACGCGGCTGCCAGGAGTTGCTGTCATAGCTGCACAGGGGCGCCAGCGCGGGGATGGAGGGCGTGCCGGAGGTGGGGTCAAAGTAGCGGTTGCCGCGCAGGACGTTCACGCTGTGGACGCAGGGGCGGAGGTTGAAAAGGTCGGTGAAGTCGGGGCCGGCGTCTCCGCCATCGGGAGCGCCGGGGTTCGCGTTGTCAGGGTCCAGGCCGTAGGAGTCGGGCCAGATGTGCTCGCGGCTCCAACTGGAGTCCGCGTCAGGCCCGCCGGGGAAATAGACGGCGTTTTTGCCGAGCGAAGCGCCGGAGTAGATGGTGACGATGTTGCCGCTGCTGGCGGGATCCTGGTCGAGCGAGCGCAGCGGATTGAAGGTGTCGGAATAGGCGTAACTGTTGTAGTTGGCGGGCGAGGCGATGATTTTCAGCGCGGCTTTCAAGGCGCTGCCGGAGAGCCCGACGGCGTCCGCATAGTAACCCGGCGGCGGCGAAAAGGCGTCCTCGTCATCGAGCACCTGGATCGTGGCCTGCGCCGCCACGGAGGCGGGAGCGGTGACGGTGAGGGTGACGGTCTTGTCTCCATCGAGCACGTCATTGTCCACCGCGCGCAGCGGCACGGTGGCGCTGCTCTGCCCGGCGGGGATGGGAAAGGGATTCGGCCCGTCGTAGGCGAGCGCGCTTGTGTCGCTGATGGCGAGGGTGACGGCGAGCGGCGCGTCCGTGGAACCGGTGCGGCTGACGGTGAGCTGCGCGGCGCCGGCTCCATCCGACTCCGCGACCATGCCCGGGACGACCGATGCGGAGAGCACGGCGCCCGCCGCGCTGCCAGAGACGGAAATGTTGTCAACGGCCGCGCCGGAGCTGTCGCCGGTCTCCGTGCCGCGCCACACGGCCCAGCGGATTTGCACCACGGGCTGGTTTTCCGCCGGCGGCGGCAGTGTGATCTGCGGGCTGGTCTTCACTCCTGCCGTGCCTCCGGCCTGGCTGTAGGGATTGCCGCCGCTGGAGGCGGCGAGGCTGGTCCAAGCGCCGCTGGTTCCCACGCGGTATTGGCAGAGCACGCCGATGGTCCGGGGTTTGGCGTTGATGATCTCCACGTCATAGGAGAGCGCGACATTCGTCCAGCCGGTGGTGTCGAGGGCGAGCACGAGCTGGTTGACGCCGTTGGTGGCGTTGCTGCTGGTCTGGATGTAAAAGCGCGCGTTGCCGCCGGTCATGAGCCCGTAACAGCCGCCGGTGGTCTGCGCGGCGGTGGCCGCGCTGACGGCGGCATCGCCTTGGGGCGCGCTGTTCGCCGCATGCAGGGCGCTGGTGATGCCGCCGCCGTTGAGTCCGTTCCAGGCCGCCATGCCGGCCGGCGCGGTGGTGAAGGTGGCGGAGCCGAAGTTTTGCGTGCAAGGCAGCGACTGCGGCGCGGGCTGCGTCTGCGCGAAGGCAGGGCATGGCATGACGAGAAGCGCGGCCAGCGCCCCCAGCATGCGGCTTCGTGCGCGTCCGGCGGTCATGCGCTTGTCATACTCCCGGCGGCGGGCGGGACAAGCGGCAATCCGGCCACACTCCCCCCCCTGCGGCTGAACTCCCATGCTGGACAGACGCGCCATGTCATGACAAGGAGACGCGCCCATGAAAAAACAAACCCTTGTCACTCTCGACCTCGAAGGCGTGCTCGTGCCTGAAATCTGGATCGCCTTCGCGGAGAAGACCGGCATTGACGCGCTGCGCCGAACCACGCGCGACGAGCCCGACTACGATGTGCTCATGCGCGGGCGGCTGGCCATCCTGGACAAGCACGGGCTGGCGCTGCCGGACATCCAGGAGGTGATCGGCACCCTGGCGCCGCTCGACGGGGCGAAGGACTTCCTCGACGAGCTGCGCGCGCTGACGCAGGTGGTGATACTCAGCGACACGTTCGAGGAGTTTGCCAGGCCTTTGATGCGCCAGCTCGCCTGGCCGGCGCTGTTCTGCCACCATCTGGAGACCGACGCGCGGGGGCGCATCGTGAACTACAGGCTGCGCCAGCCCAACCAGAAGCAGAAGGCCGTGGCGGCGTTCAAATCGCTCAATTACCAGGTCGTCGCCGCCGGTGACTCCTTCAACGACACGACAATGCTGGGCGAGGCCGACACCGGGTTCTTTTTCCACGCGCCGGAGTCCATCCAGGAGCGGTTCCCGCAATACCGGGCCTTTGAGCGGTATGAGGACCTGCTGGAGGCGGTGAAGGGCTGCCTTTGAATTCCGCGGCCGCCCGGATGGAATTCATGTTTGCCTGCCGCTGATTCTGGCTTGAGTGGCGGGCTTCGCGCTCCGGCGCGCCCCTTCATGACTCCCAAGCACATTCATTTCATCGGCATCTGCGGCACCGCCATGGGCTCCACGGCTGCGGCCTTGCGCGCGCAGGGGCACATCATCACCGGCTCGGATGAAAAAGTGTATCCGCCCATGTCCGATGTGCTGCGCGCGGCGGGCATCACGCTTTCGGAGGGCTACAAGGCGGAGAACCTGCCCGCGAACGCGGACCTGCATGTGGTGGGCAACGCCATCTCGCGCGGGAACGAGGAGCTGGAGACCGTGCTGGAGCGCAGGCTGCCCTACATTTCCATGGCGGAGCTCATCAAGCGCGAGGTGATCCAGGGCAGGCGCAGCTTTGTGGTCAGCGGAACGCACGGCAAGACGACCACCACCACGCTGCTGGCATGGCTGCTTGAGCACGCGGGCAGAAATCCGGGCTTCCTCATCGGCGGCGTGCCCGCCAATTTCGAGAGCGGGGCGCGCTTCAATGACAGCGAGTTTTTCGTCATTGAGGGCGACGAGTATGACACCGCCTATTTCGACAAGCGCTCGAAGTTCCTGCATTACCTGCCGGAGTGCGTGATCGTGAACAACATCGAGTTCGACCACGCGGACATCTTCCGCGGCCTCGACGACATCCTGCTCACTTTTCAGCGCCTGCTCAACAGCGTGCCGCGCAACG
Organism: Verrucomicrobiaceae bacterium UBA2429; assembly: GCA_002343505.1. Classification (GTDB taxonomy): domain Bacteria; phylum Verrucomicrobiota; class Verrucomicrobiia; order Verrucomicrobiales; family Verrucomicrobiaceae; genus Prosthecobacter. Next base: position 12,532 of record DDQZ01000107.1, on the reverse strand, counting down.
GCCTCGTCCTCCTCAACGGCGACGACGCGAACTGCCTCGCCCTGAAGAGCCCCGCGCCCGTGAGGACGGTCGGCCTCGGCCCGGACTGCTCGGAGAGGCTGGTCATCACCGGCGGCGGCCCGGAAAGCACGGACTTCACCCTCAACGGCGCCGCGTTCTCCCTGCCGATGATCGGCGAGTTCAACGCGCGCAACGCCGCGATGGCCGTGTGCGCCGCCCGTCATGCCGGCTTGAGCGACGAGGAAATCCGCGCCGGCCTTGCCTCCTTCAAAGGCATCCGCCGCCGCCAGCAGGTGCGCGGCGAGGCTGGCGGAGTCACGGTGGTGGATGACTTCGGCCATCACCCCACCGCCATCCGCGAGACCCTGCGCGGCATGAGGCGGAAGTATCCCGGCAGGCGCCTCTGGGCCGTCTTTGAACCGCGCTCAAACACCAGCCGGCGCAATCTTTTGCAGAACGAGCTGATCGCCGCCCTGCGCGAGGCGGACGGCTCGGTCGTCGCCTCCGTGGCGAATCCGGAGAAGGTGCCCGCCGAACTGCGGCTGGATCCCGACAAGGTGGCGGCCAGTGTCACCTCCGCGGGCCGCGCATGTTTCCATGAGCCGGACACGGCGGCGATCGTGGCGCGCTTGAAGCAGGAGACCCGCCCCGGCGATGTGGTGATCGTTTTCAGCAACGGCGGATTCGACGGCATTCACGACAAGCTGCTCGCCGCTTTGCAGGCGTGAGTCATCCCAGCTCCGCCAGGCCGCCGCCCTTGACCCATGCATCGAGCGGCGTGAAGCGCGCGGGATCAAGCTGGATGGCGCAGCCGAAGGGCGCCGAGTTGACACTCGCCAGATCCAGCAGCCCGTCCCGGATGTCCAGCGCTGCGAAGCCGCGCTCGTGGCGGCGGTAAAGCCCCGCGTGCGCGCGCAGCACCTCCTCCTGGACCCCGGGCGAGTGCATGCCGAGGCCGCGGAAGTAATGATGGCCGTTCCTCTCCACATGCGGGATGCCGAGCGCAGCCACCATGGCCAGATCCTGCAGCAGCGCCACGGGGCCGACGTTGGCGAGGTCCTCGGCGCTGAGGATGGGCGCGCGGGTCATGAAGGCCGCGCGCTTTTGCAGCAGCGCCGAATTGGCCAGTCCTTTGACGATGCCCTTGCAGTTTTTGTGGCTGGTGCCGGAGTAACCCAGGTCCAGCGCGCGCGGCAGGTCGTCGAGCGAGCCGTCGGCCTCGTCAATGATGATGCCGGGGCCGTCTTTCCATGCCTCCAGCACGGACGCCACATCGTCGCGCAAGGCGTGGTCGCGGTGCAGGGGCTGCTCGATGAAGACAAGGCTGTCAAAGAGGGGCGCGAGGGCCTTGTCGGCGTGCAGCAGCCTGTAAAACTCGCGAAAGTCCGCCAGGCTCTGAAATTGCTCGTTGCCGTCCAGGGTGGCTTGAAAGCCGCGCGGGCAGCCTTCCGCAAGCACGCGGGTGATCTCGCGCAGGCGCGGGATGTCTGTTTCCTCCCTGCCGCAGATTTTGATTTTGAACCAGCGGAGTCCGTAACTTCGGATGCACTCATCCAGGGCCTGGGGCAGGCCGTCATCCAGTCTTTCGTCACCGGGTATTTCGGAAGTCCGCAGCGGATCACCCAAACCGACGGTGTGGCGGGCGGCGACGTTTGACAAAGGGCTCTCGGGCAGGCATCCGGCCACCCGCATGCCGTGTAGCTCCGGCCTGACCCCGCCGAGATCAATGCCAGCCTCGTCCGACTTTAGAAAGACATGCAGGGGGACCGCTCCCGATTTGCACAATCCGTCAAGCACGGCGCGCTCGATGAGGCTGACTCCGAGGTTGGAAAGCAGCGCGGGCAGCCTGCGCAGGCCGGCCCAGCGCTTCTGCTCCTCACAGGTTTCCTTCCACCAGGGAAAGAAGCGGACCGGTTTTTCAGCGGCGTTTCCGGCGACTCGCGCCGCGTTTTGAATCACCGAGAGCATTTCCGCGAGGTCGTGCTCAAAGGTTGTCGAAGGATCCTTGGTGAACCATTTCGGCGGCAACCCCTCGCTGGACAGGCCGGTCACCTGCCTGCCATCCACCCGCATGCCGACCGAGACGAACAAGTGCGGCAGGGCGCTCATGCTGGCGATCCCGTATTTGAAAGGGAAACGGGTTCGCATCGGCAGGACATGAAAGTCGGCGCGCTGGATTTGGAACATAACGGTCTTCTCTTGCTGCTGGATTGGACTTGACGGGGAAAAAAGAAACACGGCACGCGGTTGTCCGGTGCCGTGCATGAGTGAGCTTGAAGGATGAGCTAAGTTCAGCCCTCGGCTTTCTTGTCCTTGCGGAAACGCGCCCAGCGGGCCTTCTGAGCGGCGGCGATCCTGGCGCGGGCCTCGGGGGAGAAGTTAATGACGCGCTTGGCTTTTTTCGCCTTGGGGCCCCGTTTCGCGGCGACCGGGGCGGCGGCGGGCGCCGCGTCCAGGGCGGACTTCTTTTTCCTGCCGGGCTTGGCATTGCCGAAGATGGCCTGGAGTTCGTCTTCGAGGCGGGTGATCTGCTCGGCGATGGCCGCCGCGCGTTTCAGTTGTTCAAGGGTGGGGATGTTTGCTTTCATCAAGGACGCCAGACTAAGTGGCGCGCATGACACGTCAAATGTTATTCCTTGTGAAGGCTTGATGCCGCCATGATGGAGGCTAGGGTAAGTTGAATGACTTTGCAGCACCTGGGATGGAACGAAACATTCGCCGCGGAATTCGAGCCCTATCTGGAGCGCGGCTGGACGCCCGCGCGCGTTTCCAGCGACAATAAAATATCCTGCCGCCTGCTGGGCGTGGAAGACGGACGGATCGAGGAATGCGACGCGGTGCTCGCGGGGAAAGTTTATCACGAGGCGGAGACGGACGCGGAACTGCCCGCCGTGGGAGACTGGGTGGCGCTTGATAAAAGCGGTGATGAAAACGTGATCCGCGCGCGGCTTCACAGGCAGAGCAGGTTTTCGAGGAAAGCCCCTGGAAACTCGTCCGAGGAGCAGGTCATCGTGGCAAACGCCAGCCGCGTGGTCGTGGTTACCGACCCGGGAACGGATTTCAATCCGCGCAGGCTGGAGCGTTACCTGGCGCTGATCGCGCGCGGCGGCGCGGAGGCCATGGTGGTCGTCAACAAATCAGACCTGCATCCCGCGGAGCGCTGCGTGGAGGTGGCCGGGGCTGTCAGGGCCCTGGGCGGCGGGGTCGAAGTCTGCCTCACCAGCGTGCTTGAGAACAAGGGTTTCAAGGCTTTGAAGCAGCACCTCAAAAAAGGGGCCACGCTCGCGTTCACGGGTTCGAGCGGCGTTGGCAAGTCGGCCTTGATCAACCACTTGATCGGCGAGGAATGGCTGTGGACCGGGGAGGTCAACGAGGTGACCGGCAAGGGACGGCACACCACCACGGCGCGCGACCTGCTGGTGCTGCCGCGCGGCGGCATCCTGGTGGACAACCCGGGCATCCGCGAGGTCCAGATGTGGACGGACGAGGACACACTCCGCGGGCGCTTCGCCGACATTGACCAGATCGCCGCGCGCTGCCGGCATCATGACTGCGGCCACGGCAGGGATGCCGGCTGCGCCATCCGCGCGGCGGTGGAGGGCGGGGAGCTTTCACCGGAGCGTTACAAGGCTTTCCTGAAACTGGAGGACGAGATCCAGGAGCTGCGCAGGCGCAGGAAAAAGCGCCAGATGACCCTGGAGCGCCGCGCCAAGCGCGACCACAAGATCAAGGCGCGCAACCGCGAGGACAGGCGCGAGATCGAGTGGGAGTTGAAGCCCCGCCCCTGACGCGCCAATCCGCCGCGCCCCGCGCGCGGAGCGCGCCGCCGGTCCCGGTCAAAGGCAACCTTGTGACTTGCCCCGGCGGGGGTTCGCCTCCTTCATGGCCGAGACATGCAGACAAACAAAGACACCGCGCGCGCCACCGTGCGCCTCGGCTATGACGGGCGCGTCCACAAGACCTTCAAAGGCCACCTGGCCAGGGAGCGCTTCGAGCACGAGGTGCGCGTGCTGCGCTACCTGGAGAAAATGGGCTGCCCCTTCGTGCCGCGCGTGCTGGACACCGACCCGGAGCGCCTCTACATGGTCACCTCCAACTGCGGCCAGCGCGTGGAGCGCATGACGGAGGACAAGCTGCGCCAGATTTACGCCGAGCTGGAGCAGTACGGGGTGCGCCATGAGGACCCCTATCTGCGCAATGTGACCTACCGCGCCAGCGACGGCCGCTTCTGCCTCATTGACTTCGAGTTTGCCACCATCCTCTCCCAGCCGGACGCGGGGCCGCCGCCGCCCGAGCCGGACCCCGCCGAGAGCGGCCCGCGCGGCTGGTGACGCGCGGCATGGGACGCTCCCCGCGTCTTCCGCAGCCTCGCCGGGTCTGCCACGCCGCTCCTTGAATCCGCGCCCGCCTCATGGCATGGAGCGCGCCTCATGCACTGCCGCGCCCTTCTTTTCCTCCTCAGCTTGTCCCCCGCCGCGGGCTCCGCCGGGGCGGACGCGCCGGTGGCCGTGGCCTTCGGCGGCGAACCCGGCGCCTACACCGTGGCTCGGTGGAAAAAGGACTGGCCCGGCTGCGCCTTCGAGGGCGGCATCAGGGAGGGGCGCGTCGAGCTGCGCGAGGAAAGCGGCGTGAAATGGCTGCGGGTGAACTACGCGCCGGGCCGCATCGGCCCCGGCGAGGGCGGCGCGGGCTGGCGCATGCCCCTGGGCACCCGCGCGCGGGCCGAGCTGCGCTACACGCTGCGCTTCGGCGCGGGCTTTGAGTTCGTCAAAGGCGGCAAGCTGCCCGGCCTCTGCGGCGGGCCGGAGAACGTCAGCGGCGGCCGCCCCGCCGACGGGCGCAACGGCTTTTCCGCCCGCCTCATGTGGCGGCGCGACGGGCGCGGCGAGGCCTATGTGTACCACATGGACCAGCCGGACAAATACGGCCACAGCTTCCCCTTTCCCGACGACTTCCGCTTCCCCGCCGGCCAGCCGGTGCGCGTGCGGCTGGCGGTGGCGATGAATGATCCGGGCGTGAAAAACGGCGCCCTGCGGGTGTGGGTCACCCTGCCCGGCGCGCCGGAGCGGCTCGTCGTCGAGCGCGCGGACCTGCGCTGGCGCGCGGCGGACAGCTTCGGCGTGGACGGACTCTATTTCGAGACCTTCCACGGCGGGGGCGACCGCAGTTGGGCGCCCTCCGGCCCGTGCTGGGCGGAGTTTTCAGAGATCAGCGTCACCGCTCCACCGCCCTGACCCCGGCGCGCGGGCCGCTGCCGCAAAAGTAAAACACCCTTCCCGCAAATCCGCCCTGGCATCCGGCGCGCGCGGCGGGGATGATGGCGGCATGAAAAACGCCGACAAAGCCGGGTTATACCGGGAGCTGGCCAAGCTCACCGGGGCGGACTTCCATCTCGACCGCTCCCTGTCACTCCTGCTCGGGCAGAAAAAGCCGCCGGCGGTGCATGAGTGGCTGGAGCATCTGCGCCAGGGGCTGGCGGCGGGGCGCGGCGTGGCGGAGGCGGTGCGCGGCTTCCCTCCCGGCCTGGCCGCGGACATGGAGGCGGCCTTGATCGAGGCCGGCGAGCGCAGCGGGCGGCTGGCGCAGGCCTTCACCCATCTCGCGTGTTACTTCGCCTCGGCGGCGGAGGCGGCGCGGAAGGCGCGCGGCGCGCTGGTCTATCCCCTGGTGCTGGCGCATGTGGCCGTGGTGCTGCCGGAAATCCCGCGCGCCATCAGTGACGAGGCGGGCGCCGCGGGTTTCGCCGCCGCGGTGCTCGGGCGGCTGGGCCTGCTCTGGGGCGGGCTGCTGGCGCTGGCGCTCCTCTGGCGCCGCGCCGCGCGCGCGGCGGCGCTTCATGCCGGGCCGGACCTCTGGCTGGGGCGCGTGCCGCTGCTCGGCGCGGCGCGGCGGCACTGGGCGCTGGCGCGCTTCTGCCAGGTCTTCCACTCCGGGCTGCTGGCGGCGCTGCGCATCTCGGAGTGCTGCCGGCTGGCGGGCGCGGCGGCGCAGTCGGGCCGGCTGCGCGCGGGCGCGGAGCAGGCGGCGCGGGCCGTGGAGCGCGGGGAGACGCTGGCTCTCGCCCTGGCGGAGCCGGGCGTGTTCGAGCCGCATTTCGTCAATGCCGTGGCCGCCGCCGAGGAGTCCGGCGGGCTGGATGAGGAGATGAGCCGCTGGGCGCGCGCGGAGCAGGCGGACGCCGAGGCCGCCGTGGACCGCGCCGCCGCGTGGCTGCCAAAGGCGGGCTACGCGCTGGTGGTCGTCTATGTGGTGTGGCGCATCTTTGAAATGGCGGCGGGATACTTCGGCCAGATCGGCAGGCTGCTGGAGACGGCATGAGCGGCGGTCATGCCAGGCGCGGATACGCGCGCGCAAAAAGAAAATGACCGCGCCGCCTTCCGCTGCCTATTTCCCGGCCTCCGAGCATGCAAGCCTACTCCGACCCCTTCCGCGAAGCGCGCCAAGAAACCGGCGTGATGAAGTGCCCCTTCCACGGCGAGGACATCGCCATGATCCTGCGCCATGAGGATGTGCGCCGCGCCGCCAAAGACTGGCGGACTTTCAGCTCCGACGCCCCCTTCCGCGTGCCCATCCCCTCCGAGGAGGCCGTGCGCTCCATGCGCCAGCTCCCCATCGAGACCGACCCGCCCGAGCACACCGACTACCGCGCCATCGTCGAGCCCTTTTTCCAGCGCCCGAAGGACCCCGCCATGATCGCCCGGGTCGAGGCCCTGCTCGCCGGCATGATTGACGAAGCCCTGGCGCGGGACTCGGTGGAAGTGGTCAACGACTTCGCCCTGCCCGCGCAATCCCGCGCTTTGATCTATCTGCTCAACGTGCCCGAGTCCGAGGCCGATGTCTGGATCGGCTGGGGCATCCACGTCTTCAAAGTCACCGGCGGCGAGTTCAAAAAAGGCACCGTCCTGGAGGACTACCTGCACCGGAAGTTCGACGAGGCCCAGGCCCGCCCCGGCGACGACTTTTTCAGCGCCCTGGCGCGCGCCGAGTTCCGCGGGCGCAGCCTGACGCGGGAGGAGATGATGGGCTTCGCCAACCTCGCCTTCGCCGGCGGGCGCGACACCATCATCCACACCATCTCCTGCGCCCTCGGCCACCTGGCGGCGAATCCGGCGGACTTCGAATACCTGCGCGCCGACCCCAGGCGCATCACCCTCGCCGGCGAGGAGTTCTTCCGCGTCTTCATGCCCCTCACCCACATCGGCCGCGTGTGCCCGGCGGACACCGAAGTCAACGGCGTCACCGTCAAAGCCGGCCGGCGCGCCTCCCTCTGCTGGTCCTCCGCCAACTTCGACGAGACCGTCTTCCCCGCCCCGGACGAGGTGCGCCTGGACCGCAAACCCAACCCGCATCTCTCCTTCGGCTTCGGCGCGCACCTCTGCCTCGGCGCCGCGCACGCCCGCCTCATCCTGCGCACCCTGCTGCGCCTGTGCTGCGAGCGGGTGAAAAGCATCTCCATCCTCGAGGCGCGCGAGCGCGTCGAGCACGAGGCCGCCTTCGACCGCGTCCTCGGCTACGACTCCCTCACCGTGCGCATGGAGGGTTTGTGAGGCGGCTCCTTGCCTCAGCCGCCACCCTGCGCCGCGCTTCCCGGACATGCGAAACATGTCTTGCACGAGTCTTGCCAATACCTACCCTGGCAGGATGAAGACGCCACCCCTCCGTCATTCACCGGCGCGCGCCCGGCTTGTTTCCTGGTTCGCCATCCTGGTTGCTTCATGGACCGCTGTCCAGGCTCACGCAGCCCCGGTGGTCTCGAATCTCACCGCCGGCCAGCGCGCGGGCACGCGGCTCGTGGATGTGGGTTACGATGTCGCCGCGCCGGGCTTCCCCGCCGTCTTCATCAAGCTCGAGGCCTCCAGCGACGGCGGCGCCACCTGGACCGTGCCGGTTCAGACCGTCAGCGGAGATGTGGGCGATGCCGTCCCTGTGGGCGCGGGCAAGGCCATCGTCTGGGACGCCGGCGCCGACTGGCCCGGCAACCTCAGCACGCAAATGCGCTTCCGCGTCACGGCGGATGACGGCTTTTCCCTCATCCCCGGCGGCGAGTTCACCATGGGCCGCACCAGCGGCGACACGGACAGCAACGCCCCGCCCGTGACGGTGATGGTCAGCAGCTTTTACATGCAGAAGACCGAGACGACCAAAGCTCAGTGGGACACGGTGCGCGCATGGGCTGTGGACAATGGCTACTCTGACCTGCCGGAAGGCGGCGGCAAGGCGGCGAATCATCCGGTGCAGAACGTGAACTGGCGGGATGTGGTGAAGTGGTGCAACGCGCGCAGTGAAATGGAGAATCTGACGCCGTGCTACACGGTGGGAGGCTTGGTGATGAAAACCGGCACAACCGTGCCTGATGTGAACTGGAGCGCCGACGGCTACCGCCTGCCGACCGAGGCAGAGTGGGAAAAAGCGGCGCGAGGTGGAGTTGAGGGAGCCCGCTATCCCTGGGGCGCTGACACCATCAGCCACGCGCAGGCAAACTACAATGGGAGCGGCACTTCGCATGGGAACCAAAGCATCGGTTATCACCCGGATTACAACGATTCAGTGACACCCTACACATCACCTGTGGGAAGTTTTGCGGCCAACGGTTACGGGCTGCATGACATGGCCGGGAATATCCTGGAATGGTGCTGGGACTGGTATGCGCCCGGCCAGTACGCTAACGGAGTGACAGATCCGCGAGGTCCCGCCAGTGGCACTGCCCGCGTGTTGCGCGGCGGATCATGGGGAGAAGACGACGGAGGAGCGTTCAACGCGCGCTGCTCTTTTCGTGGGGATGGCTCACCCGGCATTCGGCATGCCAGCCGCGGCTTCCGCCCAGCCCGATCCGCCCTTACTTCCGACTTTGCTGAAATCCCCGGCGGCACATTCACCATGGGCAGGACCAGCGGCGACTCGGACGGCAACGCGCCACCGGTGACGGTCACGGTGAGCAGCTTTGAATTGCAGGTGACGGAGACGACCAAGGCCGGGTGGGACGCGGTTCGGGCATGGGGTCTGACCCATGGATACGTTGACTTGCCGACAGGCGGCGGCAAGGGCGCGGATCATCCGGTTCAGAATGTGAGCTGGTGGGATGTCGTCAAATGGTGCAACGCGCGCAGCGAGATGGAGGGACTGACGCCCTGCTACACCGTGGGCGGTCTGGTGATGAAAACCGGAACGACCGCGCCGAATGTGGACTGGGAGGCCGACGGCTATCGCCTGCCGACCGAGGCGGAGTGGGAGAAGGCGGCGCGCGCCGATTTCATCGGCAAACGCTTTCCATGGGGCGGGGACACCATCACCCACGACAACGCCAACTACAGCGCCAACAGCAGCGCCTTCAGCTATGACGCGAGTGGTTACACCGAGGGCACCACACACCCGCTCTACGATGATGGCATCACGCCCGGCACCAGCCCGGCGGGCAGTTTTCCGGCGAACAGGTTTGGCTTGAGCGACATGGCGGGGAATGTGTTCGAGTGGTGCTGGGACTGGCATGGCACAGACTACTACACTAGCGGCGTGACGAACCCGCGCGGGCCGGCAAGCGGCACCAATCGCGCGTTGCGCGGCGGCGGATGGAACAATGGCGCAAACCGCGCGCGTTGCGCAGACCGTCACAGCCGTGTGCCCAGTGACAGAATCCACAATGTCGGGTTCCGCCCTGCGCGGCGCACGGACAGAATTGGCGTTTCCGCGACTGACTCCGATGTGACGCTCCATATCAAGGGCGATGCATCCATCCAATTCACCAGCCTGGTGCAGGTGGATGATGGCACGCCGCGCGCGGTGTCATTCACCTCGGAGCCTGACGGGCTGCCGTTTCAGTTGCTCTACGACGGCCAGGCCACGCCGCCCTCAGCACCCGGAGTCTATGCGGTGAGCGCCAGCCTGGATCATCCCAATTACATCGGCAGTGACAGCGCCGAGCTGACCATCCTGGGCCTGAGCGGCAAGGGGCAGCGCGTTCTCAGCGGCAGCACCGGGCCGCAGACGGCGAACGGCACGGACTACGGTCCCGTGCTGCTCGGCGGGGTAAGCACGCAGACCTTCACGCTGGCGAATCCCGGCGCGCAGCCAGTGACATTGACGGGCGCTCCGAGGGTGGAGATCGTGGGGGATCATGCGGGGGATTTCCAAGTCATCGCCCAGCCGGAGGCGGTGCTGGAGGGCGGAGGCGCGCTGGCGTTTGAAATCCGCTTCGCCCCCACGCAGCCGGGGTCGCGCCTGGCGGCGGTGCGCGTGCAGAGCGCGGACATTGCCAACGGCCCGCTGACCTTTGCCATCCAGGGCTTCGGCGCGCTGCCTTCCTTGCTGGCGCAAACGATCACCTTCAGCGCGCCGGCATCGGTGTTTGCCGGTGAGGGCGTGCTGAACCTGGCGGCCAGCGCCAGCTCCGGCCTGCCGGTGACATTGACCCTGCTCTCCGGCCCCGCCACGCTGGACGGGAACGCGCTCACGCTCACCGGCGCCGGTGTGGTGAAGGTGGAGGCGCGGCAGCAGGGCGGCGGCAATTTTGCCCCCGCCAAGCCGGTGGTGCGCAGCATCACCGTGAGGGCTGACCCCGCCAGCCTGACGCTGGCCGGCCTCACCCAGACCTACAACGGCACGCCGCGCGCGGTGACGGTGCTGGGCGCGGCGGATGCGGTGCAGGTGACCTACCGCGTGAACGGCGCGGACACGGACCAGCCGCCGGTGGCGGCGGGCAAATATGCCGTCACCGCCGTGGCGGGCGCGGTGACGAAAAAGGGCGCGCTGACCATCCTGCCCGCGCCGGTCATCGTGCAGCCGCGCGACCAGCGCCGCTGGGTGGGCGAGGCAAATCCGAATCCCATCCTGACCTTCACCGGCTTCCTGGGCATGGATGACGAGTCACTGCTGACCAAGCCCGTGTCGGTCAAAACCACCGCCAAGCCCAACAGCCCGGTGGGGGCTTACCCCGTCACCAGCAGCGGCGGCGCGGCGCCGAACTACATCTTCATCCACCGGCCCGGCACGCTCGTGGTGGAGGGATTCGCGGGGCGTTACGAGGCGCTGCTGCGCGATCCGGTGAGCGGCCTGCCCGCCGGCCGCCTGCTGGTGACGGTGCCCGGCACCAGCCGCAGCGGCTCCGCCAGCCTCGTGCTCGGCGGCGAGGTCACAGCGGTGCCGCTGGCCGGGCCGCTGGACCTGGACACCGACGGGCGCGTGGCCGACGGCCTGTTCCGCAAGACGCAGGGCGGTGTGAGTTTTGAAGCGGAGTTCCACCTCAGCGTCTTCGGCGAGATGACCGCCACCGCCCGACGCAATGGCGAAGCCGTGGCCGAAGCGCAGGACGGCATCCGCCTGCTGGACGCGGCCAAAGGCGCGCGCGCGCCGCAGGAGGGCGCCTACACCGCCTGGCTGAAAGCCGCGCGCCCCGCCGCCGCTGACGTGCCGGAGGGCGATGGCTGGGCGACGGCGAAGCTCAACGCCGCCGGGCTGCTCGCGCTCGCGGGCCGCCTTGGCGACGCCACGCCCTTCACCGCCAGCCTGCCGGTGGACATCCAGGGCGGCTTCCGCCTTTTCGTCCAGCCCTACAAGCCCGCGCGCGCCGGAGCGCATCTCGCGGGGCAGTGGCGGCTGGAGGAGCATCCGGACAAAGCCGGAGCCTGGTGGCTGGAAGCCGCCGAACTGGACTGGGAAAAAAGCCCGCGTGACAAAGACAGCGCGTATCGCGCCGGCTTCGATCCCGTGAAAGTGGACATGACGCTCGACCCGTGGACAGCGCCAGCCAGGACGCAGAGCCTCGGCGAAGTGCTCGGCCTCACCGGTAACGACTGGCTCGTGGAGCACGGCCCCACCGGCAGCGTCACCCACGGCACGCTGCCCGCCCGCGTGGCTTTGACCACCGGCCATGCATTGACGGTTCTGGAGCCCGTGACCAGCCCGGCCAACGCGCGCAAGTGGAAGGCCAAAATCACCCCGGCCACGGGAATGTTCAGCGGCAGCTTTGAACTCGTCGAGCCGACGCAAAAGCGCACGGTGAATTTCACCGGCGTGCTGCGGCAGACGGATGACGTCCTGCTCGGCGCCGGCCACTACCTGCTGCCCCCGCTCAAAGGCGCCGCCGGCAACGAGAACCGCACCGGCATCCTGCGCTTCTGGAAGAAGGAATGACGCGGCGCTTCACCGCGCCCCTTTGGAGGCAAACGTGAGTCCGCATCATATGCCGCGCGCCCGCCTCATCCTGCGCACCCTCCTGCGCCTGTGCTGCGAGCGGGTGAAAAGCATCTCCATCCTCGAGGCGCGCGAGCGCGTCGAGCACGAGGCCGCCTTCGACCGCGTCCTCGGCTACGACTCCCTCACCGTGCGCATGGAGGCGCTGTGACCGCCCGCAGAGGCAAACGTCAGTTTGCCCCGCTCCCGGCACAAACGCTCCATTCCCCCCGCGCCTCCAATCCGGGGAAGACTCACGTCTTCCTCTACCCGCGCCCGCGCCGCCCGTAGAGGCAAACGTCAGTTTGCCCCGCTCCCGGCACAGACGCTCCATTCCCCCCGTGCCTCCCATCCGGGGAAGACTCAC
>DDQZ01000110.1:140890-181516 GCA_002343505.1 Verrucomicrobiaceae bacterium UBA2429 | reverse complement strand
CGAGATCGAGTCCGCCCCCCTGCGACTCCAGTTCAACAGCCTCCACGGCCTCATCACCGCCATCACCACCATCACCGCCGCGCAGGTGGACGAGGTCACCACCCTCGACCCCGGAGAGCCTGCCACCGTCAGCCTCAGCATCACCGGGCAGACACTGCGCCTCAGCTTCGGCATCCCCCAGGGCGAGCCAGGCGGGGAGGGGCCGCCCGGCAACGACGGGGAAGTCACCCAGGCCGCCCTGGACGCCGCCATCGCCGGCAGCGCCAGCAACGTCAACCACATCTCCCCCCTCGGCATGACCGCCGCCGGCGACTACGACCCCGCCCAGGCCCAGGCCCTCGCCGACAAGCTCGACGAGCTCGTCTCCTCCCTCCACCGCCCCTGAGGCCGCGCGCCCCCGCGCAAGGGGAATGGCCGCGGCATCCGGGCACAACGCCGGATGCCGCATCAAGGTGAGGGAAGCCGTATTCGACCCCGGAGAAAAAGCAGCCGGAACGCGAGCCAAGCAGCGGCGCGAGTGGCAACCCGCGGCGTTGCGGAAAGCCGCGCACTCTCTTGCGGCAGGGGCGGGAGCGGGCGGAGCTTGTCAGTGGCGGGCAATTGGCGGAGCCGCGAGCTTTGCGAAGCGCTGGTGTTGGCTCCCACGACGTTGCAGGCCAATCACCTTCGCTTCTTGAGCAACAACCACAGCAGACCAGTTGACGCCACGATCAAGACGACGATGATGCTCCACGGAGCTGATGAAGACTGTTGCTCGCTAGGTGGCGGTGCGGATATGAATTCGGGGACCCTTTGAGGCGCTGGAGGCTGTACGATGGGCGCCGTCTTGCCTAGCTGATGTGCCTGGGAAGTTTCGTCATTCTTGACGACGGTCTTGATGTGTTGAGTAATCACTGACTGGACATCAGGCCATCCACTGAATGACATGATCTCTGCCTCTGGGTGCCAGCGTGTCACGATTTGGCCGCGAAAAGTTTTCCATACTGCCCACCGACCAAGCTCATACTTGTCCTGGCCAAATTTCCGTTCAATCGGCGCGGCCATTACCATCATCATGGTCGAGTCATACTCACCCTCCTCGCGTGTGTTGATATGCCCGGGCACTCCGCGCAGAAGCACGAATGACTTGGTGAAACTCTGGCGAACTTCGGGGGATTCCCAAATCTCAGCACCAAATTTGTGTTCGACCGCAACCCATGAATCCGGCCACTTGCCTAACTCTTGCTGATAAAGTTCTAAAAAAACCCGAACCTGCTTTATCGCAACTTGCGTGAGCGATGCCCTATTCATGAGCTTGTCAAAAGCCGCGAGTTGCCCAGGGGTTGGGTTCTCACGGTTCGACTGTGCCACCTGGGCAAAAGCAGCTAGATGAATAATCGCAAATAACCAAAACAGGGAAACGGGGTCAGTGTGCGACTGGCTGACAAAAAGTTTGCATTCATGAGGTCGGGGCACGGCTTTCTCCAAAAAGTGTTTCAGTTCTTCAGGCACCTTCCTGATCACAGGCCTGCCGTCAAGACGCCTCGAGGGCTGGCTCACATTCGCCACTGGTTCCATCCGTCAACCACTCCTGCGAGACTGCCGACTTTCAGCCCTCGTGGATGTCATCTCGTAATGATAAACACCGACAAATTAAATGCGAATACTGTGTGCCAATTTCGTTTTCCAGCGAGCGCGAATCATCTGTCAATCAGTTGCACTCTGACCACGTTTTCCTTGACTGATTTTTCCCAGTTTAGTCACAGTTTTTTTGTGAAGCACCGGGTTTGTCTAAAAAGCCGCGCCGCTTTGGGCGGAGCCGGGAGCCGGCTCACTCCGCCGCGTCTTCTTTGTTCGTGAAGCGGCTTTTCTTTTTGGGGCCTGCGGGAGCCTTGGGCCTGGCCTCGCGCGGTGGGAACTCCCATCCAAGCAGCCGCTTGTCCCCCGCATTGCAAATCAGGAAGGCTTTGAAGGGGCGGCCTTTTTTGGAGATCATGCCCTCGATGAGCGCGGTCCTGCCCTCGGTGAAGAAGAGGACGGCGTTTTCCGGGGTGATGTCCTTTTTGCAGAGCGTCTTCGGCAGCCTGGCGTTGCAGGCTTTGGGATCGGCGGCGGCGGTGCTGCAGATGTAGTTGTCGGGTGTGTCGTAGATGGCGCCGCGGCGGCCTTTCTGCGCGCAGACGGGGCAGACGGGGACGATGGGCTGGGCGCTGCCGAAGTCGAAGGGAGGGGGGGCGTCGGGGTCGTTCTGGCCGCCGGGGAAGACGAAGGCGGTTTTGCCGTCGTCCTTGATCTCGATGCCGGCGGTGAAGTCCTGGCCTTTGCGGCTGCGGAAGCCCTCGCGCGGCGGGAGGAAGCGGTTTTCGAGCAGCCCGCGCATTTCGTCGTCGTCCAGGGTGCGGCCGGCGATGATTTTATAGACGCGGACTTTGCAGTCGGGGTTTTTGCAGGTGAGGTGGTCCTCGCTCTGCTTGAAGCCGCGCTGGCCGCAGAGGCCGCAGCGGGCGTCAAAGTCGGGGAAGACTCGGTCTTTGGCGATCTTCAAATAGGCGCGGGTCTTTTCGACGACGGAGGTGGTGAGGGAGCGGATGTCGCGCATGAAGCTGGCGCGGTCGAGCTGGTTGTGCTCCATCTGGCGCAGCTTGTACTCCCACTGGCCGGTGAGTTCGGGGCTGCTGAGCGCCTCGATGCCGATCCGGCTGATCTGGTCTATGAGGGCGAGGCCTTTGGCGGTGACGACGAGGTCGCGGCCTTCGCGCTCGATGTAGCGGTCATGGATGAGGCCCTCGATGATGGCGGCGCGGGTGGCGGGCGTGCCGAGCCCGCGCTCGCTCATGGCCTCGGCTAGCTCCTCGTCGTCCACAAATTTGCCGGCGTTTTCCATGGTGGAGAGCAGGGTGGCCTCGTTGAAGCGGGCGGGCGGCTTGGTGACGAGCTCCTCGGCTTTGGCGTCAATGGTGCTGGCAGTGTCGCCGTCTTTGGCGGCGGCGATGATTTTGTCCTTGTTTTCGCCAGGCTGGCCGGTGGCTTCGGCGGCGGCTTTTTTGCCGTACACGGCGAGCCAGCCGGGCTCGATCATGATCTTGCCCTCGCTTTTGAAGGCGTCCTGCCCGACTCGGGTGACGCGGGTGGTGACCTCGAACTCGGCGGGCGGGAAGAAGACGGCGACAAAGCGGCGCGCGACCATGTCGAAGAGCTTCTGCTCGGCCTCGGGCAGCTCCTTGGGCGGGATCTGGCCGGTGGGGATGATGGCAAAGTGGTCGCTGACTTTGCTGGTGTCGAAGACGCGGCGGGTGGGCCGCACCCAGCCCTGGTCCAGGGCGGTGGCGGCGTGGGTGCCGAGCTCGTGCGGGAGGGCATCATGCTTCCGGCTGTCATGGCTGGCGAAAGTCTGGAGGGTGCCGCGCACGGTGCCGAGGTAGTCCTCGGGCAGGTAGCGGGAGTCGGTCCGCGGATAGGTGAGCACTTTGAACTTCTCATAGAGCGCCTGGGCGATCTGGAGGGTGCGGCGGGCGGAGAAGCCGAAGCGGTTGCTGGCCTCGCGCTGGAGGCTGGTGAGGTCGTAAAGCAGGGGGGAGGCTTGTTTGGCGGGCTTGGTGACCTGCTCGATCTTTCCGGGTTTGGCGATGCAGCGGTCCACGATGGCCTGAGCCTGGGCGGGGTCCCAGAGGCGCTCGGCTTTTTTGTGCTCGTCGGCCTCGTCTTTCTGGAAGTTCTCGTCGAACCAGCGTCCCTCGTAGCGCCCGGCGGGCACTTCGAAAAGGGCATGAACCTCATAATAGGTGCGCGGCACGAAGGCCTGGATCTCCAGCTCGCGCTTGGCCAGGATGGTGAGGGTGGGAGTCTGCACGCGGCCCGCGGGGGTGAGACGGAAGCCGCCGTTGCGGGAGTTCAGCGCGGTCAAAGCGCGGGTGGCGTTGATGCCGACGAGCCAGTCGGACTCGCTGCGGCACTTGGCGGCGTCGGCCAGGGGCAGCATCTCCGCGTCGCTGCGCAGCTTTTTGTAGGCGTCGAGAATGGCGCCCTGGGTCATGGACTGCATCCAGAGGCGCTGGACGGGCTTTTTGACGCCGGCGGCCTCGACGATGTAGCGGAAGATGAGCTCGCCCTCGCGCCCGGCGTCGCAGGCGTTGATGAGGCGGTCCACATCCTTGCGCTTCATGAGGCGGGAGAGGAGCTTGAAGCGGTCCGCGCTGTCCTCGATGGGCTGGAGGTCGAAGTCCTCCGGCATGATGGGCAGGTGGGTCCAGCCCCAGCCGATTTTTTTGCCGTTGGCCTCGGGCATGGCCAGCTCGATGAGATGGCCGATGGCGCTGCTGATGATGTGGGTCTCGTTCTCGAAATAGTCCTTCTCTTTTTTGAAGGGGGTCATGCCGGGAGCCTTGGCAAGAGCGCGGGCGAGGTCGCTGGCCACGCTGGGCTTTTCTGCGATGATGAGGGCCTTGGGCATGATGAAAATGGGGGGGGACGGGCGGCAATGAAGGGCACGCTTTCCAGCCCCATGTCAATCATTAGCTGCCCTGCGGGCCTGGATGGCCGGGTCACATGAAGCGAGTTCGCAGCCCGCATCCGGGCTGGCTCCCCTCATCAAGCGGGGGAATTTGCAAAAACAAGAATGGCATGATCCGCGGCAATGAAAGTGTCGAAGTTACCGCTTGCGGCATCACGGGCCGTCATCAATTCTAAAGCCCCTATGAAACATACCACCCTCCTTCTCGCCCTCGCCGCGGCTTTCACCTTCGCCTCCTGCAAAAAGGCTGAGGAAGCTCCCAAGGCCGAGGAGCCGAAGGCCGCCGAAAAGGCGCCTGAGACCAAATAAGCAGCCCGCAAGGGTTGACCCGATTCGTGGAGCGCAGGCGCCAAACGCCTGCGCTCTTTGCTTTTTAAGAATTTGCGAAGATCGTTCTTGCCAAGCGCCCGCGCTTTGGAATCCTGGCGGGTCAAACTCCCACACACCGCATGGCGGAACGATACAAAGTCTATGATCAACTCGGCGCGGGCGGGGTGGGCGCAGTGTACCGCGCCTATGACAACGAGCTGAAACGCTGGGTCGCCATCAAAAGACTGATGAGCAGCGCCGACGCCGGAGGCGACGCCAAACTGGCGGCGGAACTGCGCCGGGAGGCGGACGCGCTGGCGTCGCTGCGCAATCCGAACATCGTCACCATCTTCGATGTGAGCAGCGACGGCGAGGGCCTCTTCATGGTCATGGAGCTGCTGGAAGGAGAGGACCTGGCCGACGTGGTGGGCCGCGGCCCACTGCACTACGACGACTTCAAAGAGCTGGCCTCGCAAACACTGGAAGCCCTCCTTGCCGCCCATCAGCGCCACATCCTGCACCGCGACATCAAGCCGGAGAACATCAAGGTCGAGCGCCTGCCCGGCGGGCGGATGCAGTCGAAGATCATAGACTTCGGCCTGGCCCGCGCCGGGCTGCGCGCGCGCAAGCAGACGGAGGATGTGACGGGATCGGTGATGGGCTCGGTTTTTTACATGGCTCCCGAGCAACTCACCCGGGAACCGGTGGATGAGCGCACCGATTTGTATTCGCTGGGCGCGGTCTTTTACGAGGCGCTCTCCGGGCGCAAAGCCTTCGACGGCGACACGCTGGCGGTGGTCATAGACAAGCACCTCAATCATGACATCCTGCCACTGCATGTTGTCGCCCCTCATGTGCCGCCCTGGCTGGGGGCATGGGTGCTGCGGCTGATGGCGCTGAAGCCTGAGGACAGGCCAGTGAACGCGCAGCAGGCCATTGAGGAGTTTCGCGCCTGGGAGAAAATGGCGTCCGCTCCGCCCATGATGCCCTGGATGCCGATGGGTTACGGCTACTCGCCTCCCGTCCAGCCAGGCACTGGCCAGGTCTATCCCGGCACTGCCCCGGCTCCCGTGCAGACCGGATATGTGCAGCCGGTGCTGGAGGTCATCCCGACAGCTCAGCCCGTCGTCGAAGTGGCGGCGCGCACCAGCGCGATCACGGGCGCTGACACAGCCAGGCAGGTCGTCCGCCCCGGAGGCAACCGCAGCAGCGCGCTGGCACGCCCCGCGCAAAAATCCGCCTCGGCGGCCTGCGGGTCGCCGCCGGACAAAAAGAAACTCTTCATCGCCATTGGAGCCGGAGTGGCTGTGCTGCTGCTGGCGTTTTTCCTTTTCGGCGGCAGCAGCGGGGAAGATGACAGGCCGGACACCGCCGCCAAGAGCGCGCCAGTCCCTCCGCCATCCGCTGGCTCTTCGAAAATTCTTTTTCAACTGCCCGAATCCCGCGTCTTTCCGCCTTTGAGCGATGACATCGTGATGCATTACATCGCCACCACGGGCGTGTCCTCCGGCCGCAAAGGCAGTGATGGCAAACCCGCGCTGGTCGCCGTCAACAGCCAGGCATCCGCATGGCACGACCTCGCCGCGCGTGGCGACGACAACGTCCTGGAAACACCGGACCGCAAACCCGCGGCCGGCATCCGGCGCGTCACATGGACCACTGGGGACGGTTTCAGCGGCATCAAAGACGGGCGCAACGCGCTCAACTTCACCTCCGAAGGCGGCAAGGACGCTGTGCTGGCTTTTGAAGCACCAGGCTCCAAAGCGGCGCACATGCCATTCGGCCAGGCAGCCCGCAAGGGAGATGCCGGTCTCACCCTGGTGCTGGTCTTTCAGGCGCAGGCCGCCGCGCTACCGATGCGGGTGCTCGCGCTGGAGGCGGACAAGGACAACGCCTTGCTCCTCGGAGTGAACAGCCAGAGGCAGATCACGGCGGAATTTCGCGCCGGGGGCAGGAGTGAGACGCTTGCCGCTCCTCATCTGAATGCCACCCGGCCATGCGCCGTGCTGATCGCATGGAATGCCGACGGCACCATCCTGCTGCGCGCTCGCGAGGCGGCAGGGCGCGGTGTCAGCGTCGAAAAGAAAGGACATTCCGCGCCCGGCAAAGCTCTCAAGGGGCTGCGCATCGGCGGAGGCGAACAGGGCGCATCCACCTTCCAGGGGCTGCTTGGCGAGTTGATCGTTTATGCGTCCGCATTGAAGCAAGACCAGGCCCAACTCGTCGCCGGCAGCCAGATTCCGGGTTTTTACTTCAAGGGAACCACACCCCCAAACCTGCCCAAAGTCACGGCCCTGACCGAGCGGCTCTCCATCAAAAAACCGCGCGTGGGGCCGCGCACCGACTGGGCTGTAAACACGAGCCACTTGCCGGAGGACGCCTGGCTCGCCATTGATGGCAACACCGCCACCCGCTGGCGCACGGACACGCCCCAGAAATCCGGGCAATGGTTTCAAGTCACTCTCAAGGAGGATCGTGAAATCTCCGGCCTGGCCCTTGATGTGTCCTGCTCGCCTGACGAGCATCCACGCCGCTATGAGGTGGAGACATCGCTTGATGGCAAATCCTGGAGCCGGGCCGCCAGCGGGGATAATGACAAGCCTCTGCTGGAGATCGCCTTTCCCCAGCCGGTGAAAACGCGGCATGTCCGCGTCAAGCAGACCGGCGGCGCGCCCTCCGCGCACTGGAGCATTGCGGAGCTGGAGGTCTTCGCCAAGTGAGCGGCCGCCCCGCACAGGCTCAAAGCGGTTGCGGCAGGCTGGAATCAAGGCTTTCTTTCGCCTCATGTCATCACGGCACGATCTTCCCATGAATCTCCCCTTCGCGTTCCGTCCTGCCTTTGGCGCGCTCCTTCTCGCATTCGCGGCGCCCGCTCTGGTTTCCGCGCAAGGCGGCAAAAGCGGCGTCCAGGAATTCGACCCGCGCGCCTTTCCCGGCCAGCTCGTGGACGATGTGGTGGTGCCGGTGCCGAGCGAGGTCTTCACCGTCCTCGACAAGCTCGGCTCCCCGAACTGGCGCCAGGAAGTCCGCAAAGAGAAACCGCCCAAGACTGGCGACCGCACGCGCCTGGCGCTGCTTTTCGGCCTCACTGTGGCCGAGGGTTTTGTGGCTGTTCAGGCCGAGGACAAGGAGTCCGTCAAGGACATTGGCCGCGATGTCATAGACCTTGCCACTGCTCTCGGATTGATCAAAGCCGTGCGCCCGCACGCCCAGGCCATTCTCGATGCCGCCGACGCCGGCGACTGGGCCACCATCCGCAAGGAGTTCGACAAAACCCAGAAGACAGTGCGCGACTCCATGGAGCAAATGAAGGACAACGACCTCTCCCAATGCGTCAGCATTGGCGGCTGGCTGCGCGGCACCGCCAGCGTCACCTCGGTGGTCACCAAAAATTTCTCCGCCGACAGCGCCGAACTGCTGAACCAGCCCATGCTCGTGGAGCACTTCATCAGCCGCATTGAGCGCATGGCCAGGGACAAGAAAGACCATGACGCCATCACCGACATCGCCAAAGGCCTGCGCGGCATCCTGGGCCGCATGGAAGGGGCGGTGGACGGCTTCACCCGTGATGCCGTGCGCGAAATCGGCAAAATCTGCGAGACTTTGCTCGGCGAAATCAAGGCCGCCAAGTAAGCACGCACCCGCCTCAGGAACCCCAAGCCAAGGTCCCGACATGAATTTCCGCCTTCCAACTCTCCGCCGCGCGTGCGCGTTCATCACGCTCGCAGTTCTTCTGTTCCAGAGTCCAAGCGCGCTTGCCACCATAGACGACGCCCACAGCTTCGCCATGGAAGCCGCCATCCCTTTTGTCAAAAAGGGCTTCATCGTGCGCGAGGACTACTGGAACGGCGAGGTCAAAAGCGGCCAGCGCCTCATGGTCAAACACCAGATGTTCAAGGGCAACGAATACGCCTTCTGGCTAGGCTGCCCCGAGGATGACGCGGTTTTTGAACTGCTCGTCCTAGATGAAAAGGGAAATGAGATCAGCCTCGACTTCAACGCCAGCCAGTACTTCGCCAGCGCCCGCGTCAACCCGCCCAAGACCGGCACCTACACCGTCATTTTCTCCGTCAGCTCCAAACGCGCCAAGAGCCTCTACTGGGCGCTGGCGTATGGGTATCACTGATCCAGCAGATGCCCGTCGAGACCCTCACTTACGAGACCCCGCAGTTTCTGCAAAAGCTCATCGGGCACGATCTCGGCGGCCTGCGAGTCATCGCCGCCGGCACGGAGACGCAGATCACCTCGCGCGATGCCTGGGTGCGCATTGAAGGCGCGGACGCGGCCGCTGTGGGCGCGGCGCGCGAGGTCCTCACCCAGCTCGAAAGGCTGCGCCGCCAGGGCGGCGAGATCACATCCGCGATGATCGGCCTCGTCACGGAAAGCGTGCTCACCGGCCATGACGATGCCGCCCCCGCATCCTCCATTCTGACTTTGAAACTGGCCGGCTCCGCCAAAAAGCCGCCCGTGCTTGCCAAGACACGCGGCCAGATCGCCTATGTTCAGGCCATGCGCGACCACGAGATTGTCTTTGGCGTTGGCCCGGCCGGGACCGGCAAGACCTATCTCGCCATGGCGCAGGGACTGCATTATCTGCGGGAGAAGACCGTGCAGCGCCTCGTGCTCACCCGGCCCGCCGTCGAAGCTGGCGAGGCCCTCGGCTTTCTGCCGGGCGACCTCAAGGAGAAAATATTCCCCTACCTGCGGCCGCTTTACGACGCGCTCTATGACATGCTCGAACCCGACGAGGCCGAGCGCATGATCGAGCGCGGCGCCATCGAGATCGCCCCGCTAGCCTACATGCGCGGGCGCACGCTCAAAAACGCCTTCATCATTCTCGACGAGGCGCAGAACACCACCACCGAGCAGATGCTCATGTTTCTCACCCGCCTCGGCGAGGGGGCGCGCGCCGTTGTCACCGGAGACCCCTCCCAGGTGGACCTGCGCCGCCATGTGCGCTCCGGCCTGCGCGAGGCCGTGGAGGTGCTCCAGGGAGTCGAAGGTATGCGCTTCGTGCAGTTCCTGCCCAAGGACATCGTGCGCCTGCCGGTGGTTCAGCGCATCATCGAAGCCTACGACA
Source organism: Verrucomicrobiaceae bacterium UBA2429 (assembly GCA_002343505.1). Taxonomy (GTDB): domain Bacteria; phylum Verrucomicrobiota; class Verrucomicrobiia; order Verrucomicrobiales; family Verrucomicrobiaceae; genus Prosthecobacter. Next base: position 171,638 of record DDQZ01000110.1, on the reverse strand, counting down.
GGCGCCGCGCGGGCGGCGAGTCGCGCGGCGCTGCGGACGGCGCCTGAATCCCAGCCGGACGCGCCGCGCCGCGTCTCGACGACTGTCGGGTCCCGTGATGCGGCATGCTCGACTACGCTTTCGCGGCCGGCTCCTTCGACTGGCCCTCCTTGGCGGCGGCGCGGGCGGCGGGTGTGTAGTAATAGCTGGCGTAATTGTAATAGGTGTACTCCTTCAAGTTCGAGGAGGAGCGGTTGAGGATGACACCGCCGACATTGACCTGCCGCTCATACAACGTGTCCAGCGCCTTGCCGCTGAGCCGCGCCATGGTGGAGGACATGCGCACGACGAAAAGCACCGTGTCGAGTTTCGGAGCGAAGCTGCCCGTGTCATCCGCCACCAGCACAGGCGCGCTGTCGAAGATCACATAATCGTAGTCGGCGGCCATCTCGCGGAGGACCGTCTCGGCGGTCTTTGAGAGCAGCACTTCGGATGTCTGGTCAATGACCTCGCCGCGCGCGAGCAGCTTGAGATTCGGTATGCCCGTGTCTTGAAGGGCGTCACGCCAGGAGACCTGGCCGCGCAGCACCTCGCTAAGGCCGGGGGTGTTCGGCAGCTTGAAGAGCTCGCTGACACCGCCGCGGCGCAGGTCGCAGTCGGCGAGCAGCACGCGGGCGCCGCCGAGAGCCATGGTGATGGCCAGATTGGAAGTGACGGTTGTCTTGCCCTCATTGGGCACGGCACTTGTGACAAGGATGGTTTTGGGCGGATTCCCCTGCCAGTTTTTAAACAGGATGGAGGATCTGACATTGCGAAACGCCTCCGCGTAAAGATGGCGCGTGTCGTTGGCCTGCAGCAGCGCCACATCCCCGCGCTGCTTCTGCTCCGGAATCTGGCCGAGCACGGCCTCGCCTGGGAACAAAGCCTGGAATTCCGCGAAGGAGTTCATCCGGTCGTCCAGCCGGTCAAAAAGGAGGAGGACGAGCATTCCCCCGGCGAGTCCCGCCAGCAGGCCGCCGGTCAGCGGCACGAGGAGTTTTTGCTCCTCCTGATAGACCTCGGAGGCGGGCTCCTGCACCGCGACATAGTCCGTCTGGATGTTGGTCATCTGCTGGAACTTGGTGACGGTTTCAGCCATCTGGTCGTGGGCGAGTTTCGCGGCCTTCCACTCCTCCTCCAGACGCTCGTGCTCGGCCAGCTTGGCGCCGAGTTCCAGCGCCTCCTTCTCCTTGATGGCGATCTGTTCGTCGAGCACCCGCTGACGCCGCTCCATGTCGGAAATCTGGCCCCGGAACTCCTTGAGGATCACGTCCTGGAAATCATTCAGCAGCCTTTTCGCCGACTCGATGCGCTCATCCAGCGCGACGACGGCCGGATGCTGCTCCTTGAAGGACTTGAGCAGGTTCGCGCGCTCATTGTTCAGTTTGAAGACCTCGTTGCGGACTTCGAGGTAATTCCTCTCCGCCACCGACATGCTCAAAGATGAGCGCCCGCCTTCCACTTTCGGGGTCACACCCGCCGCCTCGCCCCCCTGCGCGGCGGTCACCGCCCCCGGCGCGGCCTGGCCGCCCAGCACCGCGCGCTCGCGGTTGACCATGGCGATGTCCACATCCTCCAGAGCCAGCCGGAGCTCGTTCAGTTCGGTGATGAGCGCCTCCTTTTTTATCCTCAGAGACTGTAGAAACGCAGCCGCGTCATTGTTGCCGTTGGTCAGCAGCACCACGTTGTTCGCTTTTCGAAACGCCTCCAGCTTCTCCCCGCGGTCCTGGAGCTCCCTGCCGCGCTTGACGAAATCCTCGATGAAGGTGTTGAGCGCGCGCTCCAGCCCCTGTTCCCGGATGTTCTGCCGGAATGCGATGAACTCGTCCATCAACGCCTGGAGGAAGATTTTGGGATACTCCTGGTCCTGGCCGGTGGCGAACACGTTGAAAATGGCGGACCCGCGGTTTTGCACCACCTGGATTCTGACCTCGGAATCCTTCAAGTCGGGGTACAAGGCGCGGATGCGGGCCAGCGCGCGCTGCTTCATTTCCGGGCTCTGCACCGTGTCAATAATGGTGCCGTAAAAGTCCTGCAACTGCTCCACCCATGTGAAGTCCCCTTGTGTCGTCATCCTGCCGCCGGCGACCAGCTTGGCCACGGATTTGTACTCCTCCGGTCTGCCGGTAACGATGACTGCCGCCACGCAGACGCCGATGCTGGCAGTCAGCAAGAGAAACCACCAGCGCCTGCGGAACAGTATCTGATACCGCTGCAGCCTGGCCGAGGTCTCATGGATGCGGTTGAGCTGGTGGGACTGCGCCTGGCCTGGCAGGGCCAGCGGCTGATCCATGGAGATGGTCTGGGTGGTGTTCACAATGGGAAATGAGGGGCGGCATCAATCTCCGCCGCAAGCAGGGGGGGCTGGAAACTGCCACACAAAAAGAAAACCGCCTCCAAAAAAGACTCCGCGCCTCGCTGGCTCAGATGTTGATCTTTTTCTCGTCAACGATGATGACATCATTGTTCCGGATATAGACATCGTATTCGAGGTTCCCCTTCCTCATGATGGTGTCGAGGTTGATGATGATGGTCTTGTTTCCCTGGGGGGTCTTTCTGACCAGCTTGACCTTCTCATGATTGGCGAACTGGGCAAACCCGCCCGCGCGCAGAATGGCCTGGCTGATGGTGATGTCCTCGTCCAGCGGCAGTTCGTACTTGCCCTGCCGCAGCACCTGCCCGTAAACGGTGAAGAAATCTATTTCGGAGCTGCTGTAGCGCAGGCGGGCGTTTGGGTCGTCCTGGCGCTGCCGGTCAATCGCCACGATCACGGTCGCCTTGTTGTAGTAGCTAGCCTCAAGGCGGCGCTTGACCTCGTAGGCCAGTTGCTTGGAGGTGCGGCCCGCCGCTTTGACAAGCCCGATGTGGGGCGCGTAAACCTCACCAGTGACACCGACCGTGAGCTGGCGCGGCTCGGTGCGGTCCTCGACGATGCGCATGCTAATCGTGTCTCCGGGTTCGATGGGGCGCGAGTCATCCAGCACATCCATCGAATTGATGATGGCGGCGGAGCGGGCGATGTCTCCCGTCTGCACCGGCGCGGGCGAGGTCTGCCTGCGGTCCTCAAACTCGCGCACACCGGGATCCTGGGCGGTGAGAAAGGCGGGCAGCAGCGCGGAAAAAGCGATAAGTGGTAGGGTGCGCATGGTTTCGGATCAGAAGTTGTAGTTAAAGCCCATGATGAGCCTGTTTTGCGTGAAGTCCTGGTCATTGAACCGGCCGGGACCGGAAAGCATGTCCGTCAGGTAGTAACGGTAGCCGAAGATCAGGCTGGCCTTGTGGTTGAGGGCGTAAGTGAGATCCACATTCCAGGCATGCTGGTCGAAAGTTCCAAAATTCGCCGCGCTGCCGAGGCTGCCGAGGGCGTTGGAGCTGCCCATGCGGTCGGTGTCAGTCCGTCCGTAGTGGTAGCCGACACCTGCCGTTAGCTTCGAAGTGACCCGGTGCGAGACGTGAATATCCATGCCATACTGCAGAGTCTCCTGCGCGAAGACCCCGCCGGACATCTCAGCATCCTCCACATAGGCGCTAAGGGCGATGCGGCTGCCCTTCCAGGCGATGAAGGAGATGCCGTAGTTCAAATAATCGGCCACGACATAGTTCGAGGTGACATTGAGGGCCGCCTCCCGGCCAAAGGTCAGGCTGTGGCTGACGCGCGAGTTCAACTGGTTGCTGAGCGTGACGCTGTAGTAGAAGTCGCTCAAATCAGAGGTGTCGCCGGAAGTGAGCGGAGTTGTGCCAAGGCTCTTGAAGCCCACCTCGTCGAACTCGAAATTCTGCCAGCCGCCAGCCACGCGGATGTAGGTGCTTTTGGCCACCGGGAGCACCACAAAGGCGCCAATGTTGGAAAGCACGCCGTCGGCGTTGAACTCCTGGTCATACTGCATGTCCGTGACGCCGCCCTCCATGCCCAGAACCCAGGTTCCGGTGGGACTGAAGGTCAGCGAGGCGTGGATCGAGTCCGTGGTGCGGCTGAAATTGTCCTCATCAGTGACGCCCACCGTGCCTGTCTGCCCGCCTCCGAGCGCCTGCGAATCCGAGTGCATGAGGTTCACCGACAGTGACCATGCCGAGTTGATGCGCCAGTTGGCGGCCACACCCACATCATTTTGGAAGACCCCGAAGACCTGGTTGCGGGTCAGGGCGAAGTCATTGCGCACCGCCGGACGCACCGAAATGCGGTCATAGACGGTGAAATAGACCGGCCCTGCCTTGATGTCGAAGGCGATGGTGCTACCGGGGAGGACGTTGACGATGAAATTGCCGTCACCGTAGGGGGAGAGTTCGGGATGATTCCAATAATTGTCAAAGCCGAGCGCGGTGGAGATGGAGAGCCGGTTGTTCTGCGTCACCTGGTAGTTGGCGTCAATGTTCAGCAAGGTGGAGGTGATCACATCCGAGACCGGGTCCACACCTGAGCGGTTGACATTGTCGTTGTATTCGATGCCCTGGTAAAAACCGAAGCCTACATTGACCGGCCCCAGGCGCACATTCCTGCGCCCGGAAAGGAAGGGGTCCGAGATGTAGGTCGGGGCGAAGAAACCCGTCGGCGAGGTGTACTGCCCCGCGTAGTTGGTGTAGTCCCCCGCCGTACGGGCCGAGAAGGCGTTGCTGCCGCTCCTGATGGACGGCCGGCTCACCTCGCGCGCCGACTGGTAGTCCGTGCTGCGCTGCCCCATTTCATTTCCGGTGGCGCGGTAAATCCCGCTGTCATAGTCGTACACCACATTGCCATCCCGGGCGCCAGATGCGCTGGCCGCGCTCTCCGCCCGCTGGCGCGCGCGCAGATCGTCAAAAAACATGCCGGTCTGGCTCGGCGACACTCCGTACTGCGCCTGAACTTCGACGCAGGTTAAGGTCAAAACAGCGGCTGCCGCCATCAATCCAAAAAATGGACGACGACTCTTGGGGGGATTCAGGGTCATGGTGGGGTTTGCGAGATAGTGTGAATATCCGGTCAAAAAAATGACAATTTCGGATTTAAACGAACCCGGCCGGGATTGTCCATTCAAAACACGGCCTTTAGCAGATTCTAAAGAATGCAGAAAACCTGAGGCCGGAAGCCCCGGCAAGACCCGGAGCAACTTTCATTTAGCGCCTGCTGAAGCGTTTTGGTGAAGATTTGAGGCGCGCGCATGGCCGAAAAACCATTCGCGCACCCGGCATCGTCCGCTATCCTCGCCGCCCTTATGCTCCAAGCTGGAATCGTCGGCCTGCCCAATGTGGGCAAATCCACCCTCTTCAACGCTGTCACACGCACCCGCAAGGCGGAGGCGGCCAACTACCCCTTTTGCACCATCGAACCCAACCAGGGAGTCGTCATCGTGCCGGACGAGCGCCTGGCCGTGCTCTCGAAGCTCAGCGGCTCGCAAAAGCTGGTGCCGGCGGCCATTGAGTTTGTGGACATCGCCGGCCTCGTCAAAGGCGCCAGCCAGGGCGAGGGCCTCGGCAATAAATTCCTCAGCCACATCCGCGAGGTGGACGCCATCGTCCATGTGGTGCGCTGCTTCGAGAGCGGCGACATTACCCATGTGGACGGCAGCGTGGACCCGGTCCGCGACATTGAGGTCATTAACACCGAGCTCATCCTCGCCGACCTCGAGGCAGTCACCCGGCGCAAGGAGCGCTGCGAAAAAAAAGCCAAGAGCGGCGACAAGGAGTCCAAAGCCGAACTCGCCCTTTGCGAGAAGCTCCTGCCTCACCTCGACGCCATGAAGCCCGCGCTCACCGCCGATCTCAGTGATGACGAGCGCAAGCTCATGAAATCCTTTTTCCTCCTCAGCGGCAAACCCTGCATTTACGCCTGCAATGTGGCCGAGGCCGACCTCGCCTCCGCCTCCAAGGAGCCGGACAAGCACCCGCTCGTCTCAAAGGTGCGCGAATATGCCAGCCACGCCCACGCCGCCAGCGCCTGCGTGGTCAGCGCCGCCATCGAAAACGAACTTGTGGATCTTCCCGATGAGGACGCCAGCGCCTATTTAGCCGACCTCGGCGTGGAAGACAGCGGCGTGAACCAGCTCATCAAAAGCGTGTACTCCCTGCTCGGCCTCCAGACTTACCTGACCACGGGCGAGAAGGAGACCCGGGCCTGGACAATCACCAAAGGCATGAAGGCTCCGCAGGCCGCCGGCGTCATTCATGGCGATTTCGAGCGCGGCTTCATTGCCGCCCAGATCGTGAGTTTTGAAGACCTCGTGGCCTGCGGCTCCGAAGCCAAAGCCCGCGAGGCCGGCAAGCTGCGCATCGAAGGCAAGGAATATGTGATGCGCGACGGCGACGTGGTGGAGTGGCGCTTCAACGTGTGATCCGGGCGCGCCTTGCCAGATCAAAAAAAGCCCGTGTCCCTTCCGGGAACACGGGCTCGTGAAATCAGCCTCCAAGGATCAGTCGGCGTCCGCTTCCTCGCTTTCGGGAGACTCGGCACCCTCGGCGGCGCTCACATTGAGTTTGACCACGCAGGAGACTTCGGCGTGCAGTTTGACGGGCACTTCGAAGGCGCCGGTGCTTTTGATGGGCTTGTCCAGCTCGATCTGGTGGCGGTCCAGTTCGATCTTGGCGCTTTCAGCGATCGCCCTGGCAATGTCAATGGTGGTGATGGAGCCGAAGGCCTTGCCGCCCTGTCCGGTCTGGAGAGTGAGCTTGAGCTTCAGTTTCTTGAGCTTGGCGGCGACTTTTTCAGCCTCTTGCAACTCCTTCGCCTCGCGCTCCGCGCGGACCGCTTTGAGGCGGTTCAAATGACGGAGGTTGCCGGGGGTGGCATCGTAGGCCTTGCCCTGGGGGACGAGGAAATTGCGGGCGAAGCCGCGCTTCACCTTCACCACGTCCGCTTCTGCGCCGAGGCCTTTGATGTGCTCTTTGAGGATGACTTGTGCGTGTGCCATAAATGGGATTCCTTTGCCAGGAAGGGGGCGCGAGGCTACACGGCACGCCCCGCCTGTCAAATGCTGCCTTGCGGTCTTTTTTGTCATCCCCGTGCTCACAAAGCCCGGTCCCGGCGCCCGACAGTCGCGCGTGCCACAGCTTTCATGAATGCCAGACATCCTGGAGGCCTTTTTCACCTTGCACCCCGCCGCGCTCCGCGCCATCTCAGATGAACCTGCCCGTCACCGCCTTGGCTGCCACCGACTCCGACCGTACACTCGTCGCCATACCTGCCCGCTGGGGATCCACACGCTTCCCAGGCAAGCCGCTCCACCTCATCGCCGGCAAGCCGCTTGTGCAGCATGTCTGGGAGCGCTGTCAGCAGTGCCGGAATGTGGACGAAGTGATCATCGCCACGGATGACACGCGCATTGCCGAGGCGGCGGCATCCTTTGGCGCGAAATGCGCGCTCACCGCGCCGGACCACCCCAGCGGCACCGACCGCATCGCGGAAGCTGCGCGCGCCTTCCCGGACCACCGCGTCATCATCAATGTGCAGGGGGACGAGCCATTGATCTCCCCCGCGCTCATAGACGAGCTGGCCACCGTGCTGGTGAACGAGCCTCAAGTGCGCATGATCACCGCCGCCGCGCCCGTTCTCGACCCGGCGCACATCACCGATCCGAACATCGTGAAGGTGGTCTTCGACACGCATGGAGACTCGCTTTATTTCTCCCGCTCGCCGCTGCCCTTCATTCGCGACGCCTCCGCCGGCGCCCGGCATTACCGCCACCTGGGCATCTACGGCTTCCAGCGCGGTTTTTTGTTTCAATTCGTTGCCTGGCCGCCCTCCAGGCTGGAGCGCGCCGAAGCCCTCGAACAGCTTCGCGCCTTGGAAAACGGCGTCCGCCTGCGCGTCGTCCTCACCGATGAAATCTCCCCCGGCGTGGACACGCCCGAGCAGGCTGCGGCGGTCGAGAGGCAGCTCGCCTCAGCCGTGCTCTGATTCCGCGTTCAAGACTCCATCCCCCACTCATTATGAAATACATCTTCGTCACCGGCGGCGTCGTTTCCTCCCTCGGCAAAGGACTCGCCGCGTCCGCTCTGGGCACTCTGCTGGAACTGCGCGGCCTCCGCGTGATCATGCAGAAGTTCGACCCGTATCTGAACATTGACCCCGGCACCATGAACCCCTACGAGCATGGCGAAGTCTATGTGCTCGACGACGGCGCCGAGACCGATCTCGACCTGGGGCATTACGAGCGTTTCACCCACACCAACCTCTCCCGGCTCAACAACCTCACCAGCGGCCAGGTCTATATGAGCGTGCTCGAGAAAGAGCGCGCGGGAGCCTACGAGGGCCGCACCGTGCAGGTCATCCCGCACGTCACCAACGAAATCAAGGACCGCATCCGCGAGGTCGCCAAAAACATGCCGGGTGACATCATCATCACCGAGATCGGCGGCACGGTGGGCGACATCGAGGGCCTGCCGTTCCTGGAGGCCATCCGCCAGTTCGCCATCGAGGCGGGCCAGGGCAATGTGCTCTTCATCCACGCCACGCTCGTGCCCTATATCAAGGCCGCGCAGGAGCTCAAGACCAAGCCCACCCAGCAGTCGCTGGCCAAGCTGCGCGAGATCGGCATCGCCCCGCAGATCATCCTCTGCCGCACCGAGCACCCGCTGGACCTGGATGTGCGCGAAAAAATCTCCCTTTTCGGAAACGTGCCGATCGAGGATGTGATCGAGGTGCGGGACGTGAAGCACAGCATTTACGAGGTGCCGCTCAAGCTGCACGAGCAGCGTTTTGACGACCGTGTCTGCAAGGTGCTGCATATCGAGTCCCCCCAGCCCGACCTCTCCAAGTGGCGGCACTTTGTCCAGCGCATCATCCACCCCACGCACCACGTCCGCATAGGCGTTGTCGGAAAGTACATCGAGCTTCAAGACGCCTACAAAAGCATCTACGAGTCCCTCACCCACGCCGGCGCCGCCAGCGATTGCAAGGTGGACATCGTGAAGGTGGATGCCGAGGCCATTGAGAAAGGCGGCCCGGACCTTTATCTCAACGGACTCCAGGGCATCCTGATTCCCGGCGGTTTCGGCGACCGGGGCACGGAGGGCAAGATCGCCGCCGCCGGCTACGCGCGCCAGCATGGCATACCGTTTTTCGGCATTTGCCTTGGCATGCAGATCGCCGTCATCGAGTTCGCGCGCAATGTTTGCGGACTGGCGCAGGCGAGCAGCACCGAGTTTGACAAGGGCACGCCGCACCCCGTCATCAGCATGATGGAGGAGCAGAAAAAAATCCGCCATCTGGGCGGCACGATGCGCCTGGGCAACTGGGTCACGCGGCTCGTGCCGGGCAGCAAGGCGCACGCGCTGTATCAAAGCGACACCATCGAGGAGCGGCACCGCCACCGTTACGAGGTCAATGAGGACTACAAGGACACCCTCGAATCACGCGGCATGATCATCAGCGGCGTCTCAGCCAAGGGCGATCTCGCCGAAATGGTGGAGCTGCCCGCCCATCCCTATTTTGTGGCCTGCCAGTTCCATCCGGAATTCCTCAGCAAGCCGAACCATCCGCATCCGCTTTTTCACGGCTTCGTCCAGGCCGCCATGAAGCACCGCATCGTGCCTGAGCCGCACTGCTGAGGCAAAGGCGCTCCGGGCCTGCCCAGCGAGCGCTCAAGCGGCAGGCAACTGGTCGAGGCAAATTTGGGACCACGTCTCCAATTCGTCGCGCCTGGAGCGCAGTTCGTCGAGAGTCATGAAGCGCGGATCGTGAATGGCGTCCTCGTTGGAGGCCACATCGTCATTGTCCAGGTCAAAGAGATGCACCACGCCGAGATGGACGCTGCCCACCTCGCTGCTGTCGTCATTAATGAGGCCGATCACGCGCTGGCTGCGGGCGCCGGTGAGCACGAGCTCCTCGGCCAGCTCGCGCTCCAGGCTGTTGAAATACATTGTCATGCCCATGCCGTCGCAGGACTGGTCCACAGGGTTGATATGACCGCCGACACCGAGGCTGCGCCGTGCCACAAGACGTTTCTCCCCGGAGCTGCCGCCGCGCTGGTAGCAGAGGTAGCGCCCGGCGTGGTGGAAGATGGAATAAGGGATCAACTGCTTGTGCGAGGGGTCCGTCTCGGCGGCGGGACGCTCCATGAAAAAATTCGCGCCGGGCGCGAGCATGGCCTGCAAAAATCGGTCCGCGTCCGGCTGGAAGCCCTGAAAAGTGCCGAGGCTGTCGAAGAGTGCGCGGGGGATGACGAGGACGTGTTCCATGATGGCGACCAGATTGGGCGGCTGACGTACAAGGTCAACGACGGAGGCTCATGGCATGAACGGCCCTCAAGTTTCAGTGGACAAGACTCGGGCGCGGCGTTTTGCGTCCGTGCATGACTCCAGACTCCCCAGTGCTGCGCGTGAACGAAGGCGATGACCTCATCGTGGCGCTCCGAGACCTCAAAGCCGGCAGCGTGGTGACGCTCGGCGGCGAATGCTGGACGCTGCGCGAGGATGTGCCCGCGAAACACAAATTCGCCGCGCGCGACTTTGCGGCGGGCGAGCGGGCGCGCATGTATGGCGTGGTGGTGGGAAAGACCACGCAGACGGTGCCGGCCGGCGCTCTGCTGCGCACGAGTAATCTGGCGCACGACGCGGCGGCCTTTGCCGGCAAGCAGCGGGACGCGGCCTGGACAGCGCCGGACGTGTCCAAGTGGCAGGATCGGGTATTCCAGGGGTATAGACGCGGCGCCGGATTAGCCGGCACCGCGAACCACTGGCTGGTCATCCCGTTGGTGTTTTGCGAGAACCGCAACTTAGCGGTCATGCGCGAGGCATTGACCCGGGCGCTGGGCTACGCGCATGGCAGCGCTTACGAGCGCTACGCCGCGCATCTGGCGGAGGCGCGTCATCGGGGCGTGCCCGCGACGCTCGGCCTCGATGACTGCTTCGGCGCGGAATCCACGCCGCTCTTTGCCAATGTGGACGGGGTGAAATTTCTCGAACACGGCCTGGGCTGCGGAGGCACGCGCCAGGATGCGGAGGCGCTCTGCCGTCTGCTGGCGGGTTACATCGCGCATCCGAATGTGGCAGGCGCCACGGTGCTCAGCCTAGGCTGCCAGCACGCCCAGGCGAGCCTGCTGGAGTCGGCCCTGGCAGAGCTTCATCCAGGCCATGACCGTCCGCTGCAAATCTTCGAGCAGCAAAAAAGCGCCTCGGAGCGCGACATGCTCGGCCGGGCCATCCAGTCGGTGATCTCAGGCGTGGCGAAAGCCTCGGAGCAAACACGGGAATCCTGCCCGGTCTCGGATCTCGTGCTGGGTGTGGAATGCGGGGGCTCCGACGGTTTTTCGGGCATCTCCGCCAATCCAGTCATCGGCCGCGCCGCCGATCTGCTGGCGGCCTGCGGCGGCACGCCGGTGCTCGCGGAATTCCCGGAACTGTGCGGCGTGGAACAGGAACTCTGCGACCGCTGCGCCAGCCCGGAATTGGCGGAGAAATTCACCCGCCTCATGCGCGCTTACGAAGCTGCGGCACGCGCCTGCGGATCAGGTTTCGAAGCGAATCCATCGCCAGGAAACATTCGGGACGGCCTCATCACCGACGCCATGAAATCCGCCGGAGCCGCCAAAAAAGGCGGCACGGCACCCATCGTGGATGTGCTCGACTACGGCGAGCCGGTGCGCAGACGGGGCGGCTTGAATCTTTGCTGCACACCGGGAAACGATGTCGAGTCCACCACGGCTCTGGCCGGAGCGGGCTGCAATCTCATCGTCTTCTCCACCGGCCTTGGCACACCCACGGGCAATCCCGTCTGCCCGACTCTGAAAGTCGCCACCAACACCGGACTGATGCGCAAAATGCCGGACATTTTGGATTTCGACGCGGGGCCCGTCATCACAGGTGAAAGCACCCTGGAAGATCTCGGTGAGAGACTTTTCGAAGCATGTCTGGCGGTGGCGTCGGGGACATTGCAGCCGAAAGCTGTCGCCCTTGGGCAAGACGACTTCCTGCCCTGGAAGCGCGGCGTGTCCTTGTAAATCCGCAGGCTTTAATTGCATTCTTACGAACAGTAAATGAAATTTATTTAATTTATCTAAATATCTAGTTGGCTTTAAACGTTTGAGAGTTACTCGTTGCCTAACCTCTTATGACACGTCCTGCCGAACCCTTGCTCTATCTGGCGGAGCCTGCTCCTGCGGTCCGCAAGTCTCCCGGGGTGGTGAAAATTTCCCTTTTCGACCACTTTGTTCACTTCACCATTTTTCTTTTCCTGGTGGGCGGTAGCGCCCTGCTGCTGGATCAGGCTTCCGCCCGAGCGACGGGACATGAGGCCCAGGCCGGGCACTGGTTCGCCCACGGCTGGGCCGCCCTGTCCACATTCGGGTCTCTTTTTGGCAAATACACCGCCCTGTTTGGTGCCAGCCTGGTCAGCACGGCGCTGATGGTGGCCATGGTCCAGTCACTGAGGCTGCTGGATGTCATGCATTGCCGCAACGTCGCGGCGGCGCTCCGTGAGAAACCCGGCGGTGGAACCCAGGTCACACGCGCCATGGCGCGCGACGGCGGATATTACATGCTCGCACCGGTCTTTGAGTGACCAGAGATGGTACCCAGGGAGGGATTCGAACCCACGACCAATTGGTTAAGAGCCAACTGCTCTACCACTGAGCTACCTGGGCAAAAATTGACTTCCATCAGATGGTACGCGGGGAGGGGATCGAACCCTCGACCAATTGGTTAAAAGCCAACTGCTCTACCGCTGAGCTACCCGCGCGGATGGGGCGCATTACCTAGCGCGGAAGGTCCTCCACGCAAGTTTCATTTTCCACGCGCGGGCATTTTTCATCCCGCTTCGCGAAGCCTGCTGCGGGCTGGATTCCAGCCGTGGCGGCGCCCGGGTTGCAAGCGACGGCGCGCCGCCTAGAGTCGGAGTCATGAACACATGGACTCCGCCCAACCCGGTGAACCTGGCCGACCTCGGCTTCATGGACGCCCGCTCGAAACTCATCGACCTTGCCGCCTTTCTTGACCGGGTGCAGCGCGCCGGGCAGGATGACGACTTCCGCGTCCAGGCGCTGAAGAAAGCCGCCGGATTGCTTTCCCTCGACCAGCCGACCCGTGCCCGCGAGGTGCTGCTGAGCTTCAGCGATCCCGGCGCCGAACCCGTGGAAAAGGCCGCCATGCAGGGCGCGCTGGGAGCCTTCAAAGTCTGACACGCCATGAACTACATCGAACCCCACGGACACATGGTCAGCCGCACCACGGACGACTATGAGCGCATGGCGCTGGCCGGCTGCCGCGCGATCTGCGAACCCGCGTTCTGGGCCGGCTTCGACCGCGCGTCGGCGCAAGGCTTTTACGACTACTTCCGCCAGATCACCGAGTATGAGCCGAAGCGCGCGGCGAAGTTCGGCGTCGCCCATTACTGCTGGCTGTGCATCAATCCAAAGGAGGCGGAGGATTTGAAGCTGGCGGAGGAGGTCATCGGGATCATCCCGGAGTTCCTCGGCAAGCCGGGCGTGCTCGGCATCGGCGAGATCGGCCTGAACAAAAACAGCCGCAACGAGCTGCGCATCTTCGAACGCCATCTTCAGGTGGCCCAGGACCACGGCCAGCTCGTGCTCGTTCACACCCCGCACCTGGAAGACAAGCTCAAGGGCACCCGCCTGATCGTGGAAGCGCTGAAAAACTTTCCCGCCATCCGGCCAGAGCGCGTCATCATTGACCATGTGGAGGAGCATACCATTGACCATGTGCTCGACCACGGCTTCTGGGCCGGCATCACTCTTTACCCGGAGAGCAAATGCACCCCGCACCGCGCCATTGACATGCTGGAGCAGCGCAAAGCCGCGCGCATCTGGATGAACAGCGCCTGCGACTGGGGTGTGAGCGACCCGCTGGCCGTGCCGAAGACCATGCAGGCCATGCGCCAGCGCGGCTGGAGCCGGGAGATGATCCAGCGTGTGGCCTGGGAGAACCCGGTGGCTTTCATGAGGCAGTGCCCCAAGTTTCAACCTCCCGCATGAGGCTGCCCCCGGCCTCTCCCGCCCATGACCCGCGCCCTCTCCTACCGCGACTTCTCCATCGGTCTGGCGCTGCTTGGCGTCACCGCGTTCTTCGCCGTTGTAGAGCCGAAGTTTGTGGACTCGCGGAATCTCTCCCTGCTCATGACCGAGCTGTCCATCACCGCCACTCTGGCGATGGGCATGCTGCTGGTCATCCTGCCGGGGCATATTGACCTCTCTGTCGGCAGCGGGCTGGCCCTGCTCAGCGGCATCGCCACCGTGCTGACCGCGCGCGCAGGACTGCCCTCGCCCGTGGCGCTGGGCATCGCCTTTGCCGCCGGCCTGCTGGTCTGGTGGGCCAAAGGCTGGCTGATCGTGCGCGAGCGCATCCCCGCCTTCATCGTCACACTGGCCGGCCTGCTCATGTTTCGCGGCCTGTTCTGGCTGGTCATTCAGAATCAAACCATCCCCGTTGTGCCGGGCGGCCAGACAAATCTCTACTCCCTGCTCAGCACCTGGTATCTGCCGCCGCCTCTCGGCTGGGCGTTTGCCGCCCTGATCATCGCCGCGCTCGGCTTCTGCGCCTGGCGCGGGCGCGCCTCGGCGCGGGCGGCGGGATTCGCTGTGCCGGACGCGGAGACATCCTTTCTGCGCTTTTTCATCGGCGCGCAGGCGGTGCTGCTCTTCGTCATCATCACCAGCCAGTTTCGCGGCGTGCCGCTGCCCGCGCTCATCTTCGGCGCGGTGGCCTGCGCGGTCTGGGTGCTGACGCGCCACACCGCCTTTGGCCGGCATCTTTACGCCATCGGCGGAAATCCAGAGGCTGCCTTTGTCTCCGGCGTGCCGGTGCGGCGCGTCGTCGTCGGCGCGTTCGCGCTCATGGGCGGCATCGTGGCTGTCACCGGCTTCATGCTCACCTCCTACACTGGAAACTCCACTCCCGACCTCGGCGAGTGGATGGAGCTCGACGCCGTGGCCGCCTGCGTCATCGGGGGGGTCAGCCTGCGCGGCGGGCGCGGCAGTGTCATCGGCGTCATTTTCGGCGCGCTCATCATGGCCGTGCTGCTCAACGGCATGACCCTGATGTCCGTGACCCCGGAGCACAAGCTCGTCGTGCGCGGCCTCGTCCTGCTCGGCGCGGTGTGGCTGGATGTGCGCATGAACCGGGCGTGAAAGCGCCGCGCCCGGGCAAGGGCGGACGCCGCTCACTGGGAGAGCGAACCCTGCGTGCCCGACGCAGTGCCGGTCTTGCCCTCCATGCCCTGCGAAGCCCAGGTGAAGACCTCCCTGCCCTCATGCTTGAAGCTGATGGTCATTCCGGCGAGCGCGTCCTTTTGCCGCGCTCGCGAGCCGTCCGTGTAATAGTAGCCGCCCTCAAGCTGGACGCTGTTCAGCTTCACCTCCCCGGTGGGCAGGACCAACTCCTCATTGCCGCGGATTTTAGGAATGGTGACACTGCCGTTGCTGCGGCGCAGCACAGGCTTGCCCATGTCCATCTGATTGTAAAAGACCGAGTAGTCCAGCTTCACATTTTCCAAAGTCTGGCCGGAGCGGTTGGCCACCTTCATCTTGCACACCCAGGTCTCGGTGGTGATGGTTTCACTGCCGCGCTTGGCTTTCATGCTGTCCGTCTTCTCCTTGGTATAGCTGGCCTGGAAGCTGTAGTTGATTTTCACCGGATTCTGCTTCCGCCACGCGGCGATGAATTTCTGATCCTCCAGGCTGAAGCGGCTCAAAGGCGTGGCCAGAGTCTGGCCGGCGGCCAGCTTCAACGTCACATCTTCCGCAGTCGCCGCCACGATTTCCGCGTCCACGCTGCGGCCGTCGGAACTGGTGAAGGTGCGGATTTCTGAATAGGCGGTGCCAAGCAAGGCAGCCAGGCAGGTGATGAGAGCAAGTGCGCGGAATGGTCGAATCTTCATGAGCTTCATCAAGTAATTCACCTGACTCATCTCCAAAAATGTCACCTCTGTCAACCCCATCGTTTCACGGATGCGCCATGAGCCATGCCAGCCGCTGACGTCAGCCCGGCCTTGCGGGTGCGTGATCGTGGTCTAGCATTTTTTTCGCCCTCATATTTTGACATCCCATTCCGACGACACCCTCTGGACCCGCCTCTTTTGGCGGGGGCTCGCCGCAGTCTTCGCCTTCCGCCTGGCCTTCATGCTCTTCTTCTGCCAGCAGGCGGACCTGCTCGGAGACGAGGCGTATTACTGGGACTGGGGGCGCCAGCCGGACTGGGGTTATTTTAGCAAACCGCCGATGATCGGCTGGCTCATGGGCCTCGCGGGCTGGCTCACCGGCAATGCCGAGTGGGGCATCCGCCTCGCGCCGCTGCTGCTGAGCACGGGCACGCTCGCCGCCGTCTTCTCGCTTGCGCGCGATCTCTACGGCGCGCGTGCCGCCTGCCTGGCCGCGCTGCTCATCGTGCTCACGCCGGGCAATGCCGGGCTGAACCTTTTTTTCACCATAGACGCCCCGCTGCTGCTGGCCTGGTCGCTCGCCATGCTGGCGCTCTGGCGCGCGGCGGAGGAGGCAAAGCCCGCCTGGTGGCTCGTGCTGGCGCTCGCGCTTGGCTTTGGCGTTCTGAGCAAGCAGATGATGCTCGTCTTTCCCGCGCTGGCGCTGGTTTTCAGCGCGGTTTCCAAAGACAGCCGCCCCATGCTCGCCCGCCCAGGCTTCTGGCTCGCAGCTCTCGCCGGCATGGCCTTCATCACCCCCGTGCTGATGTGGAACGCGCGCCACGAGTGGGTCACCCTGGAGCACACGAGGCACCACTTCGACACGGAGAGCCTCGGCATGGGCAAATGGCTCGGGCGCACCCTCGAGTTCCCCGCCGTGCAGGCGCTGGTCTACACGCCCGTCACCTTCGCCACGCTCATTTTTGCGGCCTGGCTGTCTCTGAAAAACTGGCGCGCCCTCGGCAGCCGGGAGCGCTACCTGCTGGTCTTCTCCGTGCTGCCGCTGCTTGGCTTCCTGCTGCTGTCCCTGCGCCAGCGCATCAACCCGAACTGGCCCGCTGTCTTTTATGTCCCACTCTTCATCCTCGCCGCCGCCTGGCTGGAGGGGCGTCTGCCATTCCCCCCGCGCTCCGCGTGGAAAAAGTGGAGCCTGCGTGTCGCCGGCAGCGTCACCGCCTTGCTTCACCTCGCACTGCTTGTCATCTTCCTCACCGATCTCAAAGGCCACAAGAAACTCGTCGAGATGCAGGGCTGGCACGAGACCGGCAGTCAGGCGGGCGCTTTCCTCGATGACATCCCGAACCCGAGGCGCGCTTTCGTGCTCGTGGCCGGCTACCGGTATGACGCCGCCCAGCTCGCCTTCCACATGCCGCAGCAGCCGCGCGTCTATCGCTGGAGCAAGACCGCCGATGTGGAGTCCCAATACGAGGTCTGGCCCGGCCCCGAGGAGCGCCTCGGGGACGACGCCCTCATTTTCCAGCCCGGCAAGGAAGCCCCCGCCGAACTCAAAGCGCCCCTCCGCGCCTGCTTCGAGAATGCCGAGCGCCTCGGACGCATCGAGACTCCTCTCGGCGGCGGGCATGTCCGTTATTTTGACGTTTTTCTCGCCAGGAACCTTTTGACTTGGACCAGGGCGGGCGGCATGACCTCCGCACCATGATGGACTGGGATCTGCATCTGCTGCGAAAGATCAACCAGGACTGGACGCACCCGGTCCTGGACTGGCTCATGCCCGCCGTCTCCTGCATTCAAGCCTGGGTGCCCCTGCTCATTCTCCTCGTCATCGCCATTTTATGGCGCGGCGGCGCGCGCGCCCGGCTCATGCTCCTGTGCGTCGGCGTCGCCGTCGGCACCGGCGACGGCATCGTGGGCAACGTGCTCAAAAAACACACCGGCCAGGTCCGTCCGCGCGACGCCCGGGAGGAAGTTGTCGTGCGCGATCTCGGCAAGGCTCCCCAGCCCGAGTTCCGCCGCCTGTTCCTTCCGCCTGTCCAGAAGCCCGGCGTCAGGAAGGCCAGCCCCGACCGCAAATCCTTCCCCAGCAGCCACACGGTGAACATGTTCGCCCTCGCCACCGTCGTCGCCCTCTTTTACCGGCGCTGGGGCATCCTGGCCTTCATGTTCGCCGCCGCCGTCGCCTGGTCCCGCGTCTATGTAGGCGCGCACTGGCCCAGCGATGTCATTCCCTCAACCGGCATCGGCATCCTGCTCGGCTGGGGAGCCGTGCGTCTCGCCGGCTGGGCCGCCGCAAAGCTCGCCGCGCGCCATCAAATGACGGCCGCCTCATTGGCCTCGAAAAAAAGCCCCCACTCCGCGCTTGCCACAGCCACGGCGGATTGAATAGGCTCGCCGGAGATGAAAAACCTCCGCGCCGCCTTCCTCCTCTCCATGCTTGCCGCTGCCGCCCTTCACGCAGCTCCGCCGAACATCATCTTCATCCTCGTGGATGACATGGGCTACGGCGACCTCGGCTGCACCGGCGCCAAAGACATCCGCACCCCGCACATAGACCGCCTCGCCGCCGAGGGCGTGAAGTTCACCGACTTCTACTCCAACGCCCCCGTCTGCACCCCCACCCGCGTCGGTTTCATGACCGGGCGCTGGCAGCAGCGCACCGGCATCGAGTTCGCCTTCGGCTACCAGGTCGAGCAATGGCGCAAAGTCGGCGGAGAATGGGTGCCCGAGCCCGACGTTCACGGCCTCGGCCTGCCCGCCGGCGAGACCACCATCGCACAGCGCCTCAAGACCGCCGGCTACACCACCGGCGCCTTCGGCAAATGGCACCTCGGCCACAAGGACGAGTACAACCCCCTCCACCGCGGCTTTGACGAATACTTCGGCGAGCTGCTCGGCCACGCCGACTTTTACCGCCACACCTACTTCGACGGCACCCACGCCCTGCGGGACGGACTCCAGCCCGTGCAAATGGAGGGTTACTTCACCGACCTCGTCAACGAGCGCGCCGCCCGCTTCATCCGCCAGCACGGCGGCAGGGGCAAAAAGCCCTTCTTTCTCTATGTCCCCCACCTCGCCGTCCACGCCCCCTTCCAGCCGCCGGACGCGCCCCAGACCCCCATGGTCACCAAGGCAAACATGCTCACCGGTTCCCGCGCCATCTACCAAGCCATGCTCGAGCGCGTGGACGACGGCGTCGGCATGATCCTCGCCGAACTCGAAGCGCGCGGCATCGCCGACGACACCCTCATCGTCTTCTCCAGCGACAACGGCGGCGAGCGCTGGGCCAGCAACGCCCCCTTCTTCCACCACAAAGCCACCCTCTGGGAGGGCGGCATCCGCGTCCCCTGCCTCATGCGCTGGCCCGCCCGCCTGCCCAAAGCCGCCACCTGCGCCGCCCCCGCCATCACAATGGACCTGCACGCCACCTTCCTCAAAGCCGCCGGCCAGCCCCTGCCCGGGGACAAACCGCTCGACGGCGTGGACCTCCTCCCCCTCGCCCTCGGCCAGGCCCCCGCGCCCGATCGCTCCCTCTGCTGGCGCATGGACCGCAGCAACCGCAAGATGAAAGCCATCCGCCACGGCCGGTGGAAATACATCAACGACGGCAACACCATGGACCTGCTTTTTGATCTCAAAGACGACCCTGGAGAGCGCGTCAACCTCGGCTACCAGCACCCCGAAATCGTCACCGGCCTCAAAGCCCGCCTCGCCCGCTGGGAGGCCGAAATGGACGCCACTGAAAAAGAGATCAAAGTCCGCTGAAATCCTCCTGGAGCGGCATTTCCTGCTGAATGGGGAGGACTGGCGCTCGTTATGCTCATCGAAAACCCCATGTCACAGCCCGCCCCCCCCGAATTATCCTTCGCCTCAGTCGCGCGGCGCGTTACAGCCTGGGTCGTGCTGCGCCGCTGGGTCGCCAGCATGAACACCACACTCTGGCCGGCGACGGCGCTCACCTGCGCTCTGGCCCTGGGCGCCATGTCAGGCATCGGCGGTAGCATCACCTTATTAAAGGCGGCCCCCTTCCTCTGGCTCGCCGGCGCGCTGGCCTGGGCCGCGTGGCGCAGGCCGGGAGCCTACAGCGCGCTCGCCCTCTGGGACGAGTCCGCAGGCCGGCGGGAGGCATTCGCCGCCGCCTGGTGGTTCGAGCAAAAAGGCGGCGCGCTCAACGCCGCCGCTCGCGCCCACCTCGACACCCAGCGCACCCGCATCCCCCAGGCCCTGCCCCGCCTCATGCGCGAGCTGCCCCTGCGCCCCGCCCGCTGGCTCTGGCTGCCGCTCGTGCTCGCGCTCGCCGGCGGCCTCGCCGGGAAGCGCTACGGAGAGGATGCCTCCGCAGACAACGCGCTCGACGCGGCCATGAGCGAGGCCGCGCGCCGCGAAGCCGAAAAACTCGCCCGCTCCGAGTGGGAGAAGAAAAACCTGGAGGGTCTCGACGCCGGGGAAAAAGAAGCGCTCGAAAACCTCAAACAAAAACTCCAGGACACCGCCCATGAACTCCAGAGCGGTGCCGGCAAAAGCGCGCGCGAAGTCATGAGCGAGCTGGAGCGCCGCGCCCGGGAGGCCGAGCGCCTGGCCGAAAAACTCGCCTCGGACAAGGACGCGTGGGCTTCTGAAAAACTCATCGAGGCCCTGCGCCGCCAGGCAGACACCGCCGACCTCGGCGACGCCGCCGCCAGCCGCGACGCCGCCCTCGCCGCCGCCGCCGCCGACGCGCTCGCCGACCGGCTCAAAGCCGCCGATTTGCCCAAGGAGGCGCGCGAGCGCGTGAGCGGCGCGCTCCAGGAGGCCGGGAAACAGTCCGAGCCGGAGGACCGCGCGCGCACCCTCGGCCAGCATGTGCTGGCTGCGGACGAGCAGATGCGCAAGGAGCAGGCGCAGGCCGCGGGTGCCGAGTTTGAAAAACTGGCGGAGAAACTGCGTGGCATGTCCCTGCGCGAGCAAGGGCGCAAGGAGCTCGAAAAACTCGCCCAGCAGCTCCGCGAAGCCGGCGGCAACATCGCCGGCCAGGAGGAATCCAGCGCCATGCAGCCCATGAGCGCCCCCGGCCAGCAAGGGCGGCAGAGTCAGAGCGGCGCCACCCCCCAGGTCGGCCAGGCGCAGCCGGGCCAGGAAGGCCAGGGTGCTCAGCAGCCCCTGCAACCTCCCGGACTCGGCCAGCAGCAGCAAAGCCAGGGCCAGCCAATGAGTGTCATGCAGCCAGGTCAAGGCCAGGGCCAGGGCCGCCAGATGCAAATGGCGCAGCCCGGCCAGCCGGGACAGCAAGGACAGGATGGCGCGCCGATGCTCCTCGCCCCTGTCCCCGGCCAAAAGCCTGGGGACAAGCCGCCGGGGATCATCATGCCCGGCGGCCCTCCCGGTGACTCGTCCGATCAGCCGACCATCATGCTCGCCATGCCTGGAGGCCGCGACCCCGGCGCCGGCACCGCCGATCTCAATGCCGCCCCCACCGCCCGGCAGGACAGCGCGGGCGCCTCCGTCGTCAACGCCCAGCCCGGAGCCGAGGGCCCCTCCAGCACGCGCGCCGTGGCCGGAGGCATCCGCCAGGAAACTGCCGGGAACTCCGCCACTCAAACCGCGGTGGAATTCCTCGCCGCCGAGGAGGCCGCGCTTGATGACACCGCACTCCCCGCCACCCGCCGCGAGCAGGTGCGCCGCTACTTCAACGAGCTGCGCAAGCGTTTTGACGAAGCCCCCTGAACCAGAAAAACGCAGGTAAGCCGCGCGCTTTGACACGCTGGCGGGCAAGGCGCGACACCCGCGCACTCAGGGTCAAATTCCAGGGTGGACATTTCCCCCCCGCGCTGGCAACCTCACCGCCCACCGGCAACGAGCCCGAATCCCAGACCCGTTTGTTACTTTATGGACCCTGAAATGACCATGCTTGAGTGCGAGGACGCGATGACACGCGCCGTCGAGTACGCCATCCACGAATTCGCCGCTGTGCGCACCGGCAAGGCCTCCCCCACTCTCGTCGAGGGGCTTGACGTGCATGTCACCAGCTACGGCGCGCACATGAAGCTCAAGCAGCTCGCGATGATCACCACGCCGGACGCACGCCTCATCCGCATCGAGCCCTTTGACTCCTCCACACTCCATGACATTGACCGTGCCATCCGCGAGTCCCGGCTCGGTCTCAACGGCAGCATCGAGGGCAAGGTCATCCGCCTGCCCGTGCCCGTGCTATCCCAGGAGCGCCGCGAGCAGATGGTCAAGCTCATCCGCCAGATGGCCGAGGAGGCCAAGGTGCGCGTGCGCGCGGCACGCAGGGAGGCCATCGAACTTCTGAAAAAAGGCCAGAAGGACGGCCACATCACCGAGGACGACCTGCACCGCCTGGAAAAGGAGGTGCAAAACCTCACCGATAAAAATGTCGCCGTCATAGACCAGCATGTCGCCAGCAAGGAAAAGGAAGTGATGACCGTCTGAGACGGCCCCCTCGCCATGCACCGCTCTGAAGACTACCTCGACCTGCGGCACACTCGGCACGGCATCCTGTTTCCAGCCGCCGAGCCGCCCTGGGCCGCGCTCTCGCGCATCGAGTCCTACCTTGAGTTCCGCCTCACCCCCGAAATCCGCGCCCAGGTCCCCCAGGGCGTCAGCATTGGCGAGGATGTGTTCATTGACGAGGGCGTCACCATCGAGCCGGGCGCGGTCATCCTCGGTCCCGCATGGATCGGCAAAAACTGCATGATCCGCACCGGATGCTACATCCGCGGCAACGTGGTCGTCGGCGACAACTGCGTGCTGGGAAACTCCTGCGAGTTCAAAAACTGCGTGCTCTTTGACAACTGCGAGGTGCCGCACTTCAACTATGTGGGGGACGCGGTCCTCGGCTACAAGGCCCATCTCGGAGCCGGAGTCGTGCTTTCCAACGTCCGTCTCGACCGCTCCGAGGTCGTCGTCAACGGCCCCCTGCGCGCCGAATCAACCGGCCTTATGAAATTCAGCGCCATCATCGGCGACCATGTCGAGATCGGCTGCAACAGCGTCATCAACCCGGGCACCCTCATCGGCCGCCGCAGCATCATTTACCCCCTCACCAGCTTCGGCGGCATCCTCCCGCCCGACAGCATCCTCAAGACCCGGCAGCAGCAGGTCGTGGTGAAAAGAGTCTGAGCATCCGCCATGAAAGCACCGCATTTCCTTCTCCTTACCCTGCTCATCGCCGCCTGCAAACCTGCCGCCCCGTCCGCTGACTCCGCTGGCAGGCCGCGCGTGCTCTCGGCGAACTATCCTCTGCACTACTTCGCCACGCGCATCGGCGGAGGGTCCGTCGAGGCCGCCTTCCCGGCGCCCGCGGATGAGGACCCGGCTTTCTGGCAGCCTGCCGACGACGAACTGGCCGCCTTTCAAAACGCCGCCCTAATCCTCATGAACGGCGCCACTTATTCGAAGTGGGCCGAAAAAGCCAGCCTGCCCGCCTCGAAGACCGTGGACACCTCCGCGGGCTTCAAGGACAAGCTCATCGAGATCAAAGACGCCGCCACGCACAGCCACGGCCCGGCGGGCGAGCACAGCCACAGCGGCACCGCCTTCACCACATGGCTGGATTTTCAACAAGCCATCCGGCAGGCCGACGCCGTGCGCGCCGCTCTCTCGCGCCTGCTGCCGGACAAGACCGCGGATTTCGACGCCGCTTTCCACAGCCTCAAAGCCGAACTGGAGTCGCTGGATGCGCGTCTGATGAAAATCGGCGCGAATCTCGCCAAAGCGCCGCTCCTGGCCTCGCATCCGGTCTATCACTACTGGGCGCGGCGTTACGGTTTCAATGTCGAGTCCGTGCTCTGGGAGCCCGAGACTGTGCCGGATGAAAAGGCGATGGAGGAGTTGAAAGCGCTGCTCGCCAGACACCCGGCCAAATGGATGATCTGGGAAGGCGATCCTGCCACAGAAAGCGTGGCAAGGCTGGACGAGCTGGGCTTGAAGTCCCTTGTCTTCGATCCCTGCGGCAACACGCCTGATGAAGGCGACTTCCTCAGCGTCATGCGGGCGAATGTGGAGGCGCTGGAAAAAGCGCTTCCTTGAACGGCCGGCGCTGCGTGAATCGCGCTCCCGTCCGCGTTTGAAAGCGCATGACTCATGCGGGCCTGGTGAAAAAGCTCGGCGCGGTTTACGCGCTGCTCTGGCTCGCGCTCGCCATCGAACCGCGCGGCAGGCAGGACTGGCTGCTGGAAAACGTGCTTGTGCTGCTTGCGCTGCCTGTCATTTGGGCGAGTTGCAAGCACCGGCTTTTTTCGCGCCTGTCCTGGGTGATGATTTTCGCCTTCATGTGCCTGCACGCGCTTGGCGCGCACTTCACCTACTCCGAGGTGCCCTATGACGAGGTTTGGCAATCGCTCGCGGGGTTCAGTCTTGACGAGTTTTTCGGCTGGCGGCGCAACCAGTTCGACCGCGCCGTCCACTTCCTCTACGGCCTGCTGCTGGCCTATCCCATGCGGGAGATATTTTTGCGCATTGCCAACGCGCGCGGCTTCTGGGGATACTTCCTGCCGCTCGATCTGACCATGTCCTCCTCGCTGCTCTACGAACTCATCGAATGGCTCGCCGTGGAAGTGCTCGGAAATGACGCCGGCATGGCCTGGCTTGGCGCGCAGGGTGATGTGTGGGACGCCCACAAGGACATGGCCCTCGCCGCGCTCGGCGCAATCCTCGCGATGATCCTCACCGCCCTCGTCAACTGGCGCTGCCAGCGCGACTTCGCCCGCGAGTGGTCCGAAAGCTGGCGGGTGAAAGCGCCCGGGGATGGCTTTGTGGAAGGCGTCTGATCAGAAGCCGGGCGGCTGGTCACGCACGCCGCCAAAGTCCGGTCCGCCTGCGCCAACGTAGCCGCCGCTGGTGCCGTTTTCATCCGGCGTGACCCAGAACGCATACAACGAGCCCTTTGTCTGATGGAAGCGCAATTTCACCGCCTTCCCAATCAGGTCACCAAGGTCAGCGCCGTCATTCCATTCCACCTTGAGCTTCGTTTGATCCCCGGAAGCCACTTTGGAGCTTCGCAGCACCTTCCCCGCCTCATCGAGCACTTCCACTTTCACCGCGCCGTTCACATTCACGAAGAGATGCTTGCCTTTGAACTTCACCGGACGCGTCGTCAGCTCTCCAGGGCCATCCATCGAGGCAAAACCATCGCGTCGCAGTGTGGCGAGGCCGATACTGCCGCCGGTATACATTCCGCGATGACCGCTCGGCGCGATGCCGCTGGTGCCCATGTAGGGAAAGACGAGTTGGTCATCGAGCACGACAAACACTCCCGCCGTGCTGTGAAGATACGCACGATCCCAAGAACCCTCCGTGCGCGAGCCGACGATGAAACCGCGGCGATCCGGTCGATCCCAGTGAAAGCCATCGCGGCTGAAGCCAATCTCGAGATCGAGCAGCTTCGGAAACTTGCCCTTCTCGCAGATGCTGTTGTTCGGGCCGCGATGGATGTAGTGCATGCCGACCATGAGGCTTTCATAGGCCACGGCATTCAGGCTGTAGAGCTGCGCAGCCTCGCCCGCGCCGGGATAGCGGCCCTGCGGCTCAGGGAGGTCGAGTTTGTCTGTGCAGGTCCAAAACACGCTCTTCTTCCAGTCGGCACCGGCGAGGAAATCATCGCTCTCGTAGTAGTAGCGACTGCGACCGCGTGAGGTGCCGATCTTGATGCTGAAGCACCACTTCTCACGAAACGGATTGAAGAAGAATGAGCAGTAATCATCCGCCGCGATGCTCGTCGTCACCGCATCGGAGAACGTTTTGCCATCGGATACATGCAGCGAGTGCATGAAGCCCTGCGGACGCTGATCCTTTGGCACATGCAGCCAGCAGGTGATGTATTTGATGCGCTCTGCAGGTGATTTGGCATTCAAATCGAGCCACACGCAGTTGTCCGAGCCGCCCGTGACGAGCTTCGGCCCCGTCCAGCGCAGTCCTTCCGGCAAAAGCTGCCCGCGACGCGTCCATGTTTTCATGTCCGGACTCGTCGCAAGCGATAGCGGCCCTCGCCAACCGGCGACGTAGAACATCTTGAAGAGCTTTTCGGCCGGATCGTAAAACACACCGCCCTGGCCGGTGAAGGTGGTCGCTTCCTCGCCCTTTTCGCCTTCTCTCGCCGGGCCGAGTTCACGCTCGGTTTCGGCTTTGAAGACTGGATTGCCCTCAAACTTCTTCGCCTGATGAAAAGTGCGTTTGAGCGTGGTGTTCTCGATGAGGAAGTCATCGACGAAAAGCTGCCTGCCGAGGTCGATAGGGATGACTTTCGGCTTTTTCTTCAAATACGGCACTTCCATCACCGCGTCGCTCGGTTCGCGATAGCGTGGCGGCCATTGGTCGGGCAGTTCGATGCCGTTGTAGAGCTTTTCGGGTTTCGGGCCGGTGGCCTTGTTCGCGAGCATGAGCAGCTTTGCGTCCTTCGACACAATTTTGCCCGCGAGCACATCCTCCTCGCGAAACTTTGCCATCAAAATCTCCGCGTCGGTGTGCCGGTTCCAATCATAGAGGATGTGGATGAGGCCATCGGGCGCTTCGAAGCCATCGGGATACGACACCGCGTTGCGTTCATCGAGCAGCAGACCGCCTTTCCACGTCTGGCCTTCGTCTTCGGAAAGCCACGCGCTCATGTGCGTGCGCTTTTGCAGTCGCTCGGCAGGCGAGCCATTCTTCACCAGCAAAATGCGGCCCGATTTGAGCCGACGCAGGAAGAAGCGCGCGTTCACATTTTGCACCGTCGCGGCTTGTTTCGGCTCGCTCCACGTTTTGCCGCCATCGCTGGAAAAACTCTCATGCGGCTGGCCTTTCGTGCGGGCGAGCATCCATAACCGGCCATCCTTCAACTCGACCATCATGTGCTCGTCGAACTCCCATTCCGGGAACTGCAAGCTGCCGCGCTCCTTCCACGACGCGCCTTCATCGGTCGATTCAAACACACGGCACGTTTTCTTGTGCCAGTCGGATACCGGCAGCAACCACGTGCCATCCTTGAGCACCGTCGGCTTGTTCAGCGTGCAACCTTCCGCAAACATCACCGGCGTGCTCCATACCGGCTCCTCCGCATCGGGATTATCGCAACGCATGAACCAGTTCGTGATGCGTCCCTGAGGATCGCCGAGCTGCTGGTCGAAAAAATGCCACAAACGCCCCTTCGGATCGGTCCACAGATTGCCCACCAGCGCCCCGCTGATCTTCTGCGCCGCCTCCATGCGTGCTCCGACGGCCACGCGAGGCTTCGACCACGTCGCGCCGTCATCATCGCTGGTCGCGAGCAGGAAGTAGCCATCCGGCTTGTCCCCCGTGCCCGTCCAGCAGCCCCAGATGCGCCCCTTCGGCGTGCGATCCATGCCAATGATCATCGCGCCGCCACGTGCGTCGTCTTGAAACTCCGCGCCGGGATTCGTGATGACCGAAGGCGACATCCCATCCTCATCCCGAACCTCTGCCCCATCCGCGAGCACCAGTAGCACCATCTTCTTGAACTGAAGCCGCTCACCTTGCTTCACGGCTTTGCGGTAAAGGCTCACGCGATTGATTTCGCCGGGGAAAAGCTGTGTCTCAGGCACATCGACTTTGCTGAAGCCTGCTTTTTGCAGCGCTTCTTCCTGACTCGCGGCTTTGGGGCGAATCGTCGGTGTCAGTGCGAAGAGCGTGCCGGGCTTGGTGACTCGCACATCGGTCTTTTCGATGCTCGTGCGGAGGAATGGCAGGCCGCGCACGGGCTCAGGCAGTTCGTCGATCACATACTCGCGATCGGTGAAGAGCTTCTCGCCTGGATTCAGCTTCGCCAGTCCCTTCGGCAGAACTGGCGGCCATTCGATGCGCTTGCGGCCTGCTTGCGGCTCGAACTGGCCCACGGACTCCAGTTTGCCGAACATGATGCGGTCTTTTTGCGTGCCTTGGGTGACACTGAGCCAGATCACGCCCTGATGCTCATGCAGCGTGGGATATTGAAATGAATGCGGCGTGATGAAGCGGTATTTGCGCTCCCAGGCTTTGCCATCGCGTGAGATGTCGATGTTGAAGATGGTGCGGCGGTCGCCGTTGATCACCTCGGCGTCCTGCCAGCCGAGGTAATAGACATCGCCAAACTTGTCGAAGGTCGGCTTGGAGTTGGATCCCTTCACGAAGGGCATCTCGGTGCCGACAGTCCATTTTTTGCCATCAGCGCTGGTGGTGAAGTGGTAGTTGCCCTTGTCGTTGCGAACGATGGCCATCCAGGAGCCGTCAGGCAGGCGGTTCACGGCGGATTCGCTGAGCTGCTGCGTTTGCGGCTCGTTGTAATGCCCGATCACTTCAAAGGTGACGAGGTCGTCGTGCAGCACCGAGAGCGCGTTTTGCCCGACGGGGAAGTTGTTCAACGCGACGTAGGTCTTGCCGTCGAACTTCTTGAACGAATCGAAGATGAACAGCCCAGCATCTCTGGCTGGACGGCGAAAACCCTGCTTCGCCGCGTCATCGTAGAAAGGCTGCGGCTGCATGTCGAAGGTGCC
This sequence comes from Verrucomicrobiaceae bacterium UBA2429, assembly GCA_002343505.1. GTDB lineage: Bacteria > Verrucomicrobiota > Verrucomicrobiia > Verrucomicrobiales > Verrucomicrobiaceae > Prosthecobacter. The sequence continues at coordinate 143,360 of DDQZ01000110.1, read as the reverse complement.
TGCCGCTGTCTTGAGTTTCGCGCGGAAAATGCGGTTCTCGAAGGCCGCGCGTCCCAGGTCGAAGTCGATATACCACATCTGAGCCTGTCGCTTGCCGGGGTCCTGGCTTGTGAAATAGCAACGCAACGTCTTCGCGTCTTTTTGAAGGATGCGCGGCACAAAACACTGCCCGAACGGCAACGTCTCGTTTTCAAAAACCTGCTCACTGCGGGCAAAGTCGATGACCTTTTCCACCTCCAGCGTCTTCAGGTTCACAATCGACATCGTGACATAGATGAACGGCCACGCGGAGCTCTCTCCAGCGCGTTGGTCATTCGCTTCCGTGACGACGTAAGCGCGATCACCGACACAGACGAACTCCGCATCATGCGTGCCCTTCACCTTCGGCGCGGTGACTTTGACAAGCCGCTGCATCACCACATCACCCGCGAGTGCGGGATCCCAATTGGCAGGGAGGAGGCTTTGAGCCGACGCCAGCGGCGTGATCAGGGCAAAGATGGATAGAATGGCTTTCATCGTGGCAATGGAGTACCTTCTGAACGCCAGACATGGAGCGCATCAGGCAGGGACATGGTGTTTCCGAGTGATATGTTAACCGCGCCTGAAAAACGAAGCGATTCAGCGGACTCCAACCCCTGCGAAACCCAACGCCTTCATAATCCTTCAGGGTGACGAAATCGGTGACGCCTTGGGCGGGCATGATACCAGCCGGGCATGGCTCACGCCTTGCGGCCGAGGATGCGGTTCATCGAGTCGGAGGTCTGCCAGATGAGCGCCTCCGGGTAGTGTGTGTAGGGATGGAAGTACTCGAAGGTGAGGAAGCCCTTGTAGCCGGTGTCCGCGAGAGCGTCGGTGACGGCGGGCCAGTTCGTGGTGCCGTCGAGCAGCGGGCGGAAGGTTTCCAGGCTGAAGTCGGTGCCTTTTTTGGTGAACTCCTTGAGGTGGACGTTCTTGGTGCGGCTGCCGAGCACCCTGGCCCAGTGCTCGGGGAACTGGAACATGCTGATGTTGCCCGTGTCAAAATGCACGCGCACATGCTCGCTGCCGAAGCTGTCCACGAAGGTGTTCATCTCCATCGGGGTCATGAGGTAGCCGTTGAAAAAGATGTTTTCGATGTTGAGGCAGACCTTGAGCTTTTCCGCCTGCCTGGCGAGCTGCCCCACGGCCTCGCGGGCGCGCTGGTCGCACACGTCGTTGGGTACGGGTTCGTGATCGTCACGCCATGGGATGTGGACCGCGCCGGGCACGACGAGGACGTTCTCCACGCCGAGGTCATGGGCGCATTGGGCGATTTTTCCGGCCAGCTCCATGCCCTTGGCGCGTTTGGCGGGGTCGTTGCTGGTGAGCGGATACGGCCAGAAAAGAAAGGAGCACAGCCCGCTGATCTGGATGCCGATCTCATCGGCCATTTTGCGGATTTTCCCATAGTCCTGCGTGCCGTGTTTGGGGGAGAGGTTGTTGTCGAGATCGTAGTTCAGCTCGATGCCGTCGAAGCCCGCGTCTTTGGCGAGTTGCAGGCACTCGCGCAGCGTCATGCGCTCTGGATAGGGAAAGGCCCAGAGATTGATGGACTTCAGCATGTCATGACGCTTCGGGGAGCCGCGGCGGGCGTCCGGCGCGGAGGGTGCGGCGGCGGGGGCAGGCTCAAAGGCCAGGGAGCCGAGGCCCACGCTGGCGATGGTGGCTTTCAGCGCGTCACGACGGGAGAGGAAATCAGGCGGCGGGTTCATACGACGATGGAATCAAAGCGGCGAAAAGGTAGCAAGCCTGTTTTGCCATGACGGGATTCTTCAGGGCGGTGGTGCGTCCAGCCCCCTCAGTTCGTGTCCGCGTCGAAGGTCATTCACCGCTGCCAAGCTCCTTGTAATAGCGGCGCACGAGGTCGCGGAAGGCGGGCGGGACGGGATCTCGGTCCACGGGGACGGTGTTGTTGCCAGCCTCGCGCCTGGAAAGCTCCTCGGTGACGCGGTCTCGCAGCTCGACGAGTGGTTCGATGATGCGCATCGCCAAGTGGTCCACCTGAGGCGGCGCGTCGTTGCGCTCGTGGTCTATGCGCATGGCACGCGCGTTGTCGAGCACGCGCGCGGCTTCATTGCGCAGCTCGGGCTGGCTGAGGAGCTCCTCCACATTGCGCAGGCGGTCGCTCCAGCGGTCATAGCCTTCACCGGTGATGGGGCCTTGGCGGGGCTGCTCATCGGCTTCTTCGAAAAAGAGCGGGCCGCCTCTGTCGCCGCCCCCGCCGCCACCTCCGGCGCGGTTTCTTTCGCTGCCGGACTGGGCGGTTTGGCGGCTTGGACCCGCCGCGCCTCTTTGGCCGGCGGCGTCTGACTGGCCGGGTTCCTGTCCTGGTCCGGACTGTGTGCCCTGGCCGCCTTGGGCTGTTTGAGAAGGCTGACCCGATTGACCAGACTGACCGCGCTGGCCTTGCGGCTGATCTTCCTCGCCAGACTGGCCGCGCTGGGCTGTTTGG